>JAIOJA010000078.1 GCA_019912315.1 Planctomycetota bacterium
CCCCACGCCCGATATCCCTGTTCGGCGCAGTCGCCCTGCGATATAAGGCGTTCCCCGACAGGTAACTTGTTATGGCCCAGGACCGCCGATTCATGTGGCGAGCCCTCGAACTCGCGCGCCGAGGGCAACCCTACGTCGCCCCCAACCCCATGGTTGGCGCGGTGATCGTGAAGGATAACCAGATCGTAGGTGAGGGCTTTCATGAGGAGTTCGGCGGCGCGCACGCCGAGGTCAACGCGCTGCGCATGGCTGGCGAAAAGGCGCAGAACGCCACCATGTACGTCACCCTTGAGCCGTGCTGCACGGAGTACGACGGCAAAAAAACTCCCGCCTGCGTGCCGCAACTCATCAAGGCCGGCATCGCGCGTGTTGTCGTTGCAATGAAGGACCCGCACATCAGCGTCATGGGCCGCGGCATCCAGATGCTTGCCGAGGCAGGCATTGACGTCACCGTGGGCGAGTGCGCAGAAGAAGCCCATGAGTTGAACGCCGCCTACTTCGCGCACACGGAACGCGGTCGCCCGCTGGTGACAGCCAAGTGGGCCATGACTTTCGACGGCAAGATCGCCACCCGCAGCGGCGACGCCCGCTGGATCAGCAGTGAGGCCTCACGCCGCGAGGTCCACTATGACCGCGGCTGCACAGGCGCGCTAATCGTGGGTACAGGCACCGTCGAGCGCGACGACCCGCTGTTAACCGCGCGCGGCGACGTGGGGCGGCAACCTTTGCGCGTCGTGATCGACCGGGATTTGCTGATCTCGATGGACCGCAAGCTGGTCACGACGGCCGGCGATTCGCCTGTGTTTATTTACTGCGCCGAGGACGCGCCCGCAGAAAAACAGAAGCAGCTTGAAGCGGCGGGCGTGTACCTGATCATGCTGCCGAAACACGGCAACAGATTGCGCTGGCACGAAATTCTGCACGACCTGGGTGAACGCGGGGTGATCAGCGCGATCATCGAAGGGGGCGGCGGTCTGTTCGCGACCGCTTTCCAGGAGCGCGCCATCGACCGGGTGAAGATTTTTCTCGCGCCCAAGATCTTCGGCGGCGAAGAAGCGACCACGCCAGTCGAAGGCCCCGGCGTGCCCGACGTCGAGCGCGCCATTACCTTCGATCACGTGAAGACCCGCACCGTCGGCGCGGACGTCGTCATCGAAGGCAACGTGCAGTATCCCAGCGATATCGGCCCCAGCCCCAGCGGCTACTGGAAGGGCTACCAGGAGCCGTAAATTCCAATTGTTGGCGATCAATGTGCGGAATCGGGATCATTGCACATTGATCGTTGATCATCGATCATCGCCCCATGGCCAAAAAGTCCAAACTGGTATTCGCGTGTAAGGAGTGCGGGCACAACTCGCCCAAGTGGATGGGTAAGTGCCCTGGCTGCAACGCCTGGAACTCTTTCGTTGAAGAACTTGACGTGTCAAAGGTGCGCCCTTCGCGGCGCGCGGCACTAAACACACCGACCAAGCCCCAGCGCATTCATGAAGTTCAGCCCCTCAAGTCATCCCGCATCGGCACCGGCATCGGTGAGCTTGATCGCGTGCTGGGCGGCGGCATTGTCCCGGGCTCAGCCGTGCTGCTGGCGGGTGACCCCGGCATCGGCAAGAGCACCCTGACCTTGCAGGCCGCCCACAGGTTTGCGAAGGCTACCGGCAAAGCCGTGCTGTACGTGACGGGCGAGGAATCGCCTGAACAGGTCAAGCTGCGGGCCGAGCGTCTGGACTGTCTGGGCAACGAGCTGTTTGTCGTCGCCGAAACCATGCTGGACGCGATCCGCAACCACATCAAGGAGCTTGAGCCTGCGCTATGCATCATCGACTCCGTGCAGACTCTGTATGACTCCGAGCTGCCTAGCGCCCCGGGCAGTGTCGGCCAGGTGCGCGAGTGCGCGGCCGGTATCATCATGCAGGCGAAGTCGATGAACATGCCGGTGATCCTCGTCGGGCACGTCACGAAGGAAGGCACGGTCGCCGGGCCGCGGACACTGGAGCACATGGTGGACACGGTGCTGAATTTTGAAGGCGAGAAGTTTCAAGCGTACAGGCTTTTGCGCGCGAGCAAGAACCGCTTCGGCAGCACCGGTGAGCTTGGTGTGTTTGAGATGCGCCAGGAGGGGCTGGTCGAAGTTGAAAACGCCAGCAAAGTTTTCCTCGATGAGTACGACAACACCCGCAGCGGCTGCGCGATCCTCCCCGCCGCGGAGGGCACGCGTGTGCTATTGGTGGAGGTGCAGGCGCTGGTAAGTCCGTCGCCCATGTCCTCACCGCGCAGACGCGTGACGGGGCTGGACCAGAACCGTGCCCACATGCTGCTGGCAGTGCTGGAGAGGCGTGCCGGGCTGAAACTCTCCCAGATGGAAGCCTACATGAACGTGGTGGGTGGCGTGGTCGTTGATGAGCCAGGCGCTGACCTGGCGGCCTGCTTCGCCGTCGCAAGTTCAGCGCAGGAAGTGAAGCTGCCGCCTGCGACGGTGTTTATCGGCGAGGTCGGTCTAGCGGGCGAAGTGCGCACCGTGACGCACATGCAGGGCAGGCTGGATGAGGCTTCGCGACTCGGGTTCACGCAAGCGGTCGTGCCGAAACTGCGCGGAGAAAACGTCCGCGCGCCGGAGGGATTTCGACTGATCCAGATCGGTAACCTGCGCGAAGGTCTGGAAAAGTTCTACTTGGTGGAGTGATACCATGGGCGCTGAAGAACTCAGGAAGCAGGCCGAGAAGAAATCGCAGAGCGGGCTGATGTTCATGCTGCTGCTGGCTTTCACGGCGGCGCTGTTCGGCTACGGCTACGCGCTGTACCACGTTGGGAACGGGCGCGAGAACGCGGAGTTCTTCGGGCTTGAGTTGTCGCCGTTCGCGCTGATGTATGCCCAATGGGGGACCTGGGGGGTTGTCATCCCGGTGGTGATCTGGGGCGCCGCCCTGGCGATCACCCGTCTCGGCAAAACCCAGCGCAACATCGGCGCCATGCTGGCGGTGCTGCTGTTTGCGTTCGCCGTGCTGTGGCCAGCGGGCGCGGTCGTGGCATTCATGGACGCCTACGACCCGCCGCGCACGCCCCACGCGCCGACCCAGCCAGAGTAGCCGCGTTACAAACGATCCGTTGCATCGTAATCGCAGCGGTGGCCTCGATGTCGTTCACTGTAAGTGTGGACGATACGAGAGGACGACCAATGAAAACCGCCACCCGCAAGCCGGTACGCTTTCTGAACCCAATCAAGCAGCAGTCTCTGGTTGAGACGGGCGACAACGTCTACATGAAGGTGCCGCCGTCCGCCTATATACCCTATGCGTCGAGCTACACGCCGAACGGTGCGCCTGTTTGTCCCCGCCCCGCCGCCATCGCCCCCGATGACGGCATGGTGCCGCTGGCAATAGTCGGCATGGTGCTGACGGTCATGCTGGGCATTCCGGTCGGGCTGTTCACCGGCCCTTCGGCGTTGACCCGCGCGAAGCGGGTGGAGCACTTCATCAGCACCGGCAAGCGCCCGCCAACAGACAGCACGAACGTGACGACCACGCGAGTATGCGCCTGGATTGGCATCGCCTGGAGCATCCCGCTCATCCTGATATGGGCTTTCGTGCTGGGGATGCTGGTTCTGGTTGCCGGATAGCCACTCCCCACACCGCGAAGTCCGCCGAGTCATCGGCGGGCTTCGGCATTCAGGGTTTCTTCTTTGGCGGCGGGCGTTTCGCTGGTGGTGGCGCGACGGTCTTTTTCGCCGGTGGGGGTGCTTGTACTTTTCGGGTTTGTGGCGGCGCGGGAATCTGCCGGGTGGATGGTCGTTTCGCGGGCCCTTTCGCCGGAGGGGCCGGTACGATCTCTTCTCGCCTGGAGGGCGGTGCCGGGACCACCTTGCCGCTTGCGGGCGGAGGTGCGGCTACAATTTTGCCGGATGCCGGCGGGGGTGCGGGCACCACGGGCGGTTTGGCGTACATTCCGGTTCCGCGGGTTGGTGCGTTGGTGGCACCCATGCGCGCGCGCCCGTGACCACGCTTGAGGTCTTCGTGGAAGGCCCGGAATTCGTGCAGTTGACCCAGCTTTACGGCACGCTGGTTGGCATCAAGGGCCGCCGCGTAATCGCCCAGTTCCGCGAGGCTCCTGGCAAGGTAATGATAAGCCCATGCGTTGTTGTGGTCGCGCTCCGTGATGACGCGGTACGCGTCGGCGGCCTTGCTGAATTCGCCGACGTCGCGGTACAGGTGCCCCAGGGCGAACAGGGTGTGCACCAGGCGAATCGTGTCCCATTCGGTCTGCCAGGCAAGCGCGCCCCAGTTGACGGCCTGGGCGGTGTCGCCTTGCAGGCGGAAGTACAGAAACGCCGTGCGGGCGTACAGGTCGTTGTCGCCGAAGCGCTGGTAGATTTCTCCGAGTGCGTTTTCAGCGGTCGTGAAATCGCCTTTGTAGCAGTGGGTTTCGACGTAGGCTTCCCAGCCGGCCTCATTCTCCGGGTCCATTTTGATGGCCCGGAAGGCCCAGGGAATCGAGGCGGTCAGGGCGCGCGAGTCGTACACGTCGATGTCCAGCACGCCCAGTCGATAGATGCAGGCCGCGGACAGCGCGTAGCCGCCGCCGAACGTCGGGTCGGCCTGGATGGCGCTGACGGCGAGGTCGAGCACCATGAAAATTCGCTCCAGGTCACGCTCGTAGCCGTAAAGGCTTGGCGCGTTGGCGCAGAAGGCCTCGGCTTGCGTGCGTTCGCCGGGAGTCAGATCGGTGATGGCCAGTTCAAGGAACGGAGTGGCGGGCTCGAGGGCCATGCCGGCCTCGAGGATTCTTGCCTGAACCAGATCTTCGTCCTGATGCTGCATTCGCCCAGCTAACTTTCCATCCGCGCCAGTGCCTGGATGCCGCGCACCGCGCCTGACCGCACCGGCTCCCGACCGGCGTTCACATCTACCAGTTCAAACACTTCGCGCGTTGCGGTATCGTCCCCGCTGTCGCGCCCTCCAATCAACATCATGGGCTGGCGCGGCGATCCTACAAGGTCGCCCTCGCGGTAAATTTCGCCGCGCGCGGCCTGCTCGGCGGCGTCCACCAGCAGTGCGCGCGCGCCTTCGACCAGTTCGATCGGCAACTCGCGCACTTCCAGTTCCGCACGCAGGAACTTGCACAATCCCCAGGTGCGCAGGTGATAGCGCCCGTTGCCGGATTCGACGGCGCGCACGACGACGTGCTTGCGGATATCCATGCCCTGCGGCGCTTCGTTGCGCCAGTCGCCGCCCTGGACCGCAAGCCCTGTTTCCAGGTCAATGCCGATGCCGCCCGCGAAGCGCAGAAACGCGTCGCATAACTTGCAGGCCGCGAGCGCGCCGAGCAGCGGGTCAAAGCCGTGGTCGGCCAGCATGAGTCGCACGTCCCAGGGCGCGTTTTCAAAACGCTGCATGGCCTGGCGGTCGAAGTCGAAGACGCTGCGGGCGTCTTCGGGCAGGTCGAGGTACGGGTTGTGCAGGTTGTGGCGGCGCATCAGCAGCACTTGAAAGACGGTGCCGCTGCGCTCGTCGGTCATGACGTACTGCCCCGGCTTGAAGCGCTCGCCGGGCTGCAGGGGCATTTTCTCGAAAGTGCGCGGGTCAAGCACGCGGACGGTGAGCTTCGCGCGCCCTTCCCAGCTTGCGTCCGGGTCGGCGATTTCGCTGACGATGGGCAGGTGTTCGCCTTCCAGGAACAGGTTGGCGCGGAAAGTGGGCACGAACTCCTCGTCGTTGTCGTGGCGGTCGTCCACGTCCCCGGTAATGGCGTAGTCGCCGCCGACATAACGGAACGGCCCGTCGATGGACTTTGCTTTCTCTTCCGGCAGGGAGAACTTGCTCTGGGGCATGAAACTCAGGCGCCGGAAGTAGACCAGCAACTGCTGTCGCCATTGCTGACCGGGCTCGAAGCGCCCGAAGGTCAGGCTGCGGCGGTTGAGTTCCCAGGCTTCGTCGTAGCGCCCGCGCTGGTACTTGAGCTTTGACCACATGTGCAGGCGCAGGCGGTTGGGCCTGCCTGTGAGTACGCCCTCGCCCATACGCGCGTCAGCCAGTTGAAGGTGTCCTTGACGCGTCAAGGCGTCGCCCAGGTAGACCAGGGCCCAGCTTTTGCGCTCGGGGTCTTCGGTGGTTTTGCTTGCCTTGCCGAACCACTCCTCGGCCAGTTTCCAGTTGTCGTGCAGCGCGAACCACAGCCCGCGCCCCCAGGCATGGCTGAAGGCGCGTGTGTCGTCGTTTTTGATTTCATTGAGCAGATCGCCGGCGGGCTCGTAGCGCCGGGCGAGAATTTCGCAGCGGATGAGCGCTTCCAAGGCCCGCTGGTTTTGCGTGTCGAGTTCCAGCGCGCGCTCCAGCAGTTTGCGCGCGTCGCGCAGGGGGCGGGCGTGAAAGTTCCAGTCGTCGATGAAGCCGTACTGCACCAGCGCGTGCCCGAGAATCACCAGCGCGTTCACGCAGCAGGGGTCGGCGCTGAGGGCGTCCACGCAGCGCTCGACGGCGTCGTCCAGAGTCTCGATATCGGTGGGGTCGTCCAGCGGCTCGGTAAGCGCTTCAATCAGCGTTTTCGCGCGTTCGGCGTCGCCAGGCGGCTTGTCAAGCAGCGCAAGCGCGCGCTTCACCAGCGCCCCGGCCAGGCGATAGCGCTCGGGTATCGGGCGTGACAGCAGCGCCTCATTGCTGCGCTCGCGCTGGAACATTTCGTGGGCTCCTCACGCACAAGGATAGGCCACTGCGTGGTGCGGAGACAAGGGCGCACTTGGCTCACTCGTCGAGCAGCCCGCCGGCCTTGCCGAATTCGCGGTAGCGTTCAACGCGCCAGCGCGTGCCCATGGCGTGTGCGAGCCCGGTTTCGAACTCGTCCACACGTTTGAGCGCGCTTCTCATGTTCTCGGATCGCTCAGCATACGCTTCGCGCTCTGGATTGGTGAAGCTCACTGCGCGAAAAGTAGCACCGTCTTCATTGAGGATTGTTGCCGCATGCTCGCCGCCGTGTGTTTCGAGCCGGTCCGTTTGGCCGGCACTCGCCATCAGACGGAACCTCTGCAATGCCGGACGCCAGACCCAACCACTTGCGGGTTCATCGATACCCGTGGTGGAAACGAGTACGTAGTTGGTTGTCGAATCGTCCAGCACTTCAAGGCGCTGCCCGAAGTACAGCGCGCCGACCGGGTCGGCGAAGGGGGCGGGCTCGTCAAGCAGCACCGCGGCCGGTGCTTCTCCGGAAATGCGCACGTAGACTGTTTCGCCGTCCTCCCAGTAGGTGCGGTAGTGCGCGCTGCCGGATTGCTTCACTCGATGTTCGCATTCATAGGCGCCCCGGGATCCCGCGCAGCCGGTCAACAGGCATACAGCCGAAGCCGCAGTAAGCAGAAGCAGACGGTACATGGCAGTCCGGGTTGAAGTGTGAGCGCACAGGAGTCTATCCCACGGGCAGGCGCAACGCAAAAAGAAGGGGCGCCCGAAGGCGCCCCTTTATCGTGTAGCAATGGCTACTTGAACGCCGCGGTGAATCGGTCGTTCCGCGCCTTTACGGCCTCGGGCTTCTGCGAGGCCGGGTTGACCTTGAAGCCTTCCGACTTGATCAGCTCCTGCACAGTCTTGATGCGCTCCGTGATGGGCGGGTGGTGTGCGAGGTAGTCTTTCGGGTCAACATCGTGGGCCTTCTCGTAGGCTTCGACGCGCTTCAACACGGCAACCATGGCGTTCGGATCATAGCCCGATGCTGTCAGTGCGCGTGTTCCCCAGTTGTCGGACTCGAACTCCTGCTCGGGATTGTAGCCGTTGAACGCGTCCTCGGCGTAGGTCACGCAGAGCCGCCCGAAATTCGAAACGGCACCGGAGCCGCTGAACCAGGTATCGGACAGGGTAGAGTTGCGAACTTCTGACTTGTAAGCGATGCGGTAGTTGGCCATGCCGTGGTCAAGGATGATGTGCGACATCTCGTGGGCGACGACGGCAGCAAGTTCGTCTTCGGACTCGCACATCTTGATCGCTCCGTAGGAGAGCCACAGGAAACCGCCCGGCGTGCCGTGCGCGGCGACATCTTCCGTATCCAGGATGCCGACCTGAACTCCCTTGTAGAGGGCCAGGTCGTACACCTGCTGCTGCTGGTCGTGGTCGCGCTCAGTGTGGTCGCCAAGCCGCAGCGCACTGCGCGTAACACTCTGCGACGCCCTCTCAATGTAGCCCGCCATGTCGTTCAGGTAGGCGACCTGGCGCTCTGTCTGCGCGTTCTTGATCTCGATCGGCGGGTACCTGTCAAGGATCACGGCCGACACTCCGCGCCCGAGGTAGTACTGCTCGCTGGGCTCGTACTTGTCCACGAGCTGGGCTTTCTCGATGGCGCTGATGGATTCGACCACCTTGTTGAAGAGGCTGCAGCCGACAAGGGTGCAGACAGCCGCAAGGGCGAGGAAGCGAGTGAACCATAAGTTCAGTGTGTTGGTTTTCATTGTTCGCTCTCCTAGTCTTTGAGTTGTCCAGCGGCGGCGAAGTCACGATAGCGCTGCAGCACTGGTGCCATGTCGGGTTCTTCGGCCTTGGCGTCAAAGCCCAGCAGCTTGCCGCGCTTCACCTCGAAATCATCGATGCGCTTGAGCGCTGTGGCCATTTCCGGGCTGTCCGCCCGCATCCCGTTCTCGAGTTCCTCGTTGAAGCCGGGCGCCGCGAACGAGGCGTTCTCCACCGCGCCGGATTCGCTGACGCGTGGTTTGTTCTCAAGCGGCTTCTTCTGGAGGATGATCTTCTTGACCCAGCCCTCGACCTCCTTGCCGTCCACGGTTGCGCGGATCTTGACGAACTCGCCATCCGTTTCATCCAGCATTTCGACCGGCTGGTTAGAGACCAGCTTGCCAACCGGCTTGGAGTCGAAGAAATCGGTGCTGCTCTGGACCACCGCATCGGGGCTGCTGCTGTCCACCTTTACATACATCTTGTCGCCGCGGACTTGTGTCATCGCCACGGCCAGCACGACGGCAAGCACCACGAGCAGTGCCAGCAGGCGCTGCCACGGAAACTTTTTCCACCACTGCATAGGGCTCTCCTGTTAATCACACCGGGATTGAGCGAATCAGAATAGGAATCCGCCCGTGCCGGAACAGTCGTTACTTGCTGGTCTTGACCACAACGCCGTTCCACTCTGCGGGTGGGGGACTGGCGATGTAGTCCTCGCAACGCTGAATGTACATACGGCTGGGGTTGATCAGGCCCTCTTCCTGAATCGATTCGTGGTGCGCCGCGTTGCGGAAGCTCGCCAGCGCCGCTTCAAACTGCCGGTCACGGAATAACTGCACGCCCTCACGGAAATGCTTCACCAGGTCCAGCACAAACTGGGGCACGTCCCTGCCGCCCATCAGTTCGAAAACTTCGACCGGTTGCGTCTTTCCCTTTACGACCATCAGATCGATGGGGCGCAGTGTGAACTCGCCGCGGATTTTTGCCTCGGTCTTTTCGCCGATCAGAATGTCCGTTCCGTACTCTTTGCACTGCGGCTCGAGGCGCGCGGCCAGGTTGACCGCATCGCCCATCACCGTGTAGGCGAACCGTTTGCTGCTGCCCATGTTGCCAACCGTGACCATGCCGCTGTTGATGCCGGCCCGCGCGTACAGCACGCTGCCGTCGGGCTTGATCAGTTGCGGAGCGATCTCACGTACAGCGTCCGCGAACAGTGGCTGCATGCGCTGAAGCTCCGCCCGGCAGTCCAGCGCGCCCCGGCAGGCGCGCACGGCGTGATCCGCCTGCACCATTGGCGCGCCCCAGAAGCACATGATGGCGTCGCCGATGTACTTGTCGATCACGCCGCCCGTGCCGAGCATGATGTCGGTCATGCGCTCGAGGTAGATGTTCAGCAACTCAACGAGGCGTTCGGGGTTATTGGGGCCGAGCGTCTCCGTCACCGTGGTGAAGCCGGCAACGTCGCTGAAGTACATGGTCATCTCACGATTCTCGCCGCCCAGCTTGAGCGAGCCCGGGTTGCGGATTACGTGATCCACCAGTTCCTTGCCCATGTACTGTTTGGCGAAGGCTTCCCGTTGTCGGCGCTGATGCCCCTCGGTAAGCGCCTTGGCCAGCGCGCCATGGGAAAAACCGAGAAACAGCCCGGCCAGGGGCGCGGCAACCGGAAACCAGATCTGCTGCGTAAACAGCGCCCAGCCCGCGACCAGCACGAGCACCCCAAGCAGAACGGCCAGCAGAGTGCCGTTGCGCAGTCGCCCCGACAGCATCACGCCCAGCGCCGTGCCCGCCGCCAGCAGCAGCGCTAACAGCCAGGTCAGCCAGCGCGGTGTCTCGCGCATGAAATCTTTGTTCTTCAGGTTGTCGAAGTAGGTGGCCAGCACCCAGGTGCCCGGGGCGTTGTTCGCGAGCGGAATTTTGTGCCGGTCGATCAGTACGGAAGCGGTGCTGGAGATGATGACGACCTTGTCTTTCACAATCTGATCCGGCGGCGCCAGACCCAGTTGACGCGTCGCCTGGGCCCGGACGGTTTCAAGGCGCAGTTCCGCGTCCGTCAGTTCGATCAGAAGCGACTCTCGGTCGGCTTCATCTGCGGCGTCATGTTCCGCCCGCAGTCGCGCTACGACCTCGCGCAGGCGCTGCGTCTCGGCTTCCTTGAAGCGGTTTTCGCTGATCGAGTCCCAGTCCTCAAGGATGTTCTTGGCCGATATCTGCGGGTAAATCGCGAACAGGTTCCCATCCGGGTTGCGTGCGCGCACGGCCGATCTCTGGGCATCTGTCATGTGCGCCCAGTCGGCGTTCTGGTCGACGGGAAGCCAGTTGTGATAGCGCAGCAGTACCTGCCCGTGCTCGTCGATGGGGATTCTTCGCCCCAGGTATTCCACGTGACCGGCTTCGAAGTGGACTGGCACGTCGCGCAGGTCCGCCTTGAGGTCGTACGTCTCACCGCGCCAGACCAGACCCGTGTCGCTGACTTCCAGGCCTGGGAAACGCTCCGCGAATCCGGGGCGCAGGGCCGTTTCGCCGGCCGCGTCGCGCGCGAAACTGAGCACGTAAAGACGCCACATCTCAACGGGCAGGCTGCGGTACAGATCGCCATCGTATTCGCCGATGATGTCGAAAGAGCGGGTTACGCCGTCTACATCTTTGAAACCCGTGACCATGCCGACGCCGCCCACTCCCTGGTGTTCCTGCGGTTCAGTCAGCGGAAGAATGGACCGATAGCGCGGCGATGACAGCATGAACGGGTCTGTGTTGACCTTCTTGCGGAAGCCTTCAAGAGTGCGTTGCGCGCGCTCATCACCCGTTCGTCCACTCGCGGTGATGCTCGGCCAGCCGTCCAGCAGTTGTGGGATTGGCGCGTCCGACGAACGAAGGCCGGCGAATCGCGCGCTTACGTCCCGGTGGATGACGTCCGCGGCGGCGCCGCTGATCGCGGTGGAGTACTTCGGCAACAGATCATCGCGGATGTCTTCATCCCGGTAGGTTCCGCCCAGCACGAGGGCAAGGGCAACATCGTCGCGCGCGGTGGCCTCCAGCGCGAACAGGTCGTCGCCGGCTTTGTCGAACGTCCAGACGCGTGTGAGTTCGCCGTTTACTTCGCGCTGAAGCATGACCTGGTTCGTGTTCGGCCCCGTCTCCTTGAACGTGAGATCGAAGGCGATCACCCGTGCGCCACCCTCACGGCAGTAGCGAATGATCTTGTTGTGCACGTGACGCGGCCACGGCCAGGCGAAGCCCTCGTTGCCGGTGTCGTTGACCGGGGCGTCGCCATAGGCGAGCGCGTCTTCGTCGATGGTGATGATCAGGATGTCCCGGTCCCGCTGCTGGTTGTTTTCAAACCAGCGCACCCGCATGTCGCGGGAGGGAAGCTCGACGTAGTCAATCGGCGCGGCCTGGCCCCAGTTCAGCATCAATAGCGAGCTGAGCAGAACCGCCGGCAGGCACGCCAGCGCGGCCGTGACGCCCTTGCGTCGGGGCTCGTGCGCGTGTCCGAAGTCCTGCCGGGCGCGTTTCAGCACCTGCCCGGCGCGCACCATGGTGCTGCCGAGCCCGGACATCGCACGGTCGATTGTGTTCCGGTCGGACATAGTTTGGCAGGTTACAGACTCGCTTCGCGAAGTCGACCTGACCAGACGCATGCGTCTGGGCTACGGTCGAGGGGTCAGGGTTCAGTCTGGCCACCGCAACCCTGTAACCTGTTACCTGAAACCTGTAACCTGATCCCATGGAAGACGGGCATGCATTCGTGCTGGACCTTACGCCGGGGCCGCTGCACGCGATCTACCTTGTGCAGGACGCGCGCAAACTGACGACCCGCAACGGCAAGCCGTACCTGGCGATTACGTTCAAGGACAACACCGGCAGCATTGGCGCCAAGAAGTGGGACTGCACGGACGAAGAGGCCGCCATGGCGCAGGTCGGCAAGTTCGTCGAGATCAAGGGCGAGGTTGAGCTCTACAAAAACGCGCCGCAGGTCATCATCGGTGCCATGCGCGTGCCTGACGATGACGACATCTTCCGGGAAGCCTTCGAGCATTCACCGGACTTCGACCCGGATGAGCTGATGGCTGGAGTAAGGGCCATGCTGGAAGTGCCGGATGAAGACCTGCGTCGCCTGGGCGCCGCCTACCTGGAAGACGAAGCGTTCATGGCGCGCTTTGAAATCGGGCCCGCGGCCCAGCGCATGCACCACCCGTACCGGTTCGGATTGCTGGAGCACGTGCACAGCGTGATGCGCCTCGGCGAGCACATGTGTCAGCACTATCCGTGGCTTGACCGGTCAATGGTGCTGCTGGGGCTGTTTCTGCACGACAGCGGCAAAGTGATTGAGCTGGTGGGGGAAGAGGCGCCCGACTATTCGCTGGAAGGTGAGTTGCTGGGTCACATCACCATCGGCATCAACCTGCTGGACCGCAAAGTACAGGCCCTGGAAGATTTCCCGCACCGCAAGGGCGTGCTGCTGAAGCACATTATTCTGAGCCATCACGGCTTGCAGGAGTGGGGCAGCCCGAAGCCGCCCATGACGCCCGAGGCGCTGGTCGTCCACACGATCGAAATGCTGGATGCCAAGATGAACGCCTTCCAGCGCGAGCAAGTACTCGACCCGGAAAAGACGGACGAACTGGGTGGTATGCGCTGGTCCAAGTTGCTGAAGCGGAAGATTCTGACGTCGCATCAGAACCACGACCCGACGGAAACTACAGACGCCGCTGACGAATCAGCGGCGTCGTAGTTAACCCGGTTGCACATCTCTGGAGGATCCTGCATGGCCACAAGGGCCGTGCAGGTGGCTTTTCGGAAGCCGGTAATCGAGCGGGCGGGCACGCCGGCTTCCTGTAGCCACTAACTAAACGACTAGTTGGTCGGTGTCCATCCCGGAATACCGCACAGGCACAGATTTTTTTGCGTAACCGCGAACTTCTGTCCGGTGCGCCTTCCCCTTTTTGCTTCACCTTGGCCCGCTACTCCGGTAGCCTCTGTGGGGTGTAGTCGTGCATTCCTTAAATAAAACGGAGTTCCCATGCGTGTGCTAAAACTCCTTCCCATACTTGTTCTCGCGATGTTCATCGGTGTCAGTTCCGTCAACGCCGAGCAGATTCGCCTGTCCGACGGGCGCTACCTGCAGGGCGACGTCGTTGAGGTCAAAGAAGACGGCTTCGTCTTCAAGCTGACCGAAACCGGCGGACAGGTTTTCCTGCGCTGGAATCAGGTGGATGCCGGGCTAAAGAAGCGCCTCAACAACGAGCGCGACCCCGATGAGGGGCTCAACCTCGAGGTCGTAGTCGCCGGCGCGCGCCTCGAATTGATCGACGGCACCGTCTATCTGGGCGATATCACCCGCGTGCCCAACGGCTTCCGCGTCAAGAACTTCGACCTGGACAAGGGCAAGGTCATTGTCGATGAGGACGTTGTCGAAGACGGCTTCGTGCCGGACATTGAGATTCCCGCCATCGTTATGATGGACGAGGCGGCCGTCATGCAGCTTGCGGAAACAGAGCGCGAGCCGCTTGAAACTGCGCACCAGTACTATGAACTGGCCCGGATCGCCGACAGGCTGGGCCTGTATGAGCAGGCGAAGCTGTTTGTGACGCTCGCGCTTGGCGCGGGGCCCGACAGCAAGCTCGAGGCGCGGCTTAGCGCCTACGACACCGAACTCGATGAGCTGATCCGACAGGCCGCTGTCCTGAAACTTCTGGTCGAAGCCCGCAAGGCCGCGAAGAAGAAGCTGTACCAGGGGGCGCTCAACATCCTTGACGAAGCCAAGACAGCCTACACGCCCACCGGGCCGGTACTGAGCAAGGTTGATGAAACCTATGCGGAGATCGATCTTGAGTTCACCAAGTTCATCAAGGACGAGTGGTACCGGCAGATGCAGCCTGTCGCCCGCGAGTGGCTGAAGCTGAAGGAGAACAAGGACGTTGCAGTCACGGCCGCATTGAACTGGGCGCGCCGGTCCATGGAGGTGGCGATCCTCGACAAGCTGGCCGAAAAAGTCGGCGGCGGCGACCCGCAGGATATCAAGAAGCGCTTCACCAGTCGCTTCGACCTTGAAACGGCCGGCGTCCTGAAGCTCAGCATGAAGAAGGCCAGCTTTGGTGACGACGGGTTCTACCAGTTGATCGGCGGAAACCGCCTGATTTCCGGCAAGAAGCCGCAGGACAACCCGGATGCGGGCGATGAGCCCGGGCGCGGCGACGGCCCGCGTGTGCCCGGCCGCGACCGGGACCGTGATGACGCGGACAACCCCCGCGAGCACGGCTTCCAGGACAGCGAAGACGGCGAAGACAAGGGCGGCATCAAGCTGCCAGAGGGCATGAGCAAGAAGGACATTCAGGACATCATTCGCCGTGCCATGGGTGGAGACGACGAAAAGGACGGCGGCAGCAACAAGCCCACTAAGGCCGTGCGCCCCAACCTTGATGATCTCGATGAGCCGCCCAAGTATTACCCCAGCATGATGGACTGGTGGGAGAAGGCCAGTGCCACCACCAAGTCCAAGTGGCTTGTGGCCGTGTATGTCACCAATTCCGGCACCATGGTCGTTTACGAGTGGCCGGACTGGAACGTCAAGTTCAAGTAGGCTAAAGCATCAGTCGCTCACCGACCGGCCCGGCTTATGCCGGGCCGGTTTCGTTTGGCGCGGGGTAGCCGGTAGGGGCGGCGTGAATAACATAACGGCGGAAAGAGAGGCCCGATGCCCACCGATACCCTGGAACAACTGCCGCGCGCGTACCCGCGCCAGTTCGTACCCGCCGACCTGGTCGTGAAGTCCTTTGCCGACGTGCAGCCGCTGTTTGAAAAGCTGCTCGCTGCGGACCTCACCGGAAAGGCCGCGCTGGAAACCTGGCTGAAACAGGTCACGGAGTTGGATGCCGTAATCGCCGAAGTCGGCTCGCGCACGCACATCCGCAGCACCGTCGACACGACCAACGCCGATTTCAAGAAGGCGTTTCTGGACTGGGTCGAGAATTTCGAGCCGAAGCTGAAGCCGGTGTTTGATCAGCTAAACCGCAAATTCGCCGGTTCGCCCGCGCGCGGACATCTGGATAAGAGCCTTTACGGTCTCTACGAGCGCGGAGTGCTGACGCGGCTTGAGCTGTATCGCGAAAAGAACGTCCCTCTGGAAACCGAGCTTTCCAAGCTAACCAACCAGTACGACGAAACCCAGGGCGCCATCAGCGTTGAATTTGACGGCGCCGATCGCACGCCGCAGCAAATGGGCAAGTTCCAGCTTGAGCCCGACCGCGACTTGCGCGAGCGCGCCTGGCGCGCCATCGGCGACCGCAGGCTCGCTGAGCACGACAAGCTGAACGAACTGTATGACAAGCAGATTCGCCTGCGCGAAGAAATCGCGAGCAACGCCGGCGTCGCCAACTACCGCGACTACCAGTTCAAGGCCTAC
Organism: Planctomycetota bacterium; assembly: GCA_019912315.1. Lineage (GTDB taxonomy): Bacteria > Planctomycetota > UBA8742 > UBA2392 > UBA2392 > JACKID01. Next base: position 15,829 of record JAIOJA010000078.1, read on the forward strand.
CTGCGCTTCGACTACACGCCGGCCGACTGCGACGCGTTCGCCGAAGCCGTCGAGAAAGTCGCCATGCCCGCGGTCGAGCGCAGCCTGCAACGCCGCCGGGAAGCCATGAAGCTGGAGAAACTGCGCCCCTGGGATCTGAACGTGGACCCGCAGGGGCGTGAGCCGCTCAAGCCGTTCGATGACGTTGAAGACCTGAAGGCCGGCTGCAGCAGCATCTTCCACAAGGTGGACCCGGAGTTAGGCGGGCAGTTTGACCAGATGCGCGAGCTGGGGTTGCTCGACCTCGACAACCGCAAGGGCAAGGCTCCCGGCGGCTACCAGAGCACACTGAACGAAGTGCGCCTGCCGTTCATATTCATGAATGCGGTAGGCGTTGATGGCGACCTGCGGACACTGCTGCATGAGGGCGGCCACGCCTTTCACGCCTTCGCCGCCGCGAACCAGCCGCTAACCGAATACCGCCACGCGCCAATGGAATTCTGCGAAGTCGCGAGCATGAGCATGGAACTGCTGGGCTTGCCGCACATGGGCGAATTCTATAGCGGCGACGACCTGGTGCGGGCCAGGCAGGAGTTTCTGTCGGGTATCATTGAATACTTCCCGCACTTCGCGATCGTCGACCAGTTCCAGCACTGGGTGTATACGCACGAGGGCTGCACGATCCAGCAGCGTGAGGACAAGTGGCTCGAGTTGCAGCAACGCTACAGCGTAGGCGTCGACTGGAGCGGGCTGGAAAGCTTCCGCCGCAACGGCTGGCAGCGCATCGGGCATTTGTTCTGGGCCCCGTTCTATTTCATTGAGTACGCCATCGCCCAGATTGGCGCACTGCAGGTCTGGTTGAACTCGAAGCGGGACGGCCCCACGGCGCTACAGCAATACCGCAACGCGCTGGCACTCGGCGGAAGCAAGCCGCTACCAGAGCTGTTCCAGACCGCCGGCGGCAAGTTCGGCATGAACGCCGAAACCCTGAAGCCGCTGATAGACGCGCTGGAGCAGGAAATCGAACGGACCTAGGAACAGCTCGGGCGAAGACGCGACGAGGGCAAAGGCGCGAAGAGTTGCTTTTCTTCGCGCCTTCGCGTGAACTTCGTGCCTTCGCGCAAAGTACTTGAACCATGACGACTCCCGAACAACAGGCCAAGCGCACGCGACGCATTGCCACGGCCGCGTTGACGTCCGTGTGCCTGTTCTGGGGCGCGACGTTTCTCTGGATGGAGCAGGGGACGGATGCGCTCAAGACTGTCTACGGCGACGGCACTCCCGCCGCGGTTGGCGCGTTCTTCCTGTTTTGGCGATTCATGATCGCGGCCGTGCTGATGCCGGTAATCGTGCCGCGCAGCATTAAGCGCCTGGACGTTCGTGCCTGGAAATGGGGCTTCTGGCTGAGTATCCCGTTCGCGCTCGGCTTCCTGTTGCAGATCTTCGGCCTGGCACAGGCGGACGTGCCGCCGGCGCAGTCGGCGTTTCTGACTTCACTGTATGTCGTCGCCACGCCAATTCTCGCCGCGTTGCTGTATCGCCGTCTTCCGGCGAAGGGTGTGATGCTGGGGGTCGCGTTGGCTGTGCTTGGTGCCGCATACATGAAAGGCCCGCCCGAGGGCGGCTTGAGCCTCGGCGCGTGGGCAACCATCGGTTGCGCAGTCGTGTTCGGCGCGCACATCCTGCTGACCGACTACGCGACCAAGCGCGCCGACCCGATGGCGATTACGTTCACCATGTTCGTGTTCAGCATCATCTGGACCGGCGGCGCGACGCTGATTGCTCCCGGCGGCGTCGGCATGTTTGAGCCGAACGCGCTCGGGTGCATCTTCACGGACTTCACGTTCGTTAGTACCGAGTTGTTGTGCGCCGTGTTCGCGACGGTGATCGCCGTAAGCGTGCTCAACCGCTGGCAGAAAGAACTGGCCCCAAGCCGCGCGGCGATTGTCTATACAGCGGAGCCCGTGTTTGCGGCGATCATCAGCATTATCGCCGGGCGCGACGAGCTAAGCTGGTGGCTCGCCTTCGGCGCGACGATGATTCTGCTCGCGAACCTGTCCGCCGAGTTCCTGCGCAAGCGACCGAAGATACCGGCGCTCCAAACGGATTGATTCCTTACCGCGGAAACGCCCCAACAATGCCGCCGTCTACAGGCAGCGTTGCACCCGTTGTCGGCGTCTGGTTGGTTGCGAAAAATACGACCGCGTTGCCTACGTGTTTGCCGGTTACCCGTGTCCGCAGCAGGTTGCGATTGCGGTAGTGATCTTCGAGCTGCTTGAACTCGATGCCGTGGGCCTTGGCGCGGTCGGGGCCGACTTCGTCCCACAACCCGCTCGGATTCCTGTCGTTACCGAACACGGCGTCCGGCGCGATCACGTTTACGCGCACGCCTTCCTTCGCAAGTTCCATGGCGCTGACTTTTGCCAACTGGTGCGCTGCGGCCTTGCTGGCGGAATAGGCCGCAAACTCTGCGCCCGGCGCCATCACGTTCTTGCTGCCAATGACAACCATGTGCCCGCCGGTGCCCTGGCGGCGCAGCAGCTTGGCGCCCTCACGCATCACCAGGAAATAGCCGTTCAGGTTGACGTTCATGACGCGCTGCCAGTCGTCCGTCTCAAGTTCCTCGATCGGTCTTGACATGGCAATACCGGCGTTCGGCACGATGATGTCCGCGCCGCCGAACAGGCGAGCGACTTCGTCAAACAACGCAACCACCGAGTGCTCATCCGTCACGTCGCAAACCACGCCGCGGCGCGTGTCTTTGCCGTGCTTCTCACCGAGAGCGTCGCAGGTTTCTTCAAGGCGTTCGGCATCCAGGTCGCTGAGTACCACGTGCGCGCCGGCCTGTATCAGGCTTTCGGCGACGGCACTGCCGATTGCGCCGGCCGCGCCGGTCACGATGGCGATCTGCCCTTGCAAGGGTTTGGGCTTGGCCTTTCCCAGCTTGGCTTGCTCCAGTGACCAGTACTCGACGTCAAACAGGTCAGCCTCGGGCAGCGCTTCGTACTCGCCGGTCGCGTGCACGAGAGTCTTCACGCGAATGGTGTGCTCGTAAATGTCCGCGGCGATGCGCGCGGCCTTCTTGGTTTCGCCCCAGGCCATCAGCCCGACGCCGGGGATCAGCACGATGCGCGGGAAGTCGTCGAGGCGAGTGCGCTCGATTTTCTTCTGCTCGACAATACGGTCGAAGTAGTCGTTGTAGTCGCGACGGTATTCGGTGACGGCTTCCGCGAGCTGCTCCTCGATGTTGCCGAAGTCAGGCTCGGCGATGATCATCGGCAGGGCCTTGGTGCGGATCACGTGGTCCGGCGTCAACGGCCCGGTCAGCGCGAGCTTGCTGAACTCGGCGGCGTTTACAAAGTCCATGATCTCCGGCGTGTGTCGCCATTCGAGCACCATGCGTTTGTAGGGCGCGTCCGGCTCGCCTGTCGCTTCCGCGAGCAGCCCGCGCAGCACGGGCGCCACCTGGGCGGCGAACATTCTCGGCTCGGCCGGGGCGTCGAACTGTGGTGTTAGCTCACTGCCCTTCTTGCGCTCAGCGGCCAGCCAGTTCTCGGCCAGGGTCACGAGTTCAATGTGGCGGTCGTAGCTTTCCTGCGCGGTCTCGCCGAAACTGAACAGCCCGTGTTTTAGAAGCACCAGGCCTTCGACATTGGGGTTGGCCTCGTAGGCATCGGCGCAGACTTTCGCCAGCTCGAACCCCGGCATCACGTAGCGCACGATGCCGATGCGTTCGCCGAAAAGTTCTTTCACGATGGCTTCGCCGTCCGGGCGGTTGGTGATGGCGAGAATCGCGTCCGCATGCGAGTGATCGACGAACTTGTGCGGCAGGAACGCGTGCAGCAGCGTTTCGACACTCGGGTTCGGGCCGCTCGCGTCGAACATGTGCGTCCGCAACTGGTTGACCATTTCTTCGTCAGTCAACGCATCGAGCTCGCGCAGCTTCTTCAGATAGTGAAGGTCAAGCCCGGGCAGGCCGGGGGGCTGGATGGTGTCCAGATTCCAGCCGCTGCCTTTGACGAAGATGGCCGGCACGCGCTCGCCCAGGATGTTCGTCCAGTGTCCCTTGACGCTGGTGTTGCCGCCGCCGTGCATGACGAGCGACGCGTCTCGCCCGATCAACTGCGACGTGTAGACACGCAACGCAACGTCTTCACCGGCGTCGCGAAACTTCTCGACGTAGCCCGCAGCATCTTCATCTGAGTATCGGCTCTTCATCCCGCCCTTTTCGGATGAAAGGCGGTCCGGGGCAAGAGTGCGCCCTGAAAGGCGAGGAGATAGTTGACGTCAGTCTCGACACTCAGAAAATGATGTTCACGTCGAGAGCTAATCTGCATGGCAAACCCTTATCGAGTTGCGCGACCTCTTGCCGGCATCGTGTTTGAGGGGGTGTATGTTTTCCCGGGCGGGTCCTCGGACCAGAAGCTGCGAGTCGCCCTGACTTCCGACTATTTCTGGATCAACGAGAACCTCTCGATACCCGTCGCCGCCATACTTGGTGTGGAGACTGTGGGCGACAAGGTAGTTCGCGTCGTCTATCATAACGCTCTGAACGGCGCGAACGAAGGTGTTGAGCTGACTGCGCGGAACTGGGTCGGACGTGCAGACAAACAACAAGTTTGGAACCTGGCCAATGCGATCACCAACACGCGCGCTAGGGCGCCTAGTATCGAGGCGTTCCTCGCGGACCTGGAGAACGGCGCCGGTGGGCGGGTACCGAGCTGCGAAACCTGTGGCGCGGTTCCCGCGCGACAAATCGAACTCGCATTGGTAGGCAGTATCGGAGTCATCCCCATTGCGGGCTACTACTTCAGCAGACCGTACGTTCGACTGTACTGCCGCGCCCACGCCGTAAAGGAATGCTGCACCTTGAATGCGGCAACAGGAATTGCCGGCTTCATCGGTTTTCCCGGCATCATCACGGCGCCCATTCAGGTTTGGAAGAACGCCAGAAGTGTCCGGGACGCGCACAATCTCGGCACGGCGCGCTACCTGCTGCTGATTGCGGCAGGATGGTGGTTTGCGGGGCCGGTTCTTCTGCTGACGGCTGTGGCTTTGGTTTACCGACTACTCGAACAGTAATCACTTGGCTTATGCAGGCAGCGGTTCGCGGTTCTTCAGCCAGTCGGCCGGAAGTACGCAATCTTTGCGCGCGCCGAGAATGCCGCCGACGATGGCGCAGTTGGTATCGCGGTCGCCACCGGCGCGCACCGTTTCGCGCATGGCGTCGGCATAGTCGTAGCGATGTTTCGCCGCCAGCCAGATGCACAGCGGCACCGTGTCCTGGGCCGTGATGCGGCTGCCGTTGCCGAGCGCACTGACGGCCGTGTCCACCGAGTAGTCCAGGTCGATTGTCAGGGCGTACTCAATGCCTGCGCGCACGTCGCCTTCTGGCGTCAGGTCGCGGACGCGTTCCATCAACAGGCTGCGGGGCGCGTCGGTGTCCAGTGAAAGCAAACAGGCGGCAACGGCAACGGCCACTGCACCGGCGATCCCTTCCCGGTGTGCGTGCGTGACTTCCGTGGCGAGTGCCGCCTGCTCGACCACCTTGTCGATGTCGTCGGCGAAGTACGCGCCTAGCGGTGCGACCCGCATGGCGCCGCCGTTGCCGAATGAGCCACCGTGGAACAATTCGCGCGCCGCCGTGCGCCAGTCGGCACCGTCGGTGATCTCGCGCATGAGGCGATGCTGCCCGCGGCCGTAGCCACGGTCAGGCTCAGCCATGTAGTTGCGAACGAAGACACGCGCGAGTTCGTCCTGATCGACATGCCCTTTACGTGTCAAGACTTCGACAATGCCGAGCGCCATGGCCGTGTCGTCTGTCCACTTCCACTCGCCGGTGTAGCTGCCGCTGAAGCCGCGCTCTCCCCAGGCGTCGCCAAGGGCGAGCGCTTCAAGTGATCGCAACATGCGTGTGTTGGCGCTCATCACAAGTCCTTCCGAAATCGTAACGGGCTCCGGTTGCGTATGCGCGGCTTTTACGTTGGCGAGACGTGCTTGATTCGCTAGAACGCGCCGCCGAGGAGATTGCCATGGAATCGATCAAACGACTGATTCGCGATATTCCGGACTTTCCGAAGCCGGGGATTATCTTCAAGGACATCACGCCGATCCTGGGCGATCCGGCCGCCATGGCGCGCATTACCGGCGCGTTTGAGAAAGAGTTTGATGCCGCGAAACCCACGCGCATTGTCGGCATTGAATCGCGCGGTTTCATCTTCGGCGCGCTTCTCGCGCAGCAGCTGAACCTGCCGTTCACGCCGGTGCGCAAGCCGGGCAAGCTACCTTACGACAAGATCAGCGTCAGCTACACGCTTGAGTACGGTGAAGGCACGCTGGAGATGCACAGCGACGGCGTGGGGCGCGACGACCGTGTGCTGGTGATCGACGATCTGCTTGCAACAGGCGGCACTGCGGCCGCGGCGTGTGAGCTGGTAGCGAAAGTCGGTGCGCAGGTATCCGGCATCGGCTTCGTCATCGAGCTCGGTTTCCTGGAAGGGCGCAAGCGACTCGAAGGACACAACATCGTCAGCCTGGTGTCGTTCTAAGCCCCTGCGTCCCTTGCGCCAGGCGGGCTTGCGGCCCGGGAATGCAAGCGTCGCCGAGTTCGTTCTTGTCTTCGTCGCAACCTGATTTCGTTGATAACCGAGTCGGAAAATCGGCCAGAATTGGCCAAAGAAAAAAAGTTCTTCATCGGGGCTTGACTCGGGAAAGAAACGCGCTACTTTTGCGCGCCCCAACGGGGGACGTGGCGCTGGGAAGTGCGACGAAAGCTGAAACGAAGCAGGTTCAGTGAAAACTAGAAGTACCGGGGGTTGAACCCGCAGTTTCCCTCGGGTACATTGATTAGCCCGACACGCGATGTGTGTTCGGGGTATCAGCCGGTTCTCTGACAAGCGGGGTTTTGGCGCTGAGCGCCTGGGGTCAACCTGACCCCAAGCGCCCGGTGCCTACCCGGAAGCAGAGCGGATGGGTACCGGTGTCTTTTTGGCTATGCCGGATGGACACAGCTCTTTGAAAACTGAATAGCCATGAATAGAGGATGTGATTGTAGGTCCTCGCTGAATCGTGACGGGGTGACTCCCCGCTGATGTGCCCTGAGGGTGTGTCAGTAGCTGTCGATTGACAGGGGCGTGTTCAGCAAGACCTGCGCCTGAGTGGACAGGAGCCGGGAGCGCAAGCGACCGGTGCAGTTCAAACAGGTACTGATCTGTCATTCGTTTCGGCGAATGGCACCAAAGAAGCAAACAATCAGTCACATCTTAAGCATTGAAAGTAATGAACCCGTTTTGAGAACGGGAGCATTGCCCAATGCCCAGAGAAGTGACCTTGATCAAATTTTTTGTTGATGGAGAATTTGATCCTGGTTCAGAACGAACGTTGGCGGCGTGGATGAGGCATGCAAGTCGAACGGTAAGGCACCTTCGGGTGTACACGAGTGGCGAAAGGGTGAGGAATAGCTGGTTAACCTACCCTCGAGTGGGGGATAACCCCGGGAAACTGGGGCTAATACCGCATAAGACCACGGAAAGGCATCTTTCTGAGGTCAAAGTCTTCGGACGCTTGAGGAGGGGATCAGCCCGTATCAGCTAGTTGGTGAGGTAACGGCTCACCAAGGCAACGACGCGTAGCCGGCCTGAGAGGGTGGCTGGCCACACTGGGACTGAGACACTGCCCAGACTCCTACGGGAGGCTGCAGTCGAGAATCATTGTCAATGAGCGCAAGCTTGAACGTGCGACGCCGCGTGTGGGATGAAGGCCTTCGGGTTGTAAACCACTGTCAGGAGCTAACAATAAGCGTGTAACCCACGTGATGAGTTAAACTCCAGAGGAAGTGACAGCTAACTACGTGCCAGCAGCTGCGGTAATACGTAGGTCGCAAACGTTGTTCGGATTTACTGGGCTTAAAGGGCGCGTAGGCGGTTTCGCAAGTCAAGGTTGAAATCCGGCGGCTCACCCGTCGAAGTGGCCTCGATACTGCGGAACTAGAATCATGGAGGGGTGCGCGGAACTTGTGGTGGAGCGGTGAAATGCTCAGATATCACAGGGAACACCGGAGGCGAAGGCGGCGCACTGGCCATGTATTGACGCTGAGGCGCGAAAGCGTGGGGAGCGAACGGGATTAGATACCCCGGTAGTCCACGCCGTAAACGATGTGCACTAGGGAGAGGGAGGCACCTAGCCATTCTCTCCCCAAGGGAAACCGATAAGTGCACCGCCTGGGGAGTATGCTCGCAAGGGTAAAACTCAAAGGAATTGACGGGGGCTCACACAAGCGGTGGAGCATGTGGTTTAATTCGAAGCAACGCGAAGAACCTTACCAGGCCTAGACATCAGGATGTAACTGCGTGAAAGCGTAGCCAACCCTTCGGGGAAATCCTGTGCAGGTGTTGCATGGCTGTCGTCAGCTCGTGTCGTGAGATGTCGGGTTAAGTCCCATAACGAGCGAAACCCCTACTGTCAGTTGCCAGCGCGTAATGGCGGGGACTCTGGCGGGACTGCCTCGTAAGACGGAGGAAGGTGGGGACGACGTCAAGTCATCATGGCCCTTATGGCCTGGGCTACACACGTGCTACAATGCGCCGTACAAAGGGATCCGATACCGCGAGGTGGGGGAAATCTCAGAAAGCGGCGCCCAGTTCGGATTGGAGTCTGCAACTCGACTCCATGAAGTTGGAATCGCTAGTAATCGCGGGTCAGCCATACCGCGGTGAATATGTTCCTGAGCCTTGTACACACCGCCCGTCAAGCCATGGAAGCCGGTTCTATCTAAAGTCGTTAGCCTAACTTCGGAGGGCGGCGCCTAGGGTAGTGTCGGTGACTGGGGCTAAGTCGTAACAAGGTAGCAGTAGGGGAACCTGCGGCTGGATCACCTCCTTTCTAAGGATTACATAGACTTCTGTTAGAGGCGACTCTAATAGTCGTAAGGCATATTCTCATTCATGGCTATTCAACATACGCGTGCACGGGGGCCCCGCTGTATTGGGGCCCCTTCGCACCCTTCGTAGCGGAAGGCAAGGCCGGCAACGGTCACGGGCGCGCCGGTAGCTCAGTTGGTTAGAGCATACGCCTGATAAGCGTAAGGTCGGCGGTTCGAGTCCGCCCCGGCGCACCACCTTCGCACTTTGTGCGTCGGATGGCGAGCCAACCAGGCTACGGAAGGGATGACCGGGTCAGCTTGTCCTGAGCGAGGTCGAAGGGCCGGTAGCTCAGTGGTAGAGCGTCGCCTTTGCAAGGCGAGGGTCAGGGGTTCGACTCCCCTCCGGTCCACCACGCGTATTGTTGTCCGATTTTGGATTTTAGATTTTGGATTCTGGGTTGGCCTGTTGGCTGAACCCAGAATCCAAAATCCGGAATCCAAAGTTCCGGATGGCTCTTTGACAACAGCATACTGTGATAGATCAGAGTGACATACTCCAGAATTAATAGTGTTATCCTAAAAAATAACCTATTCGCTAAGCTGACGCCGTGAGGCGTCGGAACAGCACGATGCGAATCGTGCTTAGCGCGCGTCTGGAGAAGGCATCAACGATGAAAAACAGCTTAGCGTCGTCGTGAGACGACGATCTGCTGGACGCTACAACGTGTCTTGGCTAACCAGGCGCCCGGACGGCCGTAATGACGGTCCGGTTGCATGGTGAATCGCAGGTTCTTCGGAGGGATCCGGGGGATTGTTGTGGTCAAGATATTAAGGGCGTGCGGGGGATGACTAGGCACTTGAAAGCGATGAAGGACGTGGAAACCTGCGATAAGCCTCGGGGAGGTGGTAACAACCGTTATTACCCGGGGATTTCCGAATGGGGAAACCCGGCCGGTTTGAATACCGGTCGCCCGCAACTGAATGCATAGGTTGCAGGGAGCAAACGCAGAGAACTGAACCATCTCAGTACCTGCAGGAAAAGAAATCGAAGAGACTTCCTGAGTAGCGGCGAGCGAAAGGGAATTAGCCCAAACCGTTTACGTGTAAGCGTGCAGGCGTTGCGTAAGCGGGGTCGCGGGAAACACATGTCGGGACTGCAAGCCCGGCGCGGAGTTACAAATCCGGCCTTAACTGAACAGACTGGAAAGTCTGGCCGTAGAAGGTGAAAGCCCTGTAAGTGAAAAGGTAACGGACTCCGGTGTCTCTCCCAAGTACTGTCAGATAGGAGGAACCTGGCAGGAATTTAGGGAACCCACTCTCTAAGGCTAAGTATTCTCAAGTGACCGATAGTGCACCAGTACCGTAAGGGAAAGTTGGAAAGATCCCCGGAAGGGGAGGAATTGATCCTGAAACCGCATGCCTACAAGCAGTCGGAGCTCTATACCCGTATGGGCAAGAGTGACGGCGTGCCTTTTGCATAATGATCCGGCGAGTTACGTTGCGTTGCAAGGTTAAGTGTCTCGGACACGAAGCCGAAGCGAAAGCGAGTGCGAAACGTGCGTATAGTAACGTGGCGTAGACCCGAAACCGGAGGATCTATCCATGGCCAGGGTGAAGTGGGCTTAACCGCCCATGGAGGCCCGAACCGTTTAGAGTTGAAAATCTATCGGATGAGCTGTGGATAGGAGTGAAAAGCTAACCGACTTCGGAGATAGCTGGTTCTCCGCGAAAAAACTTTAGGGTTTGCCTCAGGTAATAGTGCGTGGGGGTAGAGATACTGAGAGGATTGGTGGGCGGTTCGCCGTACCCCATCCTTTCAAACTCCGAATACCATGTACCGTATCCTGGGAGTAAGACCGTAGGGGATAAGCTCTATGGTCGAGAGGGAGATAACCCAGAACAGCAGCTAAGGTCCCCAAGCCTACGCTAAGTGGACAAAGGAAGTGGAAGTGCTAAGACAGCCGGGATGTTGGCTTAGAAGCAGCCACCATTTAAAAAGTGCGTAATAGCTTACCGGTCGAGCACTTTCGCGCCGACAATGATCGGGACTAAGCGTAGCACCGAAGCTCTGTCTGCATGGATACCTGGCAGGTTCCATGCGGGGTAGCGGAGCGTTCCAGTCTGCATTGAAGCCATACCGTGAGGAGTGGTGGAGTGACTGGAAGTGATCATGCCGGATTGAGTAGCGATAAAACGGGTTAGAATCCCGTTCGTCGTAAGCCTAAGGGTTCCGGGGCAAGGTAATTCCGCCTCGGGTTAGTCGGTCCCTAAGACGAGGCCGAAAGGCGTAGTTGATGGGAATGACGTTAATATTCGTCAACCACATGTAAGTGCGATGGGGAGACCCGGAGCGTATAGACTAGGGCCTGTTGGATGGTCCGTTGCCTTGAGGGGTGGCAGGTAGGTAAATCCGCCTGCGTAATCTTCGATTGGTGAGACGGCGCGGCTTCGGCCAAACCGTACTGTCTGGCTGCTTCGGCAAGAAAATCCTCTAAGCTTCAGCTTATGTGTGACCGTACCCGAAACCGACACAGGTAGGCGAGGAGAATATCCTCAGACGCGCGTGAGAACTCTGTTGAAGGAACTCGGCAAATTGGCCCCGTACGTTCGCTAGAAGGGGCGCCTACCTCGCAAGAGGAGGCCACAGAAAAGAGGTTCCACCGACTGTTTATCAAAAACACAGCTCTCTGCTAACTCCGAAGAGGATGTATAGGGAGCGACGCTTGCCCAATGCTGGAAGGTCAAGGGAATCGGTCAGGCTTCGGCCAAAGCTGTGAACCTAAGCCCCAGTGAATGGCGGCCCTAACTATGAGGGTCCTAAGGTAGCGAAATTCCTTGGCTGGTAAGTTCAGTCCCGCACGAAGAGCGGCACGAGTGGAACACTGTCTCCAACAGGGACACGGCGAAATAGGAGTCGTTGTGAAGATACAACGTACCCGCAGCTAGGCGGAAAGACCCTATGCAGCTTTACTGTAGTCTGACATTGGGCTTTTGTATGTAATGCGCAGGATAGGTGGGAGGCTTTGAGACCTGGGTTCTGGTCCAGGTGGAGCCATCGGTGAGATACCACCCTTTATGTATGAGAGTTCTAACCCTGTCCCGTGAATCCGGGCAGGGGACACTGTTTGACGGTCAGTTTGACTGGGGCGGTTTCCTCCCAAAAAGTAACGGAGGAGTTCAAAGGTACCCTCAGGGCGGTCGGTCATCGCCCGAAGAGCGCAAAGGTAGAAGGGTGCTTGACTGCGAGACTAATAGGTCGAGCAGATGCGAAAGCAGGACTTAGTGATCCTGTGGATCCGTGTGGAAGGGACATAGCTCATCAGATAAAAGCTACGCTAGGGATAACAGGCTGATCCTACCTAAGAGTCCATATCGACGGTAGGGTTTGGCACCTCGATGTCGGCTCATCGCATCCTGGGGCTGAAGGCGGTCCCAAGGGTTTGGCTGTTCGCCAATTAAAGCGGTACGTGAGCTGGGTTCAGACCGGCGCGAGCCAGGTTGGTCCCTACCTACTGTGGGCGGAGGAGTCTTGAGCGAGTCTAACCTTAGTACGAGAGGATTGGGTTGGACGGACCTCTGGTGTTCCTGTTGGGCCGCCAGGCCCAGCGCAGGGTAGCTACGTCCGGAAAGGATAAGCGCTGAAAGCATATAAGCGCGAAGCCCTTCGCAAGATAAGGACTCCCCATCAGGACCGTGGTAGACTACCACGTCGATAGGCCGGGTGTGTAACCTCCGAGAGGAGAAAGCTAACCGGTACTAATCATCCGATCGGCTTGACCTCAACAATCTCCGATTCCTCGGAGAACGTTGACAAGCAACGTGTATTAGCGATTCCAAGACACGTCGTACGCGATCTCACGTGATGCCGTCACGATTTTCTATCCAGTATGCTGTTGTCAGTGAGCCGTGCTCATTTGACAACTGTGGCGCACGAACTTTCGTTGCGCGTTCAAGGTCTAAGGTCAAAGGTCGAAAACTGCCGTTTTCAACCTTCAACCCTTAACCTTCGACGCCTTCGATCTTCGGCGCCTGGCAAGTTTTCTCGGTGCCCTTACCTGCGGGGTCACACCCGATCCCATCCCGAACTCGGAAGTTAAGCCCGTAGGGCCGATGATAGTCGAAAGGCGAAAGTAGGTTGGTGCCGGGTTATAACACAGTCCACAGCGCAAGCTGTGGACTGTGTCCGTTTTAAACGGTTTCGGGATTACATCAGCCACTGTGCGCGTTATTTAGGCGCCTTGGTTGTTGCCCCCGACTAAGGCCAGAAAAGAGGGACTGAGGCCGCACGGCTTCGGTCCCTCTGACTTTTTCCGCTTTTCGGAATGCGCCGCTCCCCGCGGTGTTAGAACTTTGATGCCCTACGGGAGCAGCCATGCCGAAAATCCTCGCCTTCGCCGGTAGCCTGCGCCGCAACTCATGGAACAAGAAGCTGATCAAGGTCGCCGCCCAGGGCGCCCGCGAAGCCGGCGCTGAAGTCACTTTGCTGGATATGAAAGACTACCCCCTGCCCGTCTACGACGGTGACGACGAAAAGGCCGACGGGCTGCCCGAGAACGCGAAAAAGCTGAAAGAGCTGTTCAAGGCCCACGACGGCCTGCTGATCTCAAGCCCCGAGTACAACAGCGGCTACCCCGGCGGGTTGAAGAACCTGATCGACTGGGTCTCGCGCCCAGGCGAAGGCGAAAAACCATTGGAAGCCTTCCGCGGCAAGCCGGTCGCCATCATGGCCGCCAGCCCCGGCGCCAGGGGCGGAATGCGAATGCTGCCCCACCTGCGCGACCTGTTGGCCAACATCCAGATGCTGGTCCTGCCCGGCATGTACGGGCTTGCCGGCGCGGCCGAAGCGTTTGATGAAAAAGGCAACCTGAAAGACGAGAAAGTCGCCGGCATCGTGAAAGGGCTGGGCAAGTCCGTCGCGGACATGGCCGCCCGCCTGGCCTGACGCACCCGATCGCCAAGTTGCTATAGTCCCGCCATGCGCAAATGGAAGCCGCTGATTGCTTCGCTGCTGGTGATTGTCGCTGTAATCGGCGGCATGGCCGCGTGGAAGTATGCCGGCGGCAATCAGCCATCGCGCGCCGGCAACAACACCGGCGATGCCCCTGACGGACCGCCGGCGAACAGCAGCGACGGCGACGGGCTTACCTGGGTTGAAACCGAGCTCGAGGACCTGCCCGCCCTGGACCCGCTGGGCCTTTGGCCTCGTGACGGTCAGCGCATCGCGTCGGCCGGGTTCAACGTGATGTGGGAAACGACCGAGTATTCTCCCAGTCGCCTGCTTGTCAGCAAGGAGCGCGGGCTTTGGTATTCCATGGGGCGCACGAGCGGCACCCGACACTTCCTGCCGCTGAACTTCGGCGATTTCGACAGCACGCTCGAGTTCGCCGTCGAGTTCGAGTCCCGGGGCCAACGCTATCGCAGCAACGCGCGCCGCGTGAGCTTCGGCAACGGCGCCCGTTTCGCCCGGCGCGAGTACCGCCTCACACTTGACGACGAGGCGACCCAGACCTTTGACATCGAGATATCCGGGCGTGACCCGGCCCGGATGCCCCAGAACGCCTTCCTGAGCGGCTGGTTCCCGGAAGAGCTTGGGGTGGGGGCGGTGCCGGGCGAATCCCGCGACAACGGGGGCGCTATGCTGCTGGTCGTTTCGTCGACCGAGGTAGTGACTGGCAACACCTTCGGCTGGTTCGAAATGTACGACGCCGCCGCCAACACGTACGACCGCGCCCTGATTTTCCTCGGTCGCTGAACGCGCGCTTGAGCGGGCTCTATCCGTCGTCCTCGAATGTGAGCCAGGCGCCTGCGATCTCGTCAAGTGCGTCGCGTGTCGCCTCGTCTTGCGCGTTGCTCGCCTCCGTCAACAGCGCGTCATAGGCCGCATCTTCGCGCAAACGCGACCAGGTCTTCTTCAGTCCGTCGATGGCCCTTTTTTCACCTTCTGAAGCATGGATCCGTTCGCGCGTGAATCCCAGCAGATATCGGAGAATGGAAGGAACGTCGCCGACAAAATACTTCTTGTGCGCGAACGACGCTCGGACGCTGTTTTCCCAGAATGCCACGTATCGCTGGTCGGACAGCTTGCCGGAAGCCTTCAGGGACTCCACAAATTCAATTGATTCAAGAATGGACCCGGCATGACCGGTGTGGGCGGCGATCAACATGCCTTCAAATGCGCTCCGAACCGTGCTGGAATCAACCCCTTCAAGAAGCGCATTTTTTGACATCAACAGTTCCTCGGTGCGCAGCTTTAGAGTCACGTTGTTGGTCTCTCCGTTCGCCTGAACTACGGGCCCTGCCAGTGCCGTAAGTACTAAAACGGAATCCGATTCAAGAAATTCGGTACTCAAGGGCTGGACCCAATCGCCCAAGTCCTGTCGTCCCAGCAAACCGGCCTGGACGGCGCGGCCTACCGGGTCGTAACTGGCGCGATTCCCGATTGTTTCCAGACATGCAAAGAGTATGGGAAGGAAATCGCCCAAGGGGTCCGCCTTTAGAATGGCGTTCTGCACGAAAACGGCCAAGGCTGCCCAGTCCCCCGCGTCGGCCAGACGGGAAAACTCCGACGCGAAATCCAGGCTCGGCACTGGGTCCCTTGTGGAAGTCGTGTCGGGCGGGGGTCCATGGGTGGGTGCCGGTGAGCCCCCGGCAGCGACGTCGGCACCTGATCCGGAATTAATGCGAGGCGACCCGCCGGCGCGAGGCCTCTCGACATCGTCCGGCAACAACCTGGTCGAAACGTTTGCGCCGCCGGTTTGCGAACTCGATTGCCACCAAGTGACCGCAACGGCGATAACAACGACCAGGGATCCAGCAAGAATCGCAATCCCTGCTGGAACCCCTGATCTCTTCGCGCTGGCGCCATGTGACTGCATATGCCACCTCGCTCCTACCCGTTACATGACGGATGCGGTTCGTCGCCCTTGCAATCCAACAGCCTCGCCGACCAATAGTAGAATTCAATTCCGGGCGGCGGGTCAGCCTCCTCTCCCTTTTTGCAAATTGGGTGTTGTGTCCCACAGAGGCCCACATGATAGGTAGCGAGCATCTCCGTGGTCACGCAGCACTTGCCGCCATCGGTCGATACTGCACACGCCTGATGTGCTGGAATGTACCAGTACTTCTCGTGACATTCCCAATCCTGTTCACCATCCGTGCAGCCGATCATGTTGCCATCCCCGATCAGCTTGCTTTCGTGGTCTTCCAGCTTCTTGCCGCATGACACTGCGTTCGCGTCGCTTGGTAGAGCGTTCAATGAGACCACAATGGCACAAGCAACCAGTACGGCCAGCGACGACTTCCATAAAGCGTACTGCATCATTCTGTGCATGATTACCCCCGTTTCTTGGTTTTGTAGCACGACAGTTTGGCAAGATACTCGCCCCACAAATAGTTGGGCGACTGATTCTCGTTGTGGCACGTCTCGCAGGTGTGCGTGTCAACCGGCAAGGGCTTGAAGCGGGTTGGGTTCACTCGGTGCGCCTCATGGCCCAGGTGGCACCACTCGCACCGGACGCCTTCGGCCAATTGCGGGCGTAACGCCGCTTGCAGATTTGTCGGCGCAAGCGGCGTCGTGTGGCAGCAACGCATGTCCGCATCGGGCAAAATATGTCGCATGCCCTTGTAGGCTCTTGGTGTCTTTTCAAACCAGGGAGCTTCACATGAACAAGAACCAGAGAAAACAACGCCTCAAGAACATGAAGGCCAATGCCAAGGCGGCAAAACGGGCGAAAGCGCAGAACCCCGCCG
>JAIOJA010000079.1 GCA_019912315.1 Planctomycetota bacterium
GGCAAAACGCCTGAAGTCGGTGTAGCCGCGGGGCATCTGAAACTGTGCCGAACCGGGGCTCGGGCCCGGTGTTGCGCGTTGGCCACGCGTGCAGGGAAACGCGAAATCCGGCGTCCAGGCCGGCAAAACAGACGCCCGCAGAACAATCGGATTCCGGCACAGCCGGAATCCGCGCCTGCCCGAACCGCCACGAGGCGACCCGAATCGAGACTGGGGTCACTCAAGAAGAAATCTGCGCTGCTCCACGCCCTTTATCGCAAGTGGGCAGAAGGGATAATGGACAGATATGCCTATTGAGTTCAATTGTCCAAGCTGCCTGAAGGGTTACCGCGTTGCCGACTCGCACGTCGGCAAGCGCGTGAAGTGCAAATCATGCGGCAACGCCATGACTGTGCCGGACCTGTCCGGGCTGACGCTGTCCGACGACACCCGTGAAGTACAGCGCCCGCCGAAGCGTCACAGCTCCACGAAGATTCTGCCCGAGAACCGCCCGCGCCCTCAGGCGCCGCAACGCAACACTCCGTCGGACACGGCCAGACTCGCGGACACTCCCGCCCCGAAGCTGCCGGGCGGCAAGTTGCCCCCCGGCAAGATTCCCGCCGCGCTGCAAGGCAAGCCGGAACTGGCGAAGCTGAAACGCGCGCCGACCCGGGCCCACCAGCCCGAAGTGCCGCGCAAGCGCAAGCCCAACTTCGTTTTCATCCTCGGCGCGCTCGGCGTGATCGCAGGCTTTTTCCTACCGTGGTTCAGCGTTTCGATCCCCCACTTTGAGGGGACCGTCGCGGGGTTTAACTTGGCGCTGAAGGGCGGCGATCTTGCGAGCGCCATGGCGCTGGACGGCGTGTACGCGGACAACCCGATCGTGCAATCCATCAGCGGCAAGCCCGACAGGGCGCTGGCGCTGTTCGCCCTGTACCTGATTCCCGCGCTCGCTTTGTACGGCGTCGTTGACGACCTTCGCTGCGCCGGCAAGGGCAAAGGACGCTGGTATCTGCGCCTGGTCGTCGCGCTGTCCCCGGTGCTTGCGGGCGCGATCATCTACCTGGCGCTGCGCGAGCCCATCAATGCCTACTTCGCGGCCGGCGTGAACATCGACCGCGACGCCGCTATCAGCGCCCTCGGGCCGGGCGCCTACACGATTGCCGGCGCGTGGCTGGTGCTGCTGCTCGGGGTAGTGCTCGCGCCGCGGGTCAAGAAGCCCGACACGCCCGCTCCGCCCCCAAATGCGAAAGAGCCCGCCTGATGGCGGGCTCTTTGCCGGCTGCCGGCTCTAGTCCCAGGACCAGTCCTGGACGAAGTTCTTGAACGTCTCAGCGGGGTCCTTCTGGAAGTCGGAGGTCGCGCTGATGTCGATCTGCACCTTGGTGTACTTCTTTTCGGTTTCCCAGTCATAGGTGTCGCCCATGAAGCGCAACACCAGGAAAGTGTCACCCTTGTCGCTGTGGAACCAGTAGGCCATCGTGCTGTCGTAGCGGTTAAGAATGAACAGGGGCTTCACTTCCGCGTTATTGAGCTTCTGCAGGCGCTTCAGCAGCAGCGCATAGCCGTCCACGCCCTCCTCGACGCCGGTGATCAGGTCAAGCGCTTTTGTCTGCCACTCGTCGAGATGCTCCTTGAGCTTCGCAACGTCGCCCTTCTCAATGGCGTCCTTGATCGACTTCACGCCCGGCGCCGCATAGTCCGTGCGGTAGTCGCTGGATGAGTAGCTCGCGAGGTACCAGTTCTTCGGCGTCTCCCCCTCTTCGGTCCACTTGCCTTCACGAACCAGCTTCACCATGTTGACGGCCTCACCATTCTTGACGGCGATCACGGCGAAGTTGCCAACCTTGCCCTGCTCACGGAGCACACCCTCTTCGCTGTAGCCCTTGAGGATCTTGGCCATCACCTGAAGGTAGGTCTGCTCTTCGTCGCCGTCGCTTTCCCAGGAGGCTTCGTCGAGGTAGTCCTGCGAGTCCGGCTGGAAGCAGCCCTTCAGGCCCGCCATGTCACCGCCCTTAGCGGCCTTGAGCGCCTTGAGGTAAACTTCCATGGGCTTCTTGTGCCCCTCAAGGTTGCCTTCCTGAACCTTCAGTTCACCCGGCTTGGGCAGAGCGTCCTGCGCAACCAGTTCAACTTTGCCTGCCGTTGCACCTGCTTCGTCCGCAATCACCGGCGCGATGAACGCCATGCTTAAGGCGCCAGCTGCCACGCCCGCCAACAGAATCCGCTTCATGGAAATCCCCTGTTTCGACAAAATGGTCCGACGCCCGCCGGACCAGCGAGGGGAAAGAATAGGTCACAGGAAGTTAACGTCAATCTTTCATTCTGCATGGGCGCGTCTCGGTTGCGCGTCCGGGAGGTAGGTCTATTCTGGCGATTATGTTTTAAACCCGCGTTCAAGGATGACCCATGGATTTCGCCCTCACCGAAGAACAGACGATGTTCCAGCAGGCCGCCGCTGATTTCTGCAAAACGGAAGTCGAGTCCGTCGCGATTCAACTGGAAGCCAGCCACGAGTTCCCAATGGAACTCACGAAGAAGATGAGCGAACTGGGTTTCATGGGGCTGGTAATCCCGGAGCAGTACGGCGGCGTGGGCGCGGACTACCTGGCGTACCTGCTGGTGGAAGGCGAAATCGCCAAGACAAGTATCTCTCTCAGCATGACCTTGGGCGCGCAGAACAGCCTGGTGGCCCTGCCGATCATGAACTTCGCCACCGAGCAACAGAAGCAGCAGTGGCTGCCGCCGCTCGCAAGTGGCGAAAAGCTGGGCAGCTTCGCACTAACCGAGCCCGGCGCAGGCAGCGATCCGGCCGGCATGAGAACCACCGCCGAAAAGAAGGGCGACAAGTGGGTGTTGAACGGCACCAAGCTGTACATCACGAACGGCGCCGTCGCCGAATATCTGATTGTGTGGGCCGTCACCGGCAAGAAGGATGACGGCAAGCCGCTGATCAGTGCCTTTCTCGTGGACAAGACCGTCAGTCCATACAAGGTAGGAACGGTCGAGGAAAAGATGGGCGTGCATGCCAGCCCGACGACCGAACTGATTTTCGAGGACTGTGAAGTCCCCGCCGAGAACCTGCTTGGCAAAGAGGGCGACGGCCTGAAGGTCGCACTGATCACCCTGAACACAGGACGTTGCAGTGTCGCCACCCAGAGCCTCGGCCTGGCGGAAGCGGCCTGGCTGCGGGCCAAGAAATTCGCCGGCGAGCGCGAACAGTTCGGCCAGAAGATCGCCGACTTCCAGGGCATCGGCTTCAAGCTGGCCGACATGATCACGGAATTGAACGCGGCCAAAGGGCTGGTCTGGCAGGCCGTCTGGTTGAAAGAACAGTACGGGCTCAGCGATCCGAGGTTCATCAGCATGGCGGCCCAGGCCAAGCTGTACGCGAGCGAGATGGCCGAGCGCGTAACGAGCGCGGCGATCCAGATCCACGGCGGCTACGGCTACATGCGCGAGTATCGCGTGGAGGAATTCTTCCGCGCCGCGCGTCTGATGACGATTATAGAAGGCACGTCCGAAATCCAGCGCCTGACAATCAGCCGCTGGGAGATGAAGGAGTAAGTTCGAACACAATCATTTCGCCAAGACGCGGGTCGCGCTCCGGGCCGAGACGCCTGAAGCCGAGTTTGGCGAGCATCCCCTGGCTGACTTCGTTCTGCTTGAGTGTACGGGCAAGGATGGCTTTCACGGCCGGTTGCTGGAAACACCAGCCGGCGAGCGCGCGCACCGCCTCGCTGGCGTAGCCCCTGCGTCGAAACCTCGGCTCGGTTTCGTAGCCGACTTCGACGCGCCCGTCCGCGCCGGGCGGGCCTTTCAGGTTGATTACACCGATCAGGGTCGCAGGCCGCGTCAACAGGATCAGGCGACCCAGCCACTTCAGCGGCACACGTTCACTTTCAACGGCAACGATCTGTCCCGGTAACTGAAAGGCCACGACGCCATCGCTCGGCCAGCCGGGCGCGATCCCCGCCCCAAGTAACTCGCTGACGCGCACGCGATTTTCGGTACGGGCCGCCAGCATCAGCGGCAGGCCGAACGGCACGAGGCGCAGGCGTTCGGTTTCGATCACGTCACTCAAGGAACTCGATGTCCTTCATGTCGGCGCGGTAAAACTCGCCTTCGCCCCACTTGGCAGTACCGAAGTGCCACCCTACGCGGAATCTGGACGGCACCGTGTAGCCATCGATCGTCTGCTCGGTCTCCATGATGCCGCCGAAAGGCAGCAACTCGTACTTGCCGCTCGCGCCCTGGTTGCCCCAGCGTTGCCCGCTGACTTCCAGAATGCGCCCGTCGGCATCGAGTTTGTAATCGACCGTCAACTCGTATTCGTCCAGCTTCAGCTTCGCGCGGGCCGTGTCCGTGTCCACCTCCCGCCACTCGCCCGCCAATAGTGCCGGCGGAAACCACATGGCCTCCAGCAAGGCGCGATGGGCGGCGCTTTTCACCAGGTCTTCGCCGCGGCTCTTGACCGCATGAAACAGACCCCAGAACCAGAAGTTCACGCCGCCCCGACCCTCAACATAGTGATCGCCGCCGCTGAGGCGCATGAGGCCGCTTTTCACACAGGCGCGCCAGACGAACCCGCCAGGCAGGCGCAGCACCTGCTCAGCGACACAGGGCAGCCACCTGCCATCTTTCGCCGGGCGAATCTCCCCCACCTGTTTGAACCGCACGGCGCGCACCGGCCTGGCGTGCGCGCCGATCGCGTGTCGCAGTAGGCGCTGGGCGGTTTCCGGCAAACCATCGAGGTCGCGGTCCAGCGTCACCGGCGACATGTGTTCGAGCGATATCCCCCACTGCTTCATCTCCCGCATATGCCGGCGCCACCGCACGCGCGCCACTGCCAGCGCAAGCCCCAGCGTCAACAACAGCCCAATGCCAAGGATGATCCACTCCATCGTGACAGGCTAACCCCGATCCGCTTTTCGTGGAATGCCGCTCGTATTCACCCTGTTCGCCTGCTGGAATCCGCGCAGTCCCATTCACGGAGATACAATGCATCGCACACCGCTTACATCCGCTGCCGCCATACTGGTACTCGCGGCGGCTTTCGTCGCCATGCAACTCAACACCAGCGTCGCCCAGGAAGCTGGTGAGAAGCCTGGTGAAGTAAAAGAGTACTTCCCGGACATCCAGACGAAGACTGTCAACTACAAGGACGGCGAGGCCGAATGCGACGGCTTCGTCGCCTGGGACGCCAACTTCGAAGGCGAGCGCCCCGTCGTGCTGATCGTCCACGACTGGATGGGGCGCGGCAAGTTCGATGAGCAGCGCGCGCGCGAAATCGCCAGCATGGGCTACCTCGCCTTCAGCATCGACGTATACGGCAAGGGCGTGCGTCCGGCCAACCGCGAAGAGGCCGCCAAAGCGGCCGGCGCCTGGCGCGGCGGCGACAAGGAAGCCTTTCGCAAGCGCCTGAAGGCCGGCATGGACGCGGCGCTGACCAGCGAAATGGCGGACGCGGGCAACGTCGTCGCCATCGGTTACTGCTTCGGCGGCAGCGCCGTCATGCAGCTCGCGCGCAGCGGCGCAAAATTAAAAGGCGTCGTCCCGTTTCATGGCGGCTACAGCACGGAGCCCGAGGGAGACGCAGGCAACATCAAGTGCAAGGTGCTGATCCTGCACGGCGCGGACGACAACTTCGACGGGCTTGTCGGCATCCACAAAGAGCTCAAGGCCGCCGGCGTGGAGTACGAGATCGACGCCTACGGCCACGCCGTACACGCCTTCACCAACCCGGCCGCCGGAAACAACCCCGCTTCCGGCGTTGCCTATGACGCCGTCGCCGACACGCGCAGCTGGGAGCGCATGAAAGACTTCCTCTGGGAAGTCTTCGAATGAAGCACGGCCCTGCGCAATCGTGGCAACGCAGTGCGTTGCCAAGCGAAGTTTGCAAAGCAAAGGGCGGGGCACGCGTCGAAGCTGACGGGCGAACGGATGCAGCGTTGATTCACGCGGCGTTCGCCGCGTGTCCCCGGCCTATCGGCCGGGGCGCTGTAGCTGCTCGACCAGTTCGCAGGTCTGCTGCATCCAGGCAACCGTGTCGAATCGTTCCGCGATCGCGCCGGCGCGCTTCCTTAGTGCGGCATCGTTCAGCAATCGGTCCAGCATCCTCGCGATATGTGGTGCCTTGAAGTGTTTGGGCGCAAGCCCATCCCCCACGCCAAGGTCGCGCACGCGGCTCAGGTTGTCCAACTGGTCGTGCGCCATGTGATAGATCAGGTGCGGCACGCCCGCCGCCAACGCTTGCGCGCACGTACCCACGCCGCCGTGATAGACCAACGCGCCCGCGCGGGGCAGTGCCTCGCTGAAGGGAACATAGCTGAAGTGTCTCATCGTGTCCGGCAGGTTGCCCGGAATCGTTTCCGGGAATCGTGACAGCAGCATGCCGCGCCGCCCCAATAACTTCAGCGCTTGCACGCCCTCGCGAAAAAACTCGTGCCCGTGCGCCATCGCACTGCCGGGCGTGAACACCACCGGCGCCTCGCCCGCGCCCAGGAATTCTTCAACTTCGGGCGGCAGGTCATGCAGGCCTCTCTCATCGAACATGGGGAAGCCTGTCAGGCGCGTCTGTTCAGGCCAGTCCGGTTGTGGCGGGCCAAACCAATCCGGGAACAGCCCGAGCACCCGATCCGGTGAATGCCACCAGTCCCTGATGATGTCTTTCACGCGCGGCAGACCGTGCTCGCGCCGAAAACGATTCAGCTCGGGAAGCACGTGCTTGTCCGCAACCTTGCTGCCAGCCCACCACTGAAACGCCTTCAGCCAACCCGGTGCCCACTGCGGAATCGGCGCCCCGTGCAGCAGCGGCTGGCGATAGCGGCTCAGCAACAGGCACGGCGCAAGGTGCACCGTGGCAAGCGGAATATCGAGCAAATCACGGGCGTTGCGCGCGCCGAAAGCCAGCGTGCCCGCCAGCATCACCGTCTCGCCGGGCTTGTTCAGTTCACGTGCGTACTCGACAATCGGCCCATAGCTGTGGTTCAACGCCTTCTTCACCAGCGTCTCGAAAGCCTTCTTCGGGTGCCACAGGTTCGGGTCATCCTGCACGCGCTCGAAATCTTCGCGGCTGCCAATGGCACGAAATTCCAAACCGGCCTTGCGGACCAGGTCTTCGAAAAAGCCGCTGGTGATGATGAACACTTCGTGACCGCGGGCCTGCAAAGCCTTGCCCACGCCGATGAACGGGTGGACGTCGCCGGCACTTCCCATTGGATAGATCAGAACGCGCAGGGTGTGGCTCCTTGTGTCGCGCCCATGATGAATCCGGTTCAGGACGAAAAAGTTGCCTGACCCGGCCGGGGACTGCACGCTATAATTTAGGGATGCACGACGATACCCCGATGGAACCAGTGGACGACGACACGCATGAGCAGGGGCGCGACGACAGCACCATGATCGCCGCGAAGGTCAAAGTCTGGTTCTACGACGATGACAAGACGCCGGTCGATTTCGTCCTGTTTGTGCTTGAGCAATACTTCGGCTTTGACGAGCCCAAGGCACGGGCAACGGTGGACCGCATCCGCAAGAACGGCAAGACCGTCGTCGCCGAACTGCCGGCCATACCCGCCGAGATCGCCCGAAAGCGCGTGGAAGAAGCCGCAGCCGACGCCGGCTATCCATTCAAAATCGAAATCGAAGGCAACCGGACCGTATAGTTCTGGTGACATGCCCGCCCGCTGACCGTGTCGCACCGTGTGGTAGACTTGCTCCATGCCTGACACACAGACATTGCCGAAGCCGAAGGTCGATGCCGACGCGAAATCCAAACGCGCGCCGCTGTGGAAGGTCATCCTGCACAACGACAGCAAAACCACCATGGACTTCGTCATCTGGGTGCTCATGCGCTTCTTCGCCATGGACATCGACGCCGCCAAGAAAGTCATGCTGGAGGTTCACAACACAGGGCAGGGCGTCGCGGGCGTCTACCCGCAGGAAGTGGCGGAACTCAAGAAAGACCAGGTCGTCTCCGCGGCCCGCACACAGAAGTACCCCCTGACAGTCACCATCGAGCCCGACGAGTAGGCGGTCACGCTCAATTCAGGAAGTTCGAATTTGTGCCTGACCCCTGTAGTCTCTAACATCGTTGGCCCTGCAACCTCCCTCGGAGTACACCATGCGTTTTATCGCCTGTCTGTTGCTGCTGCTGATTCCCGCGAAGCTGACCACCGCCCAGGAGGAACCTCCTTTGCCCGAACCCGCACCCGAACCCGCCAAGGCTGAACTCACGCGCATGAAACTGGGCGAGTTCTGGTACGGCATGTACCTGCCGGACGGCAGCACCGAGGGCTACGCCCGCATGAGCCTGCGAGAAACCAAACAGGGCGGCGTGCACTGCGACTGGGAGTTGCACATCACCTATGACGGCGGCAGCTACGAAGAAGAACGCAAAATCACCTTCGACGCCGACTGGCGCATGACCTACAGCGAGTTCGAGGCCAGCGGGCAGCGCGTGCTCGGCGCGCGCGAGGGTGACGTTGTTGTCGGCAAATCCGGCGTGGACGACCTGCGGGTCGAAATCAGTGACGACGCCGTAACAGGCATGGGGTTTGTCCTGGCGGGCGCCGCGCCCTTCAAGTCCGGAGCGAAATTCACCCGCCACGAATACAACGAGGCGCAAAACTTCAAAGACCTTGCCACCACGACGTTCGTCGTCGGTGATCACGACGACGTCGAGCTTCCGGAAGGCAAGGTGCAGGCCCGACGCATCGATATGCAGCGCAGCGAAAAAGGGCGCGCGCTGCCAATCTGGGTAAACGAGGCGCGCGAAATAGTCCAGATTGACTGGGGCACGAACAACTTCATGAAGCTGCACCGCGAGAAGACGGAATCACTGTTCAACCCGAAGCCGCCCCTGCTGACCGAACTGGAGCCGGCGGACAAAACAAAACTCGTGCTCACGGGCGATTTTAACGGCTTCACGCTGGAGCAGATGTGGAAACACTGGGCGACCGGCGAAGGCATCACCAAGTGGTGGCCCCCGGAGGCGAACATCGAGGGCAAGGTCGGCGGCCGGTACGAACTGATCTGGAAGGGCGAAGACGGTGAGATCAGCTGGCAGTTGCTCGGCAAGGTTGAGATCTGGGAGCCCAACAAGAAACTGGGCTTCACCTGGACATGGAACAGTGACCCGAAAGATGCGCCGACGTTGCACGTGGTGGTGGAGTTCAGCGAGATCAAGGACGGAGTGCAGGTGAAGATCACGCACAGCGCCTTCGACGCGAACAACGACGACCAGCAGAACCGCGCCAGCCTGAAGCAGGGCTGGGAGTTCTTCTGCACCAAGCTGGCGGCATTGAAAAAATGACCGCGCGGAGATTGTGCTAGAATTGGATTTCATGCCCGGGGCCTGCGCCAGACCCTGCAGGCAAGTGCGCCGCGCCGATTACGCCGGCTTGGTTGCCGAGTTTGCTCAGTTGCAGGGGCAGCTCGGCCAGGGGAGGGGCGAAGGCTCGGGCCTTGAGGGCCCGGCGCAGGTGCGGCTCGAACCTCTCGAAGCTGCCGGAGACGCCGCCGGTGAAAACGAAGGCGTCGAGGTCGAGCACGTTGTTGATCTGTGCGAGCCCCGTGCCGAGAGATTCGCCTAACTGCTGAAACACGGCGTCGCTGGCTTCGCCTTCGGCCTGCGCGATCTGCTTGACGTTCTCGGCGATCAGCCCGAATTCACTGTACCGCCGCAGCAGACCGGCCTTGCCCGCGTAGGCTTCCATGCAGCCCCGTTTGCCGCAGCCGCATTCCCAGGCGTCGGGCGCGCTGTTGACCATGACGTGGCCGATCTCGCCGGCGAAGCCGCTGGCACCCCGGCGCACGTGGCCATCGAGCACGACTCCCCCACCGATGCCCGTGCCGAGCGTGACCAGCAGAAAGCTGCGGTAGGTATTGCCCCAGCCGTACAGACGCTCAGCGAGCGCCGCCGCGGTCGCGTCGTTCTCGACGCCGACGGGGCAGCCCAGGCGCTTCTCAAGCTCGCCTGCAATGTTCACGTCTTCAAAACCGGGCACGTTGGGAAGGCGCCAGCAGCATCCATCGTCGCGCACTTCACCGGGGATCGCGATGCCGACCGATTCCGGCTTCGCTTCCAGTTGCTTCACGAGAGCGGCAATGTCGTCGAGTACTGCAGCCGGCCCGGCATCAACGCGCGTGTCCACGGATGCCGACGCGCGCACATTCGCGCCGTCAACGACCGCACCCTTGATGTTCGTGCCGCCCCAGTCGATGCCTATGGCCATGTTGTCAGGTTACAGATGTCAGGGAACAGGTGTCAGTGTGTTACTTTGCACAGAACCTCCACAATGCCCAGATTCAGGGGCTCCACGAAACTCTCACGTGATGAATCGTGAAATGCCGACACTAGAAAGCAGAACCCTTTTGCGCCCTTCAAGCGTTTAAGGAGCAGAGGACGAAATGGAACTCACGGCCACGGCAAACATCACCAAGATCGGCGACGAGTACTTTATGCCGATTGATGCCGACCTGCTGAAAGCGCTCGAGTGCGCCGTCGGCAATGCCGTCGAGTTCACGGTCGAAGGCAACCGCCTGATCATCACCCGCCACTGCGCCGAATAGCCCTATTTACAAGGCATCGCACCGTCATTACGATGTAATGACGAGTTTCATTGCGAGGGTTGCAACATGATCAAGAAGCTAACGAAATCAGGCAACAGTGGCGCACTCATCTTCGACAAGACGATGATGGAACTCCTGCACATCAACATTGGTGATGGTCTGAACATCACGTTTCACAACGGAAGCATGATCGTCACGGCCGTTAACGCTGGATTCGCCGAAGAGGAAGTCGAATCGGTCGGCAATGAAATAGCTTCTCGATTCAAGAAGACATTTAAGAAGCTGGCCGAGTAGGCGATGACCGATATCCGTTACTTGACTCTGAACAACGTGCTTCAGCTGCATGAGTTGTTCATCGAGAATTTCGGTGGATCAGCGGGACTGCGAGATGCGGGACTGCTGGATTCCGCGTTGGCGATGCCGCAGGCAGCCTTTGGCGGTAAGGACCTCCACCCGGATGTCCCCTCGAAGGCTGGCGCTTACATGTTCCACATATCTCAAGCGCACGCGTTCATAGACGGCAACAAGCGGGTCGCATTAGCCACTGCCCTTGCATTCATTCGCCTGAATGGAATGGATGTCAACACGAACGACGACGAATTGATACCTGTCGGAATGGGTGTCGCGGCGGGCGAAGTATCAAAGGACGAATTGATCGACTTCTTCCGCCGGATCATTATCCAATCCGACGGCTAACTTACCCGCTTGTAGTCGAATTCCACGCCGGGGGACTCATCGCCGTCCGGAGTGATGTTGTAGTGCATCAGCACGAGATTGTCCGGGCTGCGCATCTCCAGTGTGGTCCGCCAGCCCCAGTCCGGGCTGCCGTCGCCGGCGGGATAGCTTCCCAGCACGTTGGGTTTGTCCGGTGACTCACCCGCTTTGCCTTCTGAAACCAGTATGCGCGTGCCGTTGTGGTGGTTGTTGACCCAGGCGACCTGCCAGCGGTTGCCGCCGATGTAGTGCCCGATGATCGCGCAGCCCTGCATAGGCTGGCCCATCAGCGTGCCTTCGTACTCATGCAGCAGGAAGTTGCCCTGCGCCACCAGGCGCGTCGTCCCCTTGATCGGCGACTCGTCACCGATCTTGCCCGGCTCGAACCAGGTTTTGGCCGTACCTTCCCACAACCCCACCATCGAAGCCAGCAGGGCATGCGGACCGTCCTTCATGGATTGCTCAAGCTTGTCGCTCATGCCGCCTCCGTTGTATCAGCAACATACTTCCACTGAGCCGACGGTCCAGCACAGTCCGGACGTACGACTATCCGGAGGTGCGGCGCTGGAAGTGTTTCTGCTGAGTGCTGGCGGCCTTGGTGGCGGGGATAGACCGTTTCTCTTTGCCCGACTTCGACTCGTCGTCCTTGCTCGCCTTTTCCTTCGGCTTCTTAGGCTTCTTGCCAAATCGTTTGCTGGACATGTGTCCTCCTGTGCCTCCAGCCTAACAGAGTATCGCCGCAGCGGCACCCGCAGAGGCGTTCGAGCTAAGGCTGCCGCTAGCCTTCGATTGCGACGCGGCCCTTTTCAACGGTGTTGATGGCTTCGGCGAGCTGATTGTCGAGGTCGGCGGGTTCATTGAGCACGTCGTAGTAGAAGTTGCGGCGGGCTGGGGTGTAGCCGGCATCGCGGATCAGGCGGCGGATTTCAAACTCGTTCATGCGGAACGCAGCTCCTGCTAGGCGCACCACGTTCTCTTCGATCATCAGGCTGCCCATGTCATTGCAGCCGTACCTTAGACTGACCTGCCCGACCTGCCCGCCCTGGGTTACCCAGCTGGCCTGGCAGTTGTCGAAGTTGTCGAGGTAGATTCGTGCCACGGCCTGGGTTCGCAAATAGTCATGCGCACCGGCCATCTCGACGTGGCTCATGTCGTTGTCGGCGTTCTGGAAGGTCCAGCAAATGAAGGCCGTGAAGCCGCCGGTTTCATCCTGCAGAGCGCGCAGGCGCTCCAGGTGCTCGACGCGCTCTTCCAGAGTCTCGACGTGACCGAACATCATGGTGGCGCTGCTGCGGATACCTAGCTTGTGGGCCTCGCGCATGGGTGTGAGCCAGTCGTCCGCGCCGCCCTTTTTGGGGCAGATGATGTCGCGCACGCGATCAACGAGAATCTCCGCGCCGCCGCCGGGAATGCTTTTCAGCCCCGCGTGCTTCAGCTCAACCAGCACGTCCGGTAACGACATCTTCCAGAAGGTCGCGAAGTGCTGGATCTCGGACGGGCTGAAGGCGTGGTTGTGCAGCCCCATCTGCTCGAACAGACCGAGCATGTCCTGGTAGTATTTTAAGGGCAGCTTCGGGTTGTGCCCGCCTTGCAGCAGGATCTCCGTGCCGCCGAGATCGAGCGTCTCCTGCGCCTTCTGCTTCAGCTCCTCTGCCGTGAGTGAGTAGGCGCCTTCCGCAAGCGGGTGCCGGTAGAAGCTGCAGAAGTCGCAGTCGGTGATGCAGACGTTGGTGTAATTGATGTTGCGGCTGATCACGTAAGTGACCAACTCTTTGCGCCCGCCCGCGCCCATTTTGCGGTCACGCACGTGATGGGCCAGCAGCGCCAGCTCATGCACCGGCCCGTGTTTGAGCAGCCAGACGCCTTCATCAAACGTGATCCGCTCACCGCCCAGAACCCTGGCGGCAATGCGTTCGAACTCTGATATCACAGCCTTCGCAATCATGCCGGGATCATAACCAGACAGCCACGCGAGCACAGAGCCAGTCGCTTACCTCATGGACCGGAGGATTCTACCGGTGTGCCAGAGTAAACGAACTGTGAAACCTCGCCCCCGTCGCCGGTCTCATGACTCCACATGACAAGTTCACACTGGGCGTCAAAAACGTACACGGGTGGACCTGAAGGCAGCCAGAAGAACTGCGCGCCCTCATAGTCGATCCACCAAACCGTGTAAACTTGACTGTCTGCTTCGATACGCTGCACCAGGTCTGGCGGCGGAAGGTGGTTACGCAGCTCTTCGATCGAGGTGGCTCCCTCTGGCGGCTTGAGGCGCTCCTTGGCAACCGACTCTTGATACAGCCCGACGATTACGAACAATGCCAAAATCAAGAACAGCACACCGGCGGCGATGGCGAAGCTTCCGAATGCAGAGAGCAATGATTTGGGTTCACGGGCCATGTCGGCAGCCATTGTATCCGCTTGGCCTCCCGCCGGAATCGCTAACTCGGTTTGTCGCCACGCATCACATCAAGCACTTTGTCGACAGCTTCTTTCGGCACCAGCTCCATGGCCGCGGCGCGGCGGGTGAATTCGAGTAGCCCCTTTAAACAGTCTTCGCTGAGTTCGTGGATGATGATGTTGTCGAGGTAGTTGGCCAGGTCGGCCTCGCTCCAGCCTGTGTCCATGCCCGCGTACCGGATCAGATCATGGCTCAGGGCGCGGCTTTCTTCGTGCGCGCGTTGCAGGCGGGCGTGCAGTTCTTCGTCGAGTTTGTCTTTCGGGCCTGACCACACAGCGAACACGAACGGCAAGCCGGATAGCAGTTTCCACTCCGCCGCCAGGTCAACGAACACTCGGTCGGTTTCCAGGTTGCGCGCGCGCAGGCACTGGTCGCCGATCAGCAGCACGGCGTCTTCTTCGCGACCGGCCAGGTCGTCGGCCGTCACGTCAACCGGCACATACTCCGGCGTCGCGCCCGCGTGCCCCAGAATGATCTTCGCCAGGGTGATGCTCGTGCGGCTCGCGCTCGTCAGCGCCACGGTCTTGATCGCGTTCAACTCTTCGCGCGTGAACAAGCCCACGCTGTCGACCGTTCCGTCAGCAGCTACGCCGAGGTCGTTGAAGAAAGTCCAAGTCGGGTGACGCAGGGTTTCGACCACCGGCAGCAGCCCGACGTCAATTTGCCCCGCATCCATCATTTCGCACAGGCGCGCGGGCGTGTCGGGTATGACCTCCACGCTTTCGTCATTCTGAAGGCTGTACCAGAGGGGCACCGCATTCAGATAGGACACGACGCCGATGCGAAGTTTTTGGCCGATTGCCATCGCCGAACATTAGCGCGGCGGCAAGGTCGATCAAGCAGGGTGACCACAACGCGCCGGGTGCTAAACTTCATGTAGGGGGTGCACCATGCGCAAACTTACTCTGCTGCTCGGAATCGCGTTGCTGCTCAGCGCGTGCTCATCACAGAACATCGTTGAGGAAACCACGCGCAACAAGGTCGCCTTGCAGACTACCGGCAGCTACTTCGTGCTGCCCCTGGAAGTCGACTTCAGGCCGCCCCAGGCCTGGGAAATTGCCGACGACGAGTGGAACCTGTGGGTTGAGCACTGGAAGATTGATTTCAAGGAAGAACTCCGGGCCGAGTGCATGAAGACGCTGGAGTTCGTCGATAGCGTCAACGAAGGCGAGGGCGCTTACGTAAAGTGCGTCGTCTATGAAATGGACAACGGCGGGTTCAGCGGCTTCGGCGGCAACGGCTTTGCCCGCGCGCGGATCACAGTCATCGACGAAAACGGCAAGGCCATCTACGACGCCAAGCTCGAAGGTACCGGCGCCAATTCCGGCTTCGAAAGCGCCGTAACACGCGGGCGGCTGAAATTCGCGATTCTCAACCTCGCCCGCCAGATCGCCGACGTAATCGAAGACGGGCAGTAAAACGCCGCTACTCGCCGGTATGAATCGTGTGAGGGTCAAGGGCGGTGGACACCCCCTTTTCGAGGCGGGTGATGCTGAGAGCCTCCGCTGCAGGCTCCATGTGCGTGGTGCTGGCGCGCGCAAGACGCGCGATGGAATACTTGTCGTTTACATCTTCAAGGGCGTCGGTGCTGGCGCGATCCAGGTGCGACATTGTGTAGTCGTCGGCCACCTCGCCCATGTTGCGCGAAGAGAGACGCTCCAGCGCGGTGACGGAATAGTCGTTGGATGCGTCGTCGAGCGTGTCGTTGGAGTAGCTCTCAAGCCCGGACATATCCAGCGAATAGCTGGCACAGCCCGTGAGGCACAGTCCGACAAGGATAATCGCGTTCAGCTTCATGCAGGGATGTTAACTGCTCTGGCGCACAATGGTTGGAAATTCTACAGGTCAGACTGCCAGCGCGGGTACTTGATCAGCAGCGTGATCAGCCCGACCGGCAGCGAGCCCATGAACGCGCCAAGCCGCAAGCTGTCGGGGCCCAAGGGCGCAAACAGCAGCGCGCCAATGGCGCCGCCCACCAGCCCGGCCGGTATGGCCCATGCAAAAGCACCCGAGATTGTCTTGCAGGCTTTCATGCCCTTGGAACGACCTGGTGCGAAGAAAAGACGACAGAAACAGGACGGGCAGGATGATCAGGAAGTGTATTGCCTCCTGATTGTCCTGCCCGTCCTGTTTAGAACAGCTTCTTGTCGTTGGGTTCGGACTCTTCTTCTACGTCAAAGTCCTGGGTGGCGAGTTCGCCGTCGCGCTCGGATAGCAGCTGCACTTTTTTCTCGGCCTTCTTGAGGATACCGAAAGCCTGCCTCAGGGCCGCCACGCCCTCTTCGTAGCGCTTCAGCGCGTCCTCCAGCGGCAGGTCGCCGCTATCAAGCTGCCGCAGCGCTTCTTCAACCTGGCTTACGAGGTCTTCAAACCTGGGCTCGGTCTTCTTTGCCATGGCGGCATCCAAACATGGCGGCGCTGCGCAATCAATCGCTTGCATAATCCTGGGCCGCCTCACGCAGCAGGCCCGCCAGGTACACCGAGCCCGTGACGAGGACCAGACCGTCCTCGCCGGCCTGCTCGATGGCGACCTCCAGGGCTGCTTCAGGATGGTCTTCGACGCTGCCGGCTTTGCCGCCGAATTTTTCGTAAAGCCTCAGCAGGTCATCAGGCTTGGTTTCGCGCGGGTTGTAGTAGGTGGTGAAGATCGCGCCGTCGGCCCGCTCCGCAAGATGCCTCATGCAGGACTCAATATCTTTGTCGCGGGCAATGCCGGTGACGCATACGACCTTGCCGGCGCCGATCACGCTGCGAGCCACGGCTGCCGCGGCGCGAATGCTGACTTCGTTGTGGGCGCTGTCGATCACCACCAGCGGGCGCCCCTCAAAAATTTCGAAACGCCCCGGCAACTCGGTGCGGGCGATGGCGTCCATGGCGCGGTCGCGGTCAATGCCGTCGGGGAAAAAGTCAGGCTCGCTCGCCATGATTTCGAGCGCGCACAACGCGTGGGTCGCGTTCTCCGCCATGAAGCGGGCCGGGTGGTGAAGCTGGACTTTCTCGTACTTGTAGCCGCGCACGTCGGCAGTGAATTGCAGCCCGCGGCCATTGCGTTGCAAGTCGCGCACACTGAAGTCGCGCCCGAAGATCAGCACCGGGGCCTCTTCGTCTCGGGCCGTGAGTGTGATGATCTTCTGGGCCTCGGTGTTGTTCGCGCCGCAGACGACCGGCACGCCCGGTTTGATGATGCCGGCCTTTTCGCGCGCGATTTCTTCGATCGTGTCGCCGAGCTGTTTTGTGTGATCAAGCCCGATCTCGGTGATGACGCTTACAAGCGGGCTGATCACGTTGGTGCTGTCCAGCCTGCCGCCGAGGCCTACCTCAAACACGGCGACATCAATCTCGGCCTGCGCAAAGGCGACCATGGATGAGAGCGTCAGAAGCTCAAAGAAGGTCACGTCCGGCGCGCCGCCCTGCTCTCGCTCAAGGGCCTCCACCACCGTTTGAAAAGCCTGCACAAGCCCGCGCTCGGTGATCTCATTGCCGTTGATTTCGATACGCTGCGTCAGGCGCTCCAGGTGCGGGCTGGTGAACAAACCGACCTTCAGACCCTGCGACTGGAGCGCGCTGGCAAGGAAGCGCGAGACGCTGCCTTTGCCCTTGGTGCCGGCCACGTGGGCTGTCGCGTATGCCAACTCCGGGCGCGCCAGGCGGTTCAGCACCTCGTTCATGCGCTCGAGGTCAAAAATATCGCGCGTGCGTCCGCCCTGCTGGCGCTCGAAGTCCGTGTGCCGCGACAGGAAGGTGGTGACGTCGCTGAGGTTCTGGATGGGGGTATTCATGGCGTTCGATTTCAGTCAGGCGCGGGATGGTACCGATTCAAGGTTAGCCCGCCAGAAGGAATCGCGGTAAAGTGAGGGCCACATGACCAAGCCGTTGATCGGCATCTGCACGGACCACGTTCGGCACTTCCCAAGCCCGGACCGGGACCGCAGTTACCTGAAACTCTACCCACAGTACTGCAACGCGATCATCGCCGGGGGGGGCACGCCGCTGGTCATACCGATCGTGCCGGATGTACAGGATATCAAACCGCTGCTGGGTTTGGTGCAGGGGGTCATGCTGGTCGGCAGCGACGATTACCCGGCCGAGTGGTTCGGCGGCAAGACCCTGCCCACGGACGTGCCGGTCACGCCGGAGCGTGCGACGTTTGATCGGGCGTTTGTGCAGGTTCTTTATGACGAGACGGAATTGCCCGTGTTCGCGATCTGCGGCGGGATGCAATTGACGGCGATCTTCAGCGGCGGAACCCTGATCCAGGACCTTCCGAGTCAGCCACTTGAACACCGTGCCGGCAAGGACGGCTTCCGCAAGCACACCGTGAGCATAGAGGCAGGCAGTGTCCTCGAGCGTGTATTCGGCGCAAGCGAGGTGGAAGTAAACTCCCTCCACCACCAGGCAGTCGAGTCAGTGGGGGAACGGTTAATCGTTTCCGCCCGCGCACCCGACGGCGTAATCGAAGCCATCGAGTTCAAAGACCACCCATTCCGAATCGGCGTCCAATGGCACCCCGAAAGAATGGACGACTCGAACATGCGCAAGCTGTTCGCCGCGTTTGTCGCCGAAGCCCGCAAAGGGTTGAATGTAGTGGCATAGCCCAAGTAGCCACAAACAAAAGCAACACCAACAGGGTGCGCAGGATAAATCCTGTCTATCCTGTTCCTGATGTTTCTACGTCCACCAGTCGCTGTAGATGTCGAACTTGTGCCCGGGTTGGGCGGCGGTTCGGTCCAGTAGCTTGCTCAGGCGTTCAGCGCCCAGCAGGGCTTCGGGGTTGTTGGCGCCTTGCTTCTTCCACAATTCGTTCAGCATCGCCCACCCCATGATGGCATCCTGTGTAGTGGCGAGCCCGTTGTAACTGCTGCGAGACAACACCACAGGCAGATCACTGGTAATCACCCAGGCGGCGAAGCGGTGGCAGTTCTGCCAGGTATCCGGTGAAACCATCATCTTCGCCCAGTTGCGCCATATGACAACGCACGATCCGCTGGAAACGCTGGTGGCGAAAATCCCTTCCGTACCGGTGCGGCTGGTGTTGCGCATGAACAGCGTCGGGCGGGCGTTCTTGAGCTCCGGCGCCGCGACGTACAGCGCGTGCATCGTGTTCGAATCCGCATAGGGAATGATCTGATTTTCGAGCATGTTCTCAACATCACCGGCGTCGCCGAATTCGAGCAGGTCCGCCCGCGTCAGGGGCAACTCGGTGATGAGCAGCGGCAGGTTCATGCCCGCGCTGGTAAGGGGGTTCGGGCTTGCAGACGCGCCGGCCAGGCGGCAGCGCGTGGCCAGCGTCATGTCGCCGCCCTTGCGCGCCAGCACACCCGCGAGCGTCAACATACGCTGAGTGCTTTCGATACCCATCATGGCGTCGCGGTTCAGCCACAGCAGCTTCGCCGCATCGGCGTGGTGTCCAGCGCGAGCGAGCAGCCTGGCGGCGTCGAGAGCCAGCCCTGTGTGAACAATCTCCGGCACGCCGCCTTGTTTGCGGGCGTCCGCAAAGCGCGTGTAAATCTCGCTGGGCTGCGCACCAAGGCGCGCACGCAGGTCAACCTGCCCCTGCCAGGTATCCAGCCATGTCTTGAGTTCCGCCAGCGTCGCCGGCCGCTGCTTCAGCAGCTTGGCCCGCAGCAGAAGCACCCGCGCTTCGACCATGCCCAGGACGGGCCCCGTGCGCTCGCTGACCACCCGGCGCACATTCCAGTTGTTGTTGGTGCGCAGATCCTTCAGGGATTCCGCCAGGACATCCAGCGCCTCCTTGAGGGTAGTGCCCGTCGCGTGGTCCGCGGCGAGAAAGG
Organism: Planctomycetota bacterium; assembly: GCA_019912315.1. Classification (GTDB taxonomy): domain Bacteria; phylum Planctomycetota; class UBA8742; order UBA2392; family UBA2392; genus JACKID01. The sequence continues at coordinate 19,519 of JAIOJA010000079.1, forward strand.
CATCAAGTTCCGCATCGGGGACCTCAGTTGCCAGCTTGGCCGGAATCTCGAACAGCACCTCGCGCAGCAGGGCGTCGTCACTGGACACGAACCGGCCGGCACCCCGCAGCACGTCAAAACCGGCATAGCCGCCCCACAGATTCACGTCCATGTATACGCGGATGCGCTCGCGGGAGTCCTGAATCGCGCTCAATACGCTGCCCGCGCGCAGGCTCTGGCGCAGCAGCGGGTTTGTGTTTGCATCAAGCCGGGCTATCTCGACAGGGTCAACTTCATCGCCGCCCGGGGGGGGCGCCGGGCGCTCCGCTTCTTCGTCGTCCGTGCCTTCAACCTGTCCCTCGCCCATGGCCAGCAGGGCCATCTCGACGTACAGGGCATCCTGATACAGAGGGCGCCCCGATTCGTGCCCGCTGAGGCGCCCCGCTTCCACCAAAAGCTTGCGGGCAAGGTCGGGCTCGCCCTGCTTGTAGAGCCACAGCCCCAGCACGCCCGCCTGGACCGGTTGCTGGCGGTTGGCGTCGCCGAAGGCCGTGCGCATCAGGTCAAACTGAACGAGCCCCGCCTCCGGGTTGGCACGGTACAGAGTCAAGGCGGGCAGGAACACCCGGTCCACCACCTGCGCCGACGGCCCACCAGAGTACAGCGTACTCGGATAGATCGCGATGCTCGCCAGAGTCCGCAGACGCGACAGAGGGCCGCCGCGGGCTTCCTCGGCCCGTCCGGTGCGCCCGTACAACTGCGCCTGCAAGTCCAGCAACGCGAGGTCGTCACCAGCGACGCCCAGACCGGACTTGAGGGCGCTCTCGGCGGCTTCCAGATCATCCTGGGCAAGTTGCCTGGTCGCGGTAATCCGGGTGGCGATCACGGCCTGCCAGCGTGCCCGCGTGGCTTTGTGTTCAAGCGCCTGGCGAACTTCTGGTTCGCCTGTACGCAAGTCTTCCAACTCACGCTGGACCTCGCCGGCGCCCTTGATCAGATCAGGTAGTCGGGCCCTCCAGTACTCGCTGAGCGCGGCGTCGGCGGCGATCTCATGCACGCAGCGGTCCAGCCCGGGCAAATCGCTCGGGAACCAGTGAATCGGCTGAAACAATCCGGCGTAAGGCTCGTCCTTCCATTCGCCGGGCGGCGGCGGGCCAAACGGGTCGCCCGTGTCGGGCGACGCGGGTTTGCCTGCGTCGTCGGCGTCCCAGGGGCGCACCTCGGACCAGCGGGTGAAAGGCGTGTTCAGGAAAGGGTATTGCGCCTTGTCGGCCCCCGCGATCATCGCCACGTAGGCGTCGATCGCCCCTTTGTGGTCGCCGCCGAGCCACAGGAGCCCGGCTTCAAAGCGTTGCAGAGAGATCGAACGGGGGGCGCGCTCACGCCCCTGTCGGATCACCGCAAGTGCGGTTGCGTGATCGCCATAGGCCAGCAACAGACGGCAGGCGCGCAAATAGTTGCGCGCGTCCTTGCTGCCGTCCAGGACCGGCTGCAACGCTTCCAGGGCAAGCTTGCTGTCGCCCGCGCGCAGGGCCAGCACGGCGCGCAACGACGCATACCAGCGCGGAAACTCGCCGCTGAGGCGGTTGTCGGCACGCAGGGTATCCAGCCTCGCAGCGGCCGTGGCGTCGTCACCGTACAACCAGGCTTCACGCAGCGCCGCAAGTTCAAACGCCAACTCACCCTGCGCGTCCGCCCGCCGGGGCGAATGACACATCGCCAGCAGAACGAGCGCCATGGGCAGTATCCACAACTTCCGCGCCAGTTTCTCCGCCTTCCTCATGGCATCTCCACGAAAGTGAATTTGCCGGTCTCAGCGTTCCATTCCAGCAGCCCGCGGCGCGCCGCCCACCAGTCACGCCATTGCACGGGAGGAGGCTCCGCGAATAGCGCGGCGATTTGCGCCGTCGCGAGTGTCGGCGATCCGGCGAAGGCGGCATAGGCGGCCTCACCCACGCCCTCGACTTCCATGACCGGGGCGCCCCAACGCTGATCCACCAGGCGGGCCTCTGCGGTTTCGCCACGCTTGAAACGAATGGTATCGGGTCCAAAGGCGTCCAGCAGAGCGTACAGGGCGGGCGCATCGCCCGCATGTGCTTGCTCCATGTGCCGCAGGGCGCCGAACAGGTTGGCAGGGTTCGTGGACACGCCCAGCTTCAGGCGTCGATTATCGCGATCCTCGCCCAATCCAAGCCACGCCCGTGAAATCGTCAGCGCGGCGAAGTTGCTGCCGTCTTCCTTGAATTCCGTGCGCTCAATAATCGGCACCGCGCGCTCCGGGCGGGCGAGCAGGGCGGTCGTGTAGATCTGCAACGGCGTCCGGGGTGCCGGGGTCTCGGCGTCGCCATACAGCGCAGCCACCAGGTCGACGCCCGCGTCGCGCAGCAGCAGCGCCAGCCCCGGCTGGCGAATCAGCCCGTCTTCGTCGCCGAACATCAGCCCGGTAGCGAGGTTACGGGCCGCCTTGGCCGGCAGGGCTCCGGTCAGCAGCTCCCAGTTTCCGCTCCAGTTTCGGGCGTTCTCGGGCGTGCTGAACAGAACGTCAATCAGCTCATCGCGTGTCACGCCACCGCGCCCCGCCAGCACGCTCTCCACAACCCAGCGCATGTTCGTCGCCGCGATGCCCTGTTGCAGCGCCGCACGGCGCCATGCTTCCGCCTGGGGCGAATTGCTGAGGGCAACCGCCGCCCCGATATTGCCGGCCAAGGGGTCCTTGATTTCGCCGGAAAGGCGCTTGAGCCAGTCGTCAACAAGGACGTCGTCACGCCCGGCCATGGCCAGCGCCTTCATGGATTCGAGGCGCACAGGGTCGTTCTCGTCACCCGCAATGTCTTCCAACAGGGCGAAGCCCTGGGCGTCATCCAGGGCAAGCAGCGCGCGGGTCAACTCAAGGTCCCCGTTGGAAAGTCCGTTCAACAGCAGCATCTGCCGCTGATCCCAGCCTTCCGGTTCCAGCGCAAGACGCGCGGCGGCGAGCGCCCCGAGCGGTGTGTCGAGACGCTCCGCGAACACCAGCCAGGCCAGGGGCAACTCATTGCGAGGCAGCACCACGCGCCATGCATCAATCAAGGGCTGCACGCCCCGCTCGTGCCCGGAGCGTACCAAAATCTCGGCGATTAGCGGGCGCGTAAGCAGCCCAGCCCTGGGCAGCGCCTGCGCCAGGCGATCAAGCTGCTCCGGGGCAAGCAGGTCATACATGCGCAGCAGGGATTCCAGGGCGCGGGGCCCGCACTCGGCGTCGTCCATGACGGACATCAGCGCCGCAGTCGTACTGCCGGCGCGGTACTGGCCCAGCAACATGGCCCCCGCGCGGCGAAGCCCGGCGCGCTCATGTTTCAGCAGCGTGACGAGAAACGCCTGCATTACCAGCGGTTCGCGCGGGCTCAGCCACCAGGTGTCCAGCACACTCAACTGCGCCTCAAAGGGCAACGTCGCGAACCCGTTGATTACGTCGCCGACGGACGTGACGTTCGCGTAGGCGCCGGCGGCAATGCTGACACGGCGTATGTCGGCGCCGTCATCCAGCAGTTGATGCAAGGCGGCCTGGACGCGCGATACCAGCCCCGAGCGTTGCAACAGCCCGAGCCACGCGTTCAGTACAATCGGAGACATGTCGCTCAGCGCCGGCAGTTCCGCAGCGTTCAACTGCTGTTCGGTGCATTGGGTGGTGATGCTCAGCGCGAGGGCGGTGCGGATTTCCGACGCCCCCTCATGGTCCTCCGCGTTGGCGTCGGGGCGTCCGGTCACCGCCGCAAGCGACTTTTCCGACGTATAGAGCCCGCGAAAATCTCCGGTCGCGCTGAGCGCGGCCTCCATGCCGCCACCTTCGCCAATCGAAAAGCGCAGTTGGGTCAGGGCTTCCACCGTGTCGTCGGGATCGCCCGGAGGCATCAGCGCCATCAGCAACAGCAGGTTCCGCGCGTACGGCGCTGCTTCCGGGGTGCGAGCCGCACGGGCAACCGCTTCGCCATAGCCCGACGTCCCCTCGCTTTCGCGGCACAACCGCGCAGCCGGGTACAACTGGGAGCGCCCGGCAAGGCGCGCCATGACCTGTGCCCAGAGGGACACCATGCCCGGCTGCGCGCGGGACTTCAGAATGGTCAGCAGGGGGGTGACGTCCTGGTTGTTGAGATGAATGTTCAACTCTTCGATGCTCAGGTTGAGCCGCCGGGCCGCCAGGAAAAGCTCGCCCTGGCGGCTCATGATCACTTCTTCAAGCAACCCGCAGCGGTTGGCGATTTCGTCGTCGTCATGGGCTTTGGCTTCGCGTACCTGGCCCAATGCGCGTGCTTCGAAGCCCGCCAACTCACTCATGGCACGGTCGCGCAACACCAAGTGAGGGTCGCCAAGCTGCTCAATCAGTTCCGCGATGCGGTCGTGCTCGGCGGGTGTAGGCTCTACGGGCTGCACGGCGTTGGGATCATCGGCCGGGTTTTTCTTTTCGCCTTCATCGGAAGGGCGCACGGGCTGGGGCCCGCCAACGATGCGGATGCGTTGTGCGTTGATGGAAAGCCCAACACCCGCGAGAACGCAGGCGACCAGCAGCATGGTTGGGAGATGCCTCATTGCCTGTTCTCGAACCAGATTCTCAGGCGGTCGGCGGTGAACTGTTCATCGCCATCCTCGCTCATCAGGCTAAGACGCGCGAGGCTTTCCGCAAAGGAAAGCTGATTCGAGTTTCCAATCCGGAACCAGGGCGGCAGCACCGCGACCTCCAGTTCGGACTGTTCCAGCAGGTTCGCGATCTCGGGCAGGCACTCAGGGTCCAAGGCGGCTTTTATGATCGCTTCGATCATCGGCGCTTCCACGCCATGGTTGAAGGCAAGCAGGTAGACACTGTCGTCCGGACACGGGCCAACGACCACGTCAAACTCATCAAGGTCTTCCAGCGCGCCATCAACACAGTCAGGCGGCAGGGCGGGCACGTCCGTAAAAGTAACCAGGCTTGGGCCCTTGTTGTCCGCGATGGATTTCAGACCGGCCGCCGGGTCACGGGGCTCATGGATCCGCAGGCGCAGCAGTTGCAGCACTTCCAGCAGGTCCTCGCGCAGGGCCTGGGCGATTGCACCATCGCCTTCCGGCGCCCACGGTGGGCGAATCACAACAACAGCTTGAGGGCGCGGCGTTTCATGTTTGTCGGGCATGGTTTTCCGGCTAGCGATTAAGGACCAGTAGTCACTTGATCATCAATCAGGAGACGCGCCAACGCAAGGGTTGACGGGTTTAACGCAGCCCGGATGGCGGCAGTATCGTTCATTGCGGGGTTGGATCTATCCCGGTATCGGCAGCCAGGCTGATGCTCGGCCTTTCAGCAGGCGGATCACCCCTGCGTTCGGGGCAGCGGCGGCGTTTTCCAGCCTGGTCACGGCCGCTTCGCGATCGAAGTTATCCTCGACCATGGCGATGCAGTAATCGGCCAAGCGGTCCGGGCCTGCGTCGCCGAGCCAGAATGCCGGCACTTCGACCAATTCCTTGCGCAACGCGCGGCGCAGGATGTCGTTGCGGCGCTTCAGGTCCGCTTCGTCTACCGGCGCGCCGATGAAGTACTCCGCCACGGCGCTCAGCACGCCGTAGCGTGGGTCATCGGTCTTCAGACGCGCGGCAAGTTCGCGCCAGGCCATGATCCGAGCCTCACCCAGCCCCTCGGGGCGTTCCTCGTTCATCAGCGCGCGAAGCAACTCCACCCACACGGCATCCGCCCCCGCGGCTTCTACGCTCTCCAGCCACATCCCGGCGCGGCGCCACAGGGCCATGTCGCCTGGGCCCGAGCCCATGCGCCCCGCCCAACAGGCGCGTACCAGCGGAGTAATCAGCAGGCGGTTGTCCACGCCGTAGCCACCGACGCTGCCCGCGAGCCAGTCGGCGACCTCGGTCAACGGCGCGAGCACGGAGTCGTCCCCCGCCAGGACCTCCCAGCGCAGCTCAAACAAGCGAACCATGGCCGGCGTGAACGCGGCGCCAAAGCGTCGATAGTTCTCGCCCTCAATACGTTCGAGCGCAGCAATGCCCTGCTCGCGGTCGTCCGCAGCGAGGCGTAGACCGGCGCTGCGATACAACGAATCACAAACCAGCCAGGGGCTGCCGAGCGCGTTCGCGCCCACGAAATCAAAATACGCAAGCGCTCGCTCCGGCGGCAGGCGCAGAGCCTGTGTGTACACCTGGTGATAGACGCGCGAAGCGAACCCCCCGCCGACAGGACCGTTGAAAAGCGCCACGCGATACTGGGCCAGCGCCGCGATATCGTCGCCACGACGCGCCTCCAGCGAGGCGCTGAGCAGAAAAACCCTTCCACGCAGGTCACTGTCGGTAATCAGGTTTTTCGCCTCACTGCAATCCGCCAGGGCTTCTTCGTCCCGTTGCATGGCCGCGCGGCAGCGAGCCCGCAAGTGCAGCAACTCGGCCCGTTCGTTGCGGGCCTGCGCGCCAGGCTGGTTGCCCAGAGGGTTTGTCAGGCGCGCGCTTATACGGTCCTCCAGTTCGCCGAACTCCCCAAGGCTGAACAGCAGCGCCTCCATGCTGTGCGGGTTGTCGCGGTGGCTGACGGTCACGTCGCGAATGCGCAGTGTATCGGCGCTGGCGCTCATGCCGAACCGCTTGCGGGCAAACGACTCGCCGTCTTTCATGCCGCTGACCAGCGCGGGAAAGTCATCCTCGTAAGTGAAGGACACGACAGGCGCCAGCGCGGGCAGGCTGAACAGCCCGACCTCAAGGGTTTGTCCGCTGCGCCGCACTACGGCCCGGTACCACGCGCCGTCAGACAGCACGCGGCCGTCCGGATTGCCCAGATAGGTGCTGTAGACGCCGACGCCCAGACGACGCAACTCCACCCGGTCTCGGCTGCGAGCGCCGAAAACCACGCTGTAAGCCGTGTTGGCGAGGTCCACGTCGTCGGGCAGCCCGATCAGCAGCGCCAGTTCGCCATCGCTGTCATCTACCCGGAACTCGGTCTGAAGCGAGAAATCGCCCCAGCAGGCCGACTTGCGGGGCGAGATCAGCACCGGGCCCGGCTCGCTACGTTCCAGCACCAGTTCGCCGCTGGCGCCGCGCCGTACGGTCGCGTTCTGCCTGGTCCATGCGCCCTCATCAAACAGCGTCTCGATATCCTCGCCCACGGCGTCAAACTCGCTCATCAGCGGTGTTTCGTCGAGAATCAATCCTTCGCGGTTGTCTGTCGCGACCGGGTTCAGCCCCGTGTAGACCATGCCCGCGGCCAGAGCCAGTGTAATCACGACCACGGCAGCCACGGGCGCGAAGCGGCGCGAACGCACCCATAACTTGGCCAAGGGACTGCGCGTCCGAGCCACGACCCATTCACCGTGCAGGTAGCGCTCGAGGTCGTCCGCGAAATCCGCCGCACTCTCGTAGCGCTTGCCGGGATCGTTCTGCATGGCCATCTCGACAATCGCGCGCAGATCGGGCGGGACGTCGTCGATCGCCTGTCTAGGCCACTTGGGCCCGGTGCTTTCCGCGACCTTGACCATCAGTTCATAGGCGCTTTCGCCCTCAACGGGGCGCTTGGCGGTCAGCATGCTGAACAGCGTGGCCCCGAGCGCGTAGATATCGCTGCGCTTGCCAACACGGTTGCGCTCGCCGCGGGCTTGCTCCGGGGCCATATAGGCCGGCGTGCCCATGCTGATGCCCGTGCGGGTCAGCTGGTCCGTGTGCGTAAGGTCCTGGGCCAGCCCGAAATCCGTCAGGACAGGCGTGTCGTCCTTACGCAGGATGATATTGCCGGGCTTGATGTCGCGGTGAACGATGCCCGCCCCATGGGCTTCGTGTACCGCGCGTGCGACGGCCTCGATGATGCTGGCGGCTTCGTCAGGGGCGATGGCACCGCGCTTGACCATGCTCTCGGCATCCTGGCCCTCGAGAAATTCCATGGTGAAGAAGGGGTGCCCGTCAATGTCGCCGGCTTCGTAGACGCGCACGATGTTGGGGTGGCTGATGCGCGCGACGTTTTCAATTTCGCGTTTGAAACGCGCGGCGGCGTCCTGATCGGCGGCGTAGCTGTTGGGCAGCAGTTTCAGGGCGACGGGTCGTTGCAGGTCCGTCTGCCAGGCGCGATAGACGCGTGCCTGCCCGCCGCGGGGAAGTTCCTTTTCAATAAGAAAACGCCCCAACTCCTGGCCCAGTCTGGGCAGGGGGCGGATGTGCAGCCCGGAGTCTGAGGGGTTCTCCAATTCACTTCCTTTGTATGCGCCGCGCTGGTGAGTCTACTTCATAAACGAGTTTCGCGCGGGCTGTGAGTTTTACAAAAGCGCGCGTAGTTTCTTGCGCAGCATCGGCGCCGCGCAAGAGTTTATGAAGAAAAAGTACAACAGCGCCTTGATTGGCAGGCGTTGGTCGCGGACGAGGCGGGCTTCGATGTTGCTTTTTGTGCCCAATAGGGTATTGCATCGAACACGTTGCAAAATTATTGTGCCGCGGTATGTCAGTAACTTTGACCAACCACCCGGGTGATCAGCGGAAGGCTTGATTGGCACGGTGTGGTTCGGGCGGGGGGCAATCCCGCACACAGATGATTAGCCACGTCCCGGGCTCGGGCAACGGATTTGCCGCTGCTCGGAAAGGAGGAAGCGGAAAGGGGGACACTCCGCGGGGGCCGAAGATAACTTTCAGATTCATGAAAGTTATCGGACGCAGCCGGACGATACGAGTGAAGTAAAGCGCGTCAGCGCCGAATTTCATGGTTGCGTAATGGCGTGTGACGGGGTATTTGTCTCGCACATGCGGCAAGGGAACCGGGGTAGTTTCTACCCGGCCGGGGTCAAAAAAAGGCACCGGACAAGAGTTGACGCGGTATTGGGCAGTTCTATGGTCTGCCTGCTTATCAGGACGGACGCTAGAGGAAGTCTTAGACACGCGGCGGAAAGGGACGTGTCTGACTTCTCCTGACAGCAGCGACGGACGGACGAGTTTTCTGGTCTTATGGGAGAGCAAGGCATGGCAAAATTCTGGTTTACGGCCTTAGCGCTGCTGGTCAGCGCGGGTCTCTGGGCTGCGCCGGCGATGGCCAACTCAGAAGACGCCTCTGGCGTCGAGAACATCCAGCGCGGTGGTGCAGAGGGTGCCGCCGACACGACGCTGGGCAGCAAAGGACTGAATTTCGAGACTGACGGCTTTAGCCTGAATGTCAGCACTCGCGTTCAGTTCCGCCTGACCTACCAGAACGAGGTAGCGAACGGCAACGACGGCGCGAACGGTCGTGACTTCATCAACTTCCGTATCCGTCGTGCAAAGACGACCTTCAAGGGTCACTTCTTTCAGAAGGAGTTCCAGTACAAGTTGATTCTTGGCTGGACCCACGGTGCGGGCGATATCATTGAAGTCGCCTACTTCCGCTGGGCCTTCCACCAGTACTTGAACGTCAAGGCTGGTCAGGACAAGCTGGAATGGAACTGGGAAGAGATTTCCAGCTCCAGCAACATGCAGTTTGTTGACCGCAGCTACGTCAACGAAGTTTTCAACCAGGACTACGCCAAGGGTATCACGATCGACGGCCAGGTTGGCGAAGACACCCCGTGGCTCAAGTACTGGGTTGGCATCTACAACGGTGTGCTGGCAGGCGATGCTGACTATCGCAACAGCGACCAGGCCATCGTGGGCGAACGCTTCAACGACGGCGTCGTCGACGGCGAAATGATGCTGAACCTGCGTCTTGAAACGCATCCGCTGGGTGAAGTCGCCCGCGGCATGAACGATGCCCGTGGCGAAGACGAGTACGACAAGGTCGTGTTCGCAGTCGGCCTCGGCGTCAACTGGATGATGGCGGGCTTCGATTCCGGCAACGCCGGCGTTCGTGGCGACACGGTTGTGGCTCCGACGGCTTCCGGCCGTTTCCGTACCAACCAGGACACCTGGGCGATGACCCTTGACGGTCACTTCCGCTGGCACGGTCTCAGTGTGGACGTTGCCTACTTCTGGCGCCACACCGAGTTCCACAACCGCGGCGCGAACCGCTTCAGCCCCAGTGGTCAGGCCGACGTCGGTAACCTGAACGACAGCGGCTTCACCTTCGAAGTTGCCTACTTCATCCTTCCCCAGCAGTTCAACGTCGGCATTCGCTTCAACATGCTGAACGCTGAAGACTTCTGGCAGGGCGGCACTGGTACCGACACCCCGCGTGCTCGCGGTCTTCGTCCGGACACCACGGAAATCGGTATCTCGGTGAACTACTACATCCATGGCGACAACCTGAAGCTGACCTTTGACATCCTGTGGGTCGGCCAGCAGGTAGCAATCGGTGACAACTTCAATCCCCTCACCGGTGAGTCGGATGATCTGATGGGTGTGTACAATGCTCCCCCGGGCCGCGTTCTGGGTGGTGGCAGCCTTGGCAGCAGCGAATCCGACCACAATGACCTGTGGATCGTTCGTCTGCAGCTTCAGTGGATCTTCTAAGATCGACTGCAAGTGAAACACTGAAAGGGCGCCCGATCACGGGCGCCCTTTTCTTTTTTGTATGCCGACAGCTCTCTGCCCCGGCAAGCATCTGTCCCCCACGCCGCAACAGTCCTATAAACGCTGCGGGGGCACTATGAGAAACGTTGTATTCCTGCTGCTGCTCACGTGCTTGACGGGCGTTCTGTCCGCACAGGGCGCCGAAATTCGCAAGCGCTCCATCGGGTTCGAAACCGAAGGCTTCGCGCTGGATATGCAGACGCAAATCCAGTTCCGCCTGACCTTCCAGGAAGAGCTCGCTCAGTCAGGGCAGGGCGGCACCAACGGGCGCGACTTCATCAACTTCAACCTGCCCCGCGTCCGCCTGCGCCTGAATGGCCACATCTTCGACGACAACTTCCAGTACCGCTTGCGTCTGAACTTTTCACGCCCGGCCGCCGAGCTGCTGGAAATCGCGCATTTCCGTTACGCGCTGATGCGGCCTCTGAATTTCAATGCCGGTCAGGACAAGCTCCCCTGGAACTGGGAAGAGCCCGTGGACAGCCTGGACCTGAGCTTCCAGGAGCGCAGCTACGTCAACGAAGTCTTCAACCAGGACTACGCCAAGGGCGTCTGGCTTGATGGCGAAATCGGCGACCAGAACGCCCCCTGGGTCAAGTACTGGTTCGGCGTCTACGGCGGGCTCCTGCGCGCCCAGGACGACTTTCGCAACAAGGACGGGCAACTCACCACCGACGCGTTTTCGGACGTCATCGACGCCGAGATCATGGTCAACATTCGCATCGAAACGCACCCCCTCGGGCGCGTGGCGCGCGGCATGGTCGACCTGCGCGACGAAACCGAAAACGACAAAATCCTGTTTGCCATCGGCGCCGGCTTCAACTGGTTCAGCAGCGGCATGAACAACGCCGACCTGCGCCTCGATACCGCCGCCGCTGCCACAGGATCGGGGCGCTCCCGCGTACAGCAGGAGACCTACGCAGTGACCCTCGACGGGCACTTCCGCTTCTGGGGCATCGCTGTCGATGCGGCCGTATACTGGCGCTATACGGACTTTCACAACCGCGGCATCAACAAGTACACGCCGGCGGACAAGCAGGGCATCGGTGATGTCGAGGACTTTGGCTGGTCCTTCGAGGCGTCGTGGGTGACGCCCTGGCTGCCCCTTAGTGTCGGCGTGCGTGTGAACTCCCTCGATGCGGATGAGTTCTGGGGCGCCAATGCCGCGCTGCTGCAGACGGATCAGCACCAGCGCGCGATCCGCCCGGACGCCATGGAGATCGGTGTGACCGCCAGCTATCGGCTGCATGGCGAGCGCCTGAAGTTCAGTCTGGACATCCTGTATGTGGACCAGCAGCTCGCGTACACGTACGACGGCTCCGGCTTTCTACTTGGGGTTTACAACGAGCCTCAAAACCGGCGCGGCAGCATCGGTTCAAGCCCCGCCAACGCCGACCACGATGCCCTCTGGATCGTGCGGTTGCAGGTGCAATGGATCCTGTAGGGATCAATCAATCCTGCCGAAACCGTGAGATCCGCGCAAACTCCAGACCACGCGCCCTTCGAAGGCGTCCGCGCCCAGCGCCCCAAAGTGGCGGCTGTCGCGGCTGTCGGGCGGGTTATCACCCAGCACGAAATAGCTCTCGCCGTTTTCGCGCGGGCCGCTGTAGAAGCGGGCGTTGGCCGGGCGCTCCGAGTTCCAGCTGTCCGTCGCTGTACCGTCGCGCGGGTAGACTTCGGCGTCGTCCGCAAAAACGCGCCCGTAGCGCACGTCCATGGATTCGCCGGGCAAACCAACCAGACGCTTGATCACGTGGGCATGGTCCCCCTCCGGCAGGTTCAGGGTGAAGATGCCGTATCGCTCACCCGGCTCCTCAGTGAGGTCTACCAGCAGCACGTCCCCGGGCTGCAGGTTTGGCTGCATACTGTTGCCCTCGACCTTGACGGCCTTGAAGTTGACGGCGATCAACACACCGAGCAGCCCGGCACCGATCATGAGCGATGTCAGGATGGACGCGGGTGGTGGGATACGCGTGAACGCAAGCGCCAGCGTCGCCGGAATCCAGATCACAGGCCAGAGGTACACTCCGCTCGAAAATGGCAGGACGCCGGCGACCACCAGGATCAGCGCCACCAGCAAAACCCCGGCCAGCCACGCTCCGACCACAACGACATGGCGTCGGCGAGGCGAGGGAGAACTGACATCCGGCGCTGCATCACTCATGCGTTCATTATGCCCCGTTGTTGCCGCTTTTGCTCGTGACTGATAAGAGGCTGGCATGGATGAAGCGACCGTACGACATGTAGCGCACCTTGCGCGCCTGGAGCTCAGCGACGAAGAAATCGCGAAGTTCACGGGCGACCTGACAGCCATCACCGACTACGTGGCGCAGCTTGCCAAGGTCAGCGTCGAAGGCGTCGAAGGCACCGTACACCCGGTAGCCGACCGCAACCTCTGGCGCGAAGACAGGGTCATTCCCAGCTTCAAACGCGAAGACGCCACCGGCAACGCCCCCGATTCCGAACAAAACTTTTTCAAAGTCCCGCCGGCCATTGAATAGCCCCACATGAACGAGCTGCTCAATATTGATGCTACGGAAGCCGCAACGCGCGTGCGCGAACGTGACGTCACGGCCGAGGCGCTGACGGCGCTGGTACTCGAGCACACGAAAGAAACCGAACCGCAGATCGGCGCCTATCTGCATCTCGACGTCAACGGCGCCATTGAGCAGGCCCGGCGCATCGACAACGCCATCGCCGACGGCAAGGACGCCGGTGTGCTCGCCGGTGTGCCCGTTGCCATCAAGGACAACATCCACGTCAGCGGGCACGCGACCACCTGCGCCTCGAAAATTCTTGGCGATTTCAGGGCACCGTACGACGCTACGGTGGTCAAGCGCCTGCGCGATGCCGGCGCCATCATCATCGGCAAAGCCAACCTCGACGAATTCGCCATGGGCAGCAGCTGCGAAAACAGCGCACTCCAACAGACGCATAATCCCTGGAACACCGGGCATGTGCCCGGCGGCAGCAGCGGCGGATCAGCCGCCTGCGTCGCAGCGCGCAGCGCATTCATCAGCCTGGGCAGCGACACCGGTGGCAGTATTCGCCTGCCCGCAAGTTTCTGCGGCGTGGTCGGCTACAAGCCAAGCTACGGGCGCGTGTCGCGCTACGGGCTGGTGGCGTTCGCCAGCAGCCTGGACCAGATCGGGCCGTTTTCCCGGTCCGTTCGTGACAGCGCGCTGGCGCTGAAAGTCATGGCCGGGCGTGACCCCTTCGACAGCACCACACCCGAGCGCGAGGTCCCCGACTACCCGGCGCAACTCGCCGACAATTTGAAAGGCAAGCGCGTCGGCGTCGTGCGCGCCTATCTTGATGAGATGCCCAACCGGGAAGTCGCCGATACGATCAGCACCGCAATCGACACCATGAAAGACCTGGGCGCCGAGATTGTGGACGTCGAGCTGCCCCACGCCGAATACGGCATCGCCGTCTACTATGTCGTCGCCAGCGCGGAAGCCTCCAGCAACCTGTCCCGCTTTGACGGCGTGCGCTACGGGCTGCGCGAATCCGGTGAGAACCTGCTTGAGCTCTACCAGAATACGCGCGGCCGGGGTTTCGGCCCGGAGGTCAAACGCCGCATCATGCTCGGCACATACGCGCTCTCGGCCGGCCACTGGGAGGAATACTACGGGCGCGCGGGCAAGGTGCGCACGCTGATCAAGCAGGACTTCGACAAGGCGTTCGCGAAGTGCGACCTGATTGTCGGGCCTTGCGCGCCCTTTACGGCGTTCAGGGCGGGCGAAAAGTCGGATCCGCTCAGCATGTACCTGTGCGACGTCTTCACGATTCCGGCCAGCCTGGCGGGGCTCTGCGCGCTCAGTTTGCCCGCGGGCTACGACAACGCGGGACTGCCCATCGGGTTGCACATGCAGGCGCCGAGCTACGCGGACGGCGAGCTGTTGTCGGCCGCGAACGCCCTTGAAGGGGCGCTTAAGGCGGAAGTAGACCGCCTGCCCGCAATCGCATAGAATGCCGGGTCGGATGAACGCACCGGATCCCAACTCGCCACTCATGCCCGAGGATTCCCTCGACGACCCCGAATTGGGCTTCGGCGATGAAGAGGAAATGTCTTTGGAGCCGGCCGTTCACGACGTCGAAATCAGCGCGGACGATGAGCCGGTCTCGCTGAACACGGACGCGAACGTACCACTGGATGTCGAGCCCGACGCGGATTTCAGCAACCAAGTGGATTTTACGGACAACGCCCCCCGGCTCGATCAGCCGGAAGCGGACTCGCTGATCGGCGGGAATGATCAAGCCGGTGCGCTAGCAATGCAGAGCCTGCGGTCCGAGCTGGCGGGTTTGCAGGAAGAGCGCGCAAGGCTGCTGGACGCCAATCGAGAACTCACCGAGCGCCTCGACGCCGCCGCGCCGACGGGCGAGATCAGCCGCCTGCAGGGGCAACTTGGGGAAGCACGCAAACACCACGCCGACGCCGAGGAAGAAGTCAGGCGCCTGAAATCCGAACTCGAAAGTGCTAACGCGCGGTACGAGCGCATGGAAGCCCGACAAGCGCAGGCCGAAGCCGAGGTGCCTGACGACACACGCCAGGAGATCAATCTGATGGATGCGCAGATCAAGGCGCTCCAGACGGAAAATTCGCAGTTGAAAGAAGCTCTGCAGGAGGCCCAGGGGGCCGAGAACCGCACAGAACACGCCCACGACGCGCTGACCCGTAAAGTCAAAGACCTTGAGGGCGAACTCGACGGGCTTCGCGGACAACTGCGCGAGAGCGGCGAAAAGCTTGACGCAAAAATCACTGAAAACACTGAGCTCGGACGCGAACTGGCCGTCGCGAAAAAAGCCCTGGCCGACCAACGCGACAGCGCCAACGAAGTGGACCGCAAGGGCAAAGAGATCGAAGACCGCCAGGCGGAGCTTGCATCCGTGGCCAAAGCCCTCGCCGAGGCACGCGCGGAGATCGAACGTCTCGTGCCCTTTGAAAAAGAAGTTGCCCGCGTGGAAGGACTCGAAGATCGCATCACAGACCTGCAAGAGGCCCTGCTTGCCAAGGAAAAGGAGGCCGCGGAAGTCCAGGAGAAGCTAGACAGCGAGGCCGCACGCAGCTACCGCCTGTCACAGCGCCGCATCCCGATGCTGAACGCCGAAGTGGAGCAGTTGCAGGAAAGCAACCGCGAGCTCGAGCGCAAACTCCAGAAGGCCGAGTTGCGCGGCAACACCTTCGAAGAAAAGAGCAAAGAGCTTGAGAACAAGATCGCGGACCTGCAGCGCGCGCTGCAGGGCGCCAAGGCACGCGCCCAGGACACGGCGATTGTCCAGGCCGGCGCCCCTGAGCCCGAGTCGCTGGTCAGCGACGAGGTCCGTCGCCTGACAAATCGGATGCAGGAACTGGAGGAAGAGCGCGGCGCGCTTGCGGGCAGCATCCGCAAGCTATCAACGGCCCACAGGAACGAGCTGGACAAGCACACCGGACGCGCCGACAACCTTGAGCAGGAAAGCGACCGGCGCTACGAAGAGCTGCTGAAACAACGCACGCAACTGCGCGTCCTGCGTGAGCGCATCAGTGGTATGTTGAAGCTGGCCGAGGATCTGAACGGGACCACAACCGGGCAGCGCCAGCCATTGCTTGAGGCCTTGCGCAAACTCGCAGACGTCCCGCCCGACACGAACTGAGTCTATGCTTCGTCCCCGGATTTGCACGCGCCGACCGAATTGCAGAAGGCCCAAGCCGAGACACAAGGCGATGCCCACCTGCGAGTGCTTCCCGTGATTGCCCTCACGTCGTCGGACATGCCTCGCGACGTGTAACAGGCCTAACCTTAACTTAAAGGGAATAAACCGCTACATCCGCAAACCGGGCCGCTTGGACAACCTGCGTGAGGCAATCAAGCACTTCTGCATCGACAATACCACACACCCGACCATACGCTGGCTTGACCGTACGCGAGGCAAGCCCTATAAGCGGTTGAGCGTCGACCTCACTGTCGACGCTGATTTTTTCATCCGATCCCGAGAGAACGGCCCGGCCATGGTTAGCAGCCTGAGCAAAGAGACAGCGCGCATCACCGAATTGATCAAGCAGGAACAACTGGGAGAGATTGAAACCGTCTGGACAGAGGCCCTTGAGAAGGCCCCTACCGAGATCGGTACGTTCCTCGCCCTCGCCGAAAAACTTGCCAAGGCTTCGCACGGCGAAAAAGCGGGACAGTTGCTTGAACAGGTCGTGCGCAAGCTCGATGAAACGAGCGAACACCGCAAGGCCGCGACCGTGCTGGGCGAACTCGCCCGCGTGGCGCCGCGCAACACCAGCCAGCGTGAACTGGCGGACACTGTTTTCGGCAACGCTTTCGGTGACTTGGCCGGGTTTGAGAAGTGCAAGGAACGCGCCGAGGAAGCCGCCGGCGGCAGCGACAACAAATATGTGCGCGACCTCTGGTCGCAGCTTATGTTCCAGCCCGGTGACTGGGTGTTTCACGACGCGGGATGGGGACTGGGCGAGGTAAAGGAGATCGACGCCGAAAATGGCGAGTTGAAGATCGACTTCTCCAGCAAGGAAGACCACAAAGTCAAGCTGGGCGCGGCAGCCAAGTTTTTCCGCAAGCTGCCCGAAGAGGACATCATGGTGCAGCGCGCCGCGCACCTTGATGAACTCAAGGCCCGCTGTAAAGAAGACCCGGTCGCGGTCGTGCTGAACATCCTGCGCGGGCACAACAACAAGAGCACACTGAAGCGCATCAAGGCCGAGCTGGTCCCCGCCGTGATTGAATCCAAGAACTGGGCGAAATGGTGGACCGGCACGCGCAAAGAACTCGCACAGCACCAGTACGTGAAGCTGGGCGTCGGAACCAACCCGACGATAGACCGCCTCGTGACCGCGATGACCCACGAGGACGAAACCCGCGAGCGCTTCGACAACGCCGTGCGCCTGCACCAGAAGCTTGAGCTGGTTCGTCGCTACCTGCGTGATTCCAGTAAGAGCCCCGAACGCGCCGAGTTGCTTCAGTACATCGCCAACGAGCTGAAGGAAGACGTCAACCGCGACGAGCCACTGGATGAAAAACAGCACGGCAACAGCTTCACGCTGGCCGGCGAACGGATCGTCGTCGCCTGCCTGATCGATGATCTCAAGCGTGCCCAGAAGGAAGTCGAAGTCGAGCTTGGCTACGATGTCAATGAATTGGTCAAGGACAGCGAAGCTCTGGTCAACCGCCTTGAAGAAATCGGCGACAGCGAGTACCAGCAGCGCGCCCTTGATCTGCACTCCGAGCTCAATGAAAGCGCCTGGCCCAAGACCTTCCGTGAGGCCATGCTCAAGGACGTCGCAAGCCTCTGGGATCATATCGCCAAGAAGCTGCTCGAAAGCGAACAACACAAGGAGCTGCGCAAGTCGCTCGACACCATCGCCGCGGACGGCGAGAAGTACCCGCTCCAGACCCTGTGGCTGTCGCGCCGCGGCATCCTCGGCACACAGCTTGCCGATGGCTTCGAAATCGCGCCCGCCAACGAGCTGTTCAGCAAACTGCTGTGGACGATCAACAAGGTGCTGACCCGTATCGAGCGCGGCGAAACCGCCCTCAAAGACACGCTGGCCAGCCTGCGCAGCGCCATGACTGAGCGCAACTCACGCCTGTTGAACACAGCTCTCGACGGACTGAACGAAGAACGTGCCGCGCACCTGATGCACGAAATCGAGCGCTGTCGAGGGTTGTCCGACATTCATCAGTCAACCCTGCGCGACATCGTAATGAAGGCATTCCCGGCCCTGCAGGCCCGTGCTGCGCTGCAGGCAGCCGAAATGGGCGAAGAAGCGGGCGGCGAAATCCTGGCCACAAACCGCGGACTGCGCAAGCGCCAGGGCGAACTCAAACGCATCCAGGAAGATGAGTTGCCGGACGTCGCCAAGCAGATCGGTGAAGCCCTGGCCATGGGCGACGTTTCCGAAAACGCCGAACTCGACGCGGCCCGTGAGCGCGAAAGCCGTCTCAAGGAAGCCGCCAAGGAAATCATGGAAGAGCTAAAACGCGTCAGGGTCGTCGATCCCACCGAGGTCGATGCGGCCGTCGCGGGCTTCGGCACCAAGGTCAGCCTCAAGCGCGAAGACGGCAAGAGCAAGGTGTATACGATCCTGGGGCGCTACGAAGCCGACCACGAAAATTTCATCATCAGCAACGAAAGCCCGATCGCCCAGGGTATTCTTGGCAAGAAGCCGGGCGAAAAAGCCACCGTGGAGACGCCCGAAGGCGCGGTCCACTACGACGTAATCAGCGTAGAACGCGCGGAGTAAGGGCCCAATCAGCGGTATCTAACACAGCCCCCACAACCACGCGGGGGCTGTGATTATTGGCGACAGCCGATGACCATTCCGTGTCACCCCACGCGTTGACCGAAGCCCCGAAACCTTGGATACTTGCAACCATAGGAGTGCGTTCGCTTTGGCGGCCCTGTGGGCCGTCGTGGTGTTATTCGCGCATTCGGAGATCACAGAGTGCCACGACTGCTGGTCGAAAAAGGTCCTGATCGCGGTAAATCCGTCACGGTTACCGTGGGCGGCCAGATCGTGGCCGGACGCGACAAGGAAGCGAGTCTCCAGCTTTCCGACAGCATGGCCTCGCGCCGCCACTTCTTGATCGCCAGCAAGGGCAGCATTTTCGGGCTCAAGGACCTCAACAGCGCAAACGGCACACTCGTCAACGGGCGCAAGGCCGAGGGCGCACACAAGCTGGCCTTCGGCGACAGCATCCAGGTCGGCGAAACGCTGATCTCGTGGCTGGCTGATGAAACCGGCGACAAACACGGCGGGCTGATCGGGCAGCAGATCGGCGGCTATCGCATCGAGGAGCGCTTGGGTCGCGGCGCCATGGGTACTGTCTACAAAGCCACGCAGCTCAGCCTCGGGCGTACGGTAGCCCTGAAGGTGCTTTCGCCTGACCTCGTGAAGGACGAAAAATTCTGCGAGATGTTCGTCAAGGAGGCCCGCGCCGCCGGCAGCCTGAACCACCCGAACATCATCCAAGTCTATGACGTAGGCGATGAAGACAGCAACTATTTCTTCAGCATGGAGTACGCCAGCAACGGCAGCGTGCTCGAGGAGTTGACAAGCGTGAAGGGCATCCCCATGCCCCGCGCCGTCAAGATCATTAAGGACGCCTGTACGGCACTCGACTATGCCGAACGCAAGGGGCTGGTGCATCGCGACATCAAGCCCGACAACCTGATGGTAACCGAGGACGACAGCGTCAAGCTCGGCGACCTCGGGCTCGCCATGAGCACCCAGGAGTTGCAGGCCGAGCAGGACGGCGTCTTCGGCACACCGCATTACATCGCACCCGAGCAGGCCATGGGCAAACCCATCGACCACCGGGCGGACATCTACGCCCTGGGTGCCACGTTCTACCGCATACTGTCGGGCAAGACCCTGTTTACGGGCGCCACCGTCAAAGAGATTCTCAAGAAGCAGGTACGTGAGGCGCATAAACCGATCACAGACCACTTGCCCGATTGCCCCCAGGCTATCGCCCGCATTATTGACCGGATGCTGGTCAAGAACCCCGCCGAACGCTACCAGCACGCCGCCGAAGTCATGCAGGACCTGGTGGACTGGGAAAACCTGGCGACGCGCAAAGCCGCCACGGCCGGCGCCGCCTTTGCCGAGCGCCCGTCCCGCCTGTCACCCGACTCGTCCCAGGAACTTTACCAGGTCAAGCAGCGCCAGAAGCTGATCCTTGCGGGTGTTGTGGCACTGGTGGCCCTCTTGGCCGCCGCGGCTTCGATCTACTATTTCGTGTTTATGGACAGCACCCCCGCCACGAACAACGACTCGGTCATCGCTGTCAACAACACGAACTCCGCCCCGTCCAACAACTCGCCGGCGGGCGAATTGCCGAAGGACGTTCGCGACGCCGACCAGGCAATCCGCGACGAACTGAACATCGCCAACTTCCAGGTCGAGACAAACCCCGAGCGCAGGGATTACGACGAGGCCATCGCTCGGATTGAAAACGCGCTCGCCACACACACCAAGGGCTCGGCGGAAGTGCGCAAAAAAGCGGAGGACCGCCGCAATGAACTCATCGCCCTGCGCCTGGCAATGTCAACCAGCGCCGCCGGCGTCGCAGAGGAATGGGAGACGACCCGCCGCGACTCCGTGGCCCTGATCAAGGAATTCAAGTACGCCGAATCGGGCAAAACAATCGACGCGTTCATCAAGAAACACGAAAACACCACCAACGAAGAGATCGCAAAGATCGTGGAACTGGCCAAGGGCTACTTCGACGGCACCCACGGTGTCGAGGTGCAGACACAGATTGACACATTCAGGAAAGAAGCCCAGCGTGACATGGAAGCCGCCCTCGGCCTGGAGCCGACGCCGCGCGTTGCAAGGGTGGAGGAGATTCTTGGGCGTGTCCGGGCTGCGGAACAGGCCTGCGATGACGACTACTATCGCAAAACGTTCACCGAACTGGGCGACGATATCGAAAAGAAGCTTCGCATATTCCGCAATCAGGCGGGAACGGCCGAGCGACAGGCCCTGGCGGAAGCGTTCACCCGCGCAAGCGCGTCCTTGCAGACTGTGCTGCTGGGTTGCCGGCAGGACATCGCCAGAGGCGACTTCAAAAACGTGGAGAAACGCCTCACGGACTGGGAAGCCGCCGACCCTGATTTCGCCGCCCACAAGGGCAGCGACACCTTTAAGCCGATCACCGAGGATATCGCCCGCCGCCGCGACCAGACGGCACTTGAGCACCGTGCGCTGCTCGAGCTGGTGAACAGCGGGGCGCTGCCGGATATCCTTCAAACCAGCAAGGTTCTGAAAACACACCCCTGGCCCCAGCACGTCGCCGACTTTCTGGGCGGCGCCCAGGCCTTCATTGCACTGGATGTCGAGTCGCGCATCGCGGCAGATCAGTGGACGTTGACCGTCTTTCTTGACGGTAAGCCGGCCAGGCGCAAGGCCTCCGACATCGACACGCCCGGCGAGCGCGCCGCCGTTGCCGACGCAATCGCCCACCTTCTGGAACATCACACCGGCGCCCTGGACCGGCTCATGCAGCCGGCCACCCCCGGCGACCCACCCGCACTGGTTGGTGTCTTCGCCTGGATGGGCGAACTCAATGCTTTTGAAGCGGCGTTTCCGCTGATTGGCCACGCCTGGCGCAACACAACGGCGGACGGTCCGGCCCGCGCCGTTGTGCGCGAGTATTACGCCTGGGGGCTGCTCGGGCTTGCCAACGCGCTCAACGCAAAGGGCGACAGCACCGGCGCGCGCGCGAAACTGACTGAGCTTGAGACAAAATTCGCCGACACCCGCGCGAACAAAGGAAGGAAGTAGCCGCTTCTCAACGACGGCGGACTCGTGGACCCCTTACCTGTATTCATCTTTCTCGGCATTCTCAGCCTTTCGGCGCTGTTTTCAGGCACGGAAACCGCGATCACCGCCGTCTCGCACGTGACGATCACCGGGCTCGCGAACGACGGCAATAACGCCGCGAAGCTGCTGTTGCGAATGCTTAAGGACAAGGGGCGCGTTATCGCCGCGCTGCTTGTCGCCAACAACATCGTAAACGTGGTACTGGCCGTCTACGCGACGGTCGTCATTGACGAGGGCATTCGCGACGTAGCCTGGATGCCCTCCTGGGCGGCACCCATCGTCGCGTCGGTTTCGTCCGTGACCTTCTTGCTGGTATTCGGCGAGGTCATGCCCAAGTCCATTGCCGTACACTTCCGAAACCGCTGGGCACTGGCGTCGGCCTGGTTGCTGCTTGGGCTGATGTTCGTAACGCGCCCGCTGACCTGGCTGCTGATCAATTTCAGCAACGTTATCATGCGCGCCATGGGCGCACGTCCCGGCGAAGAAGACATTTTCGATCTGCATGAAATCCACACCATGGCCCAGATCGGTGAACAGGCCGGCGTCATCGACAGCATGGAGAAACAGCTTATCCAGCGCGCCGCGCATCTGAATGACACCCGTGTTCGCGAAATCATGGTGCCGCGCACGGACATGCGGGGACTGGATATCGGCACGCCGCTTGAGGAAATCCGCGCCGTGTTTCAGCGCACGCCATTCACACGTCTCCCCGTGTACAAGGAAGATCTCGACGACATTGTCGGCATCCTGAATTTCAAGGAGTTCCTGCGCCTTGACCCGACCCGCCCGCGCGGCTTTGACCTTGCGCAGTTTCTGCACAAGCCCCTGTTCGTGCCTGAGTCCATGTTCATCGGCGATCTGCTGAGCGAAATGCGCCGCCAACGCACGCATATCGCCATCGTACTTGATGAATACGGCGGCACAGCGGGCATTACCACGCTCGAAGACGTGGTCGAGATGCTGGTCGGACGCATTGAAGACGAGTACGACGTCATCAGCACACCCTTCGAACAGATCGACGAACGAACCTGGGAAGTGGACGGGCGCGTAATCGACGAACGCCTGGTGACCCGCCTGGGGCTTACCCTGCCGCCCGAGGCACTGGAAGGCTTCGATACCGTCGGTGGTCTGGCGCTCAAGGCGTTCGGAAATATCCCGGCGGAAGGGGACACCACGACGTATCATGACTTGGAGATCACGGCCACGCGCGTGAAAGGTCACCGTGTGCGCCGGGTTCGCGTTCGCAAGCTGACGCCGGATGAACTGGCGGAGTCGACGGTGGACGGTCCACGCGTCAGCGGGCGGCGCCGTACCACCCGCCAGGTTCGGGGTGACGCGCCCGACAGTGAAAGAGACGCGGAACAAGACGGCAAGGCGCTACACCGGACTCAGCACGTCGCACAAGAATCCAGTGGCGACCAGGACAGCAGCGCCGACAGTGCACGAGAGAAAGCGAGAGAATGATGCGATCCGCGACATTCCTGATCCTGCTGACGCTGGCTACGCCCCTGATGGCGCAGATCCCGCCCGGCACCCAGCTTCCGGAGCCATCCGCCGCCAAGGAGTCGTTTGTCATGCAGCCCGCCGAAGTGGACAAGGGTGCACGCGACTTCAGCATCCGCATGGTCAGCAACGAACCCGCCGGGTTCTCCAACAGCAGCAGCAAGCCCCCCAACGTTACCTTCAGCGCCGGCGTGACCCTGAAGCCGGGCTCGTTCCAGATTCTCAATCAGAATGAAGCCGAATGCCGCGTCGACGTGGATAACGACGCCGTCGGCACCTGCGAAGTCCGCATCGAGTTGTTCTCTGTCAACGGCAGCACTGTGCTTTCGACTCTGCGCGGCACGCTCGGCATCAAGGGCACCAGCGCCGTGACGGGCTCGCAGGCGCAGGTTGGCGCCGAAAGCGTCAGGCTTGTGCAGGTCAACGTTTCGACGCCGCAGTCCGCCGGCGTGATTGTCATCAAGGGCGGCATCGCGGGAACAGTCACTGTCAACGCACCAACGGGCACAAACTTCGCCGTGGCGCCCGTCGCGGTCATCAATAGTGGGGATATCAACTCGCCGGCCCTGTCGCAGGCCAACACCGTGTTCACGTTCTCAATCGGCAACCCCGGGCTCAACGATATCACCGCGCGCGTCACGGACATTCAATACAACACGCAGTTGTTCGGTGTAACCGGCGGGACACCCGGTGACCTGGCCTGTGAAGTCTCCGGGGCGGCGCTGTCCAACCAGTCGGCGCTTGTCATCAACGCGTTCACCGCAAAGACTGAGATCGCGGGCAGCAACGACAACACGGAGCCCGCGATCAGCAACCCGAGTGGCAACAACAGCACCGACAGCGAAACGTCGAACTCAAGCAGCGCCCCGGCAGCAAGCAGCATCAACTCGGCCGGTCGGCGCGAACTCGACAGCAACGACAACAACCGCACGAACCGGGAAGACCGCAACAACAATGCGCGCCGCAGCGGCGCCGCCTCGCGCGCTCTGGCGCCAAGCGGCGGCTCGGGCGCGCCCACAGCGCGGATGCAACCGCCGCCCCCAGGTGGAAACGCGCCGCCCGCCCCTGCGCCGGCACCGCCGCCTGCGGGCGGAGGTGGCGTCGTCGGTGCGGGCGGCGCTGGCGGGGCGCACATGGGCGGCACCGGCAGCATGAAGGAAGAACGCGGGCGTATTGAGGACGCCGTCGTGCAGGTCAAGGAGGCTCCACCCCGTAAGCTGCAAGTGTCGCCCGGGCTGTACTTCTGCGACAGTGACTTCGCACCGGTCAGTGCGCTTGTGCTGAACAAAAGCATCCAGGAAGAGGCTGGCGGGCGCGTGTGGATCGTCCTGAAAGTCAAGCAGGACAAGCACGCGGACAAGATCGAGACGGCCACCGTCAAGTTCACACTTGGCGGGACCACCCGCGAGCTCACGCTGACCGAAACCGGCAAGAACACCGGCGAGTTCCGTTGCGGCAAAGAGGGCATTCTTGTGGTAGCCAACGAAAACCCGAACAGCAACGAAGTCGAAAAAGAGCCTGAGCCGCCCAAGGCGCGCTTTCCGAAGTAGTGCAGCAGTCCAAGAGTCAAAGCGGAAGGTCGAGTGTTGCTCTCGATCTTCCGCCCATGGCTATTGGACTTCGACAGACTCCTCGGTGACGATCTCGTCGCGCAGGCTGGGCTCCGTGTGGATGTCGAGGCGATTCAGGCGCACTTCGTCGCGCAGGCTGGGCTCCGTGTAGATCTCCAGACGGTTCAGGCGCACTTCGTCACGCAGGCTGGGCTCCGTCCAGGGGTCCAGACGGTTCGGCAGCACAACATCGGGATACAACGGCTCGGGAGTGGCTTCCGGGCTATAGAACGTCACTGCAGGCAAGACAAGCGTGCAGAAGAACAGGGCGAGTGCTTTCATGGGAGGCTCCGGCTGGTGTTGCCCCTGATACGCACCTCCGATGCGCCGGGTTTCGAGAAAATCCGGATTCTCCGCCACCTTTTGCATCCACCGCGTGCTTAGGCGAAGATGGAAGCCCTGATGACACAGGAACAGAACCTAATCCGCCTGATGCAGGAGCACCAGCGCGACGTCTGGCGCTATCTTCGGTACATCGGCGCCGAGGCCGCCCTTGCTGACGACATCACGCAAGAGACGTTCATCGAGTTGTTCCACAACCCGATCAACGAGTTGAGCCGGTCCGCCACGGCTGGCTGGCTGCGCAAGGTCGCGAAACATCGTTACCTCAATGCCCTGCGCAAGATGAAACGCGAAGTGCCCGCCGACTGGCTGGAAGAAGCCGAGAGTGTCTGGAGCGATCTGACGCCGGAGACATCCGACGATCGTCTCGACGCGCTTGAGCGTTGCCTCAACAAGTTGAGCGAGCGCGCCCGTCAGGCCATTGAGCTGAAGTACACCCAGGCACGCAAGGAAACCGAAGTCGCGGAAGCGCTGGAGACAACGGCTGAGGCCGCCAAAGCACTGCTTAAGCGAACGCGCGAGCAGTTGCGCGAGTGCATCGAAAGACAGGTGAAGGCATGAACCTCACAGAGCAACTGATTGAGCGTGACTTGAACGAGTTGCTTGGCGGAGACACGGCGCCGGACCTGATTGCGCAGACTTTGGCCCGCATTGAGGGTGGCGAAACCGCCACGCCGGAATTAGCCGGGACGGAGCCAGCGCAGTCGCTCAGCGAACAGCCTGCCGGGCGTCTCGTCATGCTGCGCCGTCTAGCCACTGCTGCCTGTGTAATACTAGCGCTCGGGCTGATCACCTGGGTGCTGTGGCCGCAACCTTTGCCTGAAACCGTTACGGGCTCATCGAGCGCGAACTATCTCGTCCGCGACGACCACATTCAACTTAACCAAGGCTGGCTGCTGCTGAACGACGGCGCGCCCCTGGTACGCACTGACTCCGGCCGGGTCAGCGTTGCCGGGCGCGCCGTGGTGGGGCTAGGCATACCGGGCGATGACGCGCTGGACTCGCTCGCGATGGAACTGGGACTCAGCGCAGAGGAAACAGCCATGTTCAAAATGAAAGAGCGCTGGGTGACGGCAGCAAGCCTGGCGATGTGCCTGTTTAGCGGGCAAGCCATGTTCAACGGCGAACAAGTGGTTGCGCAAGATCTGCCGCAACCAGAGATCAAAGAAGCGAAGATCGAGTTGCCGGACCGGGACGACCTGCCGGCATTGCGCAAGCTGATCAAGCAGGCGTCAGCTGTTCGCATTCGCTCGACGGGCGGTGGCGCCGAGCCTTGGGGCGGCACCCTGGAAGTTGATACGCCTCGTGTAGTGCTGGACGCGATCAGCGATGGATTGGGCGAACGCATGACAGAGGGGCCGGACAGTAAGATCAGCAACCTGATCGAGTTGCAGTTGCCGGGCGACAGCGTCTTGACCTGCACGCTGCAAGACCGGGTGACGACACTGGACGGCGTCGTCGACATGCTCCGGATTTTTGGGCCCGGCTGGGACAGTGTTGAGTGGTACCGGATTGATGCCAAGGCTACGGCGGTGCTCTCTGGATGGATTGTCAAAGCCAAGGGCCTCCCGGAACTTGCAACGCAGGCGTTCCGCGTGCTGCGCAAGTGGGAAGGCGCTGACAGTGAAGTCGTCGACAAGAGCTGCGTTGTCGTTTCGGACAAAGACGCCTGGTCGGCCCTGTGGATGGCGCACACCATCAACCCGATGGACGACCCGGTCAACCCGCCCAAGCTGCCCGAAGTGGATTTCGAGAAGGAACTGATCGTCGCCGTGTTTGGCGGCCAGTCCGTCAACAGCCGCGGCTACTTCGTGCAGGAAATCCTGAACGCGCGCAACGGCTGGGTGATCCGGGTGGACGAAACGACATACCAGACTGCCAACAAGGCCGACGACGTGACGCCTTACGGCATCTGGGTATTGCCAAAAGACAGCGGCAGCATTGCCGTAGAGGAAAACGTACAGGGGCTGAAGGACGCGGGCCCCGTCTGGAAGCCAATCGGTGGAATGCTCGGCACGGACGACGTTCGCGACGACACGAAAGACTACCTGCCCACGCACACCATCACCCGCAACGGCGGGCCTGAGGTGCCCGCGACAGAGGTCCAGGTGATCCGCAGCCTCAACGTATGGCAGAAGGCGCTAGCGCGCATCGACGACGACAGCGCCAAGTGGCCTGATCCGGACTTCAGCAACGAGATGGCCGTCGTGGCGCTCGGCAGCACGACGGGGCGCGGCAACTTCGTGCTCGATGTGTGGGGATTCTCGCCGACGGCGCTCCACCTGCGCTTGATCACCCCACAGGGCCGGGATGCGGTGAGCAAGACCGTGTTCGGCGTCTGGGTTATGAAACGTCGCGCCGTCGACATCGTGGTCGAGACGCCCAACTACGGACGCATCGGCGAGCCCGCGCGCTGGCAGACGACGCTGACGGCGAAGCAGAAGGACGAGGCATTCGGCATCTACGACGACATCTACGGCACGAGCGAGGAAGCAGACTCAAAATACCTGTTGATCGACAATCAGGCTGACCTGGACAAGAACGTCGAGAACGTTCCGGCCAACTGGGTGGACTGGAGCAGCGAGCGCGTGGTGCTGCTGCGGCACGAGCGCATGCGCATCTTCGCGGGGATGTCGGCCACAGTAAGCGAGCTGAGCGGCGAGCACGTACTCACGTATCATCTGACCGCGCCAAGCGGCGTCGTAGCGGAGCCCGTGACGCAGTACCTGGCGCTGAAGATCCGCAAACCGGAAAAGACGCTGGTGATCAAACAGAGCCTGCAGACCGGGCCTTCACCGGCAGACATCAAGGAAGTCGCGCGGTTCGAGAAGTAATCAGCGTGGCGGGGGCGGGGTGTCGCCGTACACGCCCACCCATTCGTCGGCCAGGTGCGCGTCGTGAAACAGCAACCAGCTTCGGTTAGCAACTTTCGCGGCGCGCATCTGGTTCACGATGACGGGGATCGCCCCCGGCACATCTGTGAGCGCCAGGTCAAGGTAGCTGTACTTCTTGCCCGTGCCCGTGCCGACCACCACGCCGAGCCCGCCAGATACCAGCGCCTCGTTAACCGCCGGCTCGACAACTTTGCGCTCTTCCATGCGCGCGGCGATCTTGCGCCCTTCACCATCAAACTTCAGGAAACAGAACGTCTCCCCCGCGCGCGAGTACCGCCGCGAATCAAACCCCTGCCCCAGTTGCGCACAGGCGCTCATGCTTTCAAGCGCGCTGCTGCCCATGATCAGGTCCTGCTGGCGCGGATATTCGTCCTTGTGCGGCGGGCTCAGGCGCCACAGCCCCCACTGCAAGCGGTCCACGTTCAGCACCAGCGGCGTATCGCGCAGCCCCGCGTCTATTTCCGCTACCCGTTTGAACAGCTCGCCCCACAGGTCGTCCAGTTCCACCCAGCCGGGGCCGTCCTTGTCCTCAACCACTTCGATCCGCCCGGTCCAGCGCGCGAACATTTCCTCGCCCAGCAATGCCTCCGCGGCGATGGTGCCCTGCAACGCGGCCAACTCGCGGTCAAACGCATCCGGCAGCACGAACTTCAGCGCGACGCGGTTCATTTCGTCGATTTTCGTGTGCACGTGGCAGCGTCCCAGTTCGTTCTCCGTTTCGGCCTCCACGGCGGCACGCGCCACGTTCGGCGGCTCAGCGGGTCGCGAATGGTGAAACTCCCAGCCCTCAATCTCGGGCGCACGGGCGATGATGGCGTCGGCCAGGGGACGCAGCGCCAGGTTGTGCTCGGGCGTGATCACCAGGCGGTCGCCGTCGCCATCGATGGCCGGGCCGAACTCCCAACCGAGGCGCTGGTCGATCTGCTCGATGGTTCCGCGCATGAAGTCGGGGATGTCGAGGTCCGAGTCGTCGGTAAAGGCGCGCTTGATCTCGTCGGCGTTGTCGATGAACGCATCCCACCAGCGCTCAATACGCGAGACGACGGCGCTGCGGGCAGCGTTCTCTTCGCGGTCATCAGGATCAGGGTACAGCCAGCGCATGGGCGGAACTTAGCCCCGAAACGCCGGGCTTGGAATAGGCGGCAGGGAAGCTACGTTTGATCGATATGCTCTGACTCATTGAAAGCGGCGTCCGTTGGACGATTCGGAAACTCAGCGGCTCAAACAAGAGCGGCGACTACTGCTGGTCGATGTTCTCCGGCAATCAGGCGCCAGAACCCCCGCTGACGACCTCAGACACCACACCGAACGATCCCCCGCCCGAGGATTCCGGCGAATACCCGCCAGTACGTTGACCTGCGCCCTGGCCAACACATGATCAGCGTGGAGGCACACATGGGACTCAAGATTGCACTCAACGGCGCAGGCGGGCGGATGGGGCACCGCATCGCCGACCTGGCCACAAATGCGGGGCACGAAATTGTCGCACCGATTGATCGCAAATTCATTGGCGAGCCTTACGGCGACCT
This sequence comes from Planctomycetota bacterium, assembly GCA_019912315.1. Classification (GTDB taxonomy): domain Bacteria; phylum Planctomycetota; class UBA8742; order UBA2392; family UBA2392; genus JACKID01. The sequence continues at coordinate 49,169 of JAIOJA010000079.1, forward strand.
GATCGGCGACAAGCGATTTTCCGGCAAAGTTGTCGGCGAGTACAGCGGTGGCGCGGATGTGCTGATCGACTTCAGCCTGCCCGAGGGATTCCGCGCACGCCTGGCGGAATGTCTCGCACACAACACCCCCTTCGTATCCGGCACAACCGGGCTGACAGACGACGACTTCCGCAAGCTTGAGGAAGCCGCCAAGACCATCCCGGCCCTGTGGGCGCCGAACATGAGCGTCGGCGTGAACCTGCTGTTCGCGCTGGCCAGGCAAGCCGCTGCCACCTTGCCGGAGACCTATGACATTGAGATTGTCGAAATGCACCACCGCCGCAAGGTGGATGCGCCCAGTGGCACCGCCCTAGGGCTGCTGCGCGCCGTCTGCGCGGGCAACGGGCGCAAGCCCGACGAAGTGGTACGCCACGGACGTGAAGGACACACGGGCGAGCGCGCGCGCAAAGAAGTTGGTATGCACACCCTGCGCGGCGGTGACGTTGTCGGCGATCACACCGTCATGTTCGCGACTGAAGGTGAACGCATAGAACTGACTCACAAGGCCAGCAGCCGCGACACATTTGCCAACGGGGCAGTGCGCGCGGGCGAGTGGCTGGCAGGCAAGAAACCGGGGCTGTACAGGATGCACGAAGTGCTTGGTCTGCCCGGTTAAAAGCAGAAGCCCCGGCTTGCACCGGGGCTCGAGGGGAGAGCCACTCCCTAGGTACCAAACTCGTCGTCGTCCTCCGGACCCGCTAGAACTCCGCCGTGTGTGGTCCGGTGCGGGTTCTTAGGTGGGGCCTTGCGCGTTTTTTTTTCGGTATCTTCGTCCTCATCGGACGACGCGACGCGCTTCGTGAGCTTGCCGCTGATCTTGCCCGTAGTCGCGCGACCACTGGTGCCGATAATGACCGGGCCGATCAGATTGACGATGCGCTCAACCAGCGTCTCCACGTCGAACGGTTTGGCCATGAAGTCGTCCGCGCCCGCGTCCAGCAGCGCGTCAATTTTTTCCTGGTCACCGCTGCTGCTGATGCCAATGACCGCCGTGTCGCGCAGCTTCGGCAGACTGCGCACCGAGCGACAAACACTGGCGCCGGTCATGTCCGGCCCGATGTCCAGATCAACCAGCACCACGTTCGGCTGGAATTTGCCAAGCAGGTAGCCGGCCTGGAAAGGATCCTTGGCCGCCTCGACCTGGTACTCATAGTCGCGAAGCGCCTTGGCCAGCGTACCCGCGAACTTAGGGTCGGGGTCGAGAATCAACGCGCGGTTGTTGCGCGAAATCAGCGAAGTCGTCGGGAGGCTGCGCCGATGACAGAAATCATCGAGGTCCTCCTGCGCAATGCGCGCATGGCCACCTGGAGTGCGGTGGATTTTGAGCAAACCCTTGCGAATGGCACCGATGATCGTGTTCCGGTGCACATTGCAGACTTTGGCGACTTCACTCGTGGTGTAATACTTGGTCACGGCCGGCTGCTCCGCGGAAAACAAAAACCCTGGTGTCAAAACTCTAGCTGTGTAAGTAACGATTGTATTGTCGTTTGGCATTGAAGTACACGCAAAAGCGGACAACGTGAACCTGATGGTGTCTCCCGATGCCCTGATGCGACGATTCGTAAACTTTGTGGATATCGTTACTTACGCCGCCAGCAGGAACAGCGCGAACGCACAGCAAGTCGCACCAGGGTAACACTTTGCGTCGCATTTACGGGCCATGTCGCACACTACGCACCAGTGCCATCATGTCGCATTCGCACCGAACTCATAACTTGACCAGTGCATTTTCTTGATGGATGCGAAATCCCTGGCGCGGCGGCTACTCCCGCGCCAGGTCCCGGACGCGCAGCAACTCGGCCAAGGCCTGTTCCGGTGTGATCGAGGACGTATCGAGTTCGTTCAGCGCCTTCAGGGCATTGTTCTCAGCCACGCTGAACAGGCTCAACTGCACGTGTCTGGGACGCTTGAGTTGCGGAGAACCCTTGATGGCCTTGCCGGACAGCACCGGACTGTCGGCCTCGAGCTTGCCGAGGATCGTCTTCGCGCGCCCTACGACCTCCGGCGGAATCCCCGCGAGCTTCGCCACGTGAATGCCGTAGCTGCGGTCGGCGCCCCCCTCGGCAATCTGGTGCAGGAAGATCAGCTCGTCGTTCCATTCGCGCACGACAACGTTGAGGTTCTTCACACCGCTGAACTGCAACGCCAGTTGCGTAAGCTCGTGGTAGTGCGTCGCGAAAAACGTGCGGGCCTTTACGCGCTGCAGCAGGTGCTCGCTGACCGCCCAGGCGATGCTGACACCGTCAAATGTGCTGGTCCCCCGCCCGACTTCATCCAGTACGATCAGGCTGCGATCCGTGGCGTGGTTCAGGATGTTCGCGGTTTCCGCCATCTCGACCATGAACGTGCTTTGCCCGCGCCCGATGTCGTCGGCACTGCCCAGACGCGTGAAAATGCGGTCCGCGGCGCCGATGGTCGCCTGTTTGGCCGGCACGAAACTGCCGGCCTGAGCCAGCAGCACACACAGGGCGACCGTGCGCACGTAAGTGCTTTTGCCTGCCATGTTTGGTCCGGTCACGACGGCCATGGTGCCCTTGTCGAGCACCGCGTCGTTGGGCACGCACTTGCCGGGCTCAAGCGTGTTTTCGAGCACAGGGTGACGCGCCTGCACGATGCGCAACTCGAATGAGCTGTCGATGGTCGGGCGGCACCAGCCGCGGTCGTGCGCCACCAGTGCCAGCCCAGCCAGCGCGTCCACCAGCGCGACCAGGCGCGCTGACGCGAGCAGGCGTTGCGTGTGCGTAGTGAGTTCCTCGCGCAGTGCGCCGAACAGTTGTGTCTCAAGCGCGTTGATGCGCTTCTCCGCGTTGAGGATCTTTGACTCGTGATCCTTTAACTCCGGCGTGATGTAGCGTTCCGCGGCCTTGAGCGTCTGCTTGCGGATGTAGTCTTCGGGCACCTTGCTCGCATGCGCGTGGGTAACCTCTATGTAGTAGCCGAAGACGTTGTTGAAGCCGACTTTCAGTGACGGAATGCCGGTGCGCTCCGCTTCCTGCTCCTGGAATCGCGCCATCCAGGATTTGCCGTCACGCCCGAGCGCGCGCAGCTCGTCCAGCTCTTCGCTGACGCCTTCGCGGATAACGCTGCCTTCCTTTATGGTGACCGGAGGGTCGTCGCTCAGACGTGTCTCAAGCAGCTCGCGCAGGTCGGTCAACGCGTCCAGTTGCTCGCCGGCGTAGCTCAGCAATGCACTCTCCGTGCCGCTGAGCGCGCTGCGCAATAACGGCAATCGCTGCAAGCCCTGACGCAGACCGGCCAGGTCGCGCGGCGTGACACGTCCCGTCCCAAGTTTGCCGGACAGGCGTTCAAGATCGGGCAGCCCGGCCAGAGCCTCACGCACAAGGTTCAGTCGGCGCGGCGTGTGCACGAACTCGTCAACGGCTGCGTGACGCGCGTTGATCTTGCGCGGGTCGGTTAACGGTCCGGTCAGCCAGTTACGCAGCTCACGCGCGCCCATGGCGGTTTGCGTCTTGTCGATACTGTCCAGCAGACTGCCGCTGCGCCGCGCATCGCGCAGAGTCCGCGTGATTTCCAACGCGTCCAAGGTCGCGCGGTCGAGCGCCATCACGTCGGATGGATTAAATCGCTCAATGGAGCGCACGTGCGCAATCTTGCCGCGCTGGTTCTCAAACAGGTAATTCAGCAGCGCGCCGGCCGCGTCGATCTCGGGGCCTTTGCTGGATTCGAATCCAAAGCCTTGCAGCGTCTTCACGCCGAAGTGGCGTTGCAGCTCTTCCGTTGCCCGGCGATTCTCAAAGCTGAAGTCGGCCGCGGCGGTGATGCTGGCACGGACGCCCTGCCTGACGTGCGCGAGTTTGTCGCGGTCCTTCACCCACAGCTTTTCAGGCAGCAGCAACTCGGCCGGCTCCAGGCGCGCGAGCGCGGCGAACAATTGGTCTTCCGGCAACTCACAACACTGGAATTGCCCGGTGCTGAGTTCCGCCCAAGCCAGCCCGCACGCCTTCTTGCCTGGCGCCCAAGCGGCGATGATGCTGGGCTTGCGCGCATCCAGCAGCGATTCCTCGAGCACCGTACCGGGCGTAATCACGCGAGTCACCTCGCGCTTGACCAGCCCTTTTGCTTCGGCCGGGTCTTCCACCTGCTCGCAGATCACCACGCGCAACCCGGCTTCGAGCAGCCGCGGCAGGTGCTGGTCCAGGGCGCGCAGGGGAAAGCCTGCCATGGAGATCGGGTTGCCCCGGCTGTCGTCACCGCGTGTGGTCAGCGTAATACCAAGTGTATCCGCAAGCTGCTTGGCGTCCTCGAAGAAGGTCTCGAAGAAGTCACCCATTTGGTAAAGCAGCAGTGCGCCCGCATGAGCGTCTTTCAGCTCGCGGTACTGCTTCATCGCGGGAGAATCTTCACCCTTGCCTGCCATGGCGCGCACGATAGCAGGCGGAATGCACGGATTCAGGTGTTGACAGAATTTCACCTGATAGAAATGAACCGGGCGCCCTTGCGGACGCCCGAGTTCATCTGGTCTGGCGTTGGGAAAGCTTATTCGGCGGTGCGGTCCGGGGCCGGCGCGTGCGGGTTGACGGCCTGCCCTCGCTTGAGCACGAGGCGCTGGGCAGCGGTCGTCGGCGCGTCACCAATGGCCGCACCCGCGGCGTTACGTGCGGCGGCAACTTCCTCGATCATGGCCGCGCGCTGGGCCTCGTCGGCGATTTCGCTGAGGTCGTATTCGAGGCGTACCTGCGCAAGCAGCGCGTTGAAACCGTCTTCGTCCCAGGCGCCCTTGTGGGCCTTGTAGCATTCGCCCAGTGCGCGTGCGGCGGCAGCCTTGACCAGCGGACGGTCAACCGCTTCGTCGCTGGTCAGTGTGTCCAGCAGGTTGGGAATGACGTTCTCACGCACCCAGGCCGCACCCACACCCTTGCCGCCATCAACCAGCACGGCAATCGCGTCACAGATCGCGGCGCGCGCCGCGCTGGACCGACCGGCAAGACGCAGTCCGCCCGAGAGGGCAACCAGCAACTTGTCGATCGCGTACTTCGTGCTGCCCGGGTTCAACTCGGCGATCGCGTCCGCCATCTCGACCACCATCTCGTTGGTCTTGTTCTTGGCGCTTTCGATGTTGCTGCTCCAGATATCGTCGAGCGTCGCGCCAAGTGCTTCCGTGTCCACGGCGTACTCAGCCGTGTAGCTGATGTAGCGGCTGTCATCGACACCCAGGGCGTCAAGATCATCCTTGCGGCTATCGATCTCGGATTCCAGGGCGGCAATTACGACCGGGATCTCGGCCGTGCGGACGTCCTTGCTGAGCAGGTGGAAAATCGGCTCGCTGCGCTCGGGGCGATCCTGCGCGCCGCCGTAGCTCGGCAGCTCGAATACGAACACCGGTGTCACGGCAAGATTGCCTTCAATGATGATGGCATCCCAGGGCGGGCCCTGCATTGCAAGATCCGCGCCTTCCTCAAGCGTGCGGGCGCCGGTGGCGCTATGCCCGAGGCTTTCCAGGTCGCTCAGGTAGCGATTGCGCAGGGCTTCGTCTTCGATGATCACGAGCACGGCACGGGCCTGTGTTTCCTGCAGGTTGCGTACCGCCACCTGCTCAACCATCGTGCTGTTGCCGAAGCTGGTGTTGCCCCCGACACGAATCAACGCCCGCGCCGCCGCGTAGCGGACGGTGCGGTCAATGTCGGTGAGTGCGCGAATCATGGCCGCGCCCGCCGGCTTACCGATCACGCTGGCGTCATTGAGCTCGGCGATCGCGTCGCAAAGGGCAACACTGACAGCCGGGTAGCCGTCAGCAAGTGAACGTTCCAGGGCCGCGTACAGCACCGGGCTGCCGCTCGCCGACGCGAGTCCGAAGCCATGGAAGTTCGGCGTAAAGCCGCGCTCGCCAAGCATCTGCACAATGAACTCGCGCTCGTCTTCGCTGCTGTTGTAGTAGCGACCACGCCCTTCCGTGAACATGTGCATGTGAATGCACGACAGCAGCGCCTCGGCGTCACGGGTGAACGCGTCCGAGTTCGCGTTGCCGCCGGCACTGGTAATGCCGAGCTCAAAGGCCTGCAGGCAGGATTCCTCGGCGACAATGTCCGCGTACGCCCACAGCGGCACTTCCTGGGGCTGCAGCTTCATGTCAGTACCTTCGGGCACCCACTTCCAGACCGTGTAGCTGCGGTCATAGCCGTACATCACCACCGGCAGATGACCCTGGTAGCTGCTGCCCACGAGGCGGTTGCGGTAATAGCGACCGGCAGCGTTGTTGCGGTAGTAGCCCTCGGCCTGCAGGAAGAACAGGTCCTTGGCGGTGTTGACCTTCTTGTCCGTCTCCGGGTTGTCACGGCGGATAATCTCGATGCCGCGCCCGCAGGCCGCGACGACCTGCGCCTCTTCACCATTCATCTGGAAGTGCTTGGCAAGAATCGGCAGCGCACGTGGGTCGCCAATGTCGGTCAGGGCCAGTGCAGCGCCCTGACGGTCGTACATTTCATCACTGTAGAAGCACTGGATGATCGCGTTGACGGCCTGTGCACCAAGAGTGGCGAGCAGCAGACGGGCACGATAACGATAATCCGCGTTGTCGCTGTGCAGGTAGTTGGCCTGGATGTACGGCACGGCGAAGTCGCCGTAGGCGTCGCGGATGCTGGCCGCGCGCAGCATGTTGCGCGCGACATCGGCGTCACCCATGTAGGCGTCAACGAACTCGGCAATTTCTTCCGGGTTGTTGTTGCGCCCGATGTACGGGTTCTTGGCCATGCCCGTCATCACCCACTTGCCGAAGCGCGAGTAGCGACCGCGCAAGCCGGCATCGGCGATGTTGTTGTTGATCATGTTGCGGGCAAGCTCGGCGCCGATCTCGTCGCGGATGCGGCGGGCGTCTTCGTCGCTCGGGTCAGCGGCGAGGGCCTGGTCGAACTTGTTGATGGCTTCGCGGTAGTTGCCCTTCTTGTACTCGCGCAGACCCTCCTGGATTGTGCCAAGGGCGTCCTGGGCGTACACCGGCGCGACATCCGGGGTGATTGAAGAGGCGACAAGCACCACCGTGAAGGCGAATGCGACGGCGAACAGCCCACGCGCAATGCGTAGCAGCATGGTGAATCTCCTTCAGAGGGGGTACTTGGCTGAAAGGTCAATCTAAACCTGACGTTCGGGCTGTCAAGCCGCTCACAGACTTTCCCCAAGGCGGTGACGCAGGCGTGATAGTACGCCGCGTTGACCACCGGGGACGGCGTTGGATTGCAGGCGCAGCACAGCCCACAGAGTCGTCACAACCCATCAAATTGCACATCGATATCATCCTGAAACGCCCGACAAATCAACATTTGTCCGGGAAATTGCACGAACCGATGCTATACCGCCCCGTTGTTACTTTTGATTAGCTGGGCGATCTCTGGTGCGGAGGCTTGTCATGAAGAAGGCCATTCTTCTGGCAGGACTGTTTTGTCTTTTTTCAAACTCACTTTTCTCGCAACCCTCACAACCCAACATCATCTGGGACCCCAGCCCCAACTACACAGGGGGGCGGACGGCCACGATCGACACGATTGTGATTCACACCACGGAAGGCGGCTACAGCGGCGCCGTCGGCTGGCTGAAAAACCCGGCCAGTGGCGCCAGCGCCCACTACGTAATCAAGGAAAACGGTACGGAAATCAAGCAGCTCGTCAGCAATGGCGACCGTGCTTGGCACGCAACTTACTACAATAGCCGTAGCATCGGCATCGAATGCGCCGGCTATGCCGGTCAGGCAGGCACCTGGACGCAGGGGATTCTGCCGGCGCTATACGACCTGGTTGCCTGGCTGTGCTACACCTACAACGTGCAGGTTGTTCACCCGGCGGGCCAGGCCGCGTCACAAAGCTCACCCTACTCGGGCACGGGACTGATCGGGCACTATCAGGTCCAGCCATGGAACCGCAGCGACCCGGGCGCGTACTTTGACTGGAACCTTTTCATCACCGAGGTGCAGAACCGCCTCAGCCCCTCCAGCCCCAACGACCGCATCATCGACAATATCGACCCGGGCTTCAGCGTGCTCAGCGGTTCCTGGAATACCGGCAGTTCCGCAACCGGCAAGTACGGGACGGACTATCGCTTCGCCAACAGTGCCGGCGGTGTCACGGCCGCCTGTGAGTGGCGCCCCAACCTGCCCGTCGCGGGCGATTACGAGGTCGAGGTCTATTACCCGGAAGGCACAAACCGGGGCGACAATGCTCCGTTCACGGTGCATCACGCCAGCGGTACGCAGACGGTCGCCGTGAACCAACAGGTCAACGGCGGCGGCTGGGTCAGTCTTGGCACGTATCCGTTTTTCAGCGGCAGCAGTCGCTACGTCAAACTTGAGAACAACGCCAACCCGTCAGTCGTGATCGGCGACGCGGCACGTTTCAGGTTCGTTTCGGCAGCCCCGCCCGCGCCGGCGCCGACAGGGCTTGCCGCGGCGGCACTAAACAGCACTGATGTACGATTCGACTGGAACTGGTCCAGCTACGCCGACGCGTACTGGGTTGACATTGCCGAGTCCGCTGCGGACCTCTCGGGCGCAACCGGGACGTTCCAGAACGTCCACGTCGGGCGTACCAATACCCACACCTGGACCGGTCTGACGCCCGGACAGACCTACTTCTGGCGAGTCTTCGCTTACAACACGCAGGGCGGCAACCATGCCATGCCCTCGCCCGCCAGCTTCACCCTGTCCGCCGGCAGCCCGCCTTCCGTACCTACGGGGCTGGTCGCCACCGTGCTCGGCGACACCTCAATCAACTTCACCTGGAACAGCACCGCCGGCGCCAACGGGTACTGGCTCGACATAGCCGAGTCGCCCGCCGACCTGCTGGCCGGAGTGGGCGCGCCAACCTTCCAGAACTTCAGCCTCGGAGCAGCCGCAACGACCTACGACTGGACTGGGCTGACACCGGGCACCACATACTTCTGGCGCCTGTTCGCCTACAACACGTCAGGCGGCGTACACGCCTATCCGGCGCAGAACTCCGTCACAACCACCGGCGGAAGCTCCGGACACAATCCCCCATCAGTCGGTGGCGGCAACGGCTCCGGTAGTGGAGACTGCTCCACCAGTGAAGGGTGCTCCTGGCTGCTACTGTCCGCACTCTCGGCCCTGCTGGGCGTCGCGGGACTGCGCCGGAGGATTTCATGAGCTACCGTAAATACTTGCTCGTCGCGGCCTTGCTGTGCGCCGCGCCGCTTGGCGCCCAGGTCGTGGTCGACAACAGCGACAGCGCGTTCAGCATTACCTTCGGCAGCGCCTGGACTACCGGCACCAGCGCAAGCGGCAAGTACGGCAGCGACTACCTGCACAAGGGCGGCGTCGGCGCGACCGGCAGCCCGACCGCACTGGCCGAGTGGCGCCCGAATCTCACCGCCGACACATACGACGTGCAGGTCTGGTACCCCAGCGGCAGCAACCGGGCCAATGACACGCCCTTCACCGTGTTTCATGCCAACGGCGACAACACGATCCGCGTCAACCAGCAGGCCAATGGCGGCGGGTGGGTCACGCTGGGGACATTCGATTTCAACGCCGGCACGGCCGGCTACGTTCAAATCGGCAACGACGCCCAGAGCGGGCAGGTTGTCGTCGCCGACGCCGTGCGCTGGGTGACTCCGACAACCACGCCGCCCGCCGCCGACGAGTTCCGCGGTGTCTGGTGCTCGCGGTACGAATGGCCGAGCACAAGCCCGAGCACCTGGAAAGCCAATCTCGACACCATCATGACCAACGCCGCCAACGGCAATTTCAATTCGGTCGTGCTTCAGATGCGCGGCGATACCACCACCCTGTATCCGTCGCCCAACGAACCCCTGTCGTCCCTGATCACCCTGGGCGCCGGCGACGACCCGCTGGCCTACGCCATCAACGCCGCCCACACCCGCGGGCTGAAGCTGCACTGCTATTTCAACACACACGTCTGCACCAGCGCATTCGCCGGCAGCCACCAGTCCTGGATCATCGCCGATTCAACCGGCACTCCCATCAGCAGCACCGTGGACGGCTACTACTGGCTCGCGCCCGGGCACCCTGACGTGCAGAAGTATTTGCGCGACCAGGTCATGCACATCGTAAACACCTACCCGGCACTCGATGGCATTCACTTCGACCGCATTCGAATGCCCGAAGCCGGCTACAGCTACGACGCCACCAGCAACGCCCGCCGCGCAGGCCCCGGCAACCCCGGCAGCCTGGGCTTCGACAACTGGACCGCCGACCAGATCACCCGCTGGCTGCGCGACGTCTACGCCGAAGTCCACAGCGTGAACCCAGGCCTGCAAATTAGCGCTGCACCACTCGGGCTGTATCACTGGACCAGCTACAGCGGCTACCCGACGGGCTACTACTACGGGCTTCCTCGACAGCAGGACGCCAAAGCCTGGCTGGCCGAGGGCGCCATGGACTGGATCGCGCCGCAGGTTTACTGGCCGGACGGCGGCGGCAACCCGGACTTCAGCGACATCGTCCCCGACTGGCAGGCCAGCGCGAGCGGACGGCACATCTACCCGGGCATGAGCGCCACCAGCGACGCCAACGCCAACGAGACGATCAGCGAAATCACGGCCACGCGCAGTTTCGGCTGCGCGGGGACGATGGTCTGGAGCTACGGCAGCGCCAACAGCCTCAATTTCTGGAGCACGCTGAAGGCTCCCGGCGCGCCCTATGAGCAGCCCGCAAGCCCGCCAGACCTGCCGTGGCTAAGTAGCCCTACCACCGCAATCGTACATGGAACCATCAAGGACCAGACGGGCGTGCCGATCACGGACGCCTGGGTCACCAGGAGCGGCAGCAGCTACACAGCGCTGTCCGCCGCCGACGGCTTCTGGTGCTGGCTGAAACTGTCGCCCGGTAACCACACGTTCACCGTTGACGTCACCGGCCTCGGCACGGCAGTCATCAACGTGAACGGCTTGACGGCCGGCGAAGTTCGTGAAGTGAACATCACAGTCGCGCCCGCGGGAGTAGCGACCCGCTTTGAGGTGCAGCAGCCCGCCCCCACCAGCGTCAGGAGCGGCGAGGCCTTCAGCATCACCGTCAATGTTGTCGACGCAGCCGGCAACCCGGTCATAACCGGCGCCCACGACATGAGCGTCGTCGTGTTCGGGACAGGCACGCTTACGGGCCCAGTCGGCGGCACCACCAGCGGCGGCAGCCTGACCTTTAACTGGACCTACGACGGCACGGACACGGTCAGTTTCGCTTTCATCTCACCCACCAACGCCCTGACGCACGCCCTGCACGACATCTCCTTCACGTCAAAAGCATCCGGGGGCGGCGAAGATGACAGCGGTGGATGCGCGGTGAAACCCGGCCTGACGCCGTGGTGGGCGCTGGCAGCTCTGGCGCTGCCCCTGTGGCTTCGACGCCGGCGTTTGGCGTAGAGACGGCAAGCAGGATCGCCCGGTCCCGTGCCGGGCGATCCTGCTTGGAGCTGCTGCTACCCGGCCTCTTTGAGGCGCTTGCTTTCGTGAATGTCGGCCCGGGGCAGCTCAAAAACAAACTTCGCCCCTTGCAGAGTCGCGCCTTGCTCGACTCGGATCGTGCCGCCGTGGTTGTCGATGATCGTGTGCGCGATCGCCAGCCCCAGCCCGGTGCCCTTGCCGGGCTCCTTGGTGGTAAAGAACGGGTCAAAGATGCGCTCCGCCACTTCCAGCGGCACGCCCTCTCCGCTGTCCTCAACGCTGAAGACCACGCCGCCGGAATCCGAAGGCGAGATCGTCACCCGGATCGCTCCTTCTTCCGGGCACGCGTCAGCGGCGTTGATCAGCAGGTTCATCAGCACCTGGCCGATCTCCTCGGCGTTGCCGTATACATCCGGCAGGTCCTTGCGGATGTCCTCCTCAAGTCGCAGGTGCTTCCGCTCCAGCCTGTGCCGCACAAGTGGCAACGCGCGCCGGAACGCGTCTTCCGGCGAGAAACGCTCCGGCTTCATGTCGCGGCGCCGCGAAAAATCAAGAATCTGCTTCATCAGGTTCTCAATGCGCGAAAGCCCCTCCTCGATCAACTCAATGTAATCCCGCGCGCGCTCATCCAGCCCTTCCTTCTTCTTCAGTCGACGCGCCGCGTTCAGCATTCCGCTCAAAGGGTTGTTCACCTCGTGGGCCAGGCCGGCCGCGAGAGTGCCGGTCGCCGCCAGCCGCTGCGCGATCACGAGGCTCTGCTGCTGGGCCTTGATGGTGCGCGTGGCGGATTTGACTTTGCCCTCAAGGTCAGACTGGTAGGCCTTCAATTCACTGAACATGGCGTTAAACGCGGCAACGAGTGTCTCGATGTCGTTGCCTTTGCCGCCCTTGAAACCGCGCACGGTAAGCCCTTCCGTGCCTCTCACAATGCGCTCGGAATCTTCCAGCACGTTGCCCAGGGGCGCCAGCACGAACTTGCGCAAGGCGAACATCAGCAGCACGAACACGGCCAGCATGGCCAGTGCCAGCGTCGTGAAGGCCGCCACGACGAACGCACCCAGATCCGCCGGCTGGGGCTCTTCAAGCGGCGGAATCTGCACCGGGTCAGGCGCGACAATGGGCGGTATGTCCAGCTTGAGACGCAGCACGTACTGCAACTCTTCCAGGTTGTTCGGGTTGTAAGGATGGTACAGCACGTCGCCCGTGAAGCGGTGCTGCTTGGACTGAAACACCTCGCGCACAACGGACTCTTCTTCGCTGGTGAGAGTCATGCGGCTTTCTTTTGGTTTGAACACCTGTGGCGGCAGAAGCTGGCCATTGCGGCGCTCGATGATCGCCGTCTCACTCATCCCGTTGTCCGGGTCGCGCAGGTCAAACCGGATCTCGCTGGCGGGCAGGTTCAGACGCGGCTTGAGCCATGCCAGCACCAGCTTTTCAATAGAGCGCGTCGCCATCAGATGATACTGCTCGGCCTGGGCGTCAAGCTGGCGGCGGGTGTTCGCGTTCAGATCTTCCAGCGCCTTCTGGGACCGCTCGTGGCTCACTCGCTGCTGATCTTTCAGTTGCTTTTGCGCTTCAAGCCCGATAACCGTCAACGCTACCGCCAGGATGGCGGTGGCAGCGATCACTCCGAATGCGATTTTCGCGCGCAAAGACATGGCGCGCAGTGTAGCCAAAGACGACGGCACTTGGGAGTACGCCCGGAACTCAGGCCCGGTTTCGACGTGCAGGCGCGAGGCAAGAGCTGAAACGAGCTATACTGAACGCCGGACACCATGACGCAAACCGGAACAGTTGTTCGCCTTCACGGGCACCACGCATGGGTGCTTGGTGACGGCGTCGAGTACATGTGCCCCGTGCGCGGCAAGTTCAAACAGGGCAAGCGTCGTGAGCGCAGCCCCATCGTCGTCGGTGACCGCGTGCGCTTTTCGCTGATCGACGGCAACGAGATCATGCTCGAGGAAATCATCGAGCGCGAAACCGAGCTTTATCGCGCCCACCCGCGCTTTCCCCGCCAGCGCCAGGTACTTGCCGCCAACATCGAGTTGCTGGTGATCGTGGCCGGCGCCGATCGCCTGGATGAACAGCTTCTCACCGTTGACCGCCTGCTGATCAGCGCCTTCAGCCAGGGGCTGACGCCGCTGCTTGTGATCAACAAGCTTGACCTGTCAAGTCATGCGCAACTGGAGCCCCAGCTGGCGCCCTATCGCGACGCCGGGCTCGATATCGAACTCGTCAGCGCAGAAACGGGCGAACTTGGCACGCTGACGGGGCGCTTCAAAGACCGTACCGCCGTTTTCGCGGGCCAGAGCGGCGTGGGCAAGACCAGCCTGATGAACGCGCTTGAGCCGGGGCTCGAAATGAAGGTGCAGGAAGTCGACAAGGTCGGAGAGGGCAAACACACCACCACGCACGCAAGTTTGTTGCCAATGGCGGGAGGCCTCGTCATCGACACTCCCGGCGTGCGTGACTTCGGCTTCTGGAACCTCGAGCTGCACGAGATCAGCCTGTATTACCCGGACTGGCAGCAGGCGCGCGAGGAATGCCGGTTCAATACATGCACGCACCGGCACGAACCAGGCTGCGGCGTCAAGGCCGCGACCGAGGCCGGCGCTCTCGACCAGCAGCGCTACCAGCGCTATCTCACGATCCTTCGCGAAACCTGGAACGAACAGCAGGCCAAGGGCTATTAGCCCCGTCTTCGCCTGCGCGCCCGTATTGCTATACCGTGACCATGAAGCACGTAGTCGTCATCGGCGGCGGGATCAGTGGTTTGACAGCGGCCTATCGCCTGCACAGGGCCGGCGTGCGTGTGACGCTGCTTGAAGCCTCCGGCCACCTGGGGGGCGTGATCCGGACGGTGACGCAGGGCGAATGTCTGCTCGAAACCGGGCCGGACTGCTGGGCCTCGAACAAGCCCGCTGCCATGGAGCTGGCCAACGAGCTCGGCCTCAGTGAACGGATCATCGGCACCCGCGAAGGCGTGCGGCGCAGTTTCATCCTGCACAAGGGGACACTGAAGCGCCTGCCCGAGGGCTTTTTTCTGATCAGCCCGATGTCGATCAAAGCGCTGCTGAAAACGCCGATCCTCAGTTGGTGCGGCAAGCTGCGCATGGGGCTGGAGTTGTTCAAGGGCGTGCGGCGCGACGACAGCGACGAGTCGCTTGCCAGTTTCGTGCGCCGCCGCTTCGGACGCGAAGCCCTGGAGCGCATCGCCCAGCCGATGATCGCCGGCATCTACACCGCCGACCCCGAGAAGCTGAGTCTAAAGGCCACTTTCCCGGCCTTCATTGAAATGGAGCGCTCCGCAGGCAGCGTGATCAAGGCCCTGCGCAAACGTGCGCGCAAACAGGGCAAGCAAAGCGAAGTCGCAAAGGCGGCCGGCCCGCGCTACGGATTGTTCGTCACGTTCAAGGGCGGCATGAGCACGCTGCCGGATGCGCTGACGGCGACGCTGCCTGCCGAAGCCATCCGCCTGAACACGGAAGTCCGCGGGCTGAAGCGGGATGGCGAGACGTGGAGTGTCGAGTTGCAGGGCGAAACGATCGGCGCGGATGCGGTGGTGCTGGCCGTGCAGTCGCGCGTGTCGGCGAAGCTGCTGCACGGGGCCGACGGAGTGCTCGCTGCGGCACTGGGTGAAATCGAGTACGCGGGCGCCGCGGTCGTGAACTTCATTTTTGATCGCTCACAGATCGCGCACGCGATGGATGGCATCGGGGCCGTGATCCCGGGTGTGGAGAAGCGTCGCATCGTTGCGTTCAGTTTCAGCAGCGTGAAGTTCGAGGGTCGCGCGCCGGAGGAGAAGGCGGTCGTTCGGGTGTTCATGGGCGGGGCGCTGCAGCCGGAAATCGCGAAGCTGCCGCCGGAGGGGCAGGTCGAGCTTGCGCTGGCGGAGTTACGCGACTTGATCGGACTGACCGGCGAGCCGAAGTTCGCGCTCGCGGAAAGCCACCTCGGCGCAATGGCGCAGTATCACGTCGGCCACCTGGATCGCGTCGAACGAATTCGCGAGCTTGCAAAAAAGCACACCGACCTCGCCGTGATCGGCAACGGTTTTGATGGCGTCGGCATCCCGGATTGCGTGCGCAACGCAAACGAAGGCGTCGCGAAGCTGTTGGAACGACAGGCCGTTTCATAACCCACAGCGTGGCCAATCTGCCTCAAATGCAAGAACCCGGCAGGGGGGCCGCCGGGTTCGCTTTGCTAGCTCGATGGTTTCTGGGGGAGGGGCCGTCGAGCTTTCAGATTTTTTCTTGCGCGTTGCGCGCGTGGAGAAGGGCATCTCGGAAGAAACGCCGCGGTGATGTTAGGGGTCCTCTAATTCGTTGGTCCAATAACACTCAGGTCCGTCGTCTGTCCCCTCTTGTTGCGTATCGTCCCTGTTCAATTTCTTAAACGAAGAACTCGGGCGTTCCGTTCCATTAATCTTCGCGCCGGATTCGGAAATAGTTCTGTGCGATTTGGCTAGAGTTTCAGCTGATTCAGAAGCGCCTTAACCGCCGCCCGTGGCGACAGCTTCCCCGCCAAAACTTCGCCACGCACCGCTTCAAATGCGGGTTTGGCGCGGTCGCCCGTTTTCAGGGCAGCAAGCAGCCCCGCGCCTGCCAGGTCGGACAGACGTGATTCCAGGCGACGTTTTCTGACACTGGCAAGTAACCCGTTACCCGTCAGAAACCCACGGTGACTCGAAATGGCAGTCAACAATTCTTCGGCGCCTGCATTCTGGGTCGCGATCGTGCGCACCACCGGCGGCTGCCAGAAGGGCTCACCCTCTGGCGGGTGTGGGCGCAGTTCCAGCCCTTCCTTGATGTCTTCTTCAAGACGCTCCGCGCCGTCACGGTCGGCCTTGTTGATCACGACCACATCCGCAATTTCCATGATGCCAGCCTTTAATGCCTGCACGCTGTCGCCGGCGCTCGGGGTCAGCACGACGACGGTCGTGTCGGCCAGGCGGGCGATGTCGACTTCGGATTGGCCGACGCCGACAGTTTCGACGATCAGGGGATCAAAGCCACCCAGCGCCAACACGTCGCATGCGTCCTCGCTGCCGATGGCGAGCCCGCCGAAGCGCCCGCGGCTGGCCATGCTGCGCACGAAGACGTCGTCATCAAGGGTATGCTCGGTCATGCGCAAACGGTCACCTAATAGTGCGCCGCCGCTGAACGGGCTTGACGGGTCAACAGCGACAACGCCGACGCGCTTGGCCTGTTTGCGCAGGGCCGTGATCAGCGTGCTGGTAAGGGTGCTCTTGCCGCTGCCGGGCGGGCCTGTGATGCCGATGCGCTCCGGATGCGGCAGGCTGGCGTACTCGCCGTCAAGCGCAGCCAGGAAAACTTCGTCCCCGTTCTCGACGTGCGTTAGCGCCCGCGCCAGTGCGCGTGTTTCGCGAGCCTTCACACGTGAGATCAGGTCCATGTGCGCAGTATGGCAGCGAAGCTGATTCGGCGAAACTAGTCCTGGAACTCAGCGGCGTACTTGTCGGCGGCCTTGCGGATCACGGGCGAGCTGTCGCGCGAGCTGACCATGCGGAAGAAGCCCAGCAGGTCTTTGCGCACGCGGGAGTTCTCCGGCACGATCCCGCCCAGGCGCGTCAGCGCGGCCTGCCGCACACGAGGCGAAGCGTCGTCGGTCACTATGGTCTTGAGACGCTCAATGTCCGTGATATCCACGTGTGCAACGGCGACTGCACGCAGCGACGCGTCTTTGCCGGCGTCCAGGTATTCCTCGAGCAGGTTGTCCTTGTTCTTGGCGCGAGCCAGCAAGGCCCCCAGCGCCTGCGACTTCACGCCAATGTTCGTGCCCTGCTCAAGCACCTTGCGCAGCTCGGCGTCCGCGTCGTTCAAGCCGCTGCGGCGCAAACCCTCAATGGCACCCTGTGCAGCGGCCACGTCCGGGTCATCCGCGATACGGGTCAGGCGTTGCAGGTCGGCATCGTCCGCAGCGAATGATCCAAAGGCAACCAGGTAGTCCGGAAAGTTCTCATCCTTTCGATCCAGCCCTGCCTCAATCATCGCCCGTCCATTAGGCACGGCGTACTCGGCAATGCGCTGGATCAGGAGACGCTTGTCTTCAATGGGCATGCTTCCCAGCAGCAGTCGTTCGATTAGCGCTGGAGCCTCCGGTCCTTCTGTAAGTGCCTCGACCCAGTCTAGCTGCATGGGGCCACTCAGGCGGATGACGGCAGCGTCCGGGTCGACGTCTGTGAGCCTGTGCCGGCCCGGATAGAGTAGAGGCAAGAACGACGCATAGTCCCACCATTCTGATCGTTCGAGTTCATTCAGAATCGTTTTGTGCGGATCGAAAGTCAGGATAAACGCGGCGAAGAAGTGCTCTCGGATACCTCGTTCGGCCTTGCGGCGCAGCAACAGGTTGCGCAACTCCTGCTCAATGGAGCGTACGAAACTGACCAGGTGTGCTTCCAGCATGGGCAGGACCACCCAGCGTGTCGTTTCTTCCAGGAGCCAGGCCGGCTTCTCGGTGTCGAGCACGTTGCGCAGCAGAGCCATCAGGCGCGCGTCGCCTTGCTCATTCTTCTTCCAGCCGTTCACCAGTTCGCCGTACAGTGTTCTCGATATCTGCTTCAGCTCTTCGATCTCGCCGGCGACATACAGGTCGTCCGTGCCAAGGAATTTCGCCGTGCGCGTGTCGTGGACATGTGTGGCCCAATCGAGAGCAGCCTCGTGCGCGTGGAAAGCGTGATAAAACTGGATGCGTACCCAGGCGCTTTGCTCGTTGGTCAGGGCGTTGCGGACGCGGTCGTCGACCAGCTCGTGCGGGCGGGCCTTTTTGAGCATCTCATGATACAGGGCGATGCCCTTGCGATCGCCGGCCTTGGTCGACAGGGCCAGGTTGCTGAGCCAGATGTCGATCTCGCGCTCGCTGTTGGCGACCTCTTCTTCAGGTCCGGTCTCGCCGCCGTCTTCGCCCGCGTCGTCGACAGGCGCTTCCCCGTTGCCCTCCGGCGTATCATTGGCGGGCGGCGGTGTGTAGCTGCGCGAGCCGAGATCAGGAATCGCCGACGACGCATTCTGTGCCGTGCTGTTGTTCCACTGCACCGGCGAGCCCTGGTTCATGACGTAGTAAACGCCATAGCCACCCGCGGCAAGAAGCGGCAGAAGGACAGCTATCGCAATGATTACCCGTCGGTTTGATTTCATGCTTCCTCTTAACGCACAACTCGGCAAATAGTTAGCCCGGTCATCGCCGTAGATCGAGGCGGCCCTCCGGGCGCACCAACCCAATGGACGAACCATCCCGGGGGTTTACACCCCCGGCTACCTTGGCTGGTCCCTTCGGGACAGGCCCAGCAAGGGCCCTCCAGGATAGCCGGGGGCGTCAGCCCCCGGTTGGCGTGGTGGAAGAAACAACGCCCCGCAGGGACCGTCTTGTAGTTCCCGTCGCACACAGAATCTTCGTATCCTTTTCCGCCCGTGGACCGTCATTGATGCAGAACCGAACCAGGAGCGCCCGTGGACAAGCTGAGTCAGGAATTCACCGTCGTCGTGCGCAAGGCGCGCCGTGAGTTTCTAAATGGTATCGAACCGCTGCGCCCCGAACTCTTTCGCTTCTGCCGCTCACTCACGCGCAACGTCTGGGACGCTGAAGACCTGGTCCAGGATACGCTTCTAAAAGCCTTCGCGAAGCTGGCCGACGTACACTGGCAGGTCGACAACCCGCGCGCCTACCTGTTTCGCATGGCGACAAATCACTGGATCGACAGCACCCGCAGGGGCAAGGAGGGCGACATGCCTGAGGGCTACGACGAGCAAAGCAAAGACGCCCCCGCCGAACAGAAGCCCGAGGTGCGCGAAGCCATCTCGCGCCTGGCCAGCACACTGCCGCCGGTTGAACGCGCGGCCGTGCTGCTGAAAGACGTCTTCAACTTCAGCCTGGAAGACACCGCCAACTACATGGAGACCACGGTCGGCGCGGTCAAAGCCGCATTGCACCGCGGGCGCGGCAAGCTGGAAAGCGCCAAAGAACTGCCGCCGCCGAAGTTCACACCACGTGTCGAGGAACGCCTGCTGGACGCCTGGTGCGACGCCTTCAACGCCCGCGACCTGGACAAGCTGGCGGGGTTGATGCTGGAGGACGCATCCGCACTGGTCGTCGGCATGGTGCAGGAGTACGGGCGCCGGCAGATCCGCGACGGCAGCCTGGAACACACCCTGATGGACGAAAAGGGCGACCCGCAGGCCGAGCGCCGCGAGTACCTGGGCGAGCCGATCGTGGTGCTCTGGTACGACGTGGACGGCAAGCGCGTGGTGCGCGATGTGCTGCGCTTCGTCAGCGACCGCGGCGGCATGGCCGACATGCGCTACTACTACTTCTGCCCGGAGACACTCACGGAGGTCTGCACTGCAATCAAGTTGCCCATGCTGGACAACGGGTATCGCTACACGGTCAAGTGATGTGGTGTGGGCATCCTGCTCGTCTGAACGCTGTCGCGTGCCCGGGGTGTGGTGTTTTCGTAAATGACTGCACGGGCGGCAATACGGTTGTATAAGCAACGCGTAAATCGCGCTTACTCAAGGAGAGAGACATGGCAGAAGAAGGCAAACCGGCATACGGAATCGGCAGCTTCATGTGGCACGAGTGCTGGACCCGCGACCTGGCCAAGGCGAAAGACTTCTGGGGCAAGGTCGCAGGCTGGAAGTTCGAAGAAATGGACATGGGGCCGGGTGGCAAATACAACATCATCATGGCCGGCGACAAGACCGTCGGTGGCATGGCCGCATTGACCGCCGAATGGGGCGAGATGCCGTCGCACTGGGGCTTCTACATTGATGTGGAAGACGTGGACTCCGCACTCGCGAAGGCGAAGGAACTGGGTGGAGAGCCAAAGCACGACGTCATTGATGTGCCGAACGTCGGGCGCTTCTGTCCGGTCGGCGCGCCCGACGGCTCGGTCGTCTACCTGATGACTCCCGCACACCGCGCTACAGAGGCGCCATGCGCTGAGCCCGGCACATTTCTGTGGGTCGAGCTCATGAGCCGCGACTTCGCCAAAGCCAAGGAGTTCTACACGAAGCTACTCGGCTGGCAGGCACAGGAAATGCCCATGCCGGACGGCGTCGTTTACAACGTCTTCTCCACTGGCAACGGACACGCAGGCGGCGGAATGCAGATGCCCGCGGAAGTGCCCGCCGAAGTACCGAGTAACTGGACAGGCTACATCCACGTGGCGGATCTCGATAAGACACTCGAAACAGTCAAGGGCGAGGGTGGCCAGGTGATCGTGCCGCCCATGGAAGTACCGAACGTCGGGCGCATGGCGCACATCATGGACCCTGCCGGCGCAGCTGTCGCACTGATGACGCCGGCTCAAATGCAGTAGGTGAGTCGCAATTCACCGGGGCGGCGAAGCCGCCCCGGTTCCTGTTGCGATCACGCCGCCCGCTACAATCTCTCGCCGTTGCGCGAACCGGAATCCGCTTTGGCCTTTGGTGATGCCGCCAACTGTGCAAGAATGCGCGCTTGACAAACAGAAGAGGCGGAACATGCAAAAGACGATCCTCGGTGCTGTACTGATAGTAGGGCTTGGCTTTGCGGTACAGGCGCAAGACGAAAAGACGCAGCCCCGGTTTGTGAATGCAGCGGAAGAATTTGGCCTGGCGCAAGCCGCGCCCGGGCGCATCTATCTGCACGACCTCAACGACGACGGCTACCCTGACCTGATTGCGCAAGTGCCCGACAGCGGTAAGGGCCCCGGCAACAAGGGAGGCGTGGCACAGATTTACATGAATCGCGAGGGCAAGGACGGTGGGCGCGAGTTCGTTCTCGATGAAGACCTCACTCTCGGGCACAACGGCAAGTTCGCCGACGACATCCGCCACGCCTCCGTGTTCACCATCGTGGGCGACGTGGACAACGACAACGAGCCGGACCTGCTCCGCCCCGCTTTCCAGGAAGCGAAAGACCACAAGGACTTTCCCGACACCGGCGAGCGCGCCGGCATCTGGCTCGGGGACATCAAGAAGGGCGACGTCAAGTTCAAGCAAGAGCCCGGCAACTGGGCCGCCACGGAAGCCCATGCCACCTGCGCCGCCGCCTTCGTGGACTACGACCGCGACGGAAACCTCGATGTCTTCCTCGGTGGATGGTACGTCAGCTACGGCGTCACCTACGAGGGCCACGTCAATCGCCTGTACAAAGGTGACGGCAAGGGAGCATTCACCGACGTGACCGAGCAGGCCGGGCTGCTCACCGCCAAAGCTCACGGCGAAGCAAACAGTAGCCGCCCGACTTATGGCGTCAGTGTCTGCGACTACAATGGCGATGGCTGGCAGGACCTCGTGGTCGCCAACTACGGACGGCAGTGGAATCGCCTGTGGCACAACAACGGCGACGGGACGTTCAAGGACGTCGCGCCCGAACTCGGGGTGGACGGCGATGAAATACGCCACGGCAAACACCCAAGCTGGGCAGGGCGCGCCGACGAGCCGCCATTTCGTGCGAACGGCAACACCTTCAGCATCGCGCCCGCAGACTTCGACAATGATGGCGACATCGACCTGTTCTGCAGCGAAATCACCCACGGCTGGGCCGGCGACAGCAGCGACCTCAGCGCGCTGCTGGTCAACAACGGCGAAGAGGGTGGGTTCAAATTCACCCGCCTGGTTGAGCCCTTCATTCGAGAAAGGGCCGACAAGAACAACTGGAACCAGGGCGACCTGATGGCCCTGTGGGGCGATCTCGACCACGACGGGCTGCTCGACCTGGTACTTGCAAGTTCGGCCTATCCGGACAACCAGCGCCTGCGCGTCTTCCGCCAGACTCCCGCGCACAGCTTCGAGGACGTAACGCTGGGCTGGGGCATCGACTGGGACATCTGCGGGCACATCGCGATGGATGATCTCGATGGTGACGGCGACCTCGATATTGTGGGCATGGGCGATAAGCGCCACAGCAAGATGCACGAAGGCAGCGTGATCGGAGTCTGGCGCAACGACGGCGCAGAGGGCAACTGGATGCGGATCACGCTTGAGGGCAACAAGAGCAAGGGCAGCAACCGTTTCGCATACGGCGCCAAGGTCTGGGTGACCGTCGGCGAAACAACCATGCTGCGTGAAGTGCAAAGCGGCGCCGGACACCAGGGAGTCGCGCCTTCACGCACGCTGCACTTCGGGCTCGGTGATGCGAAGGAAGCACACATCCGCATCGAGTGGCCGGACAAAAAACTAACAGTGACCGAATACAAGGGTGTGAAGCCCAACCGGCACCTGCGCATTCACCAGACCAAGGGTATCGAAGACTAAGCGATCCACACCAGTTTCTTTAATTGTGGAAGGGCAACCGCCGCACGCCACGGCGGCTCGTGTGCATTGCCCATTGAACATTGGGGCGCGAAGTCCGATCATCAATTTATGCTCGTAAACCCGCGAACTGGTCCGATCAAGGGCGGCGTAGTGCTGCTGCCGAAGCGCTTTGTCATCGACAAGCCCGTGCTGCACGCTGCCCAGGGTATCGCCAATACCGGCTTCGCGGTCAGCGTACCGGACCTGTCGAAGCACCCGGTTGATATCGACAACGTCACGGTTGATGAGTTGGTTAACGCCGTCTACGCAGCGAAAGAAGCGGCCCGCGATCTGCGCAAAACTCTGGGCGGCGGAAAAAAGGTCGGCGTGGTCGGCGCGTGGCTCGGCGGCACCGTGGCTCTGCTGGCCAGCGACGACGAGTTCGACGCAAGTGTCGTCGTCTGCCCGTTTGTGCGCCTTCCCGTCGCCGACGACGTGATCGTTCGACAGCCCCTGGATGTCGTCAGAAAGGCGCGCGCGCCGATACTGGCCGTATTCGGCGAACTCGACAGCGACGTACCGATTGAGGATGTGCGCGAGCTTGAAAGGGCGCTGTCCGCAAGCCCGTCCGACGATGAAAGCTACACATACCCCGGCGTGGCCCATGCCTTCTTTGACAACGAAGAAGGCAATGCCGAGTATCGCGAAGCGGCCGAGCGCGACCTTTGGATGCGCATTGACCGGTTCTTCGCACAACGCATGTTTTAGCCGGCACAGCGAGTATCGCGTTAGCCCGCCCGCGGGTGAAAGCGCTGCATCACGCTGCGCAGGCGCTTCTGGTCTACGTGGGTGTAGATCTGCGTTGTGCTGATGCTGACGTGCCCCAGCATCTCCTGCACGCTGCGAATGTCGGCCCCGTTTTCCAGCATGTGCGTCGCAAAGCAGTGCCGCAGGGTATGAGGGTGGACGTCGGAGACGCGCAGACCGGCCTGGCCTGCGTAGATTTTGACCACGTCCCAGACACGGGTGCGCGACAGCTTGCGCCCGGACTTGCTGACATAGACAAAATCGACGGGGCGCTTCAGCAGGGGCGGTCGCCCGCGCTCCAGGTAGATGCGAACGTTCTCAACGGCCAGCTTGCCGATCGGAACAATACGCTCCTTGTTGCCCTTGCCGCGCACGGACAGGTAGCCGGAATCCAGGTGCAGGCGATTCAATGTCAGCCCGCAGACCTCACTGACACGCGCGCCAGTGGCGTAGAGTGTGTGCAGAATGGCGCGGTCGCGCAGGATCAGCGCGGACTGGACCGCGCTCATCTGCGCGGTGGCGGTCGGCGCGTTCAGCAGCTTCTCGACCTGCTCGTCTGTAAGATAGTCCGGCAGCGGCTGCGACAACTTCGGCGGCTGCAAGTGAATCGCCGGGTCGGCCTCACGCTTGAGTTCCACGCCCGCAAACCGAAAGAACATGCGGATCGCGCTGACGCGCCGGGCAATGCTGCGGGCCGAGATGCCCTCATGGCGCTGAGTTGCCAGGAAGTCCGTCAGATCGTCGGCGCGGACGTTCGCGTGCTCATAGATGCCGCGCTTGAACAGGGATTCGAGCAGTAGCTCCAGGTCGCGGCGGTAGGCAATCAGCGAATTCTCCGCCAGCCCACACTCCAGGCGCAGATAGTCGAGGTAAGCCTCCAGAAGAAGGCGCAATTCGCAGGAACCACCACCCATGAAATCTCCGGCATCAGCCAAGGGGATTCATCGGCGGGATGTGCAAGCAAACTTGAGCGCCATCATGCCCCTCACCCTTAGCGGCGAATGTCGAACAGAGTCGGTGCATTTCTGTGCGAATCAGGCCCTGGCTGGCTCCGAACGCCTGCATTCAGGGGTTGGATTTCCTTCGGATTTCCGCAGCGGACACCTGTCCGGCCAGTCGCTTGACACTCATTAGGTGATACAGGTCGCTAAACGGGGCACGGCCTCTCTCGACGCGTCTTTCTCATTGCGTAGAATAAGTCACTCAATGAAAACGGAAGATCACAGATTATTGATGCCTGTCACATTGGGTCCGGGGTGGTCGGTGGGAGCTCTCGATATCCAGCCTTCCTTTACACTGTGCGACCGTGGGCACGATGCTAAAAAAAAAGACTGACACACATATCGCGAATACATTTCCAAAATCAACTTGGCGTCGCGAATCTCGCGGGGTAGTTTCCTCCTCGCAACTCTGATCTTTGTCCGTTCACTTTTCGAGAAAACCCACAGGAGGGTGATGGTATGCCTTTGACTAATGCCAACCTGCTTCAGCAGGATGAACTGGCCCGATGGCTGGTTGAGAACTCGCCCTTCAAGCTGCAAATCGCCCGTGTTTGGCCGTTTACCGGCGTTCGTGGCGGCGAGCTGACCTACGCCCGCCAGAATTCGCCCATCAACCCGGCCGGCACCATCGCGGACTGTAGCGGTGTGGTTGATTCATCGGACGCGGCCTCAAGCGTCACGTTTCCCATTCGTGAGAGGTATAGCCAAATGTTGTGTTCTGGAGGGGTGAAGTAAGGCGGCGTATCCTCTCGGGAGTTCCTTCCGAGAACAACGCCCACACGGGCAGAAAGGATACGCCGTGCAAGCCACTCTACCATCCATTGAACAAGGCCGCGAGCTTCGCAGCCTTGTTGACCAGCTCGCTCGCGAAGGAGCCAGGCAGATGCTCGCCGCCGCTCTCGAAGCCGAAGTCAGCGACTTCCTCGACCGTCACCAGCATCAGCGCGATGAAGCCGGCCGCCGCCAGGTCATCCGCAACGGCCGTCTGCCCGAGCGCGAAGTCCTCACCGGCGCCGGGCCTTTGCCTGTCTCCCAGCCCCGGGTGCGCGACAAGCGCGGCAAGGGTCACCCCGAGGCCGTCAGCTTCTACTCGGCCATCCTGCCGCCATACCTGCGTCGCTCCAAAAGCGTCGATGAACTTATCCCCTGGCTCTACTTGCGCGGCGTCAGCACCGGCGACTTTCAATCGGCCTTGCAGGCCCTGCTCGGACCCGAGGCTCCGGCGTTGTCGGCTTCCGTCATCAGCCGCCTGATGAACGACTGGCAGGGCGAGTACGAGGCCTGGAACCGCCGCGACCTCAGCGGCAAAGAGTACGTCTACCTCTGGGCCGACGGCGTGTACTTCAACATCCGTCTTGAAGGCGGCAAGCAGTGCCTGCTCGTCGTCATCGGAGCCACGCCGGAAGGCCGCAAAGAGCTGGTCGGTATCCTCGACGGCGAGCGCGAGAGCAAGCAGAGCTGGTACGAGCTGCTGACGGACCTCAAGCAGCGCGGCCTTGCCAAGCCGCCGAAGCTGGCGACGGCTGACGGGGCCCTGGGCTTCTGGGCAGCCTTGGAGGAGGTCTTTCCGGACACCAAAGGCCAGCGCTGCTGGGTGCACAAGACGGCCAACGTGCTGAACAAGCTGCCGAAGTCGGTGCAGCCGTCGGCCAAGAGCGGCCTGCACGAGATCTGGATGGCGCCGACAAAGGAGAAGGCGAACAATGCCTTCGACACCTTCGTGGCCAAGTACGAGTCAAAATACCCGGCGGCTGTCGAGTGCATGAGCAAGGACCGCGACACCTTGCTGACTTTCTACGACTTCCCGGCCGAGCACTGGGTGCATCTGCGGACGACGAACCCGGTGGAATCGGCGTTCAGCACGGTACGGCATCGGCACAGACGGACGAAGGGGTCGGGAACGCGCAAGGCAAGCCTGGCGATGGTGTTCAAGCTGATGCAGGTCGCGGAGAAGAAGTGGCGGAAGCTGACAGCGGCGGGAAGAATTCTGCAGCTGCTGGCCGGCTACAGTTTCGAAGACGGAGAACTGAAGGACAGGGAACCAGAAGACAGGACCGCCGCCTGACTCACCCCAGAACACAACATTTGACAATAGCTCTACCGCATTTCGGTTTCGTGCGTCTGAACCACCCGCCGACCAGGTCCGTTTCGCCTTGAATCAGGGTCGTTGGTGGTTCATCCACGGATACTACCACGACGCCTACTCTACGCTTTACGACATGAACGGAAACGAATTGA
>JAIOJA010000080.1 GCA_019912315.1 Planctomycetota bacterium
CCGCGCCCCGGCGAGAAATCCCGACGCGGCACCAACGCGGCCGTGCAGTTGCTGAACATTCGTCTGCGGGCAAAGAACCTGCTGCTGCGTGTGCTGAAGATCCTGAAGCCGGACCTCGCCAAGCAGTTGCAGACGGTCTAGGCGACAGGGTTGTCGGGCCCATCCGGATACTACTTGCATCGGCGAAAAGACCTCGCCGCTGCTTTCTGTTAAAAGAGCGATCACCATGCGCCGGATGGCACGCCAGCACAAGGCATTTCAGCCGCGCGGGCGCTGTTCGGGGCCAACTTCCGACGCCTTGCATTGAATTCCGCACCTGCGCAGGAGGCGACATAAGTCACGCAAGAAAAACCGTCCGGGTTTATAAGTGTGCGGGCGCGGGGCGTGCGAAAGAATGAGCCCATGAGGCACCAACCAAGGGAAGGGCTGACCTACGCCGAGCTCGAGCGCCTGCGCGCCTGGGTTGAAAGCGAGTTGCGCCTTCACCGGCGTGTCGAGGTCATCAGCGTTGCCGCGCTGGCCCTGTTCACCCTGCTGGCCACCGCTGGCGCGTACATTCTAGTGGTGTTTGCCGTGATTTACTTCGAGGGCGCAAGCGCCGGGTTGGCAGGCACGGTCATGCTGCCGGGCCTGGTGGTGGCCGCCATGTTCCCGGTCTACTACATGCTGCACCGCAAGCCCGTGGTGACGGTTCCGCTTACCCAGGGCGAATTGCGAATAGCGAGCCGCCGCCTTGACCCCGTGGCGCTGATGGGCGGCGGTGATCAGCGCTTCGAGTACGAAGTGTTGCTCTTTCCGCCCTGGGTGGCCGGGCTGGCCATCAACCACCTGGCGCGTCTTTGGAAGATATCCGGGTTTGATTCGTGGGTGATCGCGCGAGTGTTGGCCCATCTGTACCGGGAAAACCGCCGCGTGCACGTACACGACCTCGACATGGCCCTGAACGAGCCGGGACTCGCCGGTGCGATCCACGCGCTGGAGTGTCTACCGGGGCTGCTGTTTTTCACGGAGGGCGAGCTTGCACTTGCCCTGTCGGATGACCTCGTCGCGCAAATAGCGCAAGGTGCCCAAGGGGGCTAGACTCCGCCCATGCGAACCACCCAACGACGAGCACGCGCCTGGATCAACTACCTGCGCAAGCCCCTGCGTCGCTTCCTGCCCCTGTTCGCATTCGCCATGGCCGTCGTTCTGCTGGGAGGCGTGGCTTTCTACTTCCTGTATGACAGGCCCCTGACCT
The DNA here is from genome assembly GCA_019912315.1 of Planctomycetota bacterium. GTDB lineage: Bacteria > Planctomycetota > UBA8742 > UBA2392 > UBA2392 > JACKID01. Next base: position 1,238 of record JAIOJA010000080.1, read on the forward strand.
TCAGCCAGTCAGTCTGGACGGCCTTTGCCCTGCTGACCGGCGAGCCAATTCTGGACTGGCCCCGGCACTGGGTGCTTGAGCTACTGTACTTCGTGCTGCCGATTCTGGGGCTGGTGGTGGTGCTGGATGGGTTGATTCGATTCTCCTATTACGCGTTTCGGCGCGATGAGATGTCTCCGGATTGGGTGCGTGCCATGAGCGATACCATGAGTAACCACGTCGTGCTGTTCGGGCTGGGCAAGGTGGGTTTCCGCGTGTTGCAGCAACTGATCGCCCTGGGCGAGCACGCTGTGGTGATCGAAAAGGACGAGCACTGTCCCAACATTGCCTTCGCCCGCAACCACGCCGTGCCGGTGCGCATCGGCACGGGGCGTGAAGAGGGCATCCTGGCGGACGTGAACATCAAGGGCGCGAAGTCACTCATTTGCGCCACCAACGACGACCTCGCCAACCTGGAACTTGCCATCGATGCCCGCAAGCTGCGTCCGAAACTGCGGATTGTGCTGCGTATGTATGACCAGGAACTGGCCGAAAAGATCGGCGACACCATGGACATTCATCTGGCCTTCAGCACGGCCATGCTGGCGGCGCCTCTGTTCGCGACAGCAAGCATGGACCCGTGCATCCTGAACAGTTTTTACGTCGACAAACGCCTGCTGGTGATCGCGCGCCTGACGATTCCGGACGGTAGTGAGCTGGTCGGCAAGTCAGTCGGCGAGCTCGTCCGGGAGCACCAGCTTGTGGTCGTGACTTACAAGCGGGGCGAGGGCACGGTGTTTCACCCGCCGACGGATGTAGTGATTGAAAGCGCCGACGTGGTGACCGTGGAGTGCGAGCCCGGCACGCTGAAGACCCTGCATGGACTGAACGGCACGCCCACGCCGGTGTAGGGGTCTGTTTCGTCACCCCTTTTGTCCAAAGTACGGTGACAACTCTGACAGAATAGGCTTCAATCGAATCATGGATGCAGGCGGGCGAATCACACCGTCAGGGGCGGAGTCGGAACTTGAGCGCGCGCGCAGCGTGCAGCTCACGATGTTGCCGCCCGCGCCGACCATCGACACCTTCGACATTGCCTGCAGCTACCGCGCCTGCGACATGCTCGGTGGCGACTTCTACGACTTCATCCTGATCGACGCCTGGCGCGTCGGCATTGTGATCGCGGACGTTTCAGGGCACGGTACGGCGGCGGCCCTGCTGGCGGCGGCTGCCAAAAAGGTGCTTCAAATGTGCGGGCGCGGCAACCTGTCCCCGCGCCAGACGCTGCTTGAGGTCAACGACAGTATCCGCGCGGACATTCCGTCGGGCATGTTTCTGTCGGTGCTGTACGGTGTGATCGACATCCGCAGCCACCGCCTGTGCTTCGCGAGTTGCGGGCACAACCCGCTGTTTCTGCAGCGTGGCGACCGGCTGACCGATGAGTGGAAGCACGGCAACGCGCCGGTGGTCGGCGTGCTGCCCTCGACACAGCTCGCGGGTTATCTGCACGAAGAGTTTGTGCAGCTTGAGCCCGGCGACCGGCTGCTGTTCTATACGGACGGGCTGACCGAGGCCTTTGACGGCAACCGGGCGATGTTCGGCGAAGCGCGGATGCGCACCAGTATCGGCAAGGCCCCTGGCGGCGAGCCCCAGGCCCTGATTGACACGATCCGCGCGGATGTCGACGCGTTCCGCGCCGGTGCGCCACTGACAGACGATGAGACCATGGTGGTGATTCGCGTTGGCGAAGTGTCCGAGCGCGTGTCGCCGCTGATCAGCGGCGCCGTGGCGGCCGACTCGCCGCTGCCGATCTACAGTTCAAAGCTGATCGGGCGCGAAAAAGAAGTGGCAGGAATCGTCGACGCCCTGTTTGAAGGCACCCGCCCGGTCGTCACCGTGACCGGGCCTGCCGGAGCCGGCAAGACGCGCGTCGCCGTTGCCGCCGCTGAGGAGGCTCGCGACGCCTTTCCCGCCGGCGTGCGGTACGTGGACCTTCAGCAGGCCGGCTCACTCAGCGACGTCTGCCGCCAGGTTGCGACATCGCTGAATCTCGGCGACGACGAAACCCGATTGCAGCTGCGGATCGCCATGGCGCTCCAGAGCGAGGCCGGTCGCAGCCTGCTGGTGCTCGACAATTGCGACCGCGCCAGCGCGGCGGTCAAAGAGTGCGTCAACGACTGGGTCACGCGCACGCCTTCGTTGCAGGTGCTGGCGAGCAGTCGTGCGCCGCTCGAAGCGAAAGGTGAAGCCTGCCACCCGCTGCGCCCACTGCCGTACCCGAAGCCGGGCGCGGGCTCACTCACGGTCAAGGAAGCCTGCACAGCGTACGCATCCATGGCCCTGTTCGTGCAACGCGCCGAAGAGGCCGATCGCGGCTTCCGGCTGACCGAGCAAAACCTGACCGACGTGGGGCGCATCTGCGCCCGCCTGGACGGGCTGCCGCAGGCGCTTGAGCTCGCGGCGGCGCGTGTTTCCGTCCTGACGCCGCGGCAGATTCTGGAGCGCCTCGACAAACGCTTCGAGCTGCTGGGCAGCGGGGATTCGGTGAACAGCACACTCGAAAGCACGCTCGCCATGAGTTGGGACGTGCTGGGCAAGGCCGACCAGACCGCATGGATGCTGCTGTCGCTGTACCCCAATGGCTTCCAGCTTGATACGGCCGCGACGCTGCTGGGGCGCATCGAGGGCAAGGCGCCGGAAGATCTGGTGAACTCGCTGCTGAAGCAGAGTCTGTTGCATTTCGACGTGCTGGAAGACCTTGAGGGTGACCGCCGCTTCTTCATGTATGAGTCCGTGCGCGCGTTCGGTCGTGAGAAGTTGAAGGGCGTCGAATTCGCCCAGACCGCGCGGAAGAAGTTCGAAACCGTGGTGATGGACTACGTGCTGAAATGGTGGCGCGAAGATATGGATCGCGGCGGATCGATCGCCCGCCGCCGCGTACTGCACGAGCTTGAGACGCTGCTCGAAATTGTCGAAACCACGCAAACGCCGGAAACGCGCGCCTGGGCGACGGTCATTGCCGCGCCGGTGTTGTATGCCAAAGGCGAGCAGGACCGCGCCATGACTCTGCTGCGTGGCGCGATGGCCGGGCTGCTGCCGGGTTCGGATGAGTGGATGTGGATCCAGGTTACGGATGCAAATCTGCGCGCGACTGAAGCGCCCGACTATGTCGCCGAGATGCTCGAGAACGTGCACGGCGACCCGCAGGTGTGCTTCCAGGCGGCGATGATCCGGTCGACGGCGTTGCAGTCGCTGGGGCGCTCGGATGAAGCCATCGCCGTGATTCACGAGACGTCGAAGCTTGATGAGTTGAGCCCCGGGCAGCAGGCTCGCATGAAGGATCGACTGGCGGTCATCTACGGCGCCATCGGGCGTCCGCTGGACGCGCGCCGCCTGCTGGAAGCCGCGTTGAAGCAGGCCCGCGAACACGGCGACCCGCTGCTGATCGCGAAAGTGGCGTTCAACCTGGGCTGGATCAACGTGCGCGGCGGTCGCGTCGGCGACGCGGTCAAGCAATTGCGGGAAGCATACGAGATCGCCGACAAAGAGGGCGACCGCGTCTTCGAAGCCAGCTGCCTCGGCGGGCTGGCGCTTGCGCTGCACGTGTCGGGCAAGAAGCAGGAGTCCGAAGCTTGCGCACTGCGGGGAATCCGCTTGTCGCGCGAGCTCGGCAGGACATTCACGGAAGTCGCCCAGCTGAACACACTGACGCGCATCTACCACGAGCAGGGCCGCGACGAAGAGGCTCTCGAAGTTGCCTTGCGTGCGCGCAAGCTGGCCCAGGACATCGGCTCACGCAAAAGTGAGGCGCTGGCGGAAGGCAATGTGGCGGCGATCAACGTCGTGCTTGGGAACAATATTGCGGAATCGGAGGCGGCCTGGCGTCGCTCTTACGACATTCTGCTGGAGCTGGGCGAGGTGCGCTCCGCGCTATCCGCCTTGAGCAACCTTGGCGTAATGATGGGCGAGCGCTGGAAAGCCAAGGGTAACCCGCGCGATCTGGACAGCGCCATCAGCAACCTGAAGGAGTCCGTGATCAAGCGGCGCGACCTTGGCTACGATCCGATGGTAGACGCGGAACTGCTGCTGGCCGAGCTGATGGTCGAGAAGGGGCAGCACAAAGAGGCTCGTGAGCTGCTGTTGAAGACACTTGAGACAGCGCGAGAGCGCGGCGATGATGTCGCGCGCAAGACCGTCACCGATGCCGAAGAGCTGCTGAGCGAGCTGGATACCGCATCCATCGTGTCAGCCCGTCCGCGCGGCACACCCCTGGGCAAGAAGCGTTCGCGCCGTCCGACGTTGCCGGCCGCGACCGGCAGCAACCGCATGGCGCCGTCGGCGAAGAGGGATCCCGGTGACTCGTCGCGAATCATGGCGCCGCCGCTCAGTAAGGCGCCTGGCACACCGCCGCCGGTCGTGAAGACGCCGCCTTCAAAGACCTCCAGTCAGGGGCTGCCGGTTGTGAAGACGCCGTCAGGCAAACCCTCCAGCGACGGCATTCCAGTCGTGAAGACGCCGCCGTCAAAGACTTCGAGTGAAGGCTTGCCTGTAGTCAAGCCGCGCGGGGCCAAGCCCGCCAGCGCATCGATACCGCCGTTGAAGTCGCGTCGCCCGAAGGGCAAGCCCGGGGCCGCGCCGTCCCCGCGCCGCCGCCCCCGCGGCTACAGTTAGAGCACTTTCGGGGTTGGTCTGCGCGAAGCCGCTTCCCTAATAGCCAGCCTTGAGGTCCACCTTGTGCGGGATTTCCTCGCCGCGCGCGGCCGCGTTCAGCACTTGCGCCAGCGCCCTCATGCGTCGCACCTCGGTGTCCTTGACGTGCCCGCCCCGGTGGGGGCTCATCACCACGTTGTCGAGTTCATGGAAGGCGAAATCGGACGGGGCCGTGTCGCCCCATTCGTCGCGACTTGCGGGGTAGGTCCACCACACGTCGAGCCCGGCCGCGAACAGGCGCCGCTGTTTCAGTGCATCATACAGCGCACGTTGGTCGACCAGCGCACCGCGCGATATATTCACCAGAATCGCGTCGGGCGGCAGCAGCGCCAGTTCTGATTCGCCGATCATGCCTTGCGTTTCCTGTGTCGATGGCGCGCAGACCATCAACACATCCGTTTTCGGCAGCAACTCGCGGAGCTCTTCAGGCTTGTGCAGGCGGTGCCCCGGGTCAGGGTGGTCGTTGCGTGCGATGGCCCGAACCTCAAGGCCCAGCGCGGCGCAAACCTTCGCAACCCGCCGCCCGATCGCGCCGTAGCCGATCACCAGGGCCGTGCGCCCCTCCAGCTGCACGGCGTGCTCATGCTCGCCGCGGTCAGACCAGTCGCGGCGGCGGAACCTGCGGTCCACAGGCACGACCGACTTCGCACCTGCCAGCAGCAGTGCGATGGCAAGCTCCGCCGTGGCGGGCGCATTGTGATGCAGGTTGTGGACGACGACCTCGGGGTGCTTGACCAGCAACTCCAGCGTTCCGGGCGGCAACCCCGCGAACGGAATCACGACCGTGTGCAGATGCTCACTGGCGGTCATCAACTCGGCTGTCGGACGCCCGGAAACCAGAATTGCGTAGTCGGCTTCCTTGCCTGGCTCGGGCCCCCAGGTGACGCGAACCTCGTTGTCGAGGGCCTTGAACAGCGCTTTCCGTGCGGGCTCATCGGGCTCGTGGTGTATGTGTACGTGCATAATGAAGCCATAACAACGGGGATGGGTGCATTCGTCCAACAGAAAAGGGCGAGCCGAAGCCCGCCCTTGCTGTTGCGACTTCCGCCTATGCGTGGTCGTCAAGCCCCTGCTTTTCGGACTTGCGCAGCTTGCCGAGATAGCCCGGCAGCTCGACGCCCGCCTGCTCTGCCAGTTCGTGAACCGCCGGCAATGAACCGATCAGGCTGCTCAGGAAGCCCGCCGTAGCGCCCTTGCCTGTGCCGCCACCGCTGTTGCCGCCGTCCCACACGGTGATCTTGTCGATCTTCAGGTTCTGGATGGCCTTGACCTGTTCGCCGACCAGCTCCGGCATCTTTTCGATCAGCAGCAATGTCGGAGCGATGTCCGGGCGTTCGGCGCAGGCAGCGACCAGTTTGCTGTAACCGTCCGCCTTGGCCTCGAGCACCTTGCGCAGACCCTCGGCCTCGGCTTCGTACTTCATCAGGATGGCGTCGGCTTCGCCCTTGGCTTCGCGGCGGCGACGCTCGGCGACTGCTTCGGCTTCGATCTCCACGCGGCGCTTGTCGATTTCCTCCTGGACGATGATTTCCTTTTCCAGGCGGGCTTTCTCCAGCTCCTGCTCTTTCTGGTAAACAGCGCGCTCGGCCTCGGCGCGGGCGACGTCACCGCGGCGCTTGGCTTCGGCTTCCGCTTCGGCCAGTGTGGCGTTGCGTTCCGCGATGGCGGCCTTGGACGTGTTTTCACCGTCGACGGCCTTGGATTCAAACTCGGCCACCTGGACACGACGTGTCATGTCCGCTTCCTTCTTGCCGGAATCCGTCATGGCTGCTTCGCGGGCCACGGCGACTTCCTCGTTCTTCTTGGCGGCGGCTTCCGCGGCGCGACCTTCCGCTTCGAGGCGCGCTACGGCGATACGCTGGTCGCGCTCGGCCTTCTTCTTACCCTCGGTGGCCAGAGCCTGTTCCTCGGCAACCTTGATGACGCGCTCACGATTCTGGAGCGCCTCGCCGGTGGCACCGAGCTTTTCCTGCTCGGACACTTCAACGCGGGCCTGGTTGATGGCTTCGCTGGCCGCGCGCTTACCGATAGCTTCGATGTAGCCGGACTCATCCGTGATGTCGCGGATGTTCACGTTGATGACTTCAAGCCCGATCTTGTTCAACTCGATGGCGACGTTTTCGTTGACGAGGTTCAGGAACTTTTCACGGTCCTGGTTGATTTCCTCAATCGCCAGCGTCGCGATCACCAGACGCAACTGACCAATGATGATGTCGGCCGCCTGGTTGTGAACCTGGCGCTCATCCAGCCCCAGCAGACGCTCGGCGGCGTTGGACATGATCTGCGGCGTGGTGCCGATACCGATCGTGAAACTGCTTGGCACGGCCACGCGAATGTTCTTCTTGGACAGTGCGCCGCGCAGGTCGATCTCGACAGTGATCGGCTCAAGGTTCAGGTAGGCGTAGTCCTGGATCAGCGGCCACACAAGCGCGGCGCCACCGTGGATGGTCTTGGCAGTGCCCTTGCCGACACCCTTACCGAAAACCACCAGGATCTTGTTCGACGGGCAACGCCGGAAGCGCTGCGCGAGAAACGCGACCAGGAAGATGCCGATCGCGATGACGACGACTGCGGTAATGCCCAGATAAAGCCCGGTATCTGCGAGAAACATAGTGCCCGCTCCTTTTCCAGCGCGTGGTTATTCCGTGGGACACACGCGCAATGTCTTTTCGTCCAGACGCTCCATGACTGCAACCGGCTTGAAGCTTGCAATTGCCGGTCCGTCGCTGACAGCGTCAAAAGTGAACAAACGCCCGTTGATTGTCACCTGTACCTGGCCCTTGCCGGCGCCGGCTTCGGGGATCGTGACGTAGCACGTACCCTTCAGCCCCTTGGCATCAAACTCGCGCAGGGTGCCATCGTGCTCCAGTTTGCGCATACTGTAGATGGCATAGCTGACACCCATGGCGGCCACAAAGCCGATGCCGCCGCCCAGAATCAGCGCCAGCCAGGGCTCAAGCTCCATGGACAGCAGCGCGAGACTGACCCAGCCGCCCACCATGAAGGTCACGATGAACGTCATCAGCGTGAAGACCTTGAAGTCCGCAAGGTCCGCGGCGTCATGGGCGCTGATTACGTCAGCGGTATCTGTGGCGTCAAGCAGGGCGCCGCTGTCATCCGCGCCGTCCAGTCCGACAAACATCAGGACGAGTCGAATCACAAACAGGCCGGTTGATATGCCCGCTACCCACAACAGTACGGTTTCTACGGTTCCCATGGCTCCTGTCCTTTGCCCCTTCGGGGCACGCTTCCGGACTCTTGTCCGGTGTGCGAAGAAAGTACCACAGCCCTTTGAGCCTGCCGACTCCAAACCGATCCTACTTTTGTAGCCACGTAAATACTCTGAAATCAGGCATTTAGCCGTGCCCGTCCAGGTCGGGATGGGTCATCTTGATGGCGTCCGCCACGCGCTTTACGGCGAGCATGTACGCCGCGCGACGCCAGGACAACTCTTGCTCCGTGGCCACCTTGCCGACGTCATCGGTCGCGTCGCGCATCATGTCGCGCAGGCGCTGGTGTACGTCGTGAAGGTTCCAGTACATCCGCTGCCGGTTCTGGACCCACTCGAAGTAGCTGACTGTGACGCCGCCCGCGTTGGCCAGGATGTCCGGCAGGACAACCACGCCCTTCTTTTCAAGTATGGCATCGGCATCAGGGGTCGTCGGGCCGTTGGCGCCCTCTGCAATCACTCCGGCCTTGATGCGCTTGGCGTTGTCCTTGCTGATCGCGCCTTCCAGGGCCGCGGGCACCAGGATGTCGCACTCAAGTTCCAGCAACTCGTCGTTGGGTATCTCCTCGCCGGTGAAGCCGATCAGTTTGCCCTCGGATTCCTTGTACTCGATTGCCGCTTCGACGTTGATGCCCTCGCTGGCGTAGATGCCTCCCCGGCTGTCGGACACGCCGACGATGATCGCGCCCATTTTTGACAGCACGCGCGCGGCCCACTGACCAACGTTGCCGAAGCCCTGCACGACGACGCGCTTGCGCTCAAGTGTCTCGTCGTGCATTTCGAAGTAGCGTTGCACCACCAGCGCGACTCCACGCCCCGTGGCGTCGGCGCGCCCCTGACTGCCGCCCAGTTCAATGGGCTTGCCTGTGATGACAGCGGGCTCCGGATGCCCGACGTAGTTGCTGTATTCGTGGTAAATCCAGGCCATCTCGCGCGCGCCGGTGCATACGTCCGGCGCGGGGATGTCAAAGTCAGGCCCGATGTGCGGCAGCAGGCGACGCGCGAACGCCCGCGTCGCGCGCTCTTGCTCATGAGGGCTGAGGGCCTTGTAGTCGACAACCAGCCCGCCCTTTCCGCCGCCGTACGGAATATCCACAACCGCGCACTTCCAGGTCATCCACATGCTCAGGGCTTTGACTTCGTCGACACTGACGCTGGGGTGGAATCGCAGTCCGCCTTTGGCAGGGCCGCGCGCGAGACTGTGCTGTGCGCGGATACCGGTAAGCACCTTGGTTGTGCCGTCGTCCATGGGCACGGGCACCGTGTAGATGTGAACGGCTTCGGGCTCCGAAAGATATGCCAGCATGTCGTCCGAAAGTTCCAGCTCTTTGGCGACGTTGGCAAGCTGCCGCTGCGCGTTCTGCCACACATTATCCATTGATGCTCCGTTGTTGTCGGCAAGGGCTAGATCTGAAGTGAATAGACGGCGATGCCGCCTTCGCGCCCGCAACTTACCATGTTCTTGCCGTCGGGCGAGAACGCCACGCCGCTGACGCCCTTGGGGTGGTCGGCGAAGCTGGCGACTTCGCCCCAGTCCGGAATGCTGCGCAACACCAGAATCCTGTCTTCGCCGGCGCTGGCCATGATGCGCGAGTCGTTGGTGAAGGCGATCGACCAGACCAGACTGGAGTGGTCGCGTATCTTCAGTGTACGCTCGAAGCCCGGGATTTCGTACACGCGGATGGTACTGTCGTCGCTGCCCGTCAGCAGGAAGCGCCCGTCCGGACTGAAACTGAGGCTGGTGATCGTCCCGCGATGTCCCTTCAACTCAACCAGCATGTCGCCGGTCATCATGTCCCAGACGACAACGCTCTGGTTCAGCGTTCCGCTTGCAAGCAGCAGGCCGTCAGGGCTGAAACTCAGCGCGGCGATGCCGCCGCCGTGAACCTCGCTAACAGGCTCAAAGTCGCTGGTGTCCCAAAGTACGGCGGTCTGATCAGCGCCGCTGCTGGCCAGAAAATTGCCATCCGGCGAAAACCGCACGCCGATCACCGGCGTCTCGTGCCCGTTGATGATGGCGGCCTCACGCCAGGTGCGGGTATCCCAGATGCGCACGGATTTGTCGCCGCTGCCGGTCGCCAGGACTTTGCTGTTGGGGCTGAAGTGCAGGGTCTTTACCCAGGCACTGTGGCCCTTGAGCTCAGCCAGCAGCTTCAGGCGCCGCGCGTCATAAACCTTGACCGTGCCGTCTTCGCCGCCCGTTGCGAAGCAACTGCCGTCCGGCGCGTAGGAGACCGCATGTACCAGCCCCTGCTTGCTGTCCATGGCTTTGACGCGCAGCCAGCGCCCGTCCTTGACCGGGTCCTTTTCCTTTTTGTCTTCGACCAGCGGGCTGGTGTGGATCTGCGTGGTGCGCGTGGGCGGCTGCTGGTCGGTGGTGCCGCCGCCGGACACGAGCACGCGGCGCATGTCCTGGGCGTCGGTGTAGCGCCCGTCGGGGCGCGACTTCAAACCCTTGTCAACGAACGCATCAACCCATGGCGGCAGGTCCGGGCGCAGGGCCGTGGGCGGCTCGTAATTGCCTACCGGCAGCAGCCCGGTCATGAGCTCATAGAACATCACGGTCACGGCGTACAGGTCCGCGCGCTGGTCCACGTTGGCCGCGTCGCGGGCTTGCTCCGGGGCCATGTAGCCGGTCGTCCCCATGGCGACTTCGGCCATGGTGGCGTTGCTGACCTCGAAGTTTTTGGCGATGCCGAAGTCGAGGATCTTTACCTGGAACTCGGGGGTGCCGGGCTTGCCCTTCAACATCACGTTTTCGGGTTTCAGGTCGCGGTGGACCGTGACTTCGTGGGCGGCGGTCAACCCGTCAAGCAACGCCTCGACAATGGCAATGGAGTCATTCAGGGGCACGCTTTGCCCGGATGTATCGGCGTCATTAATGATCTTGCGCAGCACGATACCGGGGAAGAACTCCATGCTGATATGCCAGCGGGCCTTCCATTCGAAGATGTCGTGCGTGGCGATGATGGCCGGGTGGCGAATTTTGCGGGCGATGCGCCCCTCGGACTTGAAGCGCTCGACCAGTTCTTCGTTGTCGATGAGTTGCGGGTTGATGACTTTCAGGCAGCAGAACTCTTCTTCCTGGAATTTGTCGCGGCACAGCAGCACAGTGCCCATGCCGCCGCGCCCCAGTTCGCGCTCGACCTTGTAGCGTTCAAGCACGATGGTGCCCGGGTCATACGACACGCCCTCAACCTCGAAGACCATGTCGTCGCCGTCGTGAACGCGACCAATCTCGTCAGGCTTTGACGAACGGTCGGACGAATGTTCGCCGAGCGCAGCCCCGCAGTTGATGCAGAACTTTGCCTGATCCGGGTTTTCCGTACCGCAAGCGGGGCACTTCTGCATGTGGTGTCGTTTCCGCCTGGTTGTGAGCGGCAAGAGTATAGATAGGAACCATGTTCCGCTCCATCCACTATAGTGGCGGCAACGGGTACCTGAACACTGGCGGGCTTGCAAGGGGTGCAGCACAATCATTCGCCATGCGTGGACCGCTCAATCAACTGTTTGACTTTCTGAAACGCAGGCCGGTCATCCTGCCTGTGGCGCTGCTGTTGCTGTTGCTAGGTGCGCTGATCGGCGCCCTGCGGGTTGACTTCCGCGAGGACGTGTTCGCGCTGCTGCCGCGCGACGAGCCCCTGGTGACGGAAGCGCGCCTCGCGATAGACCGGTTCAGCGGGCTGGAACGCATGGTTATCGCCCTGGAGTCGGACGATCACGGGTTGCTGACCGCCGGCGTTGACCACGTGGAAACCGAGTTGCGCAACCTTGCGCACGTCAAGTCCGTGGTGGCTCGCATCGACCCGGACGCGCAGGACGACATCGGCCATCTATACCTGGGCAGGGCGCCCCTGTTGTTCGATGCCCCCATGCGGCAGGAAGTCGAGAAGCGCCTGACCACAGAGTACTTCGAGCAGGGCTTCCAGCGGTTCTACGACGCGCAGGCCGGCGCCGAGGGGATCAAGATCGTTGACAGTTTCACTGGTGATCCGTTCGGGTTCGACGAGTTGACGCTGCGCCGGTTCGAGCGCCTGAACAGCGGGTTTGCGGGGCGCCCGGACGCCCGGGGGCGCATCATCAGCAACGACGGGCGCGTCGCCGTCATCATGGTTGAGCTGGACTTTCCGTCATCGGATACGGGCGCTGGACGCGCGTTTTTTGAGCTGCTCGACGCGCGTCTGGGCGAACTGCCCGAAGGTGTGACGCCGCACGTGATCGGCGCGCATCGCAGCAGCGTGGACAACGCCGTGGTTTTGCGCGACGACATGAACATCACGATCGCGACTTCGATCATCGGCATCCTGTTGCTGTTTGTTTTCGCGTTCCGGGCGTTGTCGCCGATTGTGATTACGCTGCTCAGCGTCGGCTTCGGCTTTGCCATGGCGCTGGGCTCGCAGGGCTGGCTGCACGGCGAGCTGTCCGCGATCACGGCGGGGTTTTCCGCCGTGCTGCTGGGAATCAGCGTGGATTACGCGATCCACCTGGTGACTACCTACGGCAGTCTCGATGGTGACCGCGAAGAGCGCGCGGTGGGGGCCCTGCGCCACGTTGCGCGCCCCGGGTTCATTGCGATGGTCACAACGGTGCTGGCGATCCTGATGTTGCGTTTTTCGGAGTTCGATGGGCTGCACCAGCTTGCGGAGATGGCGATTGCGGGCATTGCCGGCTCGCTGGTGTTCGCGTTCACGGCGGGTGCGCAACTGCTGCGCAAAGTCGGGCCGAAACCGGGCGCGGCGGCCCCGGTCGGTGCGCTGATAGGGGCGCTTCAGCGTGCGCGACGTCGGGGGGGTGTGGCGTTGCTGGTGGTCGTGTGCGTCATTACCGTCGCGCTGGCGATGTTCCTGCCCGGCGTCAGTTTTGACGGCGATGTGATGAACCTGGACGGCAAGAGCGAGCGCACGCGCGCTTCAGAAGCACTGGTGCGGCAGACCTTCGGACAGGAAACGCTGAGCCGTACCCTGCTTGTTGTCGGCGGCGACGATCTGGAGTCGGCCCTGCGCGGCAACGACCTGGCGGCCCGAGATCTGTACGAGCTGGGGGCGCAGTTCGAGAGCGCAGCCTGGGTGCTGCCCGCGCGGCAGACGCAACAGGAGAACCTGGAGCACTGGAAACGCTTCTTCAATGACGCGCGCATCGCGCAGATCAAGTCGCTAATGGCGAAAGCGCGCGTCACGCACCCCAATGACGGTCGCGTGCTGGAGCTTACGGAGGCACGCCTGGAGCGGGCGTTCAAGGAGTTCTTTGCCAGGCTGCGCCTCGAGTCACCGCCCGCGCTGCTGGAGCCCCTGCAACTGAAAGAGCGCCCGATCTGGCTGCTGCTGGGCAACTTTGTCAGTGAACGCAACGGGCGCACGTACATAGGCACGACGGCGCGTCTTGACGCGGCAAGACTGGGTGAGTTGAAGGCGCGTCAGCCTTCGGGTGTGGTGCTGAACAAGGCCGCGTTCGTGGGGCGCATGATCGAGTTTATCCGCCGTGACCTGATTCTGATGGGCGGGCTGAGCCTGGTGCTGGTGCTGGTGGTTCTGGGGCTGACGTTCCGCAATTTGCGCGAGGTGTTGACGGCACTCGTGCCTGTGGGCGGCGGCATGATCTGGACGCTGGGTCTGATGTCGCTGCTCGGGATTCCCTTCAACATCATCAACACGCTGGTTACGGTGTTCATCGCTGGATTGGGCATCGACTACGGCATATTCTTCGTGCAGACGTACCGGGGTTCCGCGAATCGCGAAGAGGCTGACCGGCGTTTAAGACATGCGGGCGCGGGTGTGCTGATTGCGGCCCTGACGACGCTGTTCGGGTTTGGCTCACTGGCACTGGCGCAGCACCCGGCCTTGTTCAGTGTAGGCGTCACAACAGCCATCGGTGTCGCCAGCGCGCTGGTGCTGACACTCACGGTTGTGCCGACACTGCTGGAGATGAAGCAGCATGAGAATTAGCGCGGTCATTTTGATAGCCCTGATGCTGGCCGCCTGCGCGGAAACGGACCCGTACAAGCGACTCGACCCCGCCCCTACACCAGAGATGCCCGATGCGGAAGTTGGACAGGCGTTCGTCGATCGATGGCCGCGCCAGTTCAAGTGTGTGCAGACTGTGACCCTGGACTTCCGCGTTGCGAGCCGCACGCTGGTCGGATATCTCGTGGTGCAGCGCCCGGGCCGCTTTCGACTACAGGGCATGTCTGAGCAGGGGCTGAAGCTCTTCGATATCACCTACGACCAAGGGAAACTCACGCGCGTCTTTGCTGCCGAGGAATTCGACGCTGCCGTGCTCACTAATGTTGCCCGCGATATCCGGCGGGTCTTCTTGTCCATGACGGACGACGAGTCCATGTCTTTGGTCGACCAGGCCGACTTCGGGCTTCTGTTCGGGGCGGTGCGACCTGGCGACGGCGGCGTACGCGCCAGTATCAGATTTCCTTACGGTGATCTCAAAATGCACCTGGTCGGTGTCCCCCCGCGGGTGGATTGGTACGAGTACCGCCAGTCGGGGCGCTACCTGTACCGGGTCGACCATTATGAGTGGAGTGATGTAGGGGGCGCTTACCTGCCCGCTGTGATCGTGCTGCGCGAGCCGGGGATTCAGTCCGACGGACCTGCGTACAAGCTGACCATAAAGATCACCGAGTTTACGGAGCGCGAAAATCCGTGGCCGGACAAAGTGTTTCAGCCGGAGGGGGAATGAGCCTGACGGATGACATTTCGGCGGCGACCCTCTCGTTCGAGGACGGCACGGCGCGGCTAAGCTTTAGCGGCGAAGAAATTTTCTTTCGTGGCCACTTCCCGGATGGGCCGGTGCTGCCGGCCGTGGTCCAGGTTGCCGCTGCTGTTTACTTTGCGGGCAAGCTGCTGGGGCGGGGTGTCACGCTGTCGGAAGTGACGCGATCGAAATTCACGAATCCGACCGGCCCCGGGCGCGAGCTGGTGCTGACCCTTGCCTGCGACGATGCCGAAGGAGGGCGCACGCGCGTGAAGGCCATGCTACGCGACGGCGACAAGAACGTGGCGGAGTTGACACTGCGTGTGGTCTAGGCGACGCGGTCCTGCACGAAGTCGTACAGTTGCTCGACTTTGCGGATCTTGCGGGCGGCGCCTTCTTCAACCTTGAAGCCGAAGGTCCTCTCGAGGGCGACCACCAGGTCGATGGCGTCAAGGCTGTCGAGCCCAAGGTCATCGTACAGATCGCTGATCGGCGTGATCTGCGCGGCATCAAGTTCGAACTCGTCCGCGATTACCCGGTCTACCTGTGTGCGGATGGTTTCTGTAGCCATGTTTTTACCCCCGCGTCGAACGCAGGGCTGGTAATCGAGCGACCCTTGAATAAACCTATTTTGCGCGCCCTGCGGGTGCGATTGCAATAGGCGAGAAAAGCGGACATGGCGGACCAGATCGATCCGGAATTCAGTTACCCGAAACCGTCCAACGCGGTGATGAATGTCCTGCGAAGTGCGTGCGCCTACGGGCTGTTGTCAGCGCAGTTGGTGTTCTTCCTGTTCGTCCTGGAGTTGCCCTACTGGCTCGCCGACCGTTTCTTCGTGAAGCACCACGGCGACGCTTTCTACGCCGGGCAGCGGCGCATTGCCCGCTGGTTCTTTCGCCTGTACCCCTTCGGGCAGCAGCGCCATGTCAACGTGCGCCGCAAGGCCTTCCCGAAAACTTGCGTCATCGTGTGCAACCACCAGTCGATTCTCGACATCCTGATGGTGTTGATGCTGCCCGTGAACGCGCGCTGGCTGATCAAGGGCTGGCCGTTCAAATACCCCCTGATGGGCGAGCTGAACAAGCTGGCCCGGCACATCCAGATTGAAGAAACACCCGAGCAAACCGACCCGGACCGTCCGCGCGGCTTCGACACCGCTTTGACCTGGCTGAAGGACGGCGTCAGCATCGTGGTGTTCCCGGAAGGCAGCCGCAGCCCCGACGGTCGCCTGCGCCGCTTCAAGAACGGCGCTTTCGTGCTGGCTGTGGACGCGCAGGTACCGGTCGTGCCGGTGATCCTGGATGGCACAGGCGCCTGTGTACGCAAGGGCAGCCCGGCCGTGCATCACCCGGATGTCGTGATGAAGGTGCTGGAGCCGATCCCGACCAGCGGCCTGGCGGACGCGCGTGACGCCGCCGAACTGAAACAGAAGGTACACGCGCGCATGAAAGAAGAACTGGCGGCGCTGCGCGAAGCGAAACGCAAACCTGCGTACCCGCGCATTCACGGCTGGCTGACACGCCTTGCCATGGCGGCTGTGGCAATGCTGCTGATGCTGGTTGTCGGCGTATCTGTTTACGTGAAGAACTGGTGCATTGCGGAGCCGCCCGCCTATGACGGTAGCCGCGAGTTGGCCAATGAAAAGATCATTGAGCGCACGGACGGTGAGAACCCGCTTCAACTGCTTGGCAGTAACTGGCGCCGCGACCGCGACGGTTTGCATGAGTTGGGGCTCACCGGCAACCGCTGGGAGCGCGGGTATGCAAACGCCCGTCTCACCCGCGAACTTGTGGAAGAGCAGGAGAAGCTGCTGCTTGATACGACCCGCAAGTTCCTGCCCAACGACCTCGCGTTCTGGACCGCCAAGCAACTTGTGGCGATCAACAACCGCAACCTGCCGGATTACGTAACGGACGCCGAGAAACTCGAGATTCTGGGGCTGACAGACGGCAGCGAGAACAACTACCCGGATGAAGCGCCCCTGTATCATCGCATCCTGAACTACCACGCGGCTCACGACATCAGCCACATTTTCATCGACAACCCGCTGGTCACTACCGGCGACTTCGTTGGCTGCACTGGCTTCGCCGCCTGGGACGACGCGACTCCGAACGGCGACCTGTTCGTCGCGCGCAACTTCGATTTCGAGGCCGGCGAGGTTTTCGACGCGGACAAGTGCGTCATCTACGTTTGGCCTGATGACGGCTACGCCTACGTGCATGTCGCATGGGCGGGCATGGCCGGCGCGGTGACCGGCATGAACGAGCACGGGCTGAGCATTCACATCAACGCGGCCCGTACCAGCGAAGTCGAATTCGGGCGCATCGGCACGCCGGTGTCGATGTTGCTGCGGCGGGTACTGGAGCAGGCAAAGAACATTGAAGAGGCCTTCACGATCATCGAAAGCACGCCCGTTTTCGTAAGCGACACCTACATGGTCGCGAGTCGGTCAGACAAACGGGCAGTTGTGATCGAGAAGTCGCCCGAACACTGCGCCATGCGTGAAGCGGGCAAACCCGGGCTGTTGTTGCAGACCAACCACATGCTGACCGAGCCCCTGAAAGACGACCCGGTCAACATCGAGCAGGTAGAGCGCGCGACGACAACCTACCGCTGGGAGCGCCTCGCGGAGCTGACAGACAAGCACTACGGCGACATCAACCAGTTCGTCGCGCAGGAAATTCTGCGCGACCGCAAGGGGCGTGGCGGCAAGTCCATCGGGCTGGGCAACCGCAACGCCATCGACGCGGGCATCTGCAGCCACAGCGTGATCATGAACGTGACCACCGGAGAAATGTGGGTCTCAAGCGCCCCGCACACTTACGGCGCTTACGTGTACGTACCGGCGGAGCGCACCCTGAAGGCCGGCGCGGTGGCGGCCGTCAGCATGAGGCACGGCAAACAGTTGAACCTGCCGCGCGACGCGCGCTCGCCGGAGTGGGAAGACCTTGTGGAGTTCCGTAAGCAGGCTCGCCTGGCCCGCGCGAACATCGACGACGATGAAGTGAAAGCCGCCGAGCCACAGGTGCAGACCCTGCGGAACCTGAACCCGGATTCGTTCGAGACATTTTATCTGGAAGGGCGCCTGGCGTTCGCCAAGGGCGACCACAAGGCGGCGGCGCGCAAGTTTGAGGAGGCGTTGGAGCGCGACCCGCACTATGAGAGCGTGCGCGAGCACGTTCGTGAGTGGCTGCAACGGGCCAAAGACGAGCAGTAGCGCGGCCCGTTGGCGGGGGGGTGAAAACAAAAGAGCCGGTCATTGACCGGCTCTTCCTCAAGGGGTCGCGGCTGCGGAGGGGCTACAGCCAGAGGACCTGAATCCGAATGCTCTAGCCCGATGGATCCGACTCCGCGGCGGGGTCATCCGCCTCCGGTGTCTGCGGCACTTTCACAATTTTCTTCTTCAGCGGCAAAGCCTCGCCGCGCTTCACTTTGTCCGCGTTGGGGCAATCCGTGTCGCCGCTTGACTTCGGCTCAACGGGCGGGCGCATCAGGCGGTAAAAGTAGTCGCGCCACTGGGTGAAATCCTCCCCGATCAGCGCCGCGCGTTTCGCGTGGGTTGTAATCACTTCGGGGGAGAGCTCCGTAACTTCAAGGTAGGCCGCCTCGAGCTCGTTGACCATCATGATCAGCGTACCCGCGTCGAACTTATTGTTGGCGATGGATTCCGTAAGGAAGCCAATCACCGCGTCGGCGCTGACCGGCTGGGACAGCACCCTGTCCAGGCGCTTCGGCAGGCGGTCCTCAATATAGCGGAACTCCCGGGCCGGATACTCGCGGGCCTTAAGCAGGGGCATGATCGCGAGCATCGCGGACTTGCTGCGGGATTCGGCGCTCCAGCCCGGCAGGGCCAGTACTTTCTTGCGCGCTTCCGCAGCCGGTTTTCCGAACTCGAGGTCAAGTTCATAGCCGGAAGCGTCATCCAGCAGAATCGTGCCGAATTCCTCGTGTGAGACACTAGCGAATCCGAAAGGTTTCTGGATGGCCAGCCCGCGGCGCTTGCGCTCAACAACCGCACAGCCGTGGTTCAGATACAGGGTGAAGTCGTCGCCTTTGACGGCGATATCCGTGCCGGCCTGGTGATTACCGCGGCTCAATGCAACCGTGCCTGACAGCAGGCTGAACAACTGGTCAGACTCCAGCGTGACTTCCGAGCCGCGCTGTACCGTCAGGTCGCCCGCGTCCGTGCGCACGAGAATCAGGCCGTTTACAGATGTGCGAACGCGGTCGCCCTGAAACAGCTCCTGCTCCTCGCCCATGGGTCTGGATTCCCCGGCGTTGTTCACCAGATCGGCCTTGCCGTTGAGCACAAGCATACGCCCGATCCGCACGCGGTCGGCGGGCAGGGCTTCCGTCTTGCCTGTTTTATCCTCAAGCGGCTCCGTGGCCGGAGTTCCCGGCTGCTCAACGGTGTCACCGTCCGCAGGCTTCACCGGTTCCGGATTTGCCGGCTCAGGCGTTTTCACCACGTCTTTGCCCTGCGCGGGCGACAACGGTTCGAGCTCTGCAGGCTGCGGGTGTTCAATCACTTCGGGCTGCGGGGCCGGCGCTATGTCCGGCACTTCGGGCTGCGAGCGTCCGGCGGGCTCAACGGGCGCGGTGCGGCCCGGGGTGCCGCCTTGCGGTGGCGCTTCGCGCTTGTCAGTTCTGGATGGCGGAAGGCTGGAAGAGTCGGTGCGGTTTAACTCTTCCCTGTCAGGACCTCCCTGACGACCTTCCGCCAAGTCTTGTTCCGTGGCTTCTCCCCGCGTGCCGATACCGGCGCTGGCGAAGAAACCGGAAAACACGCCGACCGCCAGCAGCAAAGCTGCTGCGGCGCTGATTGTCGCGACGATCGCGTACACGCGGGCGCGCCTGCGGTGAGTGGATGTGAACCTGCGGCGCGTGCGCAGAGGGCGCTGCGCCGGCAGGCGCACGGCGTCGAGCGATCCGTCGCTGGGCACATGCGCATCCTGCACGCGGCGCATGACGCGCTTGCTGAAATCCTCCGGCAGGGCAAGCTGCTGGAACAGGCTCTGGGTGGAGGCGTGGACGGACTCGATTTCTTCGAATTCGCCGCGAAGCAGCGGGTCACACCGCATGGCGCGCGCCAATTGCTCCCGCTCTTCGGCGGTGGCAACACCGTCAAGGTAGCGATTCATCAGCAACTGTGCGCCGTCGAGTTTCATGTTCAGCGGGCGCGCCTGCCTGGTGCGCCCTTTCCTTAATACTGTCCAGCTTTGGGTGGGTTTCAGCCCCGGTGGCTTACACACCCTCCGATAGTTTTCTCTAACCCGTGTTCAACTTCCGATCTACCGGTCAAAATCCGGCATCAGCTCTTTCATCGCCGCCGCCAGTGACTTTCGTGCCCTGTGCATACAAACCTCTACAGCACCAACAGATAGACCGAGATCGTCGGCTATTTCCGGGTACTCGCGCCCCTCCAGATAGCGTTTAATCAGCACAGCTCGATAACGTTCGGAAAGTTTCGCCAGCGCCTTGTAAAGCACCTCGTGGCGCTCGGTTTGTTCGGCCGTCTGGAGAGGGTCCAGGCCTGTCAATTCGACGTCCATGCCTTCCGGCATACCGGCCATTTTCCGACGCTTGTAGTGGTCACGAACAAGATTGCCCGCGATGCCCATGAGCCAGGATTTCAGGCGGGCGTGATCTTTGAGGCGGTTGAGATTCTCAAAGCCGATCAGGAAGGTTTCCTGTGCGAGGTCCTGGGCGGTGCCGCGATCACTGACCTTGCGCAGCATGAAGCCGTAGACCAGGCGTTCATAACGCTTGATCACGTGCTCATAGAAGGTGCTTTCGCCGCGCAGAATGCGGGCGACAAGCTCGGTATCTTCGATTCCGGGCGGGTTGCTCATAGGCTTCTCCCGGCCCCCAAGCGCGGACAGGAAGTCGTTCGATATCAGAGGGTATCATCCAATACGAACGAGGCGGAATGAAAGGAAGTTCAGTGGATAAGCAGGTTTACGGAATCGGAAAGGTTTGCACGAACTGCTCGAATACGCAATTGCAGCAAAATCGGTCCGAAGAAGAAGATCGCAGCAATTGCACAAGTTTCGATATCGCGACGGATTTAGGACTTTTCCATTGATGTTCAGGGGGGGGGGTAAACTAGAAGCAGTCTTGTGACTAGTTCAGCTTGTAATCCCCTCAAGGAGATCAACCATGAATATTGCGAAAGCGGCTATCCGAGGCGTCGTGTTGGTGGCGCTTGGACTCTTCGCCCTTCAAAGTCCCAGTATCGCCGGCCCGGGTGATCCGGGATACGCTACGGAAACGGAACCTTTGGAGGTCGGCAAGGCCGGAGCGCATGGCGACGGCACACCAAAGGATCCAAAGAAAGTGGATGCCAAGACCGCTTCGGGCGGGGCAGCAGGCGACGTTACAATGAAATTGAAGAACACTTCGGGGGAAGACGTGACCGATGTTCACGTAAAAATCAAGATCCCAAAGGACTGCAAGATCAGCGAGATCAGCACGAGCAAACCAGGAGGAAGCCCCTTTACTGAAAATGAACCGGACGGTTCGGGCGATCCCGAGTCGGAAGCAGTCGCCAAAGTTCCAGCCCAAGGTACCAACTCACTTGCGGATGACGACACGGTCACGGTTGATGTGTCCGTTGTTTGTTGGGATGAGGCAACGGAAGAATGGGTAGATGTTGCAAACACGGACGTTCAATTTGAGATCTGGTGGACGCGTGGTGATGGTCGCAACATTGTGGTTTCAGCGACGTCGTCGGAGCAGATCGGTGACGGGGACCCGCGCACCACGCTGGCAAGCATGAACACGACGCATTCCTGGGGTTTTGATTTCAGTGTGTTTGAAACGGCCGAGTATACGGCTTCGTTGAACGACCTGGCGATCGCGGAATGCGATGGTTTCCGGTTTCAGGAGGGCAGCCTGGTCCTGCGCCCGACAAACAGCACTCGGTTTAACGCCGCCAGCCTGGAATCATTCAGCATATCGGCCCGTAGCGAAGACAACGATAACGTCCTCGGCACGGGGCGATTCAGTGCCGGTGAGCCGCGCATCGACTCACGCGGCAACTTCGTGATCGATATTACGCGGAGCCAGAGCGACACCGAACACATCGTGATCGTTCTCAGCGGGCTCAAAGTGGAGGATCTGTCAGGGCACGAGGCCGGGCAGAAGGTCTACGCGGATGTCAGCGGTGCTGCGGTAGCCGGGTATTGTATGCACCGGTACTTCCACCTGCTGACAGTCGTCGAGTAAATCCGAAGCACACCAACGAAAACGCCCCCGCACAGTGCGGGGGCGTTTGATGGTGACTGGCTTAGCGAGACAGGATTTCGATGACCAGGCGTTCGTTGGCGATCATCGGGATATCCTTGCGCTTCGGAATCTGGATCAGTTCGCCCTCGAGCTTTTCGAAGTCGACCTTCACGTAGTTAATGCCGGCGTTCTTCTGGGCGGCCGCCTCCTGCACCTGGATGTGGCTCTTGCTCTTGGTGCGGATGGCGACCTTGTCGCCGACACTGAGGGTATAGCTGGCGCGGTCGACCTTCTTGCCGTTGACTTCGACGTGCCCGTGGCTGACGAGCTGGCGGGCCGAGCGGTTGGTCGGCGCGAGCCCCATGCGATAGACGATGTTGTCGAGACGGCGCTCAAGCAACTGCATGAGGTTTTCGCCGGTGTTGCCCGGCATGCGTGACGCCTCGTCGTAGAGGCGGCGGAAAGAACGTTCACGAAGCTGGTAGAAGAACTTCAGCTTCTGTTTTTCGATCAACCCGCGATTGTAGTTGGACATCTTGCCGCGTCGCGCGTCGCGCCCGTGGCTGCCCGGTTTGTAGGGCTTGGTGGCAAGCGGCGATTTGCGCGTGCCCCAGATGTTTTCCGCGAAACGGCGGGAAACACGGTGCTTCGGTCCTGTGTAACGACCCATGTTAAATACACCTCATCCGGATCGGCCACCTGTCAGGCACACACAGCCCGTGGTGTCGCGCGAACTCCGGCGTCGCGCGAGCGGCCAATCAATGGCCGACTCTGTCGTGGGCGGAGAGTGTATGCACGCCTTGGGGACGGTCAAGCGGCGGATGTCGGCTGATTTTGGATTTTAGATTTTGGATTTTGGATTGGCGTGTCGCCGTGAGGGCGGTGGTTGAATCCAAAATCTAAAATCCAAATGAGGGACCCGGCGCCAGGGTCAGTCAGCGCCGGGTGAGTGTGATTGGATATGAGGTGGGATGGGTGATTGGCGCTGCTCTGGCGCCGGGGCAAACGCTCACGCGCTGGCCCTTGAGGTATGCTTCAGGTGTCGAACTTCGGGGACTGACCTCCCTTTGTCGATTTGGTGGACCGCGACCGAGCAGCCCCGCGCTCAAGAATGAAAGCTCTCCGGGGGATCGCGGTCCGAATTCCGTGGCGATGTCGTCGCCTGATACACACGTCGGAAGCAAGGGCCTGCTCGCTTGAGAAAAAGCAAAAGCAACTCGCGCCCGCACCCTCTTACTTGGACTATTGGACTATTGGACTATCGTCCGCCTATACTCCCGCGAGACTCGATCAGGAAACATCATGCACTTCGAAACGCGCGCCATTCATGCCGGCTACAATCCGTTCGACCATTTCGGCGCGGTCAACCCGCCGGTGTTTCTAAGCAGCACTTTCCAGCAGAGCGCGCCGGGCAAGCACCAGGGCTTCGAGTACGCGCGCTCGGGCAACCCCACACGTCAGGCCCTCGAGGGCGTGCTGGCCAGCATCGAAAACGGCGAGCACGCCTGCGCGTTCAGCAGCGGGCTCGGCGCGACGGATTCGATACTCAAGCTGCTCAACGCGGGCGATCACGTGATTGTCGCTGACGACGTGTACGGCGGGACGTTCCGCATCATGGACAAGACGTTTCAGCGCTACGGTATTGAGTTCACATGGGTGGACACGACCAACGTCGAGAACGTGAAGGGCGCGTTCAAGGCGAACACGAAAATGCTGTTCCTCGAAACGCCATCCAATCCGCTGCTCAAGATCAGTGACATTGAGGCTCTGACGAACCTTGCCAAAGAAAAGAAGGCGATCAGCGTCGTGGACAACACGTTCGCCTCGCCGTACCTGCAGCGCCCGCTGGACCTCGGGGCCGACATCGTGATGCACTCATGCACCAAGTACCTGGGCGGGCACAGTGACGTCGTGATGGGCGCGGCCGTCACCCGCAACGAGAAGCTGAACCAGCAGATTGCGTTCAACCAGAACGCCAGCGGCGCAGTGCCCGGCGCGCTCGATTGCTATCTTGTACACCGGGGCATCAAGACACTGGCCGTGCGCATGGAGCAGGGCTGTGACAACGCGGAGCGCATTGTTAGCTTCCTGCTTGAGCACAAGCGCGTCACCAAAGTCTTCTACCCGGGGCTCAAGGACCACGTGAACCACAACGTCGCAGCCAGGCAGATGAAGCGCTTCGGCGCCATGATCAGTTTTGAAATCGACGGCAGTGTCGCCGACGGCGTGAAAGTTGTCAGCGACAGGCGCGTGTGGACCCTGGGCGAATCTCTGGGCGGCGTTGAGAGCCTGCTGGAGCATCCAGCCAGCATGACCCACGCCAGCATTCCGAAGGCGATGCGCGAGAAGGCCGGCTTGAACGACGGGCTGATCCGCCTGAGCGTGGGAATCGAAAGCGCGGAGGACCTGATCGAAGACCTGCGAAAGGGACTGGAAAGTTACTAACGGCAACCCAATGACCGAGCGTCTGATCATCGGCAGTCGTGCCAGCAAGCTTGCCCTGACCCAGTCGAACTGGGTGGCGGACGAGTTGTGCCGGTTTCATCCGGGGCTTGAGGTCGAGATTGTCGAAATCAAGACCACGGGCGACGTGAAACTTGGCGCATCACTCAGCGAAATCGGCGGCAAAGGCGCGTTCACGAAAGAACTCGAAGATGCGCTGCTTGAGGAACGCTGCGACCTGGCCGTCCATTCACTGAAAGACCTGCCCACGGAGTTGCCGGAGGGGCTGCGGGTCGGTTGCACGCCGACGCGCGAAAACACCGATGACGCGCTGATTTATCACAATCGTATCGGCACGGTCGATGACGACAGCGACCCTCTCGGTTTTCTAAAGCAGGGTGCCGTGGTTGGCACGTCCAGCCTGCGGCGCAAGGCACAGTTGCTGCACACGCGCCCCGACCTGCGAGTCGTCGAGTGGCGCGGAAACGTCGATACGCGGCTGCGCAAACTAAAGGACGGCGACGCGGACGCGATTATTCTTGCCGCAGCCGGGCTGCTGCGCATGGGTCTGATCGATCTGTCGACCCGCCCCGACCGTGTGGATGCAAGTTTTGATTCGCTGGCGCTTCGGGCGCCGGCGTGGCTGCCCGCTGTGGGCCAAGGCGCCCTGGGTATTGAGATTCGCGAGGGGGATAGCCGTCTGTTGCGGTTGCTTGCGCCGCTGCATGACGCGGCGACGTTCGCGGCGGCCGCGGCGGAGCGCGCGTTTCTGAACCGTCTGGGGGCGGGTTGCGTGGCGCCGGTGGGGGCGCTGGCAAGCGTGCCCGAGGGCAGCACCATCAGGATGACCGGGCGCGTGCTGTCCGGCGAAGGGATCACAAGCGTCCAGCACACCGCAAAGGGCAAGATCAACGAGCCCGAGAAACTGGGTGTAGAAGTGGCCGACTGGTGCCTCAAGCACGGCGCGGACAAGCTGATCTGAGCTGCTGGAAGGTCGTTTACCGGCCACACTGCGCGCGACTGAGCGATGTTGGTCACGTGGGGCTTTTGTGCGTGCGCGGAGGGTTCACCGGTGCGTTCGTGTTGCCAGCCAGTTTTTTGGCATGTAAGGAACGAGAACGACCGGCGTCCTATTGGTGAGGGGCTGAGGGAATTCTAGACTGTCTGGACCCCCGCTTGATTCCCCTCGCAAGGTCGGGAGCCCATCCCAACGGGAGATACTCACATGGACAAGAAGACGATTCTGCCGGCAGTCACGATTGCGCTGCTTTCGTGCGTTGCCCTGATGCTTACGGTGATTGGCGGCTTGTACGCCTACAACACGTTTGCCGGCGAGGCCCAGGCGGTCGAGGCCCAGAGTTCCGGCACGGACAAGGGCCCGAAGTGGTCGGCCACGGCGCTGACAGTCGGGGGCGACACGGAATTTATGGTGATCATCAAGGAAGTGGAAAACCCCTACGAAGAGGGTAAGCTGGCCACGCAGATGGCGGTTTACGAGGTACGCCCCAGCAGCACAGCCAAGGCGGAACTGTACTTTGTTGCGGCGCGCCTGCTTGAGTACGACTTCCAGATTCCGGACCACAGCGGCGAAGATGCCAAGGGCAAGAACTGGAAACCGTTGAATATCAAGGAAGCGCTGGAAAAGGCGAAGAAGAAGTAGGTGTCTGTACGGGCCATAAGCGTGCTGTCACATTACTATCACGGGGTGTTTTCGGGACTTGCGCCGGAAATACCCCGTGCTTTACAATGCGCTTTCAGCTAAACAGCACTGGTGTTTCCGGCGTTATTTACGCCGGCAGTGTCGCGTAGGACCCCCAGCCGGATCAGTTCCGGAGCCATAGAAATGCCGAACTACAAGTCATTCGATGACGTCCTCAATGAGTTGGACATGGACGAGGACGAGCTGAAGCGGCTCGTCTCGGAAGGTCAGATTCGCGCGTTCCGTGATGATGACCGCATGAAATTCCGCTCTGAGGACATTCAATCCCTGGCCCGCAACCGCCATTCACCCGGCGGCGACATGGGCGAGATCGACCTGGGCGAAACCCAGCTCGGCGGCGAATCCCTCGAAATCATCGAGGAGGAAACCGACGAGACGCTGCTTGATCTCGGCAGTCTGTCCAGCGATCAGGACTTCGAAGACACGGGCGCTACCAGCGTCCCGACGGTCGAGTTGTCCGACATTGGCGAAGACCAGGACGCGACGCTGACCGAAGAGCTGGTGTTCGACGAAACGGACGAACTCGGCGGACTTGATTTCGGCGACGACGACGCGGATGCCACCCAGAAGATCGACGGCGGGCTTGACCTGTCGGACGACGACGTGGGCCTGCAGACCGAGCCCGTGGATACGGGCGGACTGGACGACCTCGACGAACTTGACGACGTCGGTGAACTGGATGACGTTGGCGGCGGCGAATACGGCTATGCCGATGAACCGCGCATGGCGGGCCCGCCCATGGGCATGCCCGGCCCCGTCCAGATCCAGGAGCAGGTCAAGTACGTCGAGATCGTGCCGAATGAAGGCATTGCCTGGAAAGTGCTTACCGGCCTTACGTTCCTGCTGGTAATGCTGCTGATGGCAACCCCACCGGCCCTTGGCATGGGCAGCGCACGGGACGAAGTTCCGCTCGCGGCCGCATGGGGAAGCATGGCTTACAGTCTGTACCTCAAGGGCCCGAACCAGAATGGCGACATCGCCAATCTTCAATATGCACCGGAAACGCCTGACCCGAACCGCTCTGAGCCTTTCGCGGTTGGCACGGGTGCCGACGACATTGTGTGGCCGGGAATGAAGATCATCCGGACCACCAATGGCATGGCGGCCGGCAGTGCAGCCGACAGCGCTGGCGCACCGGAACCCGAAGCGGATGAGTAGCGCGAATAGAAGCGAAAAAGCACCCCGCCAACGCGGGGTGCTTTTCTTTCATGCGGGCGCCATATAGGTTCAAGCCATGCGACCCACGGTCCTGCTGATCGACGAGAACGTTGCCGTAACGGAAATCGTGCAGGCGCTGCTTGCGCGAAACGGCTATGCCGTTGAGGTGCGACGAAGCGGCGCCGGCGTGATGGACCTGCTGGTGGACAAGCCGATTGACGTCATCGTGTCGGACCTGCGCACCAGCGGCGATGGCTATGAGCTGGCAAAGACCATCCGTTCGGACCCGGCCACGGCGGATATACCGCTGGTGTACCTGACGTCTCGCACAAGCCTTGAGGACGAGTTCGAGGCGTATCTTTCGGGCGCGGACGCGTTCATAACCAAGCCGTTCCGCGCGCGCGACCTGCTGGCCACCATCGACAATGTGCTGAACCGTAAACCGATGAACACCAGCAGCGGGCGCCTGGCGGTGGTGCAGGATGTCGCGCGGGTGCTGGCATGCATCGATGACGAGCGTCATCGCCTGATGCGCCAGGCCATGAAGCAGGCGGGTTTCGAGCTGGACTTCGAGGCAGATCTGGCCCGCGCGTTTTCGCGCATTGACCGCGAGCGCTTTCACTTGCTGGTCTGTGACATCACCAAGGACCCCGGCGCAGTGAAGGACGTGCGCGAATTCGTGTCCCACTTTGCGCTGGCGATTCCGGTGGTGTTTTTGCATGGCAAGGACGCGCCGCCGCGGGTGCCGGCCAACGACCCGCAGTTCGCGGCTGTGCGCGTGCCAGCCACGCCGGGTGAAGTCGCGGCGGTTGTACGCAAGGCGATTGTCGAGTTTGGTGGATTACCCTGATGCCTCCGGATAGTTAGGGCTGGTGATGATGAACCAGGCGCCCGGCGCCCAGCACGAACCGCAGCCGCAGCCCGTGTCGCCGGGTGAACCAGCGCCGTTTGTCTACGTTACCCGCGCGGTCCCGGAGCTAACCACGTCGATGCTCGCGGAGAACCTTCCGGGCGTTCGGATTGAGCTGAACCCGCTTGATCGCAACCTCAACCGGGGCGAGCTGGTTGAATCAGCCGCCGGTTGCGACGCGCTGATCTGCACCCTGGCCGACGACATCAGCGCGACGCTGATTGAAGACCTGGGGCCGAGCCTGAAGGTGATCGCGACGTACGCGGTGGGGTACAACAACATTGATTTGACCGCGGCCAAGAACCGCAACATCGCCGTCTGCAACACGCCGGGCGTGTTGACGGAAGCGACGGCCGAGGTTGCTGTGGGTCTGATGCTGGCGTGCGCGCGGCGCTTCGGTGAGGGGGACCGGTTGACGCGTCAAGGGTTGTTCACGGGCTGGGCGCCGCTGCTGCACCGGGGGCACGGAGTGTACGGAAAAACAGTCGGCATCATTGGGGCGGGACGGATCGGCAAGCGTGTTGCGCTGACAATGAAGCATGGTTTCGACTGTGAAATTCTGTACCACTCGCGGGTTGATCACGTGGACTGGGAGAACGACCTGGGCGCGAAGTACGTGGAGCTGGGAGAGTTGCTGGAACGGTCCGATTTCGTAAGCCTGCACTGTCCGCTCACCGAAACCACCAGACATCTGCTCGACGCGCCCATGCTGGCGCGCATGAAGCCGACCGCGATCCTCGTCAACACCGCGCGCGGGCCTGTCGTGGACGAAACCGCGCTGGTTGCGGCCTTGCGCGAAAGGCGTATCGCCGGTGCCGGCTTCGACGTGTACGAGCACGAGCCCGCGCTGGCGCCGGGGCTGGCCGAGCTGGACAACGTCGTGCTGTTGCCGCACATCGGCAGCGCCACGGTTGAAACGCGCGACAAAATGGGACGCATGTGCGCCGAGGCTGTGATCGCTGTCTTGACAGGTAAAGAGCCGCTGCATCGCGTGGCGTAGGGGCGCTACTCGTCTTCGCCGGGGCGGGCCAGCTTGATGTCCATGTCGTTGAACTGGATCGCGAACTCGCCTTCGGGACTGAGAAGCACCCGGTGCTCGAAGCAGTCGCCCGGGGCGATGTCCAGCTCGTCGGTCAGAATGAAATCAACGGCGTCGAACATGTGTTCATCCACCGCGTCCGGATCGACGCCCCGGTAAGCGATCTCTAGGTAGGCGTCGCCCTCGATGGTCTGCACCTTGAGCACAAGGCGGAATGAGCGGGCGTCGCGGTCGAGGCTGGTCGCGGTGACCTGGCTGCCCGTAAGCCCTTTGCCCAGGCTCAGGGAGCCCAGCGCGCGCGCCATCTTCGGCAGGTCGGCGGCGATGTCCTCAAAGTGGCGCAGGTACACACCCCAATACAGGTCCGTTGTGAACCCGTCGTATCCGCCTTCGACCCACTTGCGGTTCAGGAATCGCATCTACTTCCGTTTACGCGCGGGCTTCTTTGCCCCGGGCTTGCGCTGCTTGGCTTTCCCAACTGCCGGTTTCCGCTTGGCCACTTCGGCGGGGCCCGTCTTTGCGCGCCCCAGCTTGCGGACGATCGCGAATTCCTCCGGCTTTACCGGTTGGATCGACAGACGCATACCGCGCTTCGTGACCATCATGTCTTCCAGCCCGGGCGCCGATTTCAGCTCTGCCAGCGACACAACAGCCGGGAAGCGCTCCACAAATCGAATGTCCACCATGTACCAAGTGGGGTTATCAGGGCTGCTTTTCGGATCAAAGTAGTCGTGCTTGC
Source organism: Planctomycetota bacterium (assembly GCA_019912315.1). Taxonomy (GTDB): domain Bacteria; phylum Planctomycetota; class UBA8742; order UBA2392; family UBA2392; genus JACKID01. Next base: position 31,093 of record JAIOJA010000080.1, read on the forward strand.
TGTCCCACGAAAAATGATCGGGGTAGCCGCCCTTGCTGACTTCCGCCACGCCGGCAACGCCGGCCGGGGCGGCATTGGATTGGTAGAACAGCACACCGTCACCGGGCCGCACATCGTCGCGCAGGGTGTTGCGGGCCTGGTAATTGCGCACGCCCTCCCAGCAGGTCTGCCCGTCGCGCTCGAAATCGTCGATGCTGTAGCTTTCGGGCTCGACTTTCATCAGCCAGTAGCGTTTAGGCATGCTTTGCTCCGAACCAGCTTGTGTCCTGCGTTCCTGTTTCTCCGGCGGGCCATTCGCCGCGCTTGAACTCGCGCAGCAATGTCTCGAAGTAAGGTATGCACATGGCGCAACTCTTACCGCAGTCGAAAAGCTGGGTCAGGCGCCCGACGGTGGGGTTGTCGGATTCACGCCAGAGATCCAGTGCCTGCTGGTTGGTGACGTCGTAACAGACACAGATTCGCGTGCCAGGTTTGCGGAAGTCCCAGCTCATGGCCGCATTCTGCCAAGGTGGCGCGAGGCGTCGATGGGTGGCGAAAGAACAGCCCCGCTCATGATCGAGCGGGGCTGCGTCGTCCGGCGGGATACCCTGGGGGAGTCGGGCATCATCGGCCGCCGGGTCTCGGTTAGCGGTGTCGGCGGTTGCGTTTCTTGCCCTTCTGGCCGTGCCCCGCGCTGCCGGTTGCTTTGCCGTGTCCGCCGCCGTGTCCGTGCTCGTCACAGGGGTCGCACCGGTCTTCAACCCAGACGCGTTCTTCCGTGATCTTGTAGCAGCCGGGCACAAAGGTCCTGACTTCACGGCACTCGTAGTGTCCGGGATGAAACTTCTTGACGCTTACGTAGAAGACGACTCCGCAGGCATCCACCCGCCGTTCCCGCACAACGTCGTAATGGCCGGGAACCCAGACGTCCTTGTGTTCCGTGATGTAGTGCCCCGGCACCCACACCTTCTTCTGAACCGTGATGTAGTGCCCGCCGGATTTTGGAGTCTGCACCGGCTTGCGGAAGTTCTCGCTTCGGGTGCTGGTGTGTCCGCGCTGGGCGTGGACCTGGGTTGCGCCGATGGCTCCGATGAGAGCGAATCCGGCCAGTGCTGCGAAAAGAGGTTTCATGGCATGTCTCCGGTAGGAAAAGTTTTTCGGCCCTGCTGATTAATAGACACCGAAAGCGCCCCGCTGGTTCCATCTAAATCATTATTTTGAAAGGACTTACGTGCAAAATTGCTGGCAGCGGGGTGCCGGAAATGTGGCACCAATGCAACCAGGACGGCGCAGGGCGCCGTCCTGGTTGCGTTGGTATGTCTTACGGGCGCCCGATGACCTTGCCAATGTAGGGCAGCGTGCGTCCCTTATTGTTGTCGTCCATGCCGTAGCCGACGAGGAAGTCATCGGCCTTCACGTCGAAGGCGACGTACTCGCACTCGAACTCGATCTTTCGGTGCGCCTTCTTGTCCACCACGATCGCGTAGCGCAGCGATTGCGGCCCCTGGGCAAGCAGTGCCTCGTGCAGTTCGGCCAGCGTGAGCCCGGTATCCACCAGGTCCTCGATCACCAGCACATCGTAGCCGGAGACGCGCGGCAGCGGCCCGGCCGCCTTGATGCGCCCGCTGGTCTGGCGCCCGACGTAGCTCTGCATTTTCACGAAGTCGAGTTCGATCTCGACGCCCTGAATCTGCCGCACAAGGTCGGCGCCGAAAAAGAAGCCGCCCCGCAACACCACGAGACACAGCAGACGGTGCCCCGCGTAGTCCGCCGATATCCGCGCGGCCAGCTCAGACACGCGCTTCTGCACGGTCTCGGCGTCAAACAGAACGGAGTATTCGTCAGCCATAGGTCAGGGGTCAGGTTACAGGATTGCTTCGCAATGTCGACTTGGCCAAACGCATGCGTTTGGACTTCAGTCGAGGTTTCAGAACTACTGGGCCGTCACGTCGGTCGTATCTCAGTTTGGTCGTGGGAACAAGGCTGTTGACCGCAAACAAGCCGGGCCAAACCGAAGCCCTGCAGCCAGATCCCTGACACCTGCTATAGCCCGTTGATGATGTAGTCGATCAGGCGTGTGCCGTCATCGATTTTTATGCCGGTTTCCTCGGCGTTGCTTTCGGTCAACGTGAGGTTCCAGCGGCTTTCCACGCCCTCGCCCCACATCATGAAAGGCACCGGACGGTCGTCATGCTGGCGGGTTTCAACACGCGACATCAGCGTGGGTACGACCGTGAGGCGTACGTCTTTCAGTTCATCCAGCTTCCTGGCCAGCGGCTTGAAGAAGTGCTTGTCCAACAGCTCAATGCTGCGCACCTTGCCCTTGCCGTCCCCCTGGTGGCTGTGTTCATCCGGCGCGCTCAGGTTCGCGATCACTAGCTGGTTGCCCTCCAGGGCCGTTTCGGCCGATTCGCGAATCTTTATGATCTCGTCCGTTTCACCGGCTTTGACGGCCTGCTCATCAGGATTGATCTTCTGCATCCTGCTGCTCGGGTCCCGCACGAACGGTGACTCGCCGGGGTTGATCACGCGGATGCCGGTGGCTACCGCGACACCGCGAAACAGGTCGCTGTAGCTGACCATGGCCGCGTCGATGCCGAAGGTCTTCTGGAAGCCCGGCACGTCCACAGCTGCGCCGCCACCCCAGATCCAGACCGCGTTGGCCGGGTTCTGCCCCAGGTCGATACGAACGCGATTGACTTCGTGCTTCTTGAGCACGGCCGGCGCCTCGTTCATGACCTTCAGCAGCACTTCGTGTCCGGGGCCTTCGGGCAGGTGCTCGCCCTTGGGAAGGTCAAGAATGTTGAACGGGCTGACGGTGGTCAGCCCGTTGAAGTCCGTCCCGTCGATGATCAGCAGATGGTTGTGCGCGCGTCCCTGCACGAATCGAATCTTGGTCTGCTTGAAGTGCGATTCCAGGGCCTTCAGCAACTCGCGCCCTTCTTCTTCGCTGATGCCGCCGGCACGGGGGTCGACGACTTTTCCGTCAACCTCGGTCACAAACTGCAGGCGGAAGCACCACTCCTCTTCACCCAGCATCAGCCCTGCCGACAGGGCTTCGTAATAGCCGCGCCCCGTCAGGTATGGCCCTGGCGGGTAGCCCAGCAGCGTGAACAGTGACGCCAGGGTTTCGGGGGCTTCGCCACGCGGAATCGTCCGGATGGTGCCGAGACGCCCGTGAGTGGCGAACTTGTCCAGCGACGGGGCATTGGCCGCTTCAAGGGGGGTCTTACCGCCCAGCTCCGGCAGGGGGGTGTCAGCAAGCCCGTCGATCAGCACCAGCAGGTATCGCATGTAGTCCCGCTATTGAAGCGAATAAAGCCGCCGGGGCGGCTGTTACGGCAACGAACGATAGAATGGCTCAACCGTGATGCAAACGGACGACGGGAGAAAATCATGCCCAATTCGCCCCGCACTCACGTATTATGTACGCAACGCGCGCCCACGGTGCGACCGGGCGAATCATAAGGAAGGTCAACATGCGCGTAATGGCTTGTCTGCTTTTGCTGCTTGCGGCGCCGGTACTGTTTGCCCAACCTGACTCGACCGTCGAGGTTGAGCCTGTTGTCGAAGGCACTGCCGTCCCCGGCAAGGAATACACCTTCAAACTGCATTTCGTTGTACCGGAAGGCTATCACGCCTACCACAAGGACAACCCCGGCTACAGCCTGCCGGTCAAAGTGACATGGCAGACGCTGGCAGGGCTGGAGTTGGTTGGGGAAACCTGGCCCGAACCCCACAAGAACAAGGACGAGTACGGCGAAGAATGGGAGCTCGGCCCCATCTTCGATATCGCCTACACCTTCAAGGTACCGCAGGACGCCAAGGGCAGGCTGAAGGTCACCGGCAGCCACGAAACCCAGTTCTGTGACGCCGAAGGCTGCTTCATGAGCGAGGGCGACTTCACGGCCACGATCGAAGTCGCAGCCGGCGAAGCCGCAGCCGAACCCAAAGTCCAGTTGCCCGAAGCCAAAGCCGCTGCGACCTTCACCGCCCCAGCACAACCGGGGGGCGAGGCCACGCTGAAATGGACCTTCACCTTCACCAAGGGCTACCACGCCTACCACAAGGACACCCCCGGCTATGGTATGGCGCCGAACTTCGACTGGACCGAGCTTTCCGGCCTGACGCTCAAGGAAGCCCGCTGGCCTGAGGCGAAGAAGCACGAGATTGAGCCCGGCTGGGTCGAGTGGGAGTACCCGGACGAGGTTACGATCGAGTTCGTATTCTCGGTGCCCCGGGACGCCACGGGTGAGCTGACCCTCAAGGCGGACTGGAACGCGCAGGTTTGTGATGAAGACGCCTGCTACGACCGCGCGGGCAGCGTAAGTGCAACGTTGACGGTCGCGGCGGCAAGCGAAGAAGGCAAGCGCGACGCCAAAGACACGCACGGCTTTTATCTCGACTTTGACTACGCGCTCGAAAGGGCGCGGGCGGAAAACAAGCTGCTGCTGGCTGACTTCAACGGGCGCTACTGAGGGCCCTGCCGAAAAATGGAGCGTGAGGTCTTCACGCTCCCCGAAGTCGAAGCGTTGATGGAAGAGTTCGTGATCGCCAGTGTTGTCACCGACATCGGTGACGAGAAGGCCAATGCGGTCTGGAAAAAATACCGTCCCGAAGGCGGCGGCGGCGTGCCGCATTACGTCGTGTTGGACGCGGACGGCGAAGTCCAGCGCCGCATTGGCGCGACACTGAAAGACCCCAATCAGTTCATCGCCTTCCTCAAGGGCGAATCAGTCGAAGAGTCAACACCGGTGGTCGTCGAGCCGAAGGGAACTCCGAAAGCTGTTGAGGGTTGGCCTGAAGGGTTGCCGCCCGCCCAGTCGCCCGACACGAACGAGGCCTTTGACTTCACAGCTGTGTTCAGTGCGTCCGCGATTCAACCGGGCGGCGAAGTCACCCTTGAGCTTCGCTTCAAGATGAAGTCGCGCGACAGCGGCCCGTTCTACCTGTACCACCCGGACAGCCCGCACTCCAAGGCGCTGGACATGTCCCTGTTCATCCTCAACCTCGTTGAAGATGGGGGACTTGTCCCCGCCGGCGAGTGGGAGTTCCCAAAACACAAGGTTTTGCCCGCGAATGATCCCGCCAACTACTTCGACCACGATGAGTGGAAGTTCTATGGCGAGTTCACCGTCGTTCGCCGCTTCAAGGTGCCTGAGAAACAGGGCGACTACCGCATTGCAGGCACGCTGGCCGGGCAGTACTGCGACAGCCAAGGCTGCATCTGGTTTGAAGACCTGAACCAGACACCCTTTGGCTGGGTAGCGTCCGTCAAAGTCGACGAGTCCGGCGCCGCGTCCGCTGTCGTTCCGCCAAAGACCGACGGCGGCAAGAGCAATGGCGCGTCTGGAACCGTTGGGCCTGACAAGACGACGACAACGACTGAAGAAACAGAAGAAGAGAAGGATAGCTTCCTCTGGATTCTCATCATCGCGTTCTTCGGCGGCATGGTCACGCTACTGACGCCGTGCGTGCTGCCGGTCCTGCCGCTGACGGTCAGCTTCTTCGTGAAGCAGGCCGAACACAAACGCTCGCCGTTCATCACCGCGTTTATCTACTGCACCTGTATCGTTGCGTCGTTCACTCTGTTCGGGTTGATCACCTCGCTCGCGCTGGGTGACCAGGGTGCGCAGATCATCGCGACGAACCCTTGGGTAAACGTTGCGATCGGTGTGCTGTTCCTCGTATTCGCACTCAGCTTCTTCGGCATGTTTGAGCTGCGTGCGCCGGCCTTTATCACAGGCTGGATCAGCAAGAAGCAGATGAAGACGCAGCAGGCCGGCAACGGCTACGCTACCGCTCTGCTCAGCGGCGGCAGCTTCGCGGTGATCAGCTTCTCGTGCAGTGGGCCGATCGCCGCGACCTTCCTGGCCGAGGCTGCTCAGGGCAGCTTCTGGACGCCGACTTTCGCGATGCTGTTCTTCGCCAGTGGTATGGCGCTCCCAATCTTCATCATGGGGCTGTTCCCGAGCCTGTTGAAGAAGTTGCCGAAATCCGGCGGCTGGATGAACGCGCTGAAAGTCGTGTTCGCGTTCATCGAGATCGCCGTCGCAATCCGCTACTTCTCATGGGCGGAGATTGCCTTCACCAGCACACCGGTGCCGGTGATCTTCTCGCGCGAACTGGTGGATGCGTTCTGGATCGCGTGCTCCGTAGGCGCCGGGCTGTACCTGCTCGGTGTCTTCCGCATGCCGCACGATCACGAGGACGTGAAACAGATCGGCGTGGTTCGCCTGCTGTTCGCGCTCGGGTTCCTGGGCTTCGCCGTCTACCTGTTGCCGGGCATGGTTCGCGGCGCCCCAATGGGTCTGCTCGACGGTTTCCTGCCCCCGCGTGAAGTCGTAAGCCACTCGGGTGGCTCAAACGGTGGCGGTGGTGTCGATGTCCACAGCCTGCACTGGCATCAGGACCTCGACGAGGCGCTGGCTGAGGCCAAGAAGACAAACAAGCCCGTGTTCGTGGATTTCACCGGCGTGATCTGCAGCAACTGCCGCTGGGTTGAAACGAACATCTTCCCCAAGCCGCCCGTGGCTTCACGTCTGGCCAGCGACTACGTGCTGGTTCAGCAGTGGACCGATACGAAGGACCAGAAAGCCAAGGACTACTACAACAAGTACGGCAAAGGCGGCAAAGGCGTGCCCATGTATGTTATCCTGAAGCCCGACGGGACCATGGTTGAGAAGTTCGTGCCGCCCCAGTTCATCAACTCGCTCACGGCGGAGGAATTCGCCGAGTTCATGGATAAGGGGAAGGCCAAAGTCACCGGGCAATGAGCGAAGACGACACTACAACTCGTCCACGGGAAACGGCGCTTCAGCGTTTGCTGGAGCGCCGCACTCGTACCGTCGACATGGGCGGCCCGCCGCCCAAGCGCATCTTTGACCAGGTTTCGATCGTGTCGGCCGTGCTGGATACCAACATGCGTGTTGTGCGCTACAACCGCGCCGCCGAGCGCCTGTTTCGCAAGCCGCATGTCGAAGTGCTTGGGCGTGTCTACGATGACGCCCTGCCGATGATCGCGGACGTCAACGCGGATCATGTCTTTCAGCGTACCATCGCCCTCGGTGTCCCCAGCGAAGTCAAAGAGGTGAAGTTCCAGGATCCGGACAGCGGGGAGTTTTTCTATTTCGATTTCGTGATCGACCCGATTCTTGATGACGATGCCAAGCTTGCGGGCGTGAGCGTCATCGGGCTTGACGTTACCGAGCGCGCGCAGCTGAAAGAGCGCATGGCGCACCAGAACGAGGACCTGCTTGCCCTGCAACAGGTCAGTAACGCGCTGCGCAAGACCATGGATCTGGACAAAGCTCTGTTCATTATCGCCAGCGCGCTCACCAGCGATGAGGGCGGCGGCTACGATCACGCCCTGATCTTTACGGTTGACCAGGATCGCGAAAACCTTGTGGGCCAGGTGGCGGTAGACAGCATCGGCCTGCGGGACGCCTGGGGTATCTGGCGCGGGCTCACCAGCAGCGAGACACCGCTCAAGAAGGCGCTGGAAAATACCCAGCCCGTGCTGGCGCGGCGCTGGGGCGAGTTGTCCGAGGTCGTCCGCAATGTCCGTGTGCCCCTGAGCGACGAAACCAGCATTCTTGTCAACGCCGTCCGGACGGGTGAGACCGTCACGAATAGCGACCTGACCGAAGGTACCAGTCTGCGCGTTCACCCTGAAATTGCGAAGCACTTTCCCCTGAAGAAGTTCGCCGCCGCGCCCCTGCTGGCGGACCGTGAGGCCATTGGCGTAATCGTTGTTGATTCCACCAGCCGCAAACGCGCCATCGGCCCCGAACGCCTGACCATGCTGGAAATGTTTGCCAACCAGGCCGCGCTGGCCATCAACAACGGCATGATTTTCCAGAACGTGCTGGACCGCGCGCAGCGCGACAGCCTGACGCGCCTGTACAACCACGGGCACTTTCAGGAGGCCCTGCGCAACGAAATCGAGCGTGCCAGCCGCTACAACAATCCGGTCAGCCTGATCCTGCTGGACATCGACCACTTCAAGAAATTCAACGACACCTACGGGCACCAGACAGGCGACATGGTGCTGAAGCAGACCGCGCTGTTGCTGTCCGCGCTGGTGCGCGTGACGGACCTGCCCGCGAGGTACGGCGGTGAGGAATTCGCGCTGCTGCTTCCGCAGACCGAGCACGAGCACGCGCTGGAACTGGCCGAGCGCCTGCGTGTCGGTGTTGAACGCAAAGTTGTTGTCACCGGGCCAAAGGGCGAAAAGATCGGCGTAAAGGCGAGCTTCGGCGTCGGCAGCTTCCCCCGTCACGCCGACAACGCCCATGATCTCGTGATGTGCGCTGATGCGGCGTTGTACGTCGCGAAGGATCGCGGGCGCAACCGGGTGGTCAGCGCCGACAGCGTCGAGGATGTCGAAGAAGCAATCGAAGAAGCGACGGAAAGGAAGAAAGCCGTCAAGCGCCCGACCATGAAGCATTCGTCCGGCAGGCATAAGAGCGCGGGCAAAGACGGTATTCGCGTGAAGACCCCTGGCAAGAAGAAGCCCCGCAAGAGCGGCAGAGTCAAATGACCCGCCTGGCCACGATCATCGTGTTGCTGCTGGTTGCGCCGATCCTCGCGCAAGACGCTCCGGATGCCTCCGAGGCGAAATTCATTGAGCAATCCGGCAAGGTGAACCGGGGCGTCGCGGATGCTCACGTGGGGCTGGCGCGCTGGTGCTTCAAACAGGGATTGAACGTCGCCGGTCGCGAGCAGATTGACTGTGCCCTGCAACTCGTGCCGGAGCATGAGAAGGCCATGAAGGAGTTGGGCTACAAACGCAAGAAGGCGGACGGCGTCGAAACTTGGGTGCTGGACGAAAAGCGCGCGCCTCCGCGCGAGGACGCGACGCCGCTCAAGCCCGGCGCGATTGATGCGTTCGCCGACGAGCGCGACAAGATGTACGGCGAGGCGGCCGCCGAGTACGTCAAACTTGGCGAGTACGCGGCGAAGCTCGAGTTGCCCGCCTATGCGCGCGTGAGCTACGAGACGGCCGTGCGCTATGACCCACTGAATGAAAAGGCGCTGGCCGGGGCGGGCTGGGTCAAGGATGAACTGGATGAGTGGATCAGCCCGCGCGAAGCGCGCGAGCGCGACGAAACTTCTGACGCGCTGACATCCACGCCCGATCCCGAGTCCGTGAGTGATCTGCCGGGCTGGACGAGCGGCGCCTTCAAATCCGCGCCCGCCAAGGGCACGGCGTTTGGCAAGATCACCATTATCGGCAGCGGCGACAATCACTCCGAATTCGGGCGCTTCGCCTGGGGCGCGAGCAAACTGACGGCCGGGTTGCTTGGCGGCGAGGTTGACACCCTGCGCGTGGTGGTCGCGGGCAACGAGGCCGAGCACCAGGATTACTGCGCCACGCGGCACCCCGGCGTACCGGGGCTTTCGCAAAGCAAGTGGGTAGTGGGCGCGAACGAGGTCGAGGTGGTGCTCGACCCCAAGGACGACAAGCTGGGGTTGGAGCGGGCCGTGTACGCGGTCACGGTGTTCGAAATCCGGCGGCGCTGCGGGGAATCGCGGCATCCCTGGTTCGAGATCGGCTTTGCGAGCAACATGACGCGCCGCCTGCTGGGGCGCGTCACGACCGCGCCGTTTTCGGGTGACGCGAGCGGGCCGTCCGAATCCGGGCGCTGGAAACGGACCCTGCGGATGCTGATCAGTGATGGGCGCGCGCCGTCGTTGCCAAAGGCCGTGGTGTCCCGTGACCCGGACGAGCAGCAGGTCATATTGGTTCATTACTTTGTGCGCTACCTGGTGCAGGAGCGCGCGGGCGCGCTGCCAACTTTCTGCGCCGCCTGGAAAGTGGAAGACGACGCCGAGAACGCGCTGAAACAGGGTTGGGAAGCCGACAGCGCGACACTGGAGGCGGCGTTTCTGGTTTGGTTCGATGCCAACTAAAGCTTATCCACATCTGCACGAACCCGCGCCACGTGCTACAAGCCGCACCTGATCGGGATAGGGAGCAAGTAATGGACCTGGTAGCGGTAAAGCGAGCGCTGGTTTCCGTTTCGGACAAGACGGGCATCGTTGATTTCTGCAAGGCGTTGTCGCAGTGGGGCGTCGAGTTGATCTCGACGGGCGGAACCGCGAAAGCCCTGCGCGACGCCGGCCTTGCAGTCAAAGACATCAGCGAGCACACGGGTTTTCCCGAAATGCTGGACGGGCGCGTGAAGACGCTGCACCCGAAAGTACACGGCGGGCTGCTGGCACGACGCGACCTGCCCGAGCACATGGCAACGGCCGCCGAGCACGGCATCGAGCCGATCGATATTGTGATTGTGAACCTGTACCCGTTTGAAGCCACCGTCGCGCGCCCTGACGTCAGCCGCGAAAACGCCATCGAAAATATCGACATCGGCGGGCCCAGCATGGTGCGCAGTGCTGCCAAGAACCAGGACGCCGTCGCCGTCGTCACCGACCCCGCGGACTACGAACGACTCCGGGGCGAGCTCGATCGGCACGACGGCAAGCTCAGCCTCGCTACCCGGCGCGGCCTTGCCCGCAAGGCCTTTCGCATGACGGCCTGGTATGACCACGCGATTGCCGAGTATCTGGCGCACCTTGAGGATGGGCTGGATGATCTCGCGCCGCGGGCGCTGCTCGCGCTGAAGTCCGGCGTCAAGCTGCGTTACGGCGAAAACCCGCACCAGGAAGCCTCGTTTTACGCGACTGGGCGGCACCCGGGGGGCCTTGGGGGACTGGAGCAACTCAGCGGCAAAGAGCTGTCCTACAACAACCTGCTTGACCTGGATTCCGCCATGCGCGCCGCCGGCGAGATCAGCGATGAGCCTTACGCCATTGTTATCAAGCACACCAACCCGTGCGGCGCCGCCGTCGGGAGCAGCATCGCCGAGGCGTTCGCGCGCGCTTACGATTGCGACCCGCTGAGCGCGTTCGGCGGCATTGTCGGGCTGAACCGCGGTTTTGATCTGGCGACGGCCGAGCAGTTTCTGGCCGGCGAAAAGTTCATCGAGGCCGTGGTCGCGCCGGTTTTCGATGACGACGCCGTGGAGGCGCTGGTTGAGAAGAGCAAGAAAAAGTGGCGCAAGTCGATCCGCCTTGTGCGCGCCACGCCGGCCCATACCTCGCGCGCATCGATCGAGTACCGCAGCGTCAACGGCGGGATGCTGGCGCAACATGTGGATGACCGGCGCATCCAGCCCGGCGAGTGCAAGGTCGTCACTTCGACGGTTCCCGACGATCGACAGATGAAAGAACTGCTGTTCGCGTGGGGGCTGTGCAAGCACTACAAGTCGAACGCCATCTGCATCACCAACCACAAGGCGTTGATCGGCTACGGCGCGGGGCAGACCAGCCGCGTGGATGCCACCGAGCACGCCCTGCTGCGCGCGGGCGACAAGGCCTCGGGCAGCGTGCTGGCCAGTGACGCGTTCTTCCCGTTTCCGGACAGCATCGAGAAGGCCGCCAAGGCCGGCATCAAGGCCGTGATTCAGCCCGGTGGCAGCGTTCGCGACGACGCTGTGGTCGAAGCCTGCAACGCGCATGGCATCGCCATGGTGTTCACGGGCATGAGGCACTTCCGCCACTAAAAAGAAACAGGGGCCGGCAAAGTGCCGGCCCCGTTGGGTTACTCGCTGGTGGGTGCGCTGGGTGGCCTCTTGCCCGGCAGGTTCTTCTTGTCGGTTTCAGCCTCGATCGCCCGGCGGTAAGCCACCGAGAAGTCAACCAGCCCAATCGTCCGGCGTACGGTGTCGCAGTTCGCGTCGAAGCGAATCTTGACGGTGCCGGGCTGCGCGGTGCCCTTGGTGTAATAAGGGGCAAGGTCAATGCCCTCAAGCGTGGGCGTCCGCTTCCACTCTTCCATTACTTCTTCGGAGGTGTGCGCCATCAATTGCTCGTCGGTGCGGATCAGGTGCTCCCATGCGAACGTCAGGCGGATCGTGTCGTCGCGGGCGTCCCTGGCCGCGGACAGTACCGCCGGCCACACCTGGGTGGAGTACACGCCGGTGGTGGTGACGGTCTCAAGCAGCTTTTCGGACTCCTTGTGGAAGTCCACGATGAAATCCTCGCGGTAGGCGATCCAGTTGGGCTTCTTGGCGGCGTCCAGTTTCAGCGCAACCTTGCCGTTCTTCTTTTCGACAAACTTGTCGGCGTCCCACTCCGCGGTTTCCTCGCGTGTCTTGAGAAATTCGAACGCGGCCTGGGTGACCTCGGGCGGGTTGAACTTGAACCGCTCGGTGCGTTCATCCCAGCGGGCCTTGAGTCCCCCGGGAGCTTCTTTCTGCTTTTCCAGCGCCGCTAGACGCAGGGTGGTGCTCAGGCGCTCGTCCTGTTTCGTGACCGCTTCCCAGGCGTTGTAGCCCGGCACGTTCACGCTGTGGTACTTGTAGTGCAGCAGCCCGTCCGTAAGCACCCAGTAGCGATAGATCAGGTACTCGTGGAAATTCAGCACCTGGTCCATTACGGTCATGATCGATGTCTTGGAAGTCGAGAGCAGGGTCATTTCTTCTTTGATGAGGCGCCCGCCGGATTTCTCGATCAACGCGGGGTAGTCACGGCGAATGCGGGCCTTCTCCTGTTCCGCTTCCCGTTTCCAGCGCTCGATCAGTTCCGGGGTCGCGCCGTCAACCTTCATTTTCTGGGCAAGCGCCGCGTCCACGGTTTCGTCCACAGTGTCCAGCTGCACTTCGTAGGCCGCCACTTGCTCGGCGATCACGGCATGATGGCTCCAGATTGCGTAGTTGGCGGGCTTGCGGTCCGTGCCGCTTTCCGGCGGGACAAGCTCCAGCACGCCGTTCTTCCAGATTTCGCCGATCCAGATCAGGCTTTCGCCCTTTACCTGCCCGACGGTGTCCATCAGTGTGCGGTAGACTTCATCATGCAGTTTGGAGTTGCCCGTAACTGGCTCGAAGATCGGCAGGAGGGTTTCCGGGTCAACATCCGCGCGGGCGCCGTACCAGTCGCTCATGTACTTGAACGCCTGCTGCAGGTCGTTGCTCTGGGACTTGAAGCGCACCCGCGCGATCAGACGGTACAGCCCGGGCGCCAGGGGTTTGTTCATCACAGGCAACTGGAAGTTGGCCATCCCGAAGCCCGCCAGCGACTGCTTGGGCTTTACCGTGACGGTCTGCCCCGCCACCGGACGCCCTTCATCTTTCGGGTCGATCTTGGGTGTTTTGGCCCTGTTGGTCGTCAGGTCGCGCTGCATGACCAGGTCGTAGTAGAACAACTCAATGGTGACGTTGATGTCCGACAACTGTCCGCGCGGTGTTTTCGTGTCGCCCCCCGGCACGGTGTCGGCGTCAAAATCCGTCAGGATCGTGCCGCTGATCTGCATTCCGCGCCCAGACGTCATGATTTCCGTGGTGCGCAACACCACGCGGTTCTGCGTATACATTTCGTCAGGCACGAACACGTTTTCGTTGTCCGGCCTGCCTTCGCGCATACGGGTCTCGGGAAACCCCGAGTATCCCTGCGCGAGCAAAGCGCCCGCGGAAACCATCAGAATGAAAGCCGCCATATAGCGAATCGGCATGGGTGTGTCCTCCTGGCCCCAACCTTTTATTTACGCGATACGTGGGGTGGGCGATGGCCCACCCCACGGGTTTGTCTGTTCACTTCTTATAGCCGCCTAGTACTCAATCACAAACGACAGTTTGCGCGGCGGCGTCAATACTGTCACGGTCACATCCAGCAGGTACGGCGTCACGTTATTTACCTTGATGTTGTCACCGATCCTGAAGTGGGCGCGATACAGGAACACGCCGACTTCCTGGCCTGAGGGCAGCTTCGTGCCCTTCAGCGTCAGCCCACCGTTGGCCCAGTATTCGTCCGTGCCGACGCCGCCGCCGTTGCGGACGCCGGACCTGCCGGTTTCTTCGGCGGCGCTGAAATCGTACTTGCCGCCGCCGCTCTTGAGCCCCTGCTCCAGGATTGAGTAATCGTTAATTACCGCCCATTCCATTTCGATGCCGGATGATGTCGCAAGGGTCAGGCCCTTTCGCGCGTACGGGTCCCAGTCCGGGCGCAGCTCGGTCCAGGAAATGGTCCCCAGGCGCACGGGCAGGGCGTGCAGCCCGTCATCACCGTTCACGGGCAGGAAGCCGTGTTCGAAGTACAGATCACGCCCGCTGCCCGCCTGCTCGTATCGGCTGAAGGCTGAGAACTGCGTCTCGTCGATCTCCGTGTTGGCGGGCAGCAACTGGTTGCTGACGCGGAAGTCGTCGATGGTCGCGTTGGCGACGGCGACGAAGTTGGCGTCGAACTTGAAGACGGGGCGAGGCGGCTTGTCCACGTCGCCCTGGTCCTGGTCGTTGTTGAAGTAGTCGGCGTACCAGCCCGCTTGTGTTAGGTCGATCTGGCGGCGGAAGATGCAGCCGACCGTCAGGCGGTCCTCGGGATTGATTTCCATGATCTTGGTGGTGGCGCGGTACACTTCGAATGTCGGCTCGCCGGCGTAGGTCGTGGGCAAGGGCTGGTCCCGCGCAGGATCATGGCTGCCGTCGTTGCGGTAGCCAAGCGGCAGGGCGGGGTTGTTGTCGGGGAAGAACGCCACGGCGCTTGAAAGTTGACGCCCGTCCAGCCACAGGCGATACGGTTTGTCCGTATTGCTGTTGTAGCTGAGTGTAAAGCGGTGCCAGTCGTGTGTGCGCAGCACGATGCGCTTGTCGGTGCCCAAGTCGTACTGCGCGTTGGCGAGATCCACCCACGCATCCGTGCGGGCATACAGGAAGCCCTTGTTGCTGTTGGCGATCCCACGGTCATTCACGATGTCGTTGGTGCCGGTGTAGCCGCCAAGGGGGTTGACCTGGTCGTAAATCCGGCGCATGGCGGTGCCGAATGGAACCACCGTGCCCAAGGTCGGGCCTGTCGAGCCGGTGGAAACGTCCAGCCCGAAGGCCTCCGTGAAGTAGAGGCGCACGAAGCGCAGCCAGCCGCCCGGCTCTTTATACACGAAGAACTGCACGCCCTCGAAGTCGGCGTCCGCGTTGCGCATGATGCCGGCCGGGTCGTTGATGGCGGAGTCGTCGGGTTGGTAGAAGCGCCCGTAAGCGGTGCATCCGAACAGCCCGGAGAAATTGTGGCTTGAGGGGTCAACTTCACCCAGGGCCACTACCTGGTTGGCGACGTCGCTTCCCTGGACGGGAAGATCCCACTTGATCCAGAAATCCACCGTACCTTCGTAATAGGGCATGTTCGAGTAACGCTGGCGGGTGTATTCCGCGCCGGTGTTGTGCTGATCCGTTCCGCGGTAGGGCGGTGACTGCCCGATCAAACGTTGCAGCATAAGGTTGACATCCTGCCCACCCGGTGAGGTAGGCGTGCCCGGATCCAGATAGCCAAGCTGGTCGGCGTCCATGACGCCGTCCGAGGCGTCCGAGTTGCCGGCCATGCTGGACGTGCGGATCGGCTCAAAGGGGCGTTGCGAGCTGCGCGCGCCGCACGGGTAGCGCAGGATCTTGATGCGGGGCACACGCCCGAGACCGCGGCGTCCGTAGGTAATGTTGAGGTTACTGTCCTTGAACCGTGAGCGCAGGTTCTGCCCTGTCATGCGGGCGCCGTCTGGCATCAGGGTCGCGTACTTGGTTGCGTGGTCGCCTTCGTCGGCGTTCTGGAACTCGCTGGCGCCGCCCTTTAGCAGGGCCTTGCCGACGTGTCGCGGCGTGGCCGTCGAGATGAAATCCTCGAACAGGGATTCGGTCTCCCAGGGGCGGTGCCCCCATTGCTGGTCCAGGGTGGTGTTTTCGGAGTTCACGCCGTCGATTTTGACGTTGGGGAAGCCCGGGCTGGCCGTGCGGGCGATCAGGCTTTCATTGAACCTGGCGTGGAAATTGAGAGGCAGGGTGTTTCCCTGCAATTCGGTGAAGGGGGTTTCGTCGCGCGGGTTCATGTTCACCCAGCCGAAGTCGCCGGAGCCCGCGCTGTACGTGTTGTGCCCCTTGATTCGGTCCTTGCTGGGACTCGGCTGGCCTGGAATGGCGGCGTCGTAGCCGATGCCCTTGGCATCATCGAGCAGCCCAAGCCAGTCGGTTTCCGTGGCGTCAGCATTTTCCCAGCTCCCGTTGGTCTCTTCGTCCATGGAGAATGGGCCGGACTTGGTGTTCTTGCGGTTGTGCGACGCCAGTGAGACCACGCGCGTGTTGCCGCTGGAGGTCGCCATGGGGTTGATGACGGACGGGTCAAGGGGCGATTCGAAGTCGCGCTGGCTGGTGTGGCGCATGACTTCGTAGATCTGGACAACCGTGCGCACCTTGCGGCGCGCCATCAGGTTCCATTGCCCGCTGGGGGTTGAGCTAGTGCTGCGGGCATCGCCTTCGTTGCGCGGCGCCAGAATTTCACCCTGGCTGACAACCTCATAGACCCCCATGCTCGAGAAGCAGATCGGCGCGGATGTCACCGTCAGGTCCATGCGGTCAACGTTCATGTGCAGAGGGTAGTCCGCGTTGTAGCGCGAACTCAGGTTGCTGGGGCACAACGCGGCGCGAATCATGTCGACGCAGCTCTTCCAGTACCAGGCGCGGAAGTCGGACTGCGTCATGGCGGAGTCGCCGCTGACGATCGGGTTGGCCGCGTGGGCGCAGTTGGCCGGATCAGGCAGCAGGGCCTTGGGGTAGGACCCGTCCACCAGTGTCGGGTTGCGTTGCAGGTTGCCGCGGATGGCGCCGATCAGGTCGGGCACCTGTACGTTGTCGCGGTTGGTGTCGTTGATACCGAGCAGGCTGGCGCGGCAGAAGCGCGCGTCGAAGTCCTGCCAGCTTGTGAACGCGTGCTGCGAACGCAGGCGGATGACTTCCTCGGCCAGAGCTGTCGCGTAGTCATCGCCGGACTGGCTGCTGGTCTTGCCGGATTTGCCGAGCGAGGTGGTGATCGGACCGATTGGCACCAGCTGGAAAATCGCGTGGTTGAATTCGCCGTTCGGGTACCAGTTGGCCTCGCCAACGATGCCGGTTCCGGAGATATCGTTGCGGTTGTTCTGGCGCCCAAGGTCCGTCGTGCCGGAGGTCTGAATCGGCACGTCCTGATTAAACTTGTCCTTGATCAGTGTTTCGTTTTCCGTGATGAGCCCCTGCTTCTGGAAGAACAGCAGGCGTGACGTCGCTTCCAGGTTCGCGAACAGGCAGATCAGCACCGGCTTGGAGGCCGTGTTGATGTTGATCGGCGCTTTGGCGCTGGATGATGGGCTGGGTTGCCAGTCAGGCCAGCCGTCGCGCCCGTCCTGATCACCGTTGCTGTAACCGCCGCGATAAATCTGCTGGTCGGTGAGCCCTTTGGGATTGAAGCTCTTGTCTTCGTTGACGGTGGAGTTCGCCTCGGCGTAGTCGCGGTAGTTGTAGTCAACCCAGCTGTTCAGGGTAATGAAGGTCATCGCCATGTCGTACAGGCGGTCGCTGTCTTCCACGACGTTCCAGATCGGGCGGAGTTGCTCTTTGCTGGTGAAGAAGAAGCTGGTTTGCTCGGCGTAGCGCATGAATTCCTGCACCACGACGGCGGGGAAGGGGTTCTGTTTGCCGGTCGGGCGTCCGCGGTTCAGCCAGGCGTCGATCGCGTCACCCAGAATCAGCAGCGTGTCCGCCAGGCGGTCATCCTTGTAATTGTTGAGGTTCAGCAGGCTCGCGGCGTCCACCGCGCGAACGCGGAAGTAGTCGCCCATTTCCATGTAGGTGCCGCTGGGTCCGTAGTTGCCGTCGCCAACGCGCGCCACGTTTTCGTTGCGAGTGTGGTTGACGTTGATGCCGTCGCCATGGAAGCCGGTAATCGTTCCCGGCAGCGCAGATGCCGCCAGGTCCGTGCCGTGCACTGCCTCGTTGGCGCCGCGGATGTTGTCACCGTTGAAGTCGATCCAGTTACCGTCAGGCGTCTGCGAGTTCGTCGTGATCGAACGGCTGCGCGCCCAGCTTACGGCCGGATCCTTGGCGTCCAGCGGATGATTGGTGTACAGGTCGGGGTCGTAGTCCAGACCCGCCTGGTCAAGCCCGGCCGTGCCGGGGCCGATGGGCTCGTAGTGGTTGCGGGTGGCTTCAGCGCGCAGGCGTGCGATGGAGTACTCGACGCCGTCAAGTGCGAGGTCCAGTGCGCGCTGGCGGTCCAGGTAGTTCTGGGCGGCCTTGCGTTCGGACAATGTGATGAAGCTGAAGGAGGTGCCGATGACAAACAGCGCCACCAGCAGACCAAGCACCACGACGAGCATGGTGCCGCGCTTTCCGTTTCGGTTGTGAGCAATCTGGTAGTTCACGTCTGACCTCCGTTGACCAGGCAGAGGGAGCTTCGAATGGGGATTTTCGATTTTGGACTTTGAATTCCGCAAAACCCAAGACCTGAAATCCCTTCGTCAAGCATCCAGGTACGTTCCCCCTGCTGCTTCCGCCAAGCGCCTGTAATAAGCCTTCTCGTCGTCGGACAATCCGACGCCGGTGATATCGAGGGTAGTTGTCTTGCCGTCGTCGTCGCGCCAGGCTTTGACCCGCGCAATCAGAAATTCGCCCGCGTCCTTGTGCTTCTTGTATTCGGCTTCGTCAACGCCCGCGGGTTTTGTGGGCAGGCTGCCAACCAGCATGGTGGCGGAATCCGGGGCTTGCTCGAAGCACTCGCGAAGCAGGGCGTAGATGTCCGAATCGCCTTTGGCTTCGAGTTTCCCAAGCCACTCCTTGGCGCGTTTGACGCTGTCCTTGGTCACGGGCTGGAGCTCGCCGCCGCCCGCGAAATCCTGCACCGAACCGAACGTCACGATGTTGAACCGCAGGTTCGGGTCGCGACGGTTGGCAAGCGCGTCGAGAGAGTTGTTGATCTGCGTTACCATCTGTTCGAGGCGTGTTGATTCGCGCGTTCCTTCAATGGTGAGGCTCTTGGCCATGCTGGCGCTGACATCCACCAGGTAAACGCGCGTCTTGAGCTTCTTTTCGACGGCGTCAACAGCGGCGTCAACGTCCTCCGCGGGCGCCTCAGTCTTCTTGGCGCCGAACCTGATTTTGGGGTAGGTTGTCGGGCGGTCGTGACCGTCGCGCACCGGCTTTTTGCTGACATCCTCAACCGTTGGGCCGTCCTGCGCCCATGTGCAGACTGCGACAGCCGCAATAAGCACTGCGGCCACGCAGAAGCGCCATCCGGTTTTGCATCGGGTTGTCAGCTTCATCAGGTTTGGCATTTCACCACAAGTGCCTGCAAATTCAAGCGTTACGAAACAGCTGTTGCGACGCTCGATAGGTTGGCCTTGCGTTGCATAGTGCAACCTTGGTGCCATCCTGCGCGCGTGTTTGTGCAGCTGTCGGACGTGACCCGGAACGAAATTCGTTAAGCATTGCGGCAGCGTGACTTACAACGCCAGGTCTGCCGCAGGCCGATCCGTCGCGGTGGCAAACTTAATTTTGTGTCGCCCGTCGGCGTGACGCGAACGTAACCGCGAGTCACCCACAGGGAATTATGCAAACCCTGCGTGCCTATTGACGTATACATAACAAGCAAGTCTGTTTGTCCGACCGGGTTGGCGCCTGCATTACGTCGCCCTGTCCGTATTCAGGGGTTCACATGCACAAGCTGCTCTTTTCGCTTTTCGTGGTTCTGGCCTTGTCAGTAGGCGCGTGCGGTAGTTCGCAGCCGTCCGAAGGCGCATACGACGACGAGCGCGATTACATTGACGACGACACGCTTGAGGCGTTTGATCAGGACCTGCGGGCGCTGTCGTTGGCGATCTCCCAGTCCGACACGGACAAAGAGCGCGCAATGAGCCGCAAACTCAGCGAAAGCGCGCGCCTGTACCAGCGGGCCCTGCTGTCAGCCCTGTACGACGACTCCTCCGTTTCACGCCGCACGCTCGCTGCCGTGATGCTGGGTTTCACGGGCGATGCTTCCGTGATTTCGTCACTGGTTGAGAAGGTCCAAGACGAAGACGAGCCAGAAAGCGTCCGTCTGAACGCGGTGCTGGGTCTGTCAACCCTGGGCGACAAGCTCCGCGATTATGAGGACCACCGCGGGCTGATGCGCACGCTGGCCACCCAACTGGAGAGCAAGGAAGCCAGCTTCAGTATGCGCCGCGCCAGTATCATGGCTTACGCCGTTGCTTTTGACGGCGCCCAGAACGACGGCATTCTACCCCTGCGCGACCGGTTCCTCAGTGATCCCGACGTGCGTGTGCAGGTGGCCGCCATCAACGCCATGGGCGATATCGGCGACACGGCTGCCGTGCCCGACCTAACGCTGGTAGGGGTGGACGACCCGAACGTGGACATTCGGGCGGCTTCCGTGGTTGCCCTAGGCAAGATCGCGGATCCCGCGCGTGTGCTGCCCGCCCTGGGGCACGCTTGCCAAGACGACAGCGCGATCGTGCGCAGGCACTCCATCGATGCGATCAGCAAGCACTACGGCAGTGACCCCGAACTTGTGTACGCGACGATTCTGACCGGCATGTCGGACTTTGACCCGCGCGTGCGGGAAGCCGCGGCGCTGGCACTCGCCCGCCTGAACGACACCCGTGCGATTGGCGCGCTGGTACAAGCGACCGGAGATCGCACCGCGATGGTACGTGAGGCCGCCGCGATTTCTCTGGGCACGCTGATCACGGAAGACCGCGAGAAGGAATCCTATCCACTGGTGGACCTGCTGGCGGACCAGAACCCCGGTGTACGGGGCGCCGCGCTGGCAAGCCTGACCAGCATTACGCGCAACGACTACGGCTCGGACCAGCCGCGCTGGCGCAAGTTCTTTTATGACAAGTACCCGGATCTCGACCCGAAGAACATGTACGGCGACGGGCCCAAGCCCCGCGTAAGCAGCGGCATCAG
Source organism: Planctomycetota bacterium (assembly GCA_019912315.1). Lineage (GTDB taxonomy): Bacteria > Planctomycetota > UBA8742 > UBA2392 > UBA2392 > JACKID01. Next base: position 51,825 of record JAIOJA010000080.1, read on the forward strand.
CAACAGCGGCACGCGGCGCACCAGCGGGTACAGCCAGCCGCGCACCAGCAGCCGCAACACCAATACCCGTACCACCAACACCCGAAACACCAATACCCGCACCAACAACAGCGGTCGGCGGTAGAGCCTCGCAAATGTCTGACCGAAGCCCGTGAACAAGCGGGCTTCGGTGTTTTTTCACCCCTTGCAGTGACGATCATCGCCGCCAGCGAAGCCGCTGATCTTCCGCTGTCCAAGGTCGCTTGCCTACCCATACCCGCGCTGCTAACGTGCCGCCCACACGGGGAAGCCCCGCAAGGAACCGGATGGATTTTCTGTTTTTTATCAGCGCGCTGGTCGCGGTCGCAGGCACGTTCCTGCTGATCACACACAGGCACCCAATATACGCGCTGCTGGGTCTGCTGGTGGCTCTGACGGCCTCGGCCGGGGTGTTCCTGGCGCTGGACGCGCCGTTTATCGCTGTCGCCCAGATCCTGATTTATGCGGGCGCGCTCGCGGTCATGTTCCTGTTCGTATTGATGTTCACCGACACCCGGACCGACGAGGACACGGGGCTGCCCAAGGCGGTCACGGCGCGCGCCGTATTTGACGTTGCGCTGACCCGTCCGGCCCGGATCAAGAAGAAGAAGGAAGGCGAGCCGTCGAAGTACAACCCGTTGCGGTTCCTGGCGCCGGTCAATCCGATGGCGCTGGTAATTTCCCTGTGTCTGCTGGTGTGCGCCACGTTCGCGATCGGGCAGTTGCCTGACAGCTTCGGCGCTTTCGGCACATTGCCGACCGCCTACGACGGCACTTTGATGAACCCGGCGACCGTAACCGCACAGGAAGCCGCGGCGAATCCCAACTACCTCGAGTACGGAACAACGGAAGCGGTCAGCCGCACGATTTTTGAGGGCTTTCCGCTGGCGTTTGAAGTCGTCAGCCTGCTGATCTTCGCGGCGCTGCTGGGCGCGGTGCTGCTGGCGCGTCGCCACCTTGCGGGAACCGGTATGCCCGGCACCCAGGACGTAGGCAAGGAGAGCGAACATGCTTGAGCCGAAGATCGTCCTGTTTCTCGCGGCGTTCCTGTTCAGTGCCGGCGTATATGGCGTGCTGTCGCGGCGTCACCTGATCATGCTGCTGATGTCGCTTGAGCTGATGCTGAACGCGGTAAACATCGTGCTGGTGACGTTTTCTCGCGTGTGGGCGGGACGCTGGAGCGGCGCCGAGGGCACCGGGCTGATTGGCGCGCACTCGGGACAGTTCTTTACGCTGATGGTGATGGCCGTGGCGGCTGCGGAAGTTGGCATCGGGCTGGCAATCATCGTCGCGATCTATAGACGCAAGCACACGGCCGACTCGGATGCGTCGGCTGACCTGAAAGGCTGATACACCGATGTTCGACCTGTTCAGTGCACAGAATAAGGAATGGCTGATCTGGGCGGTGCCGTTGCTGCCGCTGGTCGGTTTCCTTGTCAATGGTGCTTTCGGGCGTCGCCTGAACGTGATGGGCTCGGGCGGCGTGGCGTCGGCTTCTGTGGTGCTGTCGTTCGTGGTGTCGATCGTGCTTGTCGGGATGTACGTGCCGGACGGCGCGATCACAAGCATCGGCTACTCGTGGCTGAACACTGGCGGCTTCAGTGTTGATTTCCGCCTGTACGCGGACCGGCTCAGCGGGTTGTACATGCTGATCATCACCGGTATCGGCAGCCTGATTCACATTTACAGCATCGGCTACATGAGCCACGACGAGGGCTATGCGCGCTACTTCGCCTACCTGAACCTGTTCGTGTTCAGCATGTTGATGCTGGTTATGGGCGACTCGCTGGTCACCCTGTTTCTGGGCTGGGAAGGCGTGGGGCTGTGCAGCTACCTGTTGATCGGCTTCTGGTTCAAGGACAAGAAAAACGCGATTGCCGGCAAGAAGGCCTTTGTGGCCAACCGCATCGGCGACTTCGGCTTTATGATCGGCATGTTCCTTATCTTCTGGCACTTCGGGTCACTCACCTATTCGGGCGACGCCGGGCTGATCCAGACCATCAGCAGTAACCCGGAACTATTGCACGACACGACTCTGCTGAACTGGGCGTGCGTCTGTCTGTTCATTGGCGCCTGCGGCAAGTCGGCGCAGATTCCGCTGTACGTATGGCTGCCGGACGCCATGGCGGGCCCGACGCCGGTCAGCGCGTTGATTCACGCGGCCACCATGGTAACGGCGGGCATCTACATGTGCGCGCGCATGAACTTTATCTTCGTGCACGCGGATGTGGCGATGACGATTGTGGCTGTGATCGGCGGGGTGACGGCGCTGTTCGCAGGCAGCATCGGGCTTGTGCAGCGCGACATCAAGAAGGTGCTGGCGTATTCGACCGTCAGCCAGCTTGGCTTTATGTTCATGGCCGTCGGGTTGGGCGCGTTTCACATTGCGGTGTTTCACGTGTTCACGCACGCGTTCTTCAAGGCGCTGCTGTTCCTGGGCTCAGGCAGTGTGATCCACAGCCTTGAGCACTCGCTGGGGCACGGCAACCCGGACAGCCAGGACATGTGGAAGATGGGCGGGCTGAAAGAAAAGATGCCCATCACCTGCTACACGATGTTCATCGGTTCGCTCGCCTTGGCGGGTATACCGCTCTTCGCGGGCTTCTTCAGCAAGGACGCGATCCTGTACACAGCGTTCCACCGCGGCGACACGCTTGGCTGGATCATCTACGGGCTGGGCGTAGCGGGCGCGATCTGCACCGCGTTCTATAGCGCGCGCCTGATGGGGCTTACCTTCTTTGGCAAGTGGCGCGGTGATGAGCACGCCTATGCCCACGCCGACGAATCGCCGCGCAGCATGACGGCGCCGCTGGTCATCCTGGCGATCTTTGCTGTTGGGGCGGGATTTCTGTTGATTCCGGCCGCGTGGGGGCATTTCACCCCGTTCGCGGACTGGCTTGCGCCGACCTGGACGACCGCCCAGGCGATGCTGCCGGAAGGCTCCCACTTCAAGCTGGTCGCGGAGCACGATGCCGCGGCCATCACGGCGGAGTGGATCAACATGGGCATCAGCGCCGCGATTGCGACCGGTGTGTTCCTGTTCGCGTTTGTGATCTACAAGAACCCGGCGAACATCGAGAAGGTCAAGAAGCTGGCGGTCCGCGGCGAGGGCGACAGCGCCACCATGACGCCGTGGTTTAGGCTGCTGCTGAACAAATACTACGTGGACGAGATATACGAGAAGGCGGTGGTTGGGCCCGTGCGCATCGCGAGCGACGTGCTGTTCGTGGTGATTGACGTGATCGTGATCGACCTGCTGTTCGTCAACGGCAGTGGCATGCTGGTAAAGGCCAGCAGCGACCTTGGACGCCGTATGCAGACCGGCTTCGTGCGCCACTACCTTTACGCGTTCGCCGCCGGCGTGGTGTTTCTCAGCGCGCTGTTCCTGATCATCGCCAACCAGCGCTGATTACATCAGCACATAGAACTGCATCGTGACGACGAAGCCGTTGTGGATCGCGTGTACCAGCACGCCGGCCCAAACGCTGCGTGTGTGCAGGTAGATGGCGGACAGGACAAATGTCAGCACGCTCAGTGGGATGATGCCGACCGTCCAGTCCCATACGCCGTGGGCCAGTACAAACAGCCCCCCGCTGATAAGCAGCGCGATCCACGTGCCCGGATGTGCCCAGCCTTCGCCCCGGTGATAAGGCTTCAACAGCCCCATCAGCCCGCCGAACAGCACAACGCGAAACACGAACTCCTCCAGCAGCGGTGCACCAACCGCCGCCGCGACGTACCAGCCGATGATCCAGGCCGGGTCGCTGCGCGAACGCAACTCTCCCAGTCGGTCCTGCATGGTGACGGGCATGTCCGTGATTTGCGCCAGGGCGACGGCCGCGAACATGCCCGCGACAAGCACCGGAACCGCCAACGCCCAGAGCAGCGGCGCAAGCGCCAGGTGAAGCGGGCGGGGCTTGATCCAGTCCGCGGGCGCCTGCCCGGCGGGGCGCCAGGGGTTGAATGCAACGAACAGCAGGCACGCCAGCGCCAGGACCGACTGGGCGACGCCGGCCTCAAGCGGCGACCGCGTCCACAGCCAGCTAATCAGCGTGAGATAGACGCCCACGGCCCCGATGGAAACCGGATACGCGACGATCAGATCATCGTGGCGCAAGTCACCGCCCGGCTTGCCGAACTTGCGGATCGCGAGCCACAGCAGGAACAGCCCGACCAGCACGCAGGCGAGGGCCGCGCCGAACACGCCCCACAGAGCGTCATGGGCGATCTCGACGCGGCTTGGGTCGAGGGCCTTTTCAACAAGGCTGTCGGCGGTCAGCAACATGGCTGAAGGCTAACGGCGCCGTCGGGCGCGGTCCATACGCGGCTCGACTTGAGGACGCGCTGTGATTAAGCTGCTGCGCCCCGAGGAGTCGCCGTGCCCGTCCTCAAGCCCGAAGAAATCCTGCGTTATCTGAACGCCAAGGGGTTCCTGTCGGCGCCGGAAATCGAGCTCGTGAACGCGCGCTGGAGCGTCGAGAAAGACGGCCCGCTGTTGCAGTACCTCGGGCGCGAGAAGCTGCTGCCGGAAGAAGTCTCGCAGGATCTGATCACCCTGATCGGCAACAGCCAGCTTGAAGGGCTGGAGCCGCAACTGCCCGGGCTGGTAATGCTGAACATGATCGGGCGCGGCGGGCGCGGCAGCGTTTACCGGGCCTGGCAGCCCAGTCTGCGCCGGGTGGTCGCGGTCAAGGTTCTCAGCAAGGCGCTCAGTTCCAACCGCGAGTACATTCAGCGGTTTCTGCGCGAGGCCCGCGTCGCCAGCAAAGTCCAGCACCGCAACATCGTGCGCGCCTACGACATCAACCGCAAAGGCAGCAACGTCTACATGGTCATGGAGTACGTCTCCGGCGCCAGCGTGGGCCAGATTCTGCGGGGCAAGAGCAGGCTTGATCCGTCCCATTGCGTGGAAATCGCCCGCCTGATTGCGGAAGCGATTGCCTACATCGGCAAAGTCGGGTTGGTCCATCGCGACATCAAGCCCGACAACATTATGATCGACCGCAGAGGACGCGTGAAGTTGTGCGACCTGGGGCTTGCTCGCCCGGCGGGATCCACGAACCTGACCTCGCCCATGGTCGCGCAGGGCACACCCGCATACATGTCGCCGGAAGGCGCGATCAGCCCGGAAATCGACATCCAGGCCGACGTGTACTCGCTGGGCGTGACGGTTTATCGAATGGCGCTGGGCAAACTTCCGTTTGAAAACAAGGATCCCGTTGAGGTTCTGCGCATGCACGTTGAGGTCGCGCCGCGCGGACTCGACGGCGGCGAGTTGCCGGGCGCCTTGCAGGACCTGGTACGCAAGATGCTCGAGAAACGCCCTGGGGATCGTCCCCCGGCGGCTGACCTGCCTCGCGAGCTGGCTGCGGTGCAGAAGGCGATCCCCGGGCTCGAGAAGCACCAGCTTTGGGAACTCGTTCCCGGCGGGCAGCCGACGGCCTGGACAGGCAGCGAGGATTCGGCCCTGAGCCTTGAGCCCACGGGGGAGATCGCGCGGGACGCGTCCGATGGTCAGGCGCCGGCGAAGTTCAAGCCATGGAACGACCCGGCGCTCGCGCCTCGCCCTGTCAGTACGCGCAATCGCGGCATGAACGGGCTGGGTCTGGGGTCTCTTGGCTTCGTGCTGTTTGTCTGCATTCTCTACATTCTGTTCATCACATTCAGCGACACTGAGCCCGCACAGGACCCGCGCGTGCCGCAATTGGAAGCGGAGATCGAGGATCTGAAGCAGCGGCTCGGCACCGAAGAGCTCGAACGCAAGCGCATGACGACGCTGATGCAGGAGGCGGCCGCGAGACTCAAGCTTGAGAACGCCGAAGACCTGAAGCGCAAAGAGCTGGAGCCACGCCGACACGGGCCGGACGACGTGTTGAATGAAATCGCGGAGATGCGCGAAAGCGCGCGGACCCACTCGATCCCCGGCGCCGGCGACTAAGCGGTCCTGCCGAAGTCTCCTTGTGGGTGTGAAGGACAACCGCCGCACGCTGCGGCGCAACGATAGCCATGACGCCACGGACTATGGGGAGCCTCGTGGGGTTTTCGCTCCTTCGTGCGGGAGCGCGGGGCTTGGTCAGGGTGTACGCCCAATCTCGTGCTCTAGCCTTTGCCCTTGCGCCGGGCCACAAACGCCTCGTAGTCGGCGGGGGTGTTGACTTCGTAGCCCCGGTACTCGGTGACAAACACGGCAATGCGGTGCCCGTGCTCGAGCGCGCGGAGCTGCTCCAGCGCCTCGGCTTGCTCCAGCGGGGTCTGCGCCAGTTGGGCGTACTTCTGCAAAAAGCGCGCGCGGTAGGCGTACAGCCCAACGTGCTTCAGATACCGCTGGTCACCGCCGGCGTCGCGATAGTGGGGGATGGCGCTGCGGCTGAAGTACAGAGCAAAGCCCTTGCGGTCGGTCACTACCTTCACACAACCGGGCTCGCTTAGCGGAACTTCGGCAGGCCACGGAACAGCGATTGTCCCCATCTCGGCGTTTGGGCTGCCCTTCATGCCTTCTACCAGCGCATACAGGGGCTTGCTGGACATCTCGGGCTCGTCACCCTGGACGTTGACAACGATTTCGGCCTCCGGGAATTTCGCTGCCGCTTCGGCCACCCGGTCTGTGCCGCTGGCGCATTCCGGAGAGGTCATCACGGCTTCGCCCCCGAACGCTTTCACGACGTTGACCACTTCTTCGGCATCAGTTGCGACCACAATTCGGTCGATAGCATCGCAGGCTCTCGCGCCCTCCCAGACGTGCTGGATGAGGGGCTTGCCCGTTTTGTCCAGCAGAACCTTGCGGGGTAAACGCGTGGAGCCAAGTCGAGCCGGAATGACAGCGAGTACGTTGCTCATGCCGGAAATCTAGGCCCTGGTGTGTTCCGGGGCAAGGGCTATTGAACGAGGTACTGCCATGCTTTTGATTGTCGAGATCGTGCCGTACGTCGCGTTCCTTGGCGCGGCGGCGTTGGTTGGCTGGGTGGGGTTTGACGTTTTTCGTGAAAAGAGGCGCAAGGCGCCGTTAATCGAAGCGCAGGATTCCGGGCGCGGGCTGGCGGGACCGCCGCGTCCCATGACGGAAGAGCCGCCGGAGGAAGAAGACCCGTCTGAGGACGAACCGGTCCTGATCGCGCCGCCCCTTGAGCTTGTTTTACCAAGCTCTCACGCGGTTGATGTGGCAAGCGAGCCTGAACAATGCGAGAATGAAGCAACGGAAAGCGATGAAGTTGAAGCATCGCCGGAACCTGAGAGTGAACTGGCGCCCGAAGCCGAGGACAACCTCGACTCGGATGAAACAGTCATTCTTGTACGCCGCGACCCCTCCGTGCGAGTATTCGACACGGCCGTCGCGGCCAGTGAGCGCAAGGTCGCGTCATAGCGGAGCCTGCGCTGAACAGAGGCGCATGGAAAGCGACACGTCCGTCATCCAGCCCAGCCTGCTGCAGCTCCACTTCGATACATCGGTGGACGGTCAGTACGTGCTAGACCCTGAGGCGGACGTCTTCGTGAAGGTCAACCCCGCCATGTGCGAGTTGCTGGGCTATACGCGCGAGCAACTTGTCGAAGCACGGCGCCCTGTGGCCACCAGCTCATTGGTCCACAACGACGACCGCGAGCTGGTTGCCAGGCACCGCGAGGCCGTGCGTGAGCCGGGCGACAGTGGCGTGACTCGTTTTCGCATCGTGCGCCCGGACGGCGAAGTGCGGCACCTGGAGGTGCGCTTTACACTGATTCGCTATATGAGGCGTCTGGTGCAGGTCGGCAGCGCCCGCGACGTCAGCCAGCAGGTGAAGCTCGAAATCAAGTTGCGCAACGAATCAGAGTTCAACCGCGAACTCACACTGGCGGCGCAGCAGAGCGCCAAGGACGCGCAGCGCAAATCACTCGAAGTGCTGGAGGCCAACACGCGCGTCGGCGCTCTTTCCGAAGTGCTGCGCGCCATTCCGGTGCTGACGAAGAGGCTGCTGGAGCTGACAAACCTCAATGATGTGTTCAAGGAAACCGCGCTGACGATGGTCAACGACGCGCAGTTCAGCAGCTGTGCCGTCCTGTTGCGGGACGAACAGGGCAAACTTGAGGTCAAGTACGCAAACCCGTTCCGATCCACCACCAGCATTCAGGTGAAAGAGACGCCACTGATCGGCCGCCTGCTCAGTGGCGAAGAAGAGCTGATGGTCGATGAGACGGGTACGCACTTCGCGTCTATCCGGGCCGGCAACTCGCTGCGGGGTTTGCTACAGGTGGGGCTTCCAAAGAATCTTCAACGCTTCTATGCCGGGCACAAGCCGATCCAGCAGTCGATCAAGGACCTTGTTACCACCATCGCCGACTTCATTGGTGTGGTGATCAGCGACCACGAAAACCTGGAGCGCATCCGGCAGCAGAGCCGCATGGACAAGCTGACGGGCCTGTTCAACCGCCGTGTGTTCGAAGAGCAGCTCACCATCGAGTTTCGCCGTGCCTTGCGCTACGAGCGTGATTTGAGCCTGCTGATCATGGACATCGACGACTTCAAGAAGGTGAACGACACCTACGGTCACCAGCAGGGCGACCTTGTACTCGAGCAAATCGGCAATCTGCTTGCGGACAGCTTCCGCGATCTGGACACGGTCTGTCGCTACGGCGGCGAAGAGATCTGCGTGATTCTGCCGGAAACAGTCGGTGAGGCCGCCAGAAGCAAAGCCGAGCACATACGCCGCAAGGTCGCGGAGTTGGCGGTCCCCGTGATCGACAGCCCCGGGCGGGTGCTGAACATTACCGTATCGGTCGGTGTGGCGTGCATCAGCAAGGGCACCACGAACGAAGAGCAATTGCTGCGCGAGGCTGATCGCGCGCTTTACTGGGTCAAGAACAACGGCAAGAACCGAGTCAAGCTTTCAGACGCCTAGCCGTCCGAACGCAGGTTTCAGGGTTCAGGTGTCAGAGTTTGAATACCGATGCTCCCTGTAACCTGAAACCTGATCCCTGAAACTTGACTCATGCCCACCCTCGCCGCATTTCTGAACCTCACCCTCGGCATCTGCCTGCTGATCATGGCTGTGTACGGTTTGCGTCTGTTGTGGGTGCGGGCGATTCCGCCGCGCGTGCTGGCCTACCTGATCGCCCCCGGGGTGGCGATTCACGAACTGTCACACGCGGCCGCGTGTGTCATGACTGGCGCGAAGATCCACTCGATGGTGCTGTTCCGCGCCGACGGCAGCGGCGAGGTCAAGCACGGCCCGCCGAAGCTCAAGTATTTCGGCGACGTGCTGATCAGCCTGGCGCCGCTGCTTGGTTGTACGCTTGCCTTGGTGCTTCTGGGCGTATTGCTGCGTGCGCCGGTGAACTTCTATTCCGTGCGCGCGTCGCATGTACATCCGAACCAGTTGCAGTTTGTCGCCGATCTGGCCGTGCTGGTGTGGGATGACCTGCTGTTGTTCTTCAAGGCTTCCTCATTGTTGGACTGGCGCACCTGGGTCTTTCTGTACTTCGCCATGTGTTTCACCATGAGCATGGCGCCAAGCCGCCAGGACCTGAAGAACGGTGCTGTGGGCATACTTGTCATCTGCGGCATCGTGCTGGTGCTGCATCTGGTTGTGGATCGCCTGTTGCAGGCCGATGGCGACGGCCCGATCTTCGAGTTCATAGGCAACATGCTGATCAAGCTGCACTACCCGTTCGCCGTGTGCGCCCTGTCGCTGATCCTGTTCGGCGTGGTGTATCTGCTCGGGATGCCGTTCCGCCTGAAGCGCCGGAAACGCTGAGATTCAGGTGTGCGCTTTCAATGACTTACGGACTGTTTCCGCCAGTTCCACGCGCAGCCACTTCGGTTCAATCAGTTGCGCGTGCTCGCCGAACCCCATCACGAAGCCGATTGCCCAGAACTGGTTGTAAAGGGGCGTCTCAATCTCGGCCTTGCCGTTCTTCATCTGCCGGATGCGCACGCCGGGGGAATCCGTCCACTCGTCAACCACATCCCGGGCGACCTGCCGACTGAACCGCACGACCAACTTGTCTTTGGGGCGACCGCCGAACAGCGCGTCCATTTTGCCCCTGTGGCGCTTTTTGGGTGGTTGCTCGTCAAAGTAGACGTCGAGCAGTCGTGCGTCGCGAATGCGGTCAAGACGAAAGTGTCGTGTGTCTTCGGCGAGTCCGCAGTAGGCGTACAGGTAGAAGTGGGGGCCGATTTCCAGCACACCGAACGGATGCACCTTGCGCGTGGCCAGACGCGCGCGGTGCGCGGAATAGTAGTCGATCTCGACGAGTTGCTGGTCTTCGACACACTGCGTCAACAACCCGATCAGATTGCGTATGCGCTCTGTCTGGCGGGGCGTGACAAAGCCCTTGCCCGCGCCCGCCAGAGTCTCGTGGGCGCGCCCTTTCAGGGCCTGTGACAGCGCGTTCGTCATGGCCGCGAGTTGACCGGCCGTATCCGAATCCGCCCCGCCTGTAAAGTGTTCGAGGGCGTACTTCAATGCCAGCGTCTCCTGCGCCGTGAAGTTCAGGGGGCGCGCGAAATGCCCCGCGAAGCTGACATGAATGCGCGCGCGGTCACCCCAGCCCTGCAGGGAATAACTGACGTAGTCGCTTGGCGAATAGGGTGGCACACCGCACATGATCAGGCGGTCCAGGTCGCGCACGAGTTGCTTGGCAGTGCGGTGCGTGGCCTTGGCAGCGTCACGGATTGAAATGCCCTGATTCGCGACAAGGAAGCTGAGCAGACTCACCAGCTCGGACACTTCGCTCATTTCCGCCTTCCTTCCAGCGCCGTAAGCGACTCCTTGAGGCGCTGCACGACCAGGCGGCGCAGCGCAGGTGGCCCCAGAACTTCCCAGTGCCCGGGAAACTCGCCCAAATAGCTGAACAACTCACCGGGGTACGCGTGCGGCAGGTGCAGCGTCACGGAGCCGTCCTTGTGCCTGTCCGCGCTGTATACACCGGCAAATTCGTTCTCGACGATGAACGCGACTTCGGCATCAAACAGGATGCGGACGTCGCGACAGGCGTCCTTGCCGCTGCTGAATATGTCCGCCGAGAAGCTGTTCTCCGGGTCAAAGCCCTCCGGGATTTCGTACTCGGGTGTCGTGCCGCGGCTGACGGCCGTGACTGCCCCGCGAATCCGTGACAGGCGAAACGTCCGAACCGCGCCGCGCGTTTCGTCGTTGCCCACCAGGTACCACCCGCCGCGCCTTGAAACCAGCGCGTACGGAGCGACGACGCGCAACCCCGGTTCGCCGCCGCGTCCCTGGTACTTGAACCTGACCCGGTGCCGCGCGATCAGCGCGTCTCCAATCGCTGTGAGGCGTGTGCCTTCGCCCGGGCGCCGATGCAGGGTGCGCCTGACGAAAGTTCGGGGCAATTTGGCGGGCAGCGCCGCACCACCCGCACCGGCCTGCAGTTTCAACAGTGCGCCTGACAGGTGCCGCCCGAGTGGCCCCGCGGCATCGCCGTCCAGGTACGCGAGCCCGATGCGGTACATCAGCACCCGGTGATCCGGCGTCAGGTCGATCGGCGGCAACAGGCAGGCGGCGCGGTTGAGCTGGTAGTAGGGGCGCAATCCGTCGTGAGTGCGCTCCACCTTCAAGCCGGCGTTCTCAAGGGCCTTCAGGTCCCGCTCGAATCGTTTCTGGCGCGAGCGCAGATTACCTTCAACGTCGTTGTAGCCGTCGATGCGGGCGACATCGGGCCACGAGATCGGCACGCCCGACTTCAGCAGCGCGCTCAGCAGGTTCAGTTGTCGTTCTGTGGTGCCCAGGGAAATGCGCATAGATCCTCCCGCGCGGCAGTGTAACTCATCCCGCGACACGGTGGATCATAACTGGCACAGCGCGGCGGTTGTGCTAACTCGGCGGCGGAACGCTGGGCGCCGCGATTCTTGTGCTGATTCGCTTTCGCTCGGCCGTGGCCAGCAACTCCGGCGGGAGCATGCGCCTGGCCTGCTGGACTTCGAGCCCGATCAGCTCGCCGTCGGCGCCGAAGTCGAGGTTGATTTCGCCGTTTACTTCCAGGGGATCACAGGCGTGGGTGTGGGACTTGTCGGATGTATCGGAGAGTTGCAGATACGCCGTATCCGTCTGCCTGTCATATAGAATACGCATGACGGCCTCCGTTCGGGGCAGGGTTGCCCATTACCCAAATCTATCACACGGAAACGCGTGAGGCGAACTGAACCAACTGGGGAAAGAAGTTTTCGAAATCGGCGCGCAACTCCGTGTAGTTTTGACGCAACGCGCCGACAGATTCATGCAAAGCGACGTCACGGCGGGCGCGGCGCGACATGCCTTGGAGTACGATTTCGAGCCCCTCGAAGTGCGTATAGGCGCGCAACCAGTCACGCTCGATCATGATCGGAGCCGCGCGTTTCAGACGCGGCGGGAGTGCCTCGGCATGTTCGTTCAGCGCGCTGTAAACCCTTGTGGCGAAAGTGTCCAGCGCCTCGCCGCCCAGCGCTTCGAAGTTGCGTGCGAGAAAGTGGTCATAGAACACATCCACCAGCACGCCCCGATAGTGCCGCCAGTGCTGCGGCAGGCGCGCGCGGCTTTGTTGCACAGCCGGATGCGAATCCGTGAAGCGGTCAACAGCCCGGTGCAATTTCACCCCGGCCTGCATGGCGGGCGTCATGGTTGACACGTCAACACCGCGCACGAAATCGCCGGCCAGGTTCCCAAGCAGTGCCTCGGGAGTTCCGTCGGAAAGCAGCATGTGGGCGAGGTAGTTCATGTTTCGTGAGTCGTGGATTGTGGTTCGTGCTTCGTAACTACGCCGTGCCATTCGAGTTCGCGGCGAATGGCGTCCGTCAGGTCCGTGGTTGGCTTGTAGCCGAGTTCCGTTTCGGCCTTGCCGCTGCTGTAGTGCTGCCCGTACTCGAGGTGATAGTAGCTGGTAAGTGTCAGGGCGCCGAGTCTGCCCGTGAGCAGACCCCACCACTCGCTCATGTATGCCCCGAATTTCGCCAGCACGCGCGGCACGATCATGGCACGATTGATGCCGGCCATGGCGGTGACTGTCTGCGCGAATTCCTTAAGAGTGGTGTTCACACCGCCGAGAATATAGCGCTCGCCGGGCTTGCCCTTCTCCAGTGCCAGCACGTGCCCGCGCGCGACGTCACGGCAATCGACAAAGTTGAGTTTTGCGTCCACCATCATCGGCGTCAGTCCCTGAAAGAATACGCAGGCACCCGACAGCTCCGCGTTTCGGCTGCCTTCGCCGACCAGCCCGGTTGGATTCACCAGCACTGTCGGCGGTCCTCCGACTTCGAGAACGGCCTGCTCCAGCGCATGTTTGATCGGGTAGTAGTTGCCTCCGCCCTGGCGTTTGGGGTCGTAGGGAAGACCCTCGTCGGCAAGCTCGCCGGGCTTCGCCAGCCCGATCGTGCTGAGACTGCTTGTAAACACCGCGCGTTCGATGCCGGCCTCTTTTGCGAGGGTTAGATGCCGTTTCACCTGCGGCACCCATTGCTTGCGATAGCCGTCGAGGCGCAGATGCAAGCCGCTCCAGGGGTACGGTGCCGCGGAGTGCACGAAAGACCTGCAACCTTGCAGCGCGGTCGTCAGGGCCGTGTCATCGTTCATGTCGCCGTAAATGATTTGCGCGCCCGCGTGCTCGACCTGTTTCAAATTGCGATGGCCCTTGCTGCGTGCAAGGCAGACGACGTCGTAGCCCGCTTCCATGAACGCAAGCGCCACGCGGCTGCCCACGGTCCCGGCCGCACCGAGCAGCAGCAGGCGATCAGCCATGGTTGCGCACGAATTGCAGGTGCTTGGGTTTGAGCGGGCGAAGGGCGAACTTGCGCCCGGAAGAAAGCTCGGTCAGTGCGCCGCCGACAAGATCGATTTCGACATCCGCGCCGTCGGCAATGGAATCGACAGGGTCAACGGGTTGGGTGACGGCCACGCCGCGTTCATTCAGCAGACGTTCCAGATAGGCATTGCAGCCTCTGCAGATGATCACGCCCGGCAAGGGGACTTTTGGAAGTTCAATCAACTCCGGTTGCGCGTTCAACGTGCCCGGCAATACCAGGCACGCACCCTTCAGATCCGCGTCAGCGGCCAGCGCGTCGAAGTAGCTGATATCGAGTTTGCGCAGCTTCATGTGCGGCCGTCATGTCTTTGGCCCCGCGAGGAGACCGCCACGAAACTTGCGGTCTCCTCGCGAGAATGCACCACCTAAATGTCGTAGTACAGCTCAAACTCGTGCGGGTGCGGGCGCAAACGCATGGCCTGGACTTCGTTTTTCATTTTGTAGCTGATCCATTCCTCGATGATGTCCTTGCTGAACACGTCGCCCTTGAGCAGGAAGTCGTGGTCGGCTTCGAGCGCGCGCAGGCTTTCTTCGAGGCTGCCTGGTGTCTGCGGGATCTCTTTCAGCTGCTCCGGCGGCAGGTCGTACAGGTCCTTGTCCATGGGCTGGCCCGGGTCGATCTTGTTCTGGATGCCGTCCAGGGCCGCCATCAGGATCGCGCTGAACGTGAGGTACGGGTTGCTGCTCGGGTCCGGGCAGCGGTACTCGAAACGCTTGGCCCCGGGCTCATCGCCAGCCAACGGAATGCGCACGCAGGCCGAGCGATTGCGACTGCTGTAAGCAAGATTTACCGGCGCCTCATAGCCCGGCACCAGGCGGTGATAGCTGTTGGTGGTCGGGTTCGTGATCGCGCACAGGGCCGCCGCGTGTTTCAGCACACCGCCGATGCCGTAAATGGCTGTCTTGCTCAAGCCCGCGTAGCCGTCGCCGGCGTACTGGTTTTTGCCGCCCTTCCAGATGCTGCTGTGGCAGTGCATGCCGCTGCCGTTATCGCCGTACAGGGGCTTCGGCATGAAAGTCGCGGTCTTGCCGTGGGCGCGCGCGACGTTTTTGACGACGTGCTTGTACATCATCAACTGGTCGCCCATGCGGGTTAGCGTGTTAAAGCGGATACTCAACTCGCACTGTCCGCCGCTGGCGACTTCGTGGTGGTGCAGCTCAGGCACGCAGCCGACCTTTTCAAGGGTCAGCAGCATCTCCGTGCGGATGTCGTGCAGGCTGTCCATGGGCGGCACGGGGAAATAGCCCTGCTTGGTGCGCGGCTTGTAGCCCAGGTTTCCGCCTTCTTCAAAACGGTCGGTGTTCCAGGAGCCCTCGACGCTGTCCACTTCGTAGAAGCCCATGTTGGTGGTCTGGCGGAAGCGCACGTCGTCGAACACGAAGAACTCGGCTTCCGGGCCGAAGTAGATCGTGTCGCCAATGCCGGTACTCTTCAGGTAGGCCTCGGCGCGGTTCGCCACGCTGCGCGGGCAGCGCCCGTAGGCCGTACGCTCGATGGGGTCGACGATGTTGCCGATCAGCACCAGCGTCTTTTCTTTCATGAAGGGGTCAATGAAGGCCGTCTGCGCTTCGGGAACGACAAGCATGTCGGACTCGTTAATGGTCTTCCACCCGCGCAGAGAGCTGCCATCAAAGGGCAGACCTTCTTCGAACAGCTCCGCTTCGAGCTTGCGGATCGGGAAAGTGTAGTGCTGCCAAAGCCCCGGCAGGTCCATGAAGCGGATGTCGAGCATGGTGCATCCGCGGTCTTTGGCAAAGCTGATTACGTCTTCAACTCCGGTGCCTTCCGGGTGAAGCACTTCCTCGCTGGACATGGCTGATCTCCGTACCGCTGCGTGCGCCTTGGGGCGGCACCACCAAAAAAGTTATCGGCCCGCCACCGGGCGGGTCGTTGTAATCGGGTTGTAACGGGTGAATTTATGCTTTCCCGGTACGGGGACGTTACGTTAGCGAGGCCAGAAACAACAATCAAGCCCCAACCCGCTCAAAATGCGTATTCACAGCCTGTCCACACGTTGTTGACGCGCAAAAAACGAAACTTAACCGGCGATCAATGAACGGGTTAGGAGTCGCGTAGCTTACCTGCCGGGCGCATCAAAATTCTTCAGCCTGTAACCCCGTGATATGCAATCTGTACCTGCTGTTCGGTTAAGATGACTCCATGCACGCAGAAGATGCCTATCTGTTTCGTCACGGGCTGTTGCGGGATGCGGCCTACGAACTTCAGCCGAAGGGTGACCGCGCGGCACTGCACACGCTGATACTGAACATTTTTGAGGAGTTGTTTCCCGACAAACTCGATGACTTCGCCCTTGAACTCGCTGACCACGCCAATGGCGCGTCCCAGGCGCCCGCTCACGGGAAACGCACGACTTCAATCTATACACGCCGTGAACTGAACTACCTCAATCGGGCGGCTTCCGTGTCGGAGAAGAACTACCGAATGGGGGACTGCATCATGATCGCTGAACGAATGCTCAAGCACCCCGCAGCGAACGCGCAGGAGCGCGTCGAGGCACACTTGCTGAAAGGGCGGACTCTGCTGCATATGGGGCGCAGTGATGAGTGTGAGCAGAGTCTGACGAAGGCACGTGCATTGGCCGAGAGTTCAGATCAGCCGGTACTTCTGTCGCAGGCGCTGACCCAGTTGGGGAACCTGGCGCGAGCCACCACCCGAAGCCAGGAAGCGTTGCAGTTTTTCAACGAGGCGTACGAAGTCGCAACGAGTGCGGGCATGGAGTCAGCCTCCGCAGCCTTGGGAGGCATCGCCATGATGAAGGGACTGGTCGGGGATTTGTCAGCGGCTGAAGACGCCTTCGCGAGTGCGCTTAAGAGGGAGCCCAGAGCGTCCGTTCGTGCGCGCATGCTTTACAACCTTGCCACCACCCGGCAGACCGCGGGGCGTTGGAAAGAGTCTGAGGAGGGACTGCGTCAGGCCCTGAAGCTGACCCAGGAGTGTGGCGATCGGGACCTGGAGGGAATCGTACGCAGCGGGATGGCTATCTTGCTGAAGATGCTTGGTAGAAAGCCGGAAGCGCTTCTTGAGTACCGAAACGCCACGTCTCTTCTGACCGCCAGCGGCAACCTTCGACACTTGGGGATTGTGCGGGGAAACCTCGGCGAAATGCTTTCAGAACTGGGTGAGCTTGACCAGGCCGCAGGGGAGCTGCGTGCGGCACTCGACATCCACCTTGAGACTGGCGATCTGCGGTTTCAGGCCAACGTACTCACAAGCCTCGGCTCTTTGGCGGCGACCCGCAATCGCGATGCTGAGGCGCGCGACTATTACGAACAGGCCGTCACCAGGCACCGGCAGGCCGGCAACACGCGCGGGCTGGGTGTGGCGCTGCACAACCTTGCGTCAACGGAGGAGGAGACGGGCTGTTTGGACAGGGCGCTCGAATTGCGCGAACAGGCCCTGGAGATGCTGTCCAGCATTGACGACCCGCTGCGTCTGGCGTTTGCCAACGGCGCCATGGCGGCCTTGCAATGCCTGCTCGGGCAGGCGGACCGGGTGCTGCCGGCGGCGCGACAAGCCTTTGCGGTGCTGGCGAGATCGGGCGTCCCGACACTCACTGCCGAATACGGTGTGATGCCCGTGTTGCGTTGTGAGCTGGCCCTCGGGAATCGGGCAGCGGCGGAGCGTATGATCCGTGAGTTGGAGTCACTCACAAACGACACCCCGGACGCGGGTCTTGAGCAATTCCTGGCAGGCGCACGGAAGGCGCTGAGTGTGCCGCATCACTCGCTGTTTAACGGGTTTGTGTTCGACGATCTGCCGGAGCCCCTGCAAAGGGCGTTGATTGCCGGGCATGGGGCGCGGGTGAGTTAGCCGTAACGAACGATGCGGCCTCGGCAATTCGCCAAGGCCGCATTTCTAGGTGGTGCGCAGGGCGGGACTTGAACCCGCACACCCCGAAGGGAACCAGATCCTTAGTCTGGCGCGTCTGCCAATTCCGCCACCTGCGCAGTGGACCGGGGAAGCTAGCACTCGACCCTTCACTGTCAACGGGGAGCGGTTTCGAGAGCCCCGGCCGAAGGGCCGGGGACGCCCGCCGCCTGCTGCGGGCGAATCTTGTTGTTTGCGGCTTGTCGGCTTTGCCGACTCCCCGGCCTTTCGGCCGGGGCTCTGTTAGCCACTTGTACTTTGAACCTTTGGACACTACTCCTGTTTGCTTGACGCGTATTACCTTAGTTAACTAGAGTCCGGCTCCCTTGCCTGGAGGCTGTTTTGAGCGAACCCGTAGAAAAGCGCCCGAACGTCGCGCCGGAACTCGCCGGCGTTGACGGTGTCCATGGCACCGTGATCCACGATTCCGTCAAAGACGAAATCGTCACCCACCCGCTGCTCGACATCGCCAACCTGAAAACCTACTTCCACACCGACAATGGCGTGGTCAAGGCCGTTGACGACATCAGCCTGCGCATCGGCGAGGGCGAAACCCTGGGCGTCGTGGGGGAGTCGGGCTCCGGCAAGTCCATGACGGCCTACAGCATGTTGAAGCTACTGCCAAGCCAGACGGGGCGCATTGAAGGCGGGCGCATCCAGTGGCGCGGCGAGGACGGGCTCGACAAGGACCTGACCAGACTCAGCGAATCCGAGCTGCGCAAGATCCGTGGCGGCGACATTGCCATGATCTTCCAGGAGCCGATGACCAGCCTGAACCCGGTGTTCACCTGCGGCTCACAAGTGGTGGAAGCCCTCACCCTGCACCTCGGCATGACCAAGAGCGAAGCCTGGAAACGCACGGTCGAGCTGTTCGATGAAGTCGGCATCCCGGAGCCCGCAACCCGCGTCAAGCAGTACCCGTTCGAGCTTTCCGGTGGCATGAAGCAGCGCGTGATGATCGCCATGGCGCTGGCCTGCAACCCGCGCATGTTGATCTGCGACGAGCCCACCACCGCGCTCGACGTGACCATCCAGAAGCAGATCATCGACCTGATCAAGGATGTGCAGGACAAGCGCCGAATGGCCGTTCTGTTCATTACCCACGACCTCGGTGTAGTCGCGGAAGTCACGGACAAAGTTGCCGTCATGTTTGGCGGCAAGATCGTCGAGTACGGGCGCGTGCTGGATATCTTCGCCAACCCGCAGCATCCGTACACCAAGGGACTGCTGGCCTGCCGTCCGCGCCTGACCACCAAGGCCGAGCGCCTGCCCACGGTCGAAGACTTTATCGACGCCGACAAGAAGGGCATTGAACTTGACCCGACGGACCCGAACCTCGAAATCCCGGGCAAGAAGCGCCCGGAAAAACGCCGCGAACAGATGGACGGGTTTGACTCCCCGCTGATCAAGATTGAGGGCCTCAAGACTTACTTCCCGATCAAGAAGGGCGTGTTCCGCAGTACCGTGGGGCACGTGAAGGCCGTTGACGATGTGACCCTTACCGTCAAGAAGGGTCGCACCATCGGGCTGGTCGGCGAATCGGGCTGCGGTAAAACGACGCTGGGGCGCACCATCCTGCGCCTGATTGAGCCGACGGAGGGTCGCGTCTGGTACGGTGACAAGGAAATCACCGGCATGCCAAGCGCCGAGCTGCGCGCCATGCGCCGCAAGATGCAGATCATTTTCCAGGACCCGTTCAGCAGTCTCAACCCGCGCATGACCATCGGCGCCGCGATCATGGAGCCCATGCAGGTACACGGCTTGCAGGGCAACCGCCGCGGACGTGAAGACCGCGCGGCCTGGCTGCTCGAAAAAGTGGGCCTGCCCGCGGACCACCTGAAACGCTACCCGCACGAGTTCAGCGGCGGGCAGCGCCAGCGCATCGGCATCGCGCGCACGCTGGCCGTGGAGCCCGAGTTCATCGTGTGCGACGAATCCGTAAGCGCGCTGGACGTCAGCGTGCAGGCCGGCGTGCTGAACCTGCTGATGGATTTGCAGGACGAGTTCGGGCTGACCTATATTTTCATCTCACATGACTTGAGTGTCGTAAAATTCATCAGCGACGACATTGCCGTGATGTGTCCCGGCGCGACACTCAGGGAACTGTGGGAAGAGGGCAAGCGCGAGGGTGTAAGAGAGGAAGATTTCGGGCGCGGCGGGCATATTGTCGAGTACGCCACCAGCGACGAGATCTACCAGAACCCGCAGCACAGCTACACCAGGCGCCTGATGGAAGCGATTCCCGACCCGGACATCGAAGATATCCGCAAGCGCGTCGAAGCCGCGGTGTAGCAATGCACACTGGCACGACGTCCGGGTTTCCCGGGCGTTTTGCTTTGGCGCCGGGGCGCTTCAATCGTTTCATACATACAGGCACTTGGAGGTCACCATGAGACTGCTGTTGAGTCTGCTGTTGTTGCTTTGTGTCGGGGAGCTTTCGGCGACCTCGGCGGTTCAGCTTGATGTGGCTGCGCTTACCGAAAAGTCGTCGCTGGTTGTCGTCGGCAAAGTCGACAGCAGCGAGTGCAAGTGGGACGCCGCCAAGGCCGGCATCTGGACGCACTACGACCTTACCGTCACGGAAACGCTTAAGGGTGCGCACGAGAAGTCGCGCGAAGTCGTCATCCGTGGCGGCGTGGTCGGAGAAGTCGGGCAGCACGTGGCCGGCGCGGGCAGCCTGGAAACGGGCGCCGAGTACGTGCTGTTTCTCTGGAAGGACGACGACGATCGTCTGCGCCTGCAAGGCATGCGCCAGGGAGTGTTCCAAATCAGCGAACGCGAAGGCGTGAAGTACGCGGGCAACTCGCTCAGCGGACTGCGCATCGTTGACCCAGAAACCATGAAAGTCAGGAAAGCCAGCGCGCTGGAATTCGAACTCACCGCTCTCAAGACCAAGGTGAAAGACCTCGTCGGGGCCGCGAAGGAGGACGAATGAAGTATTTGCGTCCACCGACTGGCGCTGGCTTACGCGTCGCGCTCCAATTGCTGCTTGCGTCCGGAGTCGTCTTCGCGGTCGGTGAATCCGCCGACGCCTACATGAGCATTCGCGTGCCACTTGGCAGCGCGGGCCAGGGCCTTCCCGTACGCTGGGACCTCAACAACACGGCCGCGCGTCCCAACATCGCCAACCGGCGCGTGCTGTACGAAATCGGCGATCTCGGCACCCGCGACGCCGGCGGCTTTACCGGCCCGGTCAATGAGTTCGAGGCCGTGCAGAACAGCTTCGCCGTGTGGCGCGATGTCAACGAATCGGAGATCGACTTCGAATTCAATGGCGCCACCACCAACGCCGTCAGCAACGCAACCGACAACCGCAACGTGATCCGCTGGGTTGACAGCAACATCGCGTCGGGCGTCTTCGCCGTCACGATCACGACGTTCGACACAACCACCGGGCAGATCGTGGACGCCGACATGGAACTGAATGATCGCGACTTTACCTGGGATACGCTCGGCCCGGCCGGTACTACCGGCAGCATCGGGCGTGCGATGGTCGAGAACGTTGTAACCCACGAGCTCGGGCATTTTCTCGGGTTTGACCATCCGGCGAATTCGCAGTCGACGCTGTTCTTCGCCAGCAGCCCCGGTCTGATCGACCAGACGACGCTTGAAATCGACGACCGCGCGCAGCTTCTGAGCGATTACACCAGTCCCACCGTCACCGACCCGACACTGGGCACCGTGCAGGGCAGTGTAAGCGACGTCAGCAACCCGCGCTTCGGCGTCGGCGTGACGCTCATTGACGTGTCAACAGGAAGAAACGTCATCGGGCACGTCACGGAAGGCACGCCCGGCCCGTTTATGCTGGGCAGCTTCAGCATCGAAAACGTCCCGCCCGGCAACTATCTGGCGCTTGCACTGCCCATTGAGAAAAGCGCCCTGGGTTCTTACTACGGAAGCGCGTTCACAGCCTTCTATCCGACGCTGCACGGGCTGACAGTCGGCGCTGTCGGCGCGCCGACATATGTAAAGGTCGCGCCGGGCGCCACTGTTACGGGCGTCAACCTGACCGTGCCGGGCGGCACGCAGAACCCGCAAGAGCCCGACGGCAACAGCGGCAGCGCGACACCGATCGCAAGCGGGCAGTCAACCGTATCGACCGTAAGTCCCGCAACGGATGAAGACTGGTTGAGCTTTACCACAACGCAGCCCAACCAGCAGGTGAATATCCGCGTGCTGTCGGACGCCTTCGGGTTCAGTCTTAACCCGACCCTGACCCTGTATGGCACGGACGGCAGCACGGTGCTGGTCAGCCCCGATTTCGGACACCCGAATTTCGTCAGCAGCGCCAACGACATCGACGCAAACGCCTTTGACGTAAGTGGCGTGAACTACGACGCCGAAATCGAACGCGTGATGGCCGCGGCGGGAACGTACTTCTTCAAGGTCGCCAGCAAGGTCGGCGCGACCTCCGGCCATTACGTCGTGTTGTTTGAAGTATCCGGCGTGGACACCGCCGCTGACACGCACGCGAGTGTGATTGCTTCCAGTGTGCCCGGCATCGCGGCCGGCGGCGCGGGAACATTCACGGTTACTGTAACGCCGCGCAACATACACGGGCGCGACCTGAACGCCCCCAACACGTACATGGTCGAGTTGATGGACGTGACCGGTGCGCCGACCGTGCTGCAGACGATTCCTTCCGGCAGCACGCCGTTTCAGTTTACCGTGAATGCGCTGGGCACGTCGCAGGTGAAGCGTTACGGCGCGCGCATTGACGGGCAGTTGATCGCGGCCGGTGTTGATGTCAGCCATTTTGGAACGCTGTCGCTGATCAACAGCCGGATTGCGTTGCTCGAGGCTACGCTGAACGCCAACGGCTATGACCGCATCCCTGTGATGGTCGAACTGCGCGACGGCAGCGGCAACCCGCTACCGAATAGCGCCATCGCCGTCACCCTGAGCACGACCGCCGGCACGCTGGATAACGGTACCACCACCGGCGCCGGCAACGTGCCCGCGGTGTTCGGTGCCGACCGGGGCGTCTGGTTGATTGATCTCGTTGCTCCGACCAACACGGGCACGGCCACGATCACGGCGTTTGCCAACGCGCAGCAGATCGACAGCAAGCAGGTCAGCATTCTGGCGCGGGCCGCAGGCACCGGTGGGGGACCAGCCGGTGACGGCGGCGGCGGCGGAAATGACGACGACGGTGGTGGATGCGTTGCCGGCATGGGCGGGACGGGCTTTGCATTTCTGGCTTTGCTGATGGGCGTTGCCTGGCGTCGTCGGCCTGGCGCTTCTGGGAAATAGCGGCCGTCCCGCTTGAACGTGCAACGCGGCAACCGTCCTACGCGACAGAACCGCGACAGGACCCGTTCCGGGTCGCTTGGGTTCAGCCTGTTCCATTTGGATTCGCAAGGGACGGCCAACGCGCCGGCGTCCCAAGACCGGCCCCGGGTAAGAAGTTGCGAATTGCAGAAGATCAGGCTTCTTCGCGGGTGTATTCTTTGCCATCGAAGCCGAGCAGCACTTCCTTGCCCTCTTCTTCGGTCGTCAGCCAGACCGGGCGGTTCCAGATGCGGCGTACGTTCTTCAGCGTTTCTTTGGCGTAGTTTTCATCCAGATCAAAGCCGTCGTGCCGGTGCTTCAACAGCAGTTCGCCGCGGTTGTGGTAGTTGCCGTCCTCCACGTGAATGTACGGCTCGCCCATATTTGTCAGCGCCGTCTTGAGCTTGGACTTGATCGACCGGAAGCTGCGACTGCTGATTTCGTACTCGCCGCTGGCCGGGTTGAAGTCGTAAGTGAACAGCTTGGCGCGCTGACAGAAATCCGGCGTCAGGAACTCGTCAATGAACGTCAGGTCGTTGTAGATCTGCCGCACCTGGAAAATTTTTTCGCGCCCGGCGCCGCGTTCGTCTGTGTCCCAGTTTGCCTTGGCGGAGACATCATCGCACTCTTCCCAGTCTTTGCCGTGCATGCCGCGGTCCCAGCGGTACTCGATGTCGCGCAGCAGCTCAATGCCCAGTTTGTACGGGTTGATCACGCCTGGGCTCATGCCCATGGTCATGCTGTGGTGGTCGGCGAAGTCGACGATCTCCGCGGCGGTTGCAGCCTTCTGGGTCATGATCGTGGAGTGCCAGTAGCTGGCCCAGCCTTCATTCATGATCTTGGTCTGGCGCTGCGGCGCGAAGTAGTAGGCTTCTTCGCGAATGATGCCGATTACGTCGCGCTGCCAGTTGCGGAGGGGCGCGTAGTTCATCAGGAACCACAGCACGTCCTTGACCGGGTCCAGCGGAAACTTCGGCGGCTCGAGGGCCTTCTTTTCGAGGTCTTTGCGCTTCTGCGCCAGAATCTCGGGCGGGTTGATGTAGCGGTCCATGTAGTCCTTGGACCGCAGCTTCTGCACTTCGATGCGGACGGTTTCGTCCTCAAGGTCCACGGCCTCCTGACGCTGCAGAGGCTTAGTAAAGGGCAGCATGGGGTCGATCAGATTTTCGAGGCTGAGGCAGGCGTCGATGAAAGTTTCGACCTTGTCGCGCCCGTAGTGGTCCATGTAGCGGCGCACGCGTGAGGCGTGGTTTGCCATCTGGTCAACCATGCGCCGGTTGGTCTTGCTGAACCACATGTTGTTCTTGAAGAAATCGGCGTGCCCGTAGACGTGTGCCATCACGAGCTTCTGGGAGACGAAGTCGTTGCTGTCCATCAGGTAGGCGATCACCGGGTCGTTGTTGATCACCAACTCGTAGATTTTGCTGATGCCGTAGGTGTAGCCCTTGATCAGCTCCTCGTACTGCATTCCAAAGCGCCAGTGGGGGTAGCGCGTCGGAAAGCCGCCGTAGGCCGCGACTTCGTTGAGTGATTCGTAATCCAGCATCTCGAAATGGACGTCGAAGAAATCAAGCCCGAACGCCCTGGCGTGTTCGAGGATCTCGTGCTGCGTTGTCGCAAGCTCTTTGCTGAGGATCATGTGATTAAGGTAGTGGCAGGCGCAGGTTTCGTACAGATGCGGGTGAGCGTGTGTGCTATCGCACTGTTTGCAACCCGTGTCGTGACAATTGTTTCGGCAAATTGCCCGCGCCACCCACTATTTGCCTGAACCATCGGAATTCCGGGCCGTTTGTGTAACGCAAGGCGAGTTCTGGGCACTCACCGAAGGTGTGGTTCTTTGACATTTCGGACCAGGAAGGGAGGCCCAGATGCGGCCCAAACCCGCATTGGCGTTGCTTGCTTTTTTCGTGACGGCCGGCGTTGCATGGACAGCGCTGCCGACGGACGCGAACAGCCAGGACGCTTTGCCGGATCAACCACGTGGGGAAGAAGTAAACGAAGAAGCCCGGTTGACCAGCAGCCTTGAACTGGGGGCGCCATTTGATGAGCAAGCCCAGTACGATTTCGAACAACTGCTTACCTTCGACGAGCGGGCTGAACTCATTAGCCTGAAATCCCGATACGCGATCGCTGTACCCGATTGCCCGCTGCCTACGTCCGAGCCATTACAACCGTTCTATCTGAAGCTTCGCGAGCCATTGCGCCGCGAAGAGGCTGACCGTTTGACCGCCGCCGGCGCGTCATTCGTCGGCTATTCCTACCCGCACACACACTTCATCCGTGCATCCGGTGCCGCAAGCCTGGCGGAGATCGCCGTCGTGCTGAAGACCATGCCCGGCGTCGTCGGCACACTTCTGCGCGAGCCCATGGACGCGTGCAGCGCGCATACCCTGGAATACGTGAACGACCAGGGGTGGCAGCGCCGCGAGTTCCGTATCCTGTTCTGGCGCGACGTGGACGGCGAGCGCAAGGAGGCCGTGCTGGCGGGTGTCGGCGCGCAGATCACCTACGCACACCGCGAGCCCGATGGCGTCATCAGCGAGCGCGTTCCTTACATAGACGCGCTGCTGACACGGGTGCAACTGATCGGCCTGGTCAACCACCCCGACATTGACTGGATCGGCCCGCGCTACGAGCTGGTGGCGGACAACGTGACCAGCACCAACGTCGCCAACGCCGGCGCCGGTGTGATCGGCCCGACAACCAGCTACAACTTGACAGGTCAAGGCATGGTGTCCGTGGTGTTCGACGCCGGCACGGCACGCTCCACCCACGTTGATTATCAGAGTGGCGCCGCGCCGAACCCGCTGGCTGTTCACTTCCCGGGTATCGGCCAGGCCCGCGTGCTGACCGCGCCTGAGTTGGTGACAGGCCAGCCCGGCTGGGGAATCACCGATCAGTCTTCGCTGCACTATCATTCTGCGCACGTGACCGGCACCGTTTGCGGCGACGGCACCGGCGACCCGGATGCCCGCGGCTTCGCGCCGGAATCATGCGTCATCAGCATGGGCTGGGGCAGCATGGATTTCGAGCGCCAGGTGCTGCGCCATTACTTCCGCCACGTGGCTGACAATCATAGCTACGGGCAGGGCGGGGGCTCGAGCGGCGGCTACAACTCCGAGGCCCAGACAAGCGACATCGACATCCGCGACATCTGGCTGAACGAGTGCAAATCCGCCGGCAATGAGGGCGGCGGCAGCAATACCTGCGGCGACGACACCTGCCGAAAAAATGCCTTCGTGATCGCCAACGTGCAGGACAACGGCGACATCAACGGCAGCTCTTCGCGCGGGCCAACGGATGACGGACGTCTGGTTCCGCACTTCGCTGCCAACGGTACCGGTTTGCTAAGCACCTATGAAACCAGCGACACGGCATACAACAGCATTTCCGGCACCAGCATGTCTTCGCCGAGTGTGTGCGGCTCGCTGGTTCTTCTCACGGAACTGTGGCGTCGCGAGTTCGGTGACTCACGTCAGTTCGCGCCTGACGAGTTGCGCGGCGTGCTCGCCGCGACTTGCGCTGACCAGTACAACCCCGGGCCTGATTACCGCTACGGCTTCGGCATCATTGACGTGCAGCGCGCCGCGGACCTGATTCTGGCGCACTCGGCCTCGGGCGATCGTATTCGCCGAGGCAGCATTCGACAGGGCGACCAGGTCGAGTACAACGTGCAGGTGACGAGCTCAAGCCAGCCCCTGAAGGTTGTGCTTTCCTGGCTGGATATTTACGCGTCCACTTCGGCCACCACGACGCTGGTTAATAACATCGACATAGAACTCGTGGCCCCCGGCAACACCGTACACTATCCCTGGAGCGGGCTGTCCAGCGGCAGCGCCGGCAACCAGACCTACCAGTGGACGCGCACCGGCGCCAACGCACGCGACAACATCCTGCTGGCGGAAGTAGACGCCCCGCAGGTCGGTACCTGGACCATCCGCGTGAAGGGAACCAGCATCCCGGCCAACCCGCAAAGCACCGTGTTGAACGATGCCACGGGCTATGTGCTGGTCAGTGAGAGCGCCATCAGCAAGGCGCAGCAACTGTTTGAAGACAACCTGAACGCGACCGGCCCGCTCGCGATTCCCAACGGCAGCAGCACCGGCCTGGCCCGCACCTTCAGTGTCAGCAACACCAACGCCGTCGAAAACGTGCGTGTGTATGTTGACGTGCGCCACCCGCGCCGCGGCGACCTTGAAATTCGCCTGCGCCACCCGGACAGCACGGAAGTGGTGATTGAAACCAGCGACGCGTCATCGCGCCCGGACCTGATCGCCGTCTACCCGGACACCCGTCAGTACGACTCCGACACCGAAGTCTTCAACACCAAGCCCGCCAACGGAACCTGGACCGTCACCGTCAAAGACCTGACCGGCGGCGCGGACACCGGCACCCTGGAGTACCTCGCGCTTGAAATCGACTACGACACCGTCAATCCGCCGCCGAACTCACCCCCGACGGCCGACGCCGGGCCCAACCAGACCGTCAACGAGGGCGTGACGGTCAACCTGTCCGGCAGCGGCAGCAGCGACCCGAACAGCGACCCGCTGACGTACCAATGGGCGCGGATCAGTGGGGCTAACGTCACGATTGTAAATGCAACCGGTGTGAACTGCTCGTTCGTCGCGCCGCAGGTGGCAGCGACCCAGACTGTCACGATCCGGCTGACTGTCGATGACGGCAACGGCGGCTCGGATACTGACGACGTGGTCATCACGATCAACGACGTGCCTGTGCCGAACGCTCCCCCCACAGCGAATGCAGGCCCTGACGCGGGCGCCGCGCACAACGCGACGGCCCAGTTGGACGGTTCAGCCAGCACGGACCCGGAAAGCGATCCGCTGACGTACTCGTGGTCGCAGGTGGGGGGCGCGAACAGCGTGACCCTGTCGGGCGCCACGACGGCCACGCCGACGTTCACGGCGCCAGCGGTGGACGACGTGCTGGTCTTTGAGCTCACGGTGAATGACGGGCAGGGCAACAACGACTCGGACACAGTGACAATCACCGTGAACGCCACAGGCACGACTACAACCGGCAGTGGCGGAGGCGGTGGTGGCGGCGGCGGAGGCGGTGGTTGCAGCACCGGCGAGGGCACAAGCTGGCTGTTGCTGCTGATCGCGTTCGCGGCGGCTGCGGGCGTCTGGACCCGGCGCGCAAACCAGCGGCCGTGAGGAGTAGCCTGTCGATGCGCCCCGGACCGCCAGGCAGCAGGACGTGCTGTTCTGGTTGACGGCCGTGCTGTTGGTGTTGATCGAGAGCGTTTGGTTGCTTCGGGCTGCCGGCGCTGCGGGCGCGTTAGCATCTTCCGCAAGGCGTGAATCTCGCTGACCCGTTGTTGCCAATGGGGATCCGGCACCCGCCTTCGCCGAGCCTGCCCAGCTTCAACGGATGTCTATGTGGACCGAGCAATGTCCCACGTCGGGCTCGCTTTCCAGGCGTACGCGCACGGCCTCGCCGATGTCGTGGGCCTGCTGCACGGACAGGTCCGCGGGCACCACGACGTGCAGATGCACCTGCAACTCCGTTCCCAGGAAGTGCGCGCGCAGGTCGTGGGCTTCCTTCACGCCCGGGACTGCGCGGGCAATCTCGCGCAGTTCTTCCTGCCGCTCGGGCGGTGGGGCTTCGCCCATCAGGTAGCGGATGTTGTCGCGGGCAAGCTCAATACCCGCCCAGGCGATCCAGCCCGCGACGGGCAGGGCCAGCCAGGCGTCGAGCTTCGTGGCCCCGAGCTTGGCGGCAAAGAACCCCGCAATCGCCAGCACGCTGACCAGCACGTCGTTGCGTGCGTCCACGGCCAGGGCCTTGAGGGCGGGGCTGCCCGACCGTTTGTGGGCCGCGCGTGCGAACGCGAGCATCAGCACTTTGAAGAGGGCCTTGGCGCAGAAGACCGCGACGAGCAGCCAGTCGAGCGTCACGGGCTTGTGGTCCAGCAAGGCCTCGACGGCGCTGCGGGCGACTTCAATGGCCAGCACCCCGGCAACGACGGCGACCACCAGCCCGCCGATGGGCTCCGCTCGCGCGTGCCCGAAGGGGTGTTCTTCATCCGGGCGCTGGGCAGCGACCATGACGGCCCAGGTCAGCACGGCGGCGGTGAAAACATCCATGAAGCTGTCAGCGCCCTGGGCGAGGGCAAGCTGGCTGCCAAACACCCACCAGGCGGAGAACAGCCCGACCATCAGCAGCGCGCTGCCGACAAGGCTGATCAAAGTAAGCGTTCTGCCGCGGGTATTGCCCATGCAGCGAAGGCTACTTCCGCCGGGGGCGGCGTGAAGCACGCAAATTTCCCGAAAATGCGCGCGGGGAAGTGCTCCGGGAAACGTCTATATGGCAGGGCCAATTGCCGAATCGCAAACAAAGCCGGGCGCTGGGGCGGTTTTCGTACCATTTTGGCGCGCTATACTGGTGAAATCACACGATGCCCGGAAAACGACTCGCAGGAGGACATATGAAGCTCTGGACACGACTATTCTCACTGGCGGCCGTCGCGGCCATGCTGGGCGTGGCATTCACGCCTTCGTCGGCCGGCGACATCAAAAAGGAGCTGTCCGAGTTCAAGAAGACCTGGACGGACCGGCGCGCCAGCACCCGCGAAAAGTACGAGGCCGTGCGTGCCCTGCCGACGGGCAACAAGGACCTTGCGGACTGGTACATTGACGTTCTTGAAGGCGAGGTGTGGCAGTGGCGCGCGGAGATCATGCTTCAGCGCCTTACCACGGAGACCGACCCCGACCTGCTGAATGAGCTGGGCAAGTTTCTGTTCGATGAAAAGAAGGCGCCCAAGCAGGCGTCCGCCGCAGAGCACCTGATTCTCGGGCTGTTCAATAACTCCAGCTTCGCGAAGCCGGAGCGATGGGCGCGGGCCGGTGAGTTGATCCGCAACGAGAAAATGCCCGACAAGGTCAAGTGGCGCATGATTCGCGAACTTGGGCGCTGGCGCGGGGCGGAGGACAACCCTGAAGTCCAGACCCTGATGAAGAACAACTGCCGCCTGCTGATCGACCTGCTGGGCGAGAACCTGAAGGCCAAGAGACCCGAGCTGATCGCGCGCTTCCTGATTATTGACTCGCTGGAAAGCCTCACCAACGAGGAGCACGGTGACAAGATTGAGAACTGGACCTTCTGGTACAACGACCTGAAGGACAAGCCGCTTACTCCGCGCAAGGCCACCATGTTCAAGGATGACCTCGGCGATATCGAGCTTGAGGGGCACTCTTTCGCCCGCAAAGAGCCGCGCAAGGTCGAAGGCATGGAGATTCTGATTCTGCCTGAGTTCGGCTATTCCGAGGAGTACTGGTACCCGTACATCTTTGAGCTCAACAAGACCATGACCTGCACGTTCGTGCAGTTGCCGGACGCCAGCCGCGTGAAAGACCTGGAGCGCCCCATTGACCGCGAGGGCAACAAGGACCCGAACGCCTACTTCTACCCGCTCGAGCAGCTGGTCGAGGCCTTTGAGCTGCGCCGCCAGGAAAGCAAACAGAAGAAGGTCGGCATCATCGCCCACGGCGTGTCCGGCTGGATCGCGCTTGAGTATTGCCGCCTGCACCCGGAAAGCGTGGCTTTCGCGATCATCATGAACACCTGGGCCGGCAACAACAGCTATGGCAAGGCTCGCAACCAGCTTGAGGGGAACAAGGACGACGACCTCAAGTACTTCGGTATGGGGCTGCTGTACGACCCGACAAATCGCCAGGGGTACGGCGCCCTGACCGACGACCAGAAGTTTCACTATGAAACAGGCGCTTACAAGCGGATGCAGCACGACCCCAAGGCCGTCGAGCCGGTGCTGTACGGCGCAATGCGTGAGCAGTTCCGTGAACAGATCGGCGGCGGACAGGCGCTGACCCCGAAGTTCGAGTTCGAGGATCTGGTGGGTCGCAAAACGATTGACGCGCACGTCATGTTTGTCTGGGGCGCGCATGACCCCATGTACGTCGATGATGACATGAAGGCTTTCCAGAAGTCGTTTGACCGGGGCAAGGCGACGTTCGAGATTTTTCCCAACTCGTCCCGTACGCCCTGGGCCGAAGAGCCGACCCTGTTCTATGAGAAGTTCGACCAGTTGATCGAGCGGTCGGGCGTGCTCAAGCAGGAAGACAAGTAAGACCCGCAGCCAAACGAAAACGAAGGCGACGCTCGGCGTCGCCTTCGTTTTCGTTTGGCTGCTCAGGCCGCGTCCTTGATGCGCTTGCGAAGCGTCTTGTTGGCATCCAGCATCGCCGTCAGGAATCCGAGGCGCGCGTTGTCCCTGGTGCCGCCCGGTGCGACATCGCTGGCGATGCCGGTAGCGGGCACGACCGCCTGCCGCTTGCTGATGGCTTCAATTTCACGGGCGAGCTTGTGGATACGCGTCTCAAGCTCAATGATCCGCCCGGACTGGTCGTTCTCGGGCGCGTTCAGGTTTCGGTTGCGCTGGCTTTCCGTGATGGCCAGTTGCAACAGGGACGCCTTGACCTCTTCAACTTCGGCGACGGCCTGGCGGCTGAGATCACTGTGCTCGGCGCGCATGTTGTCGTAGGCGACCTCGAGGGCGACGATCTTTTCGCGGGCTTCCTCGGCCACGCGGGTGGATTGCTCGAGTCGTTCCAGGCGCGTGAGTATCGAGCCCCCGAGGGCGTTGCCGCCTTGCATCAACCCCAGTGCCTTGCGCAGTGAGTTGGCTTCAAGGCGCTGCTCGTCAAGCTGCCGCTCCAGCCACTCGGTGCGTTGCGCGCCCGCCAGAACCTGCTCACGGAAGAAGCGCTCAAGGTGATAGCGCTCGGCTTCGCCTTCGATCAGCGTTTGCTTGCGCGCGTCGTATTCAATCTGCTGACGCCGGGCGATCAGCGCCTGTTCAAGGTCGCGTTCCTCAATCAGACGGCGTAGGTTTACCAGCACTGCGGCGCCGAAAGTAACAAGCGCCGCGCCCAGAACCATCTCACCCAGCAGAGCCCAGCCCAACGCGCCATCGTGGGCGCGATTCGCCAGAAAGCCTGCCAGTAGACCGAAGAACGGTGCGAGAGTCAGGCGGTGGGGATCGAACTTGTGTACGCGCTGGAGAAAGGCTTCCATGGCGGCTCCGTGGTTACGCCGCGTCGCGGTCTTCCGCGGCGAGGGGGCGAATTTCGATGAGTGTGAATTCCTGGGGCGCATCGCGCTTGGTCAGCACGACGCGGAAGATGTGGCTGTCATCAATACCAAGGGCGGTGCAGACGCAATCTTCAATGAACTTGACGCGGTTGCTGACGTCCACTTTCCGGACGAGCCCTTTGCGGGTGAAGCAGCTCATGTAGAGGTCGATGTGCAGCTCGTACAGCGCCGCGGGGTTGAGTTCGCGGTCGATCATGGCGAGCACGAGGCGGCGGATGCGTCGGGCCTGCTGTGTCAGCACCCGTTTGATCACTCCGGTTTGCGGGTCGCGCACGGTCGTGAAGAGTTTGTTCACGGAGGGCGGCAGAAAGGGCAGGCGCAACCGGAACGGTGTCTGGTCGCCTTCAATGCGGGCGGTCCACCTGCGGTGGTTGACCCTTGGCTTGCGGGGCGCCTGGCGCCCCGGCGGTGGCGATTTACCGCCCGTCATGGCGCTGAAATCCGCTGCGCTGATGCGCTCCGGACGCGAGCGCTGATTTTCGGACGAGCCCATGTCGATCTCCGTGGGGAAATCGACACGTTCGCGACGCTGACTTCAGTTAAAACCGGGCTATTGACCGGCCATGGACAGCGCGGCTTCGGGCTGCATCACGATACGGAAGCCGCGATTGTAGGGCACGCGACGGTCGTAGGGATCGCTGTACCGGCGGTGGTGCAGCTTGGCTGTCTGGGGGTCGTCTT
Organism: Planctomycetota bacterium; assembly: GCA_019912315.1. Taxonomy (GTDB): domain Bacteria; phylum Planctomycetota; class UBA8742; order UBA2392; family UBA2392; genus JACKID01. Next base: position 84,577 of record JAIOJA010000080.1, read on the forward strand.
CGTCTGTGTGGGTGCCGCGCAGACTGCGACGCTCTTTGGCCCCGCCGGTGTTGAACGGGTTGCGTTCAATCCATTCGGGCGTGGCCTGGAACACGTCGCGGCACCACTCGGCCGCGTTACCCACCATGTCGTGTACGCCGTAAACACTGACGCCCTTGGGGTACGACCCGACGGGCTCAAGGCGCCAGCGGTTGAGGTTGGCGCGGGCGGTGACCTGGCGCTTGCCCATGTCGGTGTTGGCTTGTTCGGTCATTTCAAGCTCGTTGCCCCACGGGAACGGACGTCCGTCGATGCCGCGCGCGGCCTTTTCCCACTGGGCCTCGGTGGGCAGTGCGCCGCCAAAGAAGCGCGTGCAGGCGTCGCCTTCAAACCATGAAACGCCAACGACGGGCATGTTTTCGCCGCGCAAATAGTTCGCACCGCCGCGGCGGATATCGCCGAACAAGGGCGCCGCGTCGTCGCCGTTGGCCCAGGCGATGACCTTGTAGCGGTCCGCCCGCGGCACGCCGGTCAGGTCGCTCTGGCCCTGCTTGCTGGTGAAGTGCAGATACCCGTTCTTCTTCAGCCCAAACTGGCTGTCGGTGTTGGCCGTGGCGCGGATGTCGCGCCCGTCGATCGCCTTCCAGTCGTCGCCATACTTGAGGTAGACCTGGCGGGCGGTCTGGTCGTATGACAGATAATCGGCGTAGTTGCCCGCTTCCGGCAGCACCAGCACCGTGATGTCGGGCTGCCCGAAGCCCGTATCTGGGTCCTGCACCTCAAGCACGACGTCGTTGTCCGGAGACGCCAGCGCCCACAGGCGACGGCGGCCGTCGAGGGGCGTCCAGCCCAACAGTTCTGTGCCGCGGTCGCGGACGGAATCGCGCATGTACTCGATGCCTTCCTGCGTCCACCACTCGCTGTCGCGGTAGCCGTTGGCAAGGATGAAGCCGTAGTACTGCGCGTTCGTGCATTCGTACTTGCTGATATAGTAGTCATCAAGCCAGACCCAGCGGCGCGGCCCGTTGGCGACGATGCCGTCGTTGTCGCCCATGATGAACCAGCCCTGCGGCACCAGGCACAGTTCTATTTCAACTCCCCGCCCGCCAACGTCGCGCTTGATCGTGAGCGTCGGCGGCAGGGGGGTGGCTCGCGTGACGGCGTATTCGGGGCGCGCGGGCGGTGTTGACGACATGGGCGTGTCGC
>JAIOJA010000016.1 GCA_019912315.1 Planctomycetota bacterium
GACGCATCCACAGCGGGATCGGCTATATGACCCCGAAAGACTACGCAGCATCACACAGTAAGGCCGCCACAGCGTCGTGACGGCCAATCATGAAGGAAGAAACTCTAGTTCCGACTGGCACGAAAAATGACCCTTGCCACCGACACACGGCGGCTATGCCGCCGGATCGGGCGTGTAAGCTCCGTCAATGAACTCCGGGTCGGCTTCCATCTCGTGAACGCGCAGAAACTCCGCTAACTCATCACGAAACGACTGTTTCCGATGATGCTGTTCCTGATTCAGCACGTATTGAACCGCCCGATCCAGACTGGACTGGTTCATGCTGAACGCACCATACCCGCGCTGCCAGCCGAATTGTCGATGGCCGTTCGAACGCGCCCATCGGCTCGCGCCTGACTTCAGTTGATTCGCGAAATCGGCGAGCGCGAGCTTCGGCGGCAGATCAAACACCAGGTGGCAATGATCTTCAACGCCGTTCAACGCGTGCAGGAAAACGCCCATACCTCGTACGGCACCGGCCATGTATGCGTGCAGGTCGGGTTTGAAGTCGCCGACGATGACTGGTTTGCGTTCGTGCGTTGCGAACACCATGTGGATCAGGATCTTGGCTTTGGTGTGTGCCATGTTTCCTCGATTCGCCTGCGGCGTGTGTCGGCGCTCCGCGCCTTGAACTTGTGGTGACAAGATAACCCCCACCGAATGCTGGCGCATTCGGTGGGGGCTTCCACTGTGACGGCGCATCCGCGCCTGACCTACGGCAACTACCGTTTGCTTGCGCTTCACGCCTGAACTGCGACTGCGGGGCCAGACGCCTGCGCTCCCGCTACTGCAACCCACGCGTCCAGTTGCCTTCGTGGGTGTTGGGGACGGTTTCTGCGTTCATGACTAGCTCGCAGATCTGTTGGATCTCTTCGGGCTGATACGCCCGATACACGAAATCCAGGCGGAAGCGGTGGGCACCTAGCTTCTCCAGCTCGCGCACTCTTTGCGATAGCGAGTAGGCCTGCTCACTCAGGATGATGCTGCGGCACCAGCGGTCTACGGCGAGGTACTTGTTGCCGTCCGGGCCGGTCATTTCCATCTGCTTGAAATCGCAGTTGGCCTTGCCGGGGCAGTGCCCAAGCATGTTGGCGTGCACGCAGGCCTCGGAGGTGAAGAGCGGCGTGTCCTGGTATACGACGACGTCAGACACGTGCGCGAACTCTCGAAGTACCTGTTGCAGATTTTCCTGCCCGTCTTCGATGTTCAGGGTCACGCGCGAGACCCCCTGTTCCAGCCAGCTTCGCGCGGTTTCGCGGCTCATGGTGTAGCAGGGCCAGTCGGTCGTCACGTCCAGCCCTTGACGTGTAAAGTCCGGCAGGCGCGGCTCAAAAATCGCGACGCCGGCGCGCGGGTTCAGACTGCGCGAGCGTTTCATGATCACGGCCGTGTCGACGTTCTTGCCACGATCAATGCCGGCCGCCTGGGCGACGAATTCAAATCCGCCGAAGTTGCTGACCTGAAAGCGGCGCGCGCCCTTTTCAAACAGCCCCTTAAGCTTGGCCTCCACCATCGGCGCGGTCCAGGAGCGCATGATGATCGGGACGGCAATCCGCAGCTTGTCGCCGTAATCCTCATAGGCGTCGAGCACGGAATCTTTCGTACCTTCGGCGATGTCGAGCACGACTTCGTCCAGGTGCTCAAGGGGCAGCGACGCGATGTAGTCGGGACGATCGACCAGTACGGAAAACTTTGTCGGCGGCAGGGCGTCCACATTCACGGGCTCGCGCGGCTCAGCCGTCACAGTCTGCAGCGCGTTCTCAACCGTCTCTGCGTGCTGGCGCTTGAGGTGCTCATCCAGTTCTTCAAAGAACTGGCGGCGCGCGTCGTTCACCTCGGCGGCGGGCACGAACACGCCGGCCGGGATCATGCCGCTGAAGGTCTTCAGCTCAAAGCGGGTGCTGCCCAGTCGCTCGAAGAATCTGCGCAGGCGTTCCTCGTCCATGGGCTGGCTGTCGGCAAACAGCAGCTTGCAGGGGTACTCACGGCGCAACTCGATGGTGAAGACGCGCCCAACGATCTCGATCAGGCCGGGCATGCCGAGCTCGGACAGTCTTTCCCCGCTGGGGTTCACCTTCAGCGCCACGTCCATGTGGACGGGCAGTCGAGCGTTCTGCACCTTCTTGGGCACACCGGTCGGGTAGCGCCGTTTGATGGCGTTACTGGCGATCAGGCGCAGCTCGTCGCCCTCGCTGACGCCGTCCGGCACGGGGATACTGACTTCCTCACCGGCTTTGACCGTGAACACCCGCTTGCTTTGCAGGTTGATACGGTCGGTCCCGAATTTCACGCCGGGACTCGGCAGCTTGCGGGTGCGGGCCAGAATGCCGTCATGTCTTTCAAAATCAGCAGCCGCCCTGAAATGCGCGCGGTCTCCGGTGATCCTGCTGATGACGCCAAGGTAGGTTCCCTGCGGCTCAGACTCGGCAATGTCGGCCTGGGCTTTGGCTTCCTTGCCGTGGCTGGCATGTAGAAACAGGCTGGTTGTTTCGCGCGAATAAATGAGTTTCAGGCGCTCTTCCATCTCAGCGGCGTCGAAGTCTTCGCCGTCGATCAGCTTGCGGTAGAGGTCCGTCACGGCCGCGACGTACAACGGCGACTTGCGGCGACCCTCGATTTTGAGGCTGCTAACGCCGATACTCGCCAGTTCATTGACCTCACCGACGGCCATCAAATCCTTCATGCTGAAGGCCTTGCCCTTGCCGTCGGGCGTGTCGAATTCATCGCGGCAGATGTATGTGCACTTGCCCCGGTTGCCGCTGCGCCCTTCCTCCTGGCTGGCGAAGAGGCAGAGCCCGCTGTAGCTGTAGCACAAGCTGCCGTGGACGAAGACTTCGAGCTCAATGTCGACTTCTTCTTTGATGGTGCGAATTTCGTCGAGGGTCAGCTCGCGTGCCAGAATCACGCGCTCGAAGCCGTTGCGCTCGGCCCAGCGCGCGCCCTGAACGTTGTGGATCAGCATCTGGGTGCTGGCGTGCCAGTCGAGGCGCGGGAACAGTTCGCGGATCGCGCGCATGACACCCACGTCCTGCGTGATGATCGCGTCAACGCCAATTTCTTCGCAGTAGCCAAGGGATTCAATCAACTCCGGCCATTCGGCTTCCTGCACGACGGTGTTGATCGCGACGTAGACCTTGCGGTTGTGGGCGTGGGCGTGCCCGACCGCCAGGTTCAGGTCATCCGGGCTGAAGTTGACAGCGTTGTCCCGCGCGCTGAACTTGCGCAGCCCCAGATAGACGGCGTCGGCGCCGTAGTCCATGGCGGCGTGGAAGCTCTCAAGTGAGCCGGCCGGCGCCAGCAACTCGGGACGACGGGTGTGTTTCACGACCTTGGTCGGGTTCTCGGGGTCGGCAAAGCGAGCCGGCAAAACGGTTGTGTGTTTGGATTGCTCGCTCATCTTCGGCCTTACCAGCGTGCTCGCCGGTTTCGTCCTACTTCGTTCTGCGAAAATTGAGCAAGGAGTCTAACACAGGTCACAGTTGCGACCAAACAAATCGCACGAATTGCGACGGACGCACAAATGACGACGGGCAAAAGGGTTAGATCATGCGTGCGGAGTTGGGGCTTGGGGTTTTCCCCAGGGCCGAAGCCCTATGCCCCGAGCCCTACTTTACAGCTTTCCAGTCCTCCAGGAACTTGGCGAGCCCTTTGTCGGTCAGTGGGTGGTACACCAACTGGTTGAAGACATTAAACGGGATGGTCGCGACATCGGCGCCGACCAGCGCGGCATCGAGCACATGGATCGGGTTGCGGATGCTGGCGACGAGGATTTCGGTCTCATAGCCGTAGTTGTCGTAGATCTGGCGGATCTGCGGAATGATATCCATGCCATCCTGGCCCAGGTCATCGAGCCGGCCGACAAACGGGCTGATATAGGTCGCGCCGGCCTTGGCGGCGAGCAACGCCTGCACGGGCTGGAAGCACAGAGTCACGTTGGTCTTCACGCCTTGTTCTGTAAGCCGCTTGCAGGCCTTTAGACCCTCGGGGATCAGTGGCAGTTTGATGACCACATTCTCGCCGAACTTGACCAGTTTGTCGGCTTCCTTGAGCATCCCGTCGCATTCGACACTGGTGACTTCCAGGCTGACCGGGCCGTGAACGATCTCGCAGATCTCCCTGGCGACTTCATCGAAGGGACGCCCCGACTTCTTGATCAGGGACGGGTTGGTCGTCACGCCGTCGAGAATGCCCAGCGCGGCAGCCTCTTTGATTTCCTTAACGTCAGCCGTATCGATAAAGAACTTCATGTACTTGCTCGCAATAGGGCCAGAAAGGCGCAACGTAGCGGCGCGAACTCCACCCTACAACGCTGTCAGTCGATTGTTGAGTCTGCGGCGTGTATTCGCCCATGCACGCCACTCACGCGTTTGCAATGTAACTTCGTTATCATGCGCGCGCTTCCGGAGACGTCATGCCCATCGATCTGCGTACCACATATCTGCTGCTTGAAAACGACGGCGACGCCCTTGAATTACCGGTTTCCGACGACTTCTGGCAACAACTGATGTCGGACAACCCCCAGGACGCGAAAGCCCAGCGCCTGGCGACAAGTGACGGGCGCCTGGTGTCGGGTTTCGAAATGTCCGCCGACTGGGACCACTGGGAAAACCACCCCGCCGGCGACGAAGTGCTGATCCTGGTCAGTGGCGAAATGACCATCCTGCTTGAAGAGGAAACAGGCGTGCGCGAGTGGCGTCTCGGGCCCGGCAGCACTTGCGTCATCCCGCGCGGCGTCTGGCACACGGCAAAGATACCGCTGCCATGCCAGCTCATCGCGATCACGCCGGGGCGCGGCACCAGGCACCGGGCGCTTTCGGGCGACCCTACTTCTCGAGGCGGCGCGTAATCGTCTCGGTCTGTTCCTTGCTCAGTGTCGTTTCGTCGTCCGCAACTTCTTCAATGGCGATGGTCAGACCGGCCTGCCGGCGTGCGCGATAGCGCCACTTGGCCCAGCGCACGGGCGTAAGCAGCAGCAGCATAGCCATGAACATCGGCGCGCCCATGGCAAGTATGCGCTCGATCACCGTCAGGCGCGCGCGCCCAAGGGGTTGTCCGCGCTCTTCGCCGGCCGGCAAGAGGGCCGTGACCGCCTCGCCGTCGCTGCTGGCAATGACGCGCCCGATGCCGTCAATCGCAACCGCCCTGCCCTTCCACACGCTCACCTGTCGGGAACCTCGCACGAGGGCGCCGCGTCGCTGCTCGCGCAGCCAGTAGCGCGCCTGGGCCGGGTGCGCGGGTTCGGCGACGGCAAGGTAAAGCTCAAGATCCCACATCGAGGCCCAGTGTTCAGGCGAATCCAGCCCGGGAAACACCCGCAGGCGCCCGACGCCCTCCAGCAGGGCGCCGTTGGAGCCCTCAATGACCAGCGCCTCGGTGTCGCCGTCCCGCCAGACGTGTTGGGTCACCGGCCGGGCGCTGCCCACATAGAAGTAGGCGCGTACATCGTGGCCCCCGTGCAGCAGCAGGATCAGGTTGGCCTGCCGCCGCAGGGAAAACTCGCCCGCCCGCGCAACCCAGTCGATCTGCTGTTCCGCGTTGTCCACTTCCAGATTCCAGATCGCGAGGGCAGAATCGCCGGGCGGCGCCAGGCTTTCCGTGCGACCGACGAGATCGCTGTCCCCGGGAACAATGTGTATGCGGGTGATGTCCTTCACCCCCACCGGCTGCGGCTTGACCGAACTGCCAAGCCAGTCCGCGCCGACGGCAACCAGCAAAACAACCACCATTGCAATGCCGGGCCAGCCTGTGCGTTCGCGCTGGCGCGGGTTGTAAAACATCTCCGCGCTCAGCCACGCGATACCCGTGAAAAGCCCGGCCATCACCGCCAGCCCAAGATCCGGGTAGGCGAAGCGCACGAGTTCGGAATCAATCAGCCCGCCGAATGGAATCAGAAATCGCGCGTCATGGGGCAGCAGGTACCAGCAGCCCGTCGCCAGCGCCGCGAGCAACAGCGGGCGCAGGGGCCACGGCACGCTCCGGCATGTCGGCAGCTCAATGGCAGCGAATGCCAGCGCCGGCAGGATGCCGACCCACAACCATACAAGCGCCGGATTGACGCCTTCGACATCCAGCAGCCAGAACGATTGCAGAAACCCGGCCAGCCCCAGCGAAACAACGGAAAGCAGCAGCGCGCCCGGCGCACCCGCGCCCCGGCACGCGAAGCACAGCGGCACCAGCGCGACCCAGGACAGGGCCCACAGCCCCGCCAGGTCGCCGGACAGCACCAGCAGAGCGGTGGTCGCCAGCGCCGGCAGAAAGCGCAACGGTACGCCACGCAACCCGCCCAGCAGTTCTTCCCGCTCGCGATGATTCAGCAGCGCCAACTTGACCCCCGGGCGGCACGGTGTAATGGTGGTGGGTTGCCGCGATGTTACACTATCGCGTGACGAGTCGGCCTGTCTATCGGGCGACCACCAGGAAGGAGAAAGCGGATGGCGTGGCCCGTCCGGATCACATTGCTGATGGTGTTGGCGTTCGCGCTTGGCGCGTGCGGCAGCAACATCCGCCGCGATTTCGGCGGTGGCGGCTCCGATGCCGCCGCGATGATCCTGCGCGACCGCCCGGCCGTTGAAATCTCCATTTGGGAAGGCGCCGTGGTTTTTGACCTGCGCGACTACACCGCGTGGGCCCAGGGCCATATTCCCGGCGCGCGCCTCACGACCGTGCAAGACCTCAGGGACGGGCGCGGGCTGCCGGAGGACAAAGAGGCCCCAGTCCTGTTCATGGGTGAAGGCCCGACCGATTCCCGTCCCGAGATGGCCGCATACGAGGCCATGGAGCGCGGATACACGAACGTCCAGGTCTACCCTGGCGGCTGGCGCAACTGGATCGGCCACAAGTCCGTCAGCGAGTAAGCCCGATTTCGACAACGCACGACGCCACTTGCGCGTTACCCTGTCTGTAGCCCCGTCGCCCCCCTGCCGGACAAGCCCTATGCGCTTCCTTTCATTGCTTGCACTGCTGACGCTGGCCGCGTGCGGCAGCCAGGACCGTTACGACTACGAAGATCCCTGGCAAAACTACGACCCGACGGTCAAGCGACCGACTTACGACGAAACCTATACGCCGCCCAGCGAAATGAACGCAGACCAGCTGGTCGAGCGTGCCATCCGCGCGGAATCTCGCGGGCGCGATGACCAGGCCCGCGTGGACTATCACCAGGCCTTCCGGCGCGACCGCTGGCACGACGACGCAAACCGGCGCTACCAGAACCTGATGCTGCGCAACAACCTGTTTGACGAGGTATGGCAGGAGTACCTCGACCTGTGGCAGCAGCACCCTGAGCGCGGCGACGCCTTCTGGCTTCACATGCGCCCGATGCTGTTGCGCCGCGAGGCCGACATGCCCCTTGTGCGCTACAAAAAGCGCAGCGAGGACGACACGCAGCGCATCGACGAGTTGACAGCCCGAAGCGCGACGGCCGCCGACAACCACGACCGGGACGGCGCCCTTGCGGCGCTGGACAAGGCGCTTGCCATCGCCGATCTGCCGGCTCTGCACAAGCTGCGGATCGAGTTGCTGCACCCCATGGACTACCAGTCCCTGCTGGATGAATACGCCGAGCGCGCCGAGGAGAACCCCGCCAACGGGGACACCCTGTACCTGCACGCCCACGTGCTGTCCCTGCGCGACGCGCACGGGGCCCTGAAGCTGCTGCGCGACGCCTGGATTCTGGAGCTGCCGGGCTACTGGCTGCGGTTCGGTATCGCAGAAATCTGCCGCCAGCTCGGCGACGACGGGCTCGACAGCGGGGCCGACAGGGGCTCGACGCTGGGCTGGTACGCCTGTGCGCAGGCGTTCACGGAGCGCTGCCTGAAAGCCCGCCCCGATGACACCGAGGCCGCCGCCCTGCTTGACTGGGTAAGCCGCCAGCAAGCACGCGTGCGATAGACCGGCAAATAAACAAGGGGCGCGAGTGATCTCGCGCCCCTTGTGATTCTTCCGGTCTGACTAGCTGACGTTCACCGTACCCGCCGTCCCCGTGCCGCTGGCGAGGGCTTCCGTAACTGAGCCCGCCGCCTGGGTGACGTTCCCGGCGCCGGTCGCGTCCAGGTAGATATCGCCGCCGTCACCGTTCAGGGAAGCGCCGTTGGCACGAATGACAGCCGTGGCCGTCAGGATCACCGCGCTTTCGCTATTGGATCCGATGTTGAGGTTGCTTCCGCCATCTCCACCGGCCGTCGTCCCGACGCCGCCGTTGGCCGTAATCGTCCCGGAGATGGTAATCACACAGGTGACGGTGTTGTTGCCATAAATGTCGCAGGCTCCGCCGTTGCCGCCCGTAACACCGGTGCCGCCGTTCAGGCTGACCGTGCCGCTGACCAGCACGTCGTCGCTTTCGGCGTCGATGTCCAGGTAGCCGCCGAAGCCACCGTTGCCGGTGCCCGCGCCGTTGCCGCCGTTTGCGTTGATAACGCCGGACATGACCGTCGTGGCCCGGTAGGACGACCCACTGTAGTTGTCCAGGAACACGTTACCGCTGCCGGCGCCGCCGTTGCCGCTGTTGGTGGCGTTGCCGCCGTTGCCGTTGATGGTACCCGAGACAAGCACGTAGCCGCCAGGACCGCCGCCAAGGTCGGCGCCGATCATGATAAAGCTTGCCGCGTCACCACCGCCCGCGGGGCCGTTGCCGCCGTTGGCGTTGATGGTGCCCGTGAACTCGATCGTTTCGTTGGCGCAGTCCAGAGAGATATTGCCGCCGTCGCCACCGATGCCCGCGGTGCCACCCGTCGAGCCGGTGCCGCCGGAGCTGTTGAAGTTGCCACTGATGGTGGCCGGTCCGTAGAACATCCCGTCGACTGCGTTGTTGTAGCCATCGCCGCCGTTGGCCAGGGCGCTGTCGCCGCCACGCAGGTCGAGCTGGAGGTTGTCGCTCCAGAACGCGCCGTTGTTGCCGCAACTGAACTGTGCGTAGCCGCCAACACCGCCGTTGTTCGCCGCGCCGGCGCTGTTGCCGCCGCGTGCCGTGAAGCTGCCGCGCAGGATCGCGCTGCCTGAACCTGTGCCGGTGCCGTTGGGCGTGGCATCCAGATAGCCGCCGTCGCCGCCGACTCCCGCCGTGGCAAGGCCGCCGTTGGCTGTGACGTTGAGCGTGGCTTCGATCGTGGAACTGTTGTCGCTGGTATCGAGTTCGACATAGCCCCCATCGCCGCCGTTGGTTGAACCGGCGCCGCCGTCAAGCGTGGCGGTCACGCGCCAGATGGAGTGCCCGTATTGGTACTGCTCAAGGAGAACGTAGCCACCATCTCCGCCGTTGCCGGCAGGGGCCGCGCCACCGTTCGCCACGATGGTGACCGGGATGTTGTGGGCGATACCGCCGTAGCCCTCTTCGCCTGTGTAGCCCTCGAATCCGGCGCCGTCACCGCCGCTGCCGGTCGCCGCGCCGGCCGTTCCACCGTTGCCGGTGATGCTGAACGAGCTGTTGATGATGTTGCTGTAGGCATAAACTTCGAGGTAGCCGCCACTTCCGCCGCTTGTGCCGCTGACCGCGTCGCCGCCGTGGCCGGTGTAGGTCACGCTGCTGTCGATCAGGTCCCCGCCGTAATTGTAACCGGGGTACAAGTATGAACCGTACACGCCGCCACCGCTGCCGGTCGCCGATGTCGTCGCATCCCCCCCGTTGCCGGTGTGGTTGATCACCACGTTGCGGGCAAGCGAGTACAGGTAGCAGTAGAAGTAGCCACCCCAGCCGCCGGTGGTTCCTCCGTTGCCGCCGTTCGCGTTCGCCAGCACGTTCAGGTTGACGGTGTCGCCGTAAACGTAGACATCCCAGTCGTAGGCGTAGCCGCCGGTGGTCGTACCGTTGCCGCCATCCATGTCGAAGTCAAGGTCGAGGTTGGTGGCGTTGCCGTAGGCGTAAATCTCAGCGTAGCCGTTGCTGCCGCCGTTCACGCCGGTGCCGCCGTCGGCGTGGTAGTCGATCCGGACGTTGGTCATGTCACCGTAGTCGTCGTTGCCGGAGTACAGGTAGCAGTCACCGCCGCTGCCGCCGTTGCCGCTGGTGGAGTTGCCACCGTTGCTCGTCTGGGACAGCACGAAGTTGGAGACGTGCGCATCAACGTAGAAGCCGTCGAAGTCGCCACCGCTTCCGCCGGTGCTGGTGCCGCCGGTGCCGCCGTTGCTGACGAGTGTGACGTTGACGTTGTTCAGGTTGCCGGAAATGGACCAGTCCTGATCGCCGCCGCTGCCGCCGCTGGTGCCACCGTTGCCGCCGTTCATGATCAGGTTGAACCGCGAGTTGGTGAGGTCGCCGTAGACGTCGCCGTCAAAGTCGCCGCCGCTGCCGCCACTTCCGCCCGCGCTGCCCGTGCCGCCCTGGGTGGTAACGCTGCAGTCGAGGTTGTTGGCGTTGCCATACAGGTAGAAGTTCGGGCTGGTGCTGACGTTGCCGCCGTTGCCGGTCGCGCCGAGGGCGTTGCCGCCGTTCAGCATGGCGTTCAGCACAACGTTGGACGCGCTGCCGTAGTTGTTGGCCTCACCCGAGTACAGATAGAAGTAGCCCGACTGCCCGCCGTTGGCATTGGCCGAGTTGCCGCCATCAGCGTCCACCAGCAGCGTGACGTTGTAGATGTTGTGGTAGCCTTCGATGTCCGGGTATCCGCCGCTGCCGCCGTTGCCGGTCGCGCCGGTGGCGTCGCCGCCGTCACCCATGAAGTCCACCAGCACCTGGTTGAAGACCTGCCCGTAGCCGTACATGTAGGCCTGCCCGCCACTGCCGCCGTTGCCGCCGGCACCGTCGCCGCCGTCGGCGGTCACCACAAACGCGAAGCTGTGAATGTCATAGGAGTCTACCTCGGCGTAGTTGGCGCTTCCGCCGGTCGTGCCGCCGTTGCCGCCCTGCAGGTTGGAAACCCACACGCCCCACACCGATTCGGCGTAGATGTAGCTGTAGCCGCTTGAGCCGCCCGCCGCGGAAGTGCTGTTACCGCCGGTGCTCTCGTTGATGGCGAATACTTCCGTGGCGCCGTAGGTTTCAATGTCCATGCCGTCGCCGCTGCCGCCGTTGCCCGTGCCGCCGTTGCCGCCGTTGCAGCGCACGCCCCACGCGATGTAGTGGGAAACGCCGCTGACGGTCGTGGCTTCCATGTACGGTTGGCCGGCGCTGCCGCCGGTCGTGCTGCCGTTGCCGCCGTTGAACTGCAGAATCCCACCGCGGATGTACGTGTCCTTGTACGAGTAGGTATCCACGTCGCCGCCGGACGTGCTGGTGGCGCCGGTGTCACCCAGGGCCGTGATGGTGCCGCCGATGTAAATCGAGCCGCGCAGCGCCTCAACAACGAGGTTGCCCGCGTTCTCGCCCGCGCCGGCGCTCAGGTTTACCGCGCCGTCGATCGTGATGGCCCCGCCCGTGGCGTAGCCGTTGATCAGGGAGAGGTACATGGCCGGGTTGCCCGCGCGGGTCGTAACGACGTTGCCGTCGATACGGATGTAATCACCCGCGCCCTGCGTGCGGATCACAAGCTGGGTTTCCGTCCCGGCCGCGTCGTTGATGTTCAGCGTCGCGCCGGCGGGAAGGTAGAAGTCCTGGTTGACCAGCGTGATTTCCGTGATGCCGCCCTGAATGTTTGTGTCCGCAGGGTTGATCGCGATCAGCTCTGCGTAGGTCACAAGGTTGTCAAGAAGCACGGCCGCCGTCAGGAAGTTGGCGTTGATACTGGGACGGCTGCCGCCGTTACCGGTCGCAAGTCGCCCGTCGGTCACGTACACGTTCAGGTCGCCGCCGGAGCTGCCGCCGCCCGCAGTGGCCGAGCCGCCGGACAGGTCCATCGCAACGGTCATGCCCGTGAAGGTCGGACGTGCCGAGGGGGGAGGAGCATAGCCTCCGCCGCCGCCGCCGCCGCCACCGCCACCGTCGTCACTGCTGCTGCAGGCGCCGGTCACGAGCGCGAGCCCGGTAACGGCGACGAGCAGCCCGAGTTTCTGCCAACTCGATATGTTCTTAGGAGTTTCAGATTGCATGTAAATTCCCCAACGATTGCCCCGGCCCCAATCGCACTGCGACTGCGGGCCTGCGAATACATTTCCCACTGCCAGTGAGCGGCCAGTGTTTGTATTGACCCCGGGCTCCTGAGTCAAGTCTTACGTTTCGAAGTTGCGACTTTTGCACTTGGTGACTTTGGTGCATGTTGTTTACTGGCAGCGTTCCCCATCCCCGCCCTTTCCTTATAAGGAACGGTGTTACACTGAAGGGTGACTTGACCACGAGGTTCCCATGAGCGCTGAATTCGATGCCGGCATCTTCAAACGCCGCCGGGCCGAGTTGATCAAACACATGCAGGACGGCGTTGCCATCTTTCCGGCCGCGCCCGAGTACCTGCGCAATGGCGACGTGCAGCACGACTACCGCCAGCACAGCGACTTCTACTATTTGACGGGCTTCTCCGAGCCCGGCTCATTGGCGCTGATCATCAAGGGACACGGCGAGCATCGCTTTGTGCTGTTCGTGCCCAAGCGCGACAAGCTGATGGAAATCTGGAACGGGCGCCGCGCGGGCCCGGAAGGCGCCGTCAGCCGCTACGGGGCCGACGCTGCTTACAAACTGGAAGAGATCGACGACAAAGTGCCCGAGTACCTGCGCAACGTACTGCGCATGTACGTTCACATCGGGGACGACGCGGGTTTTGACGCGCGGGTAACCCGCTGGCTGAACGCCGTGCGCCGCATGAAGCGCCAGGGCTACAACGCCCCCACCGAGCTGCACGACCCCAGCGAGATTGTCCACGAAATGCGCCTGATCAAGAACGACGACGACCTGCGCTATATGCGTCGCGCCGCCGAAATCACCGCGGAAGGGCACAACGCCGGCATGCGAGCAACCCGCCCCGGCATGTTCGAGTACGAAGTCCAGGCCGACATCGAGTACATCTTCCGCAAGGGCGGCAGCCACCGCAACGGCTACGGCAGCATTGTGGCCGGCGGCGACAACGCGAATATTCTGCACTATCACGAAAACAACATGGTGCTGAACGACGGCGAATTGCTGCTGGTAGACGCCGGCGCCGAATACGGCATGTACAGCGGCGACGTCACGCGCACCTGGCCCATCAACGGCAAGTTCACCGAGCCCCAGGCCGAGGTCTACAACTGGGTTTTGCGCGCGCAGCTCGCGGCCATCGACAAGTGCCGCGAGGGCGTCATCTACCGCGACGTACACATGACGGCCGTGCGCGTGATAACGGAAGGCCTGCTGGCAATGGGGCTGCTGGAAGGCGACGTCGACGACATCATCGAAAAGCAGGAGAAGTGGGAAGAGGGTGTGCGGAACAAGACCATCGACCCTAAGGAAGAAACGGCGCCGCGCACCTACAAGGAATTCTACATGCACAACACCGGGCACTGGCTCGGCATGGATGTGCACGACGTGGGCAACTACAAGACCGGCGAAGACTGGGTGCCACTGCGCGCGGGCAACGTCCTGACCGTTGAGCCCGGCATCTACATAGCGGCCGGCCGCGACGACGTGCCCGACAAGTACAAGGGCATCGGCGTGCGCATCGAGGACGACGTGCTGGTCACCAAAGACGACCCGGACGTGCTGACGGATGGCGCCGTCAAGACCGTTGAGGATATCGAAGCCCTGATGGCCGAAGCCATGGCGAAGGCCTAGAGCCCCAGCCGAAAGGCTGGGGACACGCGGCGGGACGCCGCGTGAGCATCAATAGGATAGTGAATGCCGGCAGGATTCCGTCGCGTCCCGCGACGGTCCCCGGCCTTTCGGCCGGGGCTCTTATGTTCAAAGCGATTCTCTGGGACATGGACGGAACCATCGTCGACACGGAGCGTGTCGTGTGGACCGTCATGCAGTCTGCCTTCAAACATGCCGTAAAGATCGACCTGCCGGAGTCGCTGTTCGAGTCACTGCTCGGGCAGAGCGAGCTGGATTTCTACCGGCACATGGTTGACCGTTACTCGCTGACCGAGCGCGACGTACAGGCGATTCGCCTGAGCTTCGACCGGGACTACATCCCGCTGCTGGCCGACGTTCCCGCGCTTCCCGGCGCGCTGGAAAAAGTCGTCGAGTTTCATGGACGCGCCCCACAGGCGCTCGTCACCGGCAGCACCTTCGCGCAGGCCGCGGCCGTGCTGGACGCGCTCAGTATCGCTGACCGCTTTCAGCACGTGGTCGCCTGTGACCAGTACAGCAGGGGCAAGCCGGACCCGGAGCCTTTCATACTCGCCGCGTCAAAGCTCGGTGTTGACCCGTCAAGCTGCCTGGTGCTTGAGGACTCGCCCAGCGGCGTGACGGCGGCCAAGGCCGCGGGCATGAAGGTCGTCGGCATCCACGAAGGCAACAAGGGCAAGTACGACATCAAGCACGCGGACCTTGAGGTCGCGACACTGCGCGACCTGCACTGGGACGATCTCGTCTCGCGCTTCGCCTGAGCCGCAAGTGCCGATCTCTGCGCCTCTTGCAGTTTTGTGGAACCCCGCGTTGCGACTTACGTTTCAAACAGAACGAAGTCGCGAGGTAAAGCAATGAAACTTCTGATTGCGGGCGTGGTGTGTCTGGTCGCGGCTGTCGCCGGTACCAGCGCCTGGTGGCTGACGAACGCAGAGCCTGCGCCTCAGCCACAAGCCTGCGTGATCATCGACCCGACCATGGGGCGCGCGAAGCCCACTTGCTCAAGCTGCGGCGACGCCCGACACCCGACGCCGCCCCTGCTGCTTGAAGACTACAAACAACTGCTGAAGCAGTACGGGCTTGAGCCGATGACCGAATCCGCGGCGCTTGACTCACTGTGTTACTACGGCGTGCAGACGCGCGACATGGTCAAGCAGCACGGCGTGTTCGGGCTTGATGCCGAGCGAGAGGCCTTTCTGCGCGAAGAAATCACCCGCACACACGCGTTTCTGTCCGTTCGCGTCATCGACGAAAACGGCGTCGTGCGAGTCAGCATGATGCGCAAGAAGGCCGCATTCGACCAGCGCAGCCATCACGAAATTGACTCCGCGGTCGGCGTCATCCCGCCCGAAATCAGCGGCACGCTGAAGCGGGTGGGGCTTTACCACATCTGGGCGCGCTTCTGAGTGGACGGCGCCCACTTCGTGGCAGGACCGTGGTTCACGGTGATGAAAAGCGGCGACGACTGGAAGTTTCTGGAGGACATCCGCCTGACCGACGGCGAACACGTCGTGCGGGCGAAAGTTGAATACCGCGTCGAACTGGACGCGCCAAACCCCGACGCGCACAGCGTCGTTGTGGAACACTAAGGCACGCCCGCCGAACGAAAGGCCGCCATGTACACGAACCGATTGACTCACGCCCTCCTTCTCACCATCGCCGCGGGGCTGCTGGCAGGTGCCGCAAGCGCCGACCCGTGCGGCATGGTGCCGCCGATCTGGACAGGCCAGGGGCCGGCCATTGAGCGTGTTGGCATCCAGAAAACCTACGTCTTCTACAAGGACGGCATGGAGACGTTCGCCGTACGCCCCGGCTTCGAGGGCAAGGTGGACAACTTCGGCATGTTGATCCCGGTGCCCAGCGTGCCGTCGATCAAGAAGATCGCCGACGAAACGTTCAGTCACATTGCCGCCGCCATCGACCCGCCGGAAGTTGTCGTCTACGCCGGCGACTATGGCTGGGGCGGCCCGTGGGACAGCGTTGAGCGCGCCATGGCGCCGACGGCGGATTCGGGCACGGAACTGAGCTTCCGCGACGAAGATGTTGTCACCGTCGTTAAGGAAGAGGCCATGGGCATGTACACCGTGGTCGTCCTTGACGCGGGCAGCGCAAGGGCCCTGAAACTGTGGATGGAAGAGCACGAGTACATGTACCCGAACGGCATGGATGAAGTCTGCCAGGATTACGTCAAGGCCGGCTGGATGTTCGTCGCCGTGAAGGCCAAGGTCGGACAGAAGAGCGGCGTAAACCCGAAGCCCGGCATGAAAGAGGGCGATGTCAACGCCGACCGCCCCGAAGGCAGCATCTTTGACGGGCACGTGCAGGGCATGGCGTTTCGCTTCAAGTCGGATCGCCTGGTCGTGCCGATGCGCCTCGCCAGCTACAACGAGGGCGAACTACACAACGTCATCTACATCCTCAGCGATCAGCCCACGGCCGTCCGCGACATCCCGCAGTCCATGGTGAAGCGTCAGCTTTCGGGTGAGGAACTCTACCTGAACCTGACGCAGCCGCTGCCCCTGCGTATCTACGGCGGTGACTACAACGATATCCCGGACTGGCAGCGCAGCACCCTGGCACAGCAGCGCGATCCGAAGGCCAGCAACGGGCTCGCTCGTGAATTGTTTGCCGCGGACCTGCTTGCGGCCCGCATGAGCGAGTTGACCCTTCAGTTCGAAGAGCGCGAAAAGCAACTGCTGAACATTTCCGAACGCCTTGACCTGCGCGGCGAAGAGATTGACCGCCTGCACCGCGCGGCCCTGGAATCCGAACGCGAGCACGATCTGAACGCCGTGCTGATGGACTTGCTGGACATGACCCTGACGGTCGTGGACGGTGACTTCCAGCGCGAAGTGCTGCGCAAGGACAACCTGCACTTCCTCAGCTACCGGATGCCCGAAGCCGGCAACACTCCGGCCGCGTACCACGCCCCGAGTTTCGGCGCCCCGCCTGGGGACGAGAACGCGCAGTGGTACGGCGAAAGCAAACGCTGGGTAGACACCGAGCGCCGCGCCGCCGCCCTGGAGATCGCGTACATGTTGAAGGACAAGAGCCTGCCGGAGCGCAAGCAGGCCATCGCCGACATCGAGAAGGACGGAAACAGCGTGTTCAACCCCCTCGGGCACGCGGACA
Source organism: Planctomycetota bacterium (assembly GCA_019912315.1). Taxonomy (GTDB): domain Bacteria; phylum Planctomycetota; class UBA8742; order UBA2392; family UBA2392; genus JACKID01. The sequence goes on from JAIOJA010000016.1 coordinate 16,793, forward strand.
TGCCGGAGCCGAAAAGCAGCATGCTTCCGTGGTTCATCGCCATCGGCGCGTCGCTTGGCGCGCTGGCAATCGGGCTTGGTGTCGGCTATCGCCTGCGGCGCAAATCCGTCTCGGCACTGGTGTTGCTGGCGCTTGGCGGGCTGTTCGCATTCGGCGGAAGCGCGAACGCGGGCGAAAAGCCGGCCCCTGAAGAGATCGACCCCGATACAGCGGCACTGCTGGCGCAACTGCATGACCCGGTCGCCGCGCCGGGCGCGACCGACCGACTTGCCGGCGCCGGCGCGAAGTCCGTCCCCGGGCTGATCACCGTCGCGTTCACGGACCCGGACATCGCCGCGCAGGGCTGGGCGATTGCCGCCCTGAGCGAGATCGGCGGCGAAGATGTAGATCGCAAACTCAGCGTGCTGCACAGCGACATGTCGAAGCCTGAGTTGCTGCGAACCTGGGCAGCCGGCGCTCGTGTCAAGGCGGCCGACGACCCCGACACCCTTATGGAGCTGGCCGAGCTGGCGGGTTCCATGCCGGCCTTGGGCAAACCCATCGCCAAGAAGCTGGTGGCCGGCGCAAGCGGTGACCGCGCCGAAGTGTTGATCGGACTGACACAGAAAGTGCCGAGCCTGGCGCAGTCGTTACAGCAGGCGATTCTCGACCTGCCTGCCGGCGACCTTGCCCGCACCATGACACAGGGGCGCGACCAGAATGTGCGCTACACCGCGGCCAGCTATCTTGGCGGCAAGTTCAACGCGGGCGACACCACAGTCGCGCAGGTCGTTGTGGATACCTACAAGTATGACCCCGCCGCAAAGAAATCTCCCTGGGACGGCGGAGCCCTGTACGTGCCGGGCATCCAGTGGCCGCGAGACGAAGGGCGCGCGCTGGTCACCAATCTGCTGGCGTGGGGCATCTGGTGCGACCGCAAGGAAAAGCAGGATCAGTACTGGCAGATTCACAACAACCTGGCGTCCATCGGACTGGCACAAGCCGTCGGCTACGAGATCAACTGGAACAGTCAGGATATCACGGGCTGGCTTGTTACCTGCGGACGACTGCTGGGCAGGCCGGCGATTGAAGACCTGCTTGTGGCGCAAGGTGTGCAGGACGAAAAGCGCTTCAAGGACGTGCTGGCGCAACTGAAGTAGCAGGCTTCCCGGCAAGCGTGCAAGCAGCCCCGCCCGTGCGGGGCTGCTCTCATTTGCCGGTGGACGCGCGCAGAATCTCCTCGCCCGCAAGCGGTCGCCCGCGCTTCAAGGCAGCCTGCCGCATTCGTTCACGCAGACCCGCGTCGCCCAGGAACTTGCCCAGTTTGTATTTCATGCTGCCGGGGCTGCGGGCGATCATCGCGATGCCTTTTTCGGTAAGGTACTCCGCGTTGCGTTCTTCCTGCCCCGGTATGGGGTTCGGAACCAGCATAGGCACGCCCAGCGCCAGGCATTCCGCCGTGGTAAGCCCACCGCTTTTGGTAACGCACAAATCCGAGATCGCCATCAGTTCGTGAATGGTATCGACATAACCCAGCGGCAGCAGCTTCACATGCTTCGGCGCCTTGAGCTTTGCGACTTTGTCGCGCATACGCTCATTGCGCCCGGCAATGGCAATCACCTGCACCGGCGCGAAGCCCATGATCAGTTCCACCAGCTTCGGCAGCCCCGCCGCCCCCCAGCCGCCGGACATAACCAGCACTGTCGGTACATCGGGTGCCAGCCCGTATTTTGCCGCGGTTTCGGAGCGGTCATACCCGCGGGCGAACTCCGGCATGATGGGGATCCCGACAAGGCGGACTTTGTCCCGTGGTATGCCCTTGTCCACCAGTTCTTCCACGCCTTCGCCGCTGCTGGCAAAAATATGTGTGGCGTTCGGCTGCGCCCAGAACCCGTGAACCAGATAGTCCGTCACGCACAGCTCCAATGTGAAACGCAGCCATTCCTTGCCCTCATAGGGGCGCAGAATCTGCAACGGCAGGAAGTGCGTGCAGAACACGTGATCCGGGTTGTAGTCGCGCAGCATGGCGCGGAACTTCGCGAACTCGATGCGATCAAACGCCCGAATCAGCGCCGCCTGCCGCTTTCCCGCTTTGGGTCGGTCACCCTTGTTGTACAGGTACCCCCAAAGTTCCGGGGCGCGATCCGCCATTTTGAGGTAGCTGCCGGCGTAAGCCTTGCGATAGATCGCCGCGGTGTAATCAAGAATGTCGACATTCTTGACTTCCGCGTCGGGGTAGATCTCCCGGGCCGTGGCTTCGAGCGCATTGGCGGCGCGTACGTGCCCGTGCCCGGCGGAAGCAGAAATCATCAGCAGGCGCATGATCGTCTCCACCATGAAAACTAGTAAGCGTTGAGCCTGATGAACAGTCCGCACACCGGTGAAGATGAAATGAAGGCGGCGCGCCAACCACACCATGTGGCTCGCCCGGCACGGGCCGGTCCCGGGCATGACGCGCCGCCTTCGTTTATGGCTTTGGCACCTCCGCGCGAACGCATACTTCCCGCGCAAACGGGTGGGAGGGCTCGTGATGCACCCCGACGGCCGGGCGTGCGCCCCGGGCGCGCAGTTCGTCGGCTGCGGGACTTTCAAGCGCGTTTCGCGACACCACGGCAACCTTGCCGTCAAGTGAACGGGCCTTGAATGCGTGCTCGCGGGCCGCGCCGATGACCATGATCGCCGGCGTCCAGTCATCCGGGTGTCGAAGCAGGTCGCCCAGTCCGGCTACGGTTGTTTCGGCGACAACTTCCCGTGGCGTGCCGCCGTTGGCAACGACAACCGCCGGCTCGCTTCCCCGCGCCGCGTTGACGAATTCCCGCGTGATGTCGCCGACACGGTTCACGCCCATGTAAATGACAACCGGGCCCGGATAGTCCGCCCAGGTGCGGATCTCCGCACTGCTGGAGCCCGCACCGCTGAAAACCGCGAAGCCGCGATTGCGCCCCCGTGCCGTCAACGCAACGCCCGCTGCACCAAGGACTCCGTTCAGAGAAGTCACGCCCGGCAGTACCCGGAACGGCACACCCGCGCGGTGCAGCGCTTCCACTTCTTCTGTGCCGCGGCCGAAAATGAACGGGTCGCCGCCCTTCAGACGCACGACGTGGCGCCCCAGGGAGCCCTCGCGGACCAGGATGCCGTTGATCGTTTCCTGCGCGGTTTGACTCGCGAACGGCAGTTTGCCGACATTGATGAGCGTCGCGCCGACGGCGAACTCCAGTACTTCCGGGCACACGAGATTGTCGTACACCACAACGTCCGCACGCTGCAGCGCGCGCACCGCGCCAACCGTGAGCAGGTCCGGATCGCCAGGGCCAGCGCCGACCAGTGTGACGATGCCTGTCATGACCGTATCTCCCTTCCGTGCAATCCGCACTCCGTCTTCGCCTGCCCCGCCCAGCGCCCGTCGCGCTCAGCTTGCGCTGTCTTGACGGGTAAAGTGCACGGCTCGCAACCGACGCTGCGGTAGCCTTGATCGAATAGCGGGTGCTGCGGAATGCCGTAGGTGCGCAATTCTTCGTCGATCCATTCGCGCTTCACGAATGCCAGCGGAGACATTTTGACCAACCCGTCGGGTTCGCGCTCCAGCACGTTGATGCCTGCCCGCTCACCGCCCTGGTCGCGCCGCAGCCCGGACACCCAGGCCCGCTTGCCTTTGCGCAGCTCGCTCAATATCTGCACTTTCCGGATCTGGCAGCACAGGTTGGGGTCGCGCTCCCAGAGTCGTTCACCGTAGGTTTCTGCAATGGCGCCTTCACTCAGCCCCGATCCGACAGCGATCAGGTTCAGCCCGAACTGCCTGCGCAATTGGCGGTAGTACGCGAGGGTTCCGCCAAACAGTTTTCCCGTGTCGATCAGAAACACCGGGTGCTGCGGCGCGATTTCGCAAAGGTATTGGGCCAGCAGAACGCCGCCGGCGCCAAGCGCGCTGGTGACGAGCAGCGAGTCGCCGTACTGGCGCAACGCCCACTTCAGAATCAGGCGGGGCTCTGTCAGTTCAAGTGACGCCGCCGCGGACTCCAGCGAAGTGAACGCGACCGTCGGCCCGGTCTGCATCTCCGTCCACTCGCCCTGCTGTAAAGTGACTCGACGGGCCAGGCCGTCGACGAACACGTGAAGCCCGATCCGGTCGATCAACTCGTCGAATGCCTCGCCCGTCTGTGCCGCCTCCGTGTATTCGCGCACGGCCGCCGTTGCGACGGCAAGGACATCGCCCTGGTCCAGCAGGGTCGCGAACTGCTGCCCAAGCAGCATGCGCCCGTAAAGGCGACCACCGATCAGCAGGTCGTAGCCCTTCACGACGCTGCCGTTCGCCTTGCCCGCATTGCCGCGGAACCCGATGTCAAAGAGCTGCGGCTGCGAGCAACTGTTGGGGCAGCCGCTGACACTGATCCGCAGGCGCTTCGCCCAGTCCGGCGCGTCGACGCTTTCCAGCGCCCGCGACAGCGTCTGCGCAAAGTCGTGCGTTTCAACGAAACCCTTGCGGCAGGAGGTCGCGCCGGGGCAGGCGACAATGTCGCGCGCGCCAAACCAGCCTGAAGGAGGGAAGCCCAGGGCTTCCATCTTCGCGGCCAGCGCGGGCACTTTGTCGGCGTCAACATTCGGGATTGAAAGGTTCTGCCGCACGCTCAAGTCAATCTGTGTAGCGCCCGCCCTTTCCGCGGAGAAGACGATTGCGCGGGCCTGTTGACCCGTCAAGTCACCCGCGACAATCGGTACGCGCACCCGGAACTTGCCGTTTTCCTGCGCGTGAATGCCGTCCGCGGTAAACCGGGCCGGCGCGGCGACCATAGCCGCTCGAGGAGCCAGTTCCACACCTGTGGGAGGCGCCCACTTTTCGAGAATCAGGCGGCGGACGCGCTCCACGCCCAGGTCCTCCAGCACGAACTTCAAGCGCGCGCGGGCGCGATTTTTGCGACTCGAATACTCGTTGTGTACGCGCACGGCAGCCGCCACAAGTCCGCCGACATGCCTGTCGGGCACACCCGAAAACAGCAGGTCTGCAAGACGCGGCTCGCGGCCAAGGCCGCCACCGATCCAGACACTGAATCGGAAATCGTCTCCGGGCTGCTCTACGAATCCGAGGTCGTTGATGCGATGAAGCGGCTCGCGGTCGTCGCCGGCGTAGAACGCGATCTTGAATTTGCGCGGCAGGATTTCGAACTCCGGCTTGCCTGCGAATCGCTTCGTAAGCTGATCGACGACCGTTTGAATGCGCGCGAGGTTGGTGCTGCCGGTTTCGCTGCCGGTGACAATGTTGCGCACCGTGTCACCGCAGGCACCGCGGGTTGTCAGCCCGGTCGTTTCGATCGCCTCAATGAACGCAACCAGCTTTGATTCCGTTACGCCGTGGAACTCCACGTTCGCGCGGGTGTCCACGTGCCATTCGCCGTTTGCGTACTCATAGGCGAAGTCAGCCAGGGCGTAGGCCTGCGCCAGCGTCAGCACACCGCCCGGCACGCGCACCCGCACCATGTAAAGGCCGGGCTCACGCTCGGGGTAGACTCCGTCGATGGTGACTTCACCGTCGCTGCGCACAACGCGGTGTTTGCTCAGGTCGGTCTTCGGGATGTGTCGGATCTCAGGTTCCATGGTTTATCTCAGTATCCAAATCAGTACGGCGGCAGCCGCCAACGCCCAGACAGCCAGGCCGATCAGGATCGGGCGCAACCCGATGCGGCGTATGACATCCAGGCGCGTGTGATAGCCCACGCCGATCAGTGCAATGAAGAATGCAAGACGAGTAAGTCCGCCCAGCGATGCGCGTTCGCTTTCACTGAACAGTCCGATTGACGCCGCGACGGCGACGCCGACGAACCCCCATACAAAGAAAGGTACGCGCTGAAGAATGGTGGCCACGCCCGGTGTAGCATCGCCCTTCGGCGCGAACCGCCACAGGTACACCAGAATCGGCACACCTTGCAGGGTGTTGACCAGCAGCTTGTAGCCAGCCGCCACGCCGAGTGCGTCATCGCTGTGCGTCGCGGCCGTGGCGACAGCTTCGGCGCTGTTGGCAATCGTGATTCCTGCCAGCGCGCCGAACTGCTGAGCATCGAGCCCGGCGGCTATTCCAATCAGTGGGTAGACCAGCAGACCCGCGGCGCCGGACAACAGCACCGCAAGTGTCGCATAGGCGGTGGGCGCGCCCTCGGCCTTGTGATCCTGCTGCGCAGCACCGGCGATGGCAGACACGCCGCAGCCGATGAGCCCCAGGGTGAACAAGCCCGCCAGGCGAGGCGTCAGCAGTCCTGTGCGGGCCATCAGCCAGAAAGATGTCGCCACGCTGAACCATAGCGCCCCCACCGCAAGCAATCCGGGTACGCCGATATGCGCAAACAGGCTTTGATGAAGCTGCGCACCCATCAGGATCAACCCGACTGTCAGTGGCAGATGGTACGGCAGGGAAGGCAACTCCCGCCGCGCACCCGCCGAGCCCGCCAGCACACCGAAACCCAACGCCCACACCGCGCCCGGCACCTGGGGCGCCAGCCTGTGCGTCAGCAGTGCCAGCAGCGCGAGCGTCAGCAACGCAAGCGCGCCGGGCAGCGGGCCCTTGCGGGATTCAAGTGCGCCGTAGGCCGTCGTCATCAGATCACCAGGCTCAACAATCCGACCTTGACGGCGGCGATCAGCGCCAGCGCCAGCATCGCGGCCGTGAAGTCCCGCAGGAAGATTCGTTTTTTCGTCGTCTGACTCATGTCGATTCCCGTTCGTCAAAAGAAAAGGCCGCCCCATGGCGGCCCGTGTCTACGCGGTGTTTACGCGTCAACACGAGCCTGTGCTCATGCACATGCACATCGAAAAGCACTTGTTTGCGGTCCTGGTCATGATCTTCAGCCCTGCAACACGGCCTGCTCAACGGTGATGAATTCGTTCGCGAGCAGGTAGTTCCAGATGACGTCCGCCGACTCTTCGACCGACTGGGTTTCGCTGTTCACGCTGATCTGCGGGTCAGTCGGCGCTTCGTAGGGGTCGCTGACGCCTGTAAAGTTCTTGATCTCACCGTGCAGAGCTTTGGCGTACAAACCCTTCACGTCACGCCGCACGAGTTCGTCCAAGCTTGCTTCCACGTAAACTTCAATAAAGCGATCTTTGCCGATGTTGCGGCGTACTTCCTCGCGCGTCGTGCGGAACGGGCTGATCGCGGCCGTGATCACCGGGATCTCGTGGCGGGTCAGAAGCTCGGCCACGAAACCGATGCGCAGAATGTTGGTGTCGCGGTCTTCGCGGCTGAAGCCGAGTCCCTTGCTGAGGTTCGTGCGTACCACGTCGCCGTCCAGGATCTCGTGCCCGACGCCGCCGTCATGCAGGCGGCGCGAAATCTCTTCGGCCAGAGTCGACTTGCCTGCGCCACTGAGTCCTGTGAACCAGAGTGTGAATCCCCTTGCAGATGCCATTGTTTTTCTCCTTGTGATTCTGTCTGAAAACAAAAAAGCCACCGCGATTGCGGTGGCTCGTGTACAGGCTGGTTTGGCTTTGACTACAAGACCATGCCTGAGCACGCACCACCGGTGTGGGCGCACATCAGACAGCAGGCGAAGCCTGCGTTTTTTCCAGCGCTGCGAAGCGGCGTTGGGAAAAGGATGGAAAGGGTCTTGTTGCTCATGGCGCGAAAAGATAGCGACGGAAATTGACAGGTCAACAGCAGCGTCCCCTTTTTTTCGAAGCAATCACTCAGACCGGTTCACTCATAAGCTGGCAGCACCTGCCGGCGCGCGAAACTCCGCCAGCCGCCTTACCTCACTCATCAGTTCCGCGAATTCGTTGAAATGCAGACTCTGGCGACCGTCGCTCAGCGCCTTCGACGGGTCGCTGTGAACCTCAACCATCACCCCATCCGCGCCGACCGCCAGCGCCGCCAGGGTCAAGGCCTTCACATACTCGCGCTTGCCCGCCGCGTGGCTCGGGTCAATCACGATGGGCAGATGGCTGAGCTGCTTCACAACAGGGACAGCGGCGATATCGAGGGTGTTTCGCGTGGCGGTTTCATATGTGCGTATGCCGCGCTCACACAGCACCACGCGGGGGTTGCCGGCATCCACAATGTACTCAGCCGCGAGCAGCAACTCCTCTACCTTGCTGCTGGGCCCGCGCTTCAACAGCACCGGCTTGTCGGTCTTGCCGACTTCGCGCAACAGGTCGAAGTTCTGCATGTTGCGCGCGCCGATCTGAAGCACGTCCAGATACTCGACCGCGTCGGCGACCTGGCTGATCGACATGACTTCACTGACCGCAGCGAGCCCATTGGCGTCCGCCGCCGCGCGCATCATTTTCAGCCCGGGCACGCCAAGCCCCTGAAACGCGTAGGGTGACGTGCGCGGTTTGTACGCCCCGCCGCGTAATCCCCTGGCGCCGTGGGCTGCCACGTGCGCGGCGATGGTGTGGATCTGCTCTTCGTTCTCGATGGCGCATGGACCTGCGATCACGCCGAATCCCCCACCGCCGAACTTCGCTGCGCCGGCGTCAACGACTGTGTCTTCCGGGTGATAGTCGCGACTTACGCGCTTGAATGGGTGCACGTCTTCGTGCACGTCGCGCACGCCACTGAGCCCGCGCAGCAAATGCTCCTCGATCGGCGCCTTGCTGGTCGCGGCCGTGATGAGTATGCATCCGCAATCACGCGAAATGGACGGCTCCGCGCCGAAGCCTTCTAACGTGCGAATGACGGCGGTAATTTCCTTGAGTGTGGCGCCTGGCTGCATGGTGACGATCATGATCGGTTTCCTGTAAGTGCCGTGTCGCAGGCCCGTCGAAGTGGCTTAAGAATGTCGGCAACGCTGCGGGCTTCGTCGATGCCGCGAATCAGTGCGCTGCCGACAATGAAGCCGTCCGCGCTCTGACGCAGCTGCTCAATGTGTTGCGGCTTGCTGATGCCGAAGCCGACACACACAGGCACGGGTGAAAGTTCGCGCGCGCTGCGGATGTAGGCTAGCGTCTCCGGTGGGTAGGAATCGCGCGTCCCGGTTACCCCGGCAACACTGATCAAGTAGGCGAAACCGCGCGCCTTGCCAAGGATCGCGCGCTTGCGCTCATCGCTGGTTGTCGGCGCCAGCATGGGAATCAGCGCGATTTGTTCATGTGCAAATGCTTCGCGGACTTGTGCACTTTCTTCGAAGGGAAGGTCCGGAACGATTGCCCCGCTTACTTTCGCTTGCTTCGCGCTCGCAGCAAACTTCGCGACGCCGTAAGCAAGCACCTGGTTAACACTCAGCATCAACACGACCGGCGGGCCGTCGTCGCGCGCGGTCAGAACCTCCAGCGTGCTGCGAAGTGTCGTGCGGTGGCTGAGGGCCTGGGCAGCAGCAGCCTGGATCACCGGCCCGTCAGCCAGCGGGTCACTGAACGGTACGCCAACTTCAATGACGTCGGCGTACTCGGCGGCTTCTCGCAGGTTGCGTGCGAAGCTCTCTGGTGTTGGGTGCCCGGACATCAGGAACGGCATCAGCGCTTTGCGGTCGGTCGCAAATGCCTTCTCGAGTTCTTCGATGCTCATAGCAGCCCCCGCTCTATCAGGGACGGCAAATCCTTGTCGCCGCGCCCGGATAGGTTGACGATCACACTCAACCCAGGGCGCTGTTGCAGAAGGCGTTTCGCATAGGCAAGCGCGTGACTGCTTTCGACGGCCGGGATAACGCCCTCGCGACGGGACAGTTCCTTGAACGCGGCCAGGGCCTCCTCATCGTCGACAACGTGGTAGGTCGCGCGACCAGCGTCCTTCAGAAAGCTGTGCTCAGGGCCGACGCCGGGATAATCGAGACCGGCGGCAATTGAGTGGGTGTTCAGGATCTGGCCGTCATCATCCTGCAGCAGATACTGCATCGCGCCGTGAAGAACGCCGGGCGTTCCGGAGTTTAGGGGCGCTGCATGGTCGTCACCGCGCCCACCAGCTTCGACGCCGTGGAGTTCCACCTCATCTCTGACAAACCCGGCGAAGATCCCCATGGCGTTGCTTCCGCCGCCTACGCAGGCAATCACGGCATCGGGAAGCTTTCCCTCGCGCTCAATGAATTGCTGGCGTGCTTCCCGTCCAATCACGCTCTGGAAGTCACGCACGATGGTCGGGTAAGGATGCGGGCCGACGACGCTGCCAATCAAATAGTGGGTGCTGTCCGGGTTGCTGATCCAGTCGCGGATGGCTTCGTTGATTGCAACCTTCAGGTTGCGGCGGCCGGCTTCGCAGGGCACGACAGTTGCGCCGAGAAGTTTCATGCGCTCCACGTTTGGTCGCTGGCGCTCGCAGTCGAGCGCGCCCATGTACACAATGCACTCCAACCCCAGACGCGCGCAGGCCGCAGCGGTTGCCACGCCGTGCTGCCCGGCCCCGGTCTCCGCGACGATGCGGGATTTGCCGAGGCGTTTTGCCAGCAGCGCCTGGCCAACCGCGTTGTTGATCTTGTGCGCGCCGGTGTGGGTGAGGTCTTCGCGCTTCAAGAATACGCGCCCGCCATAGTCGGCGCTCAGTTGCTCCGCCAAATACAGGGGTGTCGCGCGCCCGACGAAATCGCGCAGCGTGCGCTCAACTTCGAACTGAAAGGCGTCATCGTGCTGGGCGGACTCGTATGCCCGCTCCAGTGCATGCAGGTTGGCAACCAGAGTCTCGGGGACGTACTGTCCACCGTAGATTCCGAACCTTCCCTTTGCGGGCGTCGCTGTGGTCACTTTGCTGCTCCGATTCCTGCGCACTTCCCCAGTGCTTCTTTGGCGGCCTGCACAAAGGCCCTGACCAGCCCATGGTCTTTGACGCCCCGGTCACTTTCAACGCCGCTCGACACGTCAACCCCGTGGGGTCTGGCGCGGCGCACGGCGTCGGCGACGTTATCCGGCGTTAGCCCGCCCGCCAGGATGACTCGCTTGCCCTTCGCAAAGCGACGCACGTCTTCGAAACTCCAGGCAACGCCGCTTCCTTCTCCGAGAGGCGAATCGACCAGTACACGCCCGTGCTGGTAGTCGCCCGCAAACTCGACCCGCACACCGGGAATCACTTCACGCCCGTGCAGTGTCAGCGGCAATTCTTCAGCCCGATGCACCTGTATCGCTGTCAGATCGACCAGTCTCAGAATCTTCTCTAGATCATCGAGATCGGTATGCCGAAACACGCCGATGCGCTCAATGTGCCGCGGGATCTCGCGTGCGATGCCTCCGGCCTGCTCCGGGGTTACCTGGCGTGGTGAGGTTGCGAACACGAAACCGATTGCGGTCGCGCCAGCGTTGATCGCGACTTCCGCAGTCTTGATGTCAGAGATTCCGCATATCTTGATCATCGCGTACTCTCCTGAGTCGCGCCCAACAGGCGTTGCAGCGCCGCACCGGGGTTTGCGTCACGCATCAGTGCACTCCCGATCAGAGCCGCGTGATAGCCGAGCTCACGAACTTGCAGCAGCTGCTCGGGCGTAGTGATTCCGCTTTCGGCGACGGCGGTGCGGTCCAGATCGATGTAGCCGCGCAGGCGCTCGAAGCGGCCGAAGTCGACACTGAGATCGCGCAGGTCGCGACAGTTGATACCGATCATTTTTGCGCCGCAGAGTTGCGCTCGCTCCGCATCGAGCTCGCTGAAGGCTTCAACCAGCGCGAACAAGCCCAGGTACTCACAGACACCCAGCATCTCACGCAGAGTTTCGTCGTCCAGGATCGCGGCGATCAGCAGCACACCGTCGGCGCCGTTGGCGCGTGCTTCGAACAACTGGTAGGGCCGGACCAGAAAGTCCTTCCGCATGACAGGAACTTCGCTGCTGGCGCGTGCTTCACGCAGGTCCTTTAAATCTCCGTTGAATCGGGACGGTTCCGTCAGAACGGAAATTGCACTGGCGCCGGCGTAGTCGCGTACGATGCCCGGGACATCAAGCTCGGCGCGCAACTCACCTGTGGACGGCGCGGCCCGTTTGATCTCGGCAATCACGCCGAAACCGTCAAATCTCAGCTTGCGCGTCGGTGGCATGTGCTCGGCCGCGCGGCGCATTTCATTCTCTGGCGTATCTACGCGAGCCTTCGCGGCACGCTCTCCGGAGGACTTTGCCATCTCTTTGAGGAAGTCAGGCATTGACGGTGCTCCCTCGCAACGACTCCAGCAGTGCCTTGGCGCGACCGTCGTCAATTCCAGCCGCCGCCTTCCCGGTGGCCTGTTCCGGGCTGTCTGCATTCCCGGTCAGCAACAGAGTCAAGGCAGCGTTGAGCACGACTGTGTCTCGGGCCGGGCCGGATTGCCCCTCGAAGACTGACTCGATCAACCTGGCGTTTTCGCCCGCGTCGCCGCCGCGCAGATCATCCAGGCTGCATGTAGGCAGGCCGAAGTCGGCCGCAGCGTAGTCCGCTGCGACAATCGCCTCGGGGCTCACATCGATGACCGTGAATCGCCCGGCCGGTGTCGCTTCATCGAGCCCGGGTTCGCCGTGTACGACAAAGGCGCGCTTGCGACCGAGCCCCTGCAATGCGCGGGCGACGTCGGGCAGGCGTTCGCGCACCGCCACGCCGACAAGCTGGTAGTCCGGATGCGCCGGATTCGCCAGCGGGCCGACAAGATTGAATACCGTGCGAATACCGAGAGCCTTGCGAATCGGGCCGATGCGTTTGAGCGCCGGGTGAAAGTGCGGAGCGAACAGGAAACTGAAGCTTGCGTGTGCTTCGCCACCGGGCTGCGTGAACGGGAGCCCCAGTGCTTCCATCACGTCGGCGCTGCCGCTGCGACTGGTTACGCTGCGATTCCCGTGCTTGACGACTGGAACGTCCAGCGCCGCAACGAGCAACGCCGCCGCAGAGCTGATGTTGAACGTACCAGCACCGTCACCGCCCGTGCCACAGGTGTCCACCGAACCCGGGCGCACCCCCTGCACTGAGTTGGCGACTTCCAGCAGCGCACGTGTGACGCCGAGCAACTCATCGCCGCATTCGCCCTTTGTCCGAAGGGCGGAGAGTATGCCTGCAATCAACGCCTCCGGTGTTGACTCGTCAAGCAGATGGGCCATCAGCGCCTGGGCGCTTTCCGCATCCAGATTTGTTCCGTTGGCCAGCTTCTCAAGTGTCTCGGTCGTCATTCTCGTGCTCCGTTCCGACTATGCCAGTGCGGCAACGCGGCTCAGGAAATTCTGTAGCAGTCGTGGACCCTGCGGCGTGAGGATGCTTTCCGGGTGGAACTGCACGCCTTCGATCGGCAGTTCACGATGGCGCACGCCCATGATTTCGCCTTCGCTGGTGTAGCTGGCGATCTCGAACTCCTTTGGCAGGCTTGACTCGTCAACGATCAAGGAATGATAGCGCCCGACTTCGAACGGGTTCGGCAGCCCGTCGTAGAGCCCGCGCCCGTCGTGATAGATGCGCGAGGTCTTGCCGTGCATCAGGCGCGGGGCGCGCTCAATCTTTGCGCCGAATGCCTGTGCGATGGACTGATGCCCCAGGCACACCCCGAGAATCGGAAGCTTGCCGGCCTGGGATCGAATCACTTCCAGGGTCTGCCCCGCCTGGTCAGGATTGCCGGGGCCCGGCGAGATCACGATTGCTGTCGCGCCCGCCAGGTCTTCGTCGCGTACCTGGTTGTTGTATCGAACGTTGATGCTCGCACCGAGCTCGCCAAGAACCTGGTACAGGTTGAACGTGAACGAATCGTAGTTGTCGATCAAAAGAATCACAGCTCCTCCTTCGCGAACTGCAGCGCCTTCAATAGGGCGGCAGCCTTGTTGCGGATTTCCTGGTACTCGCTGGCGGGCACACTGTCGGCCACGATGCCCGCCCCGGCCTGCGCGCTGTAGCGCCCGTTGCTCATGACGATGGTGCGGATCGTAATGGCCTGGTCGAAGTCACCCGCTGAGCGCTGTCCAGGCCGCGCCGCGGTGAAGTAGCCGACCGAGCCCGCATAAAAGCCGCGCGGTGCGGGCTCCAGGTCGTTGATGATCTGTAATGCGCGAATCTTTGGTGCACCGCTGACTGTGCCAGCCGGGAAGGCGCTGGCGAACGCATCCAGCGGCTGTGAGCGTTTGTCGAGCTTGCCCGTCACGCTGCTGCAAATGTGCATGACGTGTGAGTAGCGCTCAATCACGCGCAGGTCCGGCACGCGCACACTGCCGATCTCGGCTACGCGCCCGACATCGTTGCGGGCAAGGTCAACCAGCATGTTGTGCTCGGCTAATTCCTTCGCGTCGCCTTGCAGCTCTTGCTCGAAGGCAAGGTCCTGCTCGTCATTGGCGCCACGGGGGCGCGTACCGGCGATGGGTCGAATCGAAAGCTGGCCATCGTTGAGTTTGACCAGGGCTTCGGGGCTGCTGCCGATGATCTGGTAGCCGCCGAAGTCCAAATAGTAAAGGTAAGGCGACGGGTTCAGGTGCCGTAACGCGCGGTACACCTGGTACGGATGCAGGTTGGTCTCGCCCTCAAAGGCCAGCGACAGCACGACCTGGAAAATGTCCCCGGCCACGATGTGTTCCTTGGCGCGCTCCACCAGCTTCGTGAATTCGGGCTCGCTGATGCTGGGTGCAGGCTCGCTGAAATCACCCGACTCCGGGAACTGAGGAAGAGGCAGCGCCATGGCGCTGCGAACGCGGGAGAGCAAGGCCTGCGCTGCCTCTTCACCTTCGGCATGGTCCAGCGAAATACGGCGCGCGGCGTGGTCGAAGGTCAATACGGCGCGCGGGACGACAAATGCTGCCAGCGGCTGGTCGGTGCGAGGCTGAGGTGACAAGCCCGTGGGGAGTAGCTCGTGCACGTTCTCGTAAGCAATCGCACCGACCAGTCCGCCTGTGAGCCCGGGTCTGGACGCGTCAAGGGCAACCAGTTCGCGCTCGATCAGCGCGCGCAGGCCGCCCTCACCGCCCCGGTACTCAACGGTCTTGACGGGGTCGAGCCCGATAAAGCTGTAGCGCCCGACTTTCTCGCCGTGGGTGACGCTTTCCAGCAGGAACGCCGGTTTGAAATCTCTCAGTTTCAGGAACAGCGAAGTCGGCGTCTCAAGGTCGGCTATTGTTGAAGCGGTCATGGCAGTCTCGATGGTTATGGAATACAAAAACGCCCGGAAGCATCCGGGCGTCGTCAGCGAGTCATCAAACAACTACGCGGCAGACCACCCGTCAGGTGTCCACCACTGCCAAGCAAAGTTGTTCGTGTGCGTATTCATCACGAGGTTAGATACGCTACAGCCGGCCAAGGCGCAAACTTCAATCTTCTACAGCATCAAAAAGAACGGCTGATTTGCTTTAGGCCTGAAACTTCAACGATCCTTCGACAAGAAGCTCGCGAAGCAGACGGACAAGACGATTCAGCTGTCCAGCTCATCGAGTGCGGATAGCAACTCACTGACGACGCGTGCCCAGGCGTCCTCGTTGCGTTTGCGGTACAGGTAGATGCTGGTCTGCTTCAACTCGCGGATCCGCACGGCGAAGCCCTGCTCGATCTGCGCTGGCTCGCCTTTGTCGAAGGACTCGAACTCTAGGTGAAAAGGGCCGTGGTCCGGCTTGCGCTTTATCTGCCAGATTGCGGGACGCCCGTCCTCGCCGGCGGTTTCGCCGACGACTTTCCAGTCGCGCGATTTCAAATGTTCGCGCAGCTCGTTCAACCGTTTGTCAGGCATGCCCACTACCCCGATTTGTGCATGGCCTGAAAAACGGCCGCGTACATTTTGATCTGCTTGATCATGGCGGCAAGACCATTTGCACGCGTCTGGGATAAATGTCCTGCAAGCCCGGTTGATTCCACGAATCCAGGCGGCGTGGCAACAATCTCGGCGGGTGTTGCACCGCAATACACTTTCAGCAGCAGTGCGATCAGCCCGCGCACGATCATGGCGTCACTGTCGCCCTGGTATTGCACCTGGCCGTCCTCGAAACTCGCGTGCAGCCAGACGGTACTCTGGCACCCCTTCACTTTGTTCTTGTCGATTTGGTGTTCCGGGTTCATGGGCGCCAGATCCCGCCCGTACTCGATGATTCGCCGGTAGCGGTCCTCCCAGTCCGGCATGGCGGAGAACTCGTCGATGATGCCCTGTTGTCTCTGATCAATGTCGTTCATGGCTGCTTCTGTAAAGGCTTGCGGGCGTTGATACCATACGGGTCCGCTCTCTTCCTCTTTTAACGCTTCGGGGCGCGGAATAAAGGACTGGTTTGGTCCAGTTTACCCCTTGCCCGGAAAAAGGGTGCGGGTAATTTGGGACTAGAGGGGTCCAGTATTGGGCCCCGGCTTTGTCAGGGCTGCGCACATGGCTGAAACCAACGAAACCGTACAGGCACTCGCCGAGGCTGAATACAAGCACGGTTGGTCAAGCAACGTGGAGAGCGACCAGCTGCCGCCCGGCTTGAATGAAGACATCGTCCGCGCAATCTCCGCCAAGAAGAACGAGCCGGAGTGGTTGACCGAATGGCGCCTGCGCGCCTATCGCCACTGGCTGACCATGCCCGAGCCCGACTGGCAGAAGCCCAAGTACCCCAAGATCGATTACCAGAACATCATCTACTACTCAGCGCCGAAGAAGAAGGTTTCGCTTGAGAGCCTGGACGAAGTGGACCCGGAGCTGCTCGAAACATTTGAGAAGCTCGGCATCTCCCTTGATGAACAGAAGCGCCTGACCGGCGTGGCCGTTGACGCTGTGTTTGACAGCGTCAGCGTGAAGACAACCTTCCGTGAGGAGTTGTCCAAGCAGGGCGTCATCTTCTGCAGCTTCAGCGAGGCCGTGACCGACCACCCGGAACTGGTGAAGAAGTACTTGGGCAGCGTCGTGCCCTACACCGATAACTACTTCGCCACGTTAAACAGCGCGGTCTTTTCTGACGGCAGCTTCTGCTACATCCCGCCCGGCGTGCGCTGCCCCATGGAGCTTTCAACGTACTTCCGCATCAACACCGCGGGCACCGGCCAGTTTGAGCGCACATTGCTGATTGCCGACGAGGGCGCATACGTCAGCTATCTTGAAGGCTGCACCGCACCGAGCCGCGACGAGAACCAGTTGCACGCGGCCGTGGTTGAGCTGGTCGCGCTGAAGGGCGCGCACATCAAGTATTCGACTGTCCAGAACTGGTACCCCGGCGACAAGAACGGCAAGGGCGGCGTTTACAATTTCGTCACCAAGCGCGGGACGGCCCACGAGAACGCCAAGGTCTCCTGGACGCAGGTTGAAACCGGCAGCGCCATCACCTGGAAGTACCCGAGCTGCGTGCTCAAGGGCGACAACAGCGTCGGCGAGTTTTACAGCGTCGCGCTGACCCGCGACCACCAGATGGCCGACACCGGCACCAAGATGGTGCACATCGGCAAGAACACAAAAAGCACGATCGTAAGCAAGGGCATCAGCGCCGGGCAGGGTGACCAGACCTATCGCGGACTGGTGAAAATTCTGCCCAAGGCCGAGGGCGCGCGTAACTACAGCGTCTGCGACAGCCTGTTGATCGGCGGCAAGTGCGGCGCGCATACCGTGCCGTACATTGAAAGCTCAAACAAGAGCGCCGTCATTGAGCACGAGGCCAGCACCAGCAAGATCAGCGACGACCAGATTTTCTTCCTGCGCCAGCGCGGGCTGAGCGAAGAAGACGCCGTAAGCATGATCGTGAACGGCTTCTGCAAGGACGTATTGAGCGAGCTGCCCATGGAATTCGCCGTCGAAGCGCAAAAGCTGCTAGGCCTCAAGCTCGAAGGCGCAGTCGGTTAGCGAGAACAGGAGCCCGGAGCAGTTCGCGTAGCGAACGTTCCACAGGCGACGCGAAGCGACGCCGAGGATGCGACGGGTAGACGCCCGATACACAGAGAACTTACACATGACTGAACCACTACTCGAAATCAAAGACCTGCACGTCAGCGTCGAAGGCACCGAAATCCTGCACGGCGTGAACCTCACGGTGAACGCGGGCGAAGTGCACGCGATCATGGGGACCAACGGCTCCGGCAAGAGCACCCTTACCAAGGTGATCGCCGGGCATCCCGACTACGAAGTCACCAAGGGCGATGTGCTGTACAACGGCAAGTCGATCCTGGAAGACGAGCCGGAAGACCGCGCCTGCGCCGGCATCTTCCTGGCCTTTCAGTACCCGGTGGAAGTGCCGGGCGTGAGCAACATGTACTTTCTGCGCAGCGCGCTGAATGCCCAGCGCAAGTCGCGCGGTGAGGCTGAGCTTAGCGGCGCTGAATTCCTAGACCTGGTGAAGGAAAAGGCCAAGCTGGTAGACATCGACCAGGGGCTGCTCAATCGCAGCGTCAACGAAGGCTTCTCGGGCGGCGAGAAGAAGCGCAACGAGATATTCCAGCTTGCGGTCCTCGCGCCGACACTGGCCATTCTCGACGAGACTGACTCCGGGCTCGACATTGACGCGCTCAAGACCGTCGCCAGTGGCGTAAACAGCATGCGCGACCCCGAGCGCGCGTTTCTGCTGGTGACGCACTACCAGAGGCTGCTGAACTACATCGAGCCCGACCGTGTACACGTGCTGCTGGATGGACGCATCGCGAAATCCGGCGGCAAGGAACTCGCGTTGCAGCTTGAGGACAAGGGCTACGCCTGGATCGAAGAAGAAGCGGCGACAGCATGACGACCCGGACACAGAATCGCTTCGCACACACTTACACGCTGCTCCGCAAGGCCCTGCCCGATGAGCCGGGCTGGTTGTCGGAGCTGCGTGACGAAGCATTTGAGAATTTCAAGGCACTCGGGCTTCCAACCGTAAAGCACGAGGAGTGGCGCTGGACGAACCTCAAGCGGATCGCGGACACGGACTTCGTTCCGGCCGAGCTGGCTGAAGTCAGCGAAGCCCAGCTTGCGAAGTACCTGATTGAAGACGCGGACGAGATTCGTCTGGTCTTCGTAAACGGGCACTTCGCGGACAAACTGTCCAAACTGCCCACGATACCGGACGGGCTGGTCATCGAGCCAATCAGCCGCGTGCTCGGCAGTGATGAAGGATTACAAGTCAAACTCGGTCGTTTCGCCGAACCGACGCAGCCGTTCACAGCGCTCAATACCGCACTCTTCACCGACGGCGCATACATCCGCGCGGGTAACAGTCTTACGATCCAGACGCCAATTCACGTCCTGTACGTGTCAACGGACTCTGATGCTCCGGCGGTAAGTTCACCACGCACTCTGGTGCTGGCCGGCGAGAGTTCCGAGCTGCGAGTAATCGAGAGTTTTGTAGGCCATGGCAATAGCCCGCGTCTCGTCAACTCCGTCACAGAGATCGTGGCCAAGGGGAACGCGGCCGTGCGCCACGTGAAACTGCTGCGCGAGAGCGACGGCACAAGCCACCTCGGCTGGACCGAGTTGAATGTCGAGCGCGACGCCAACGTCAGTTCACACAGCATCAATCTTGACGCCGGGCTCGCGCGCAATGACGTCCATGCGGTCCTGGCGGCTGAGGGCGCGAACTGCAGCCTCAACGGGCTCGTGCTCGGACGCGACCGCCAGCATTTCGATAATCACATCGTGGTGGACCACGTACGCCCGCACGGCACCAGCAGCCAGCTATATCGCGCGGTCGTCGATGACAAGTCGCGGAGTGTGTTTGCAGGCAAAGTCATCGTGCGCCAAGGCGCCCACGGCACCGACGCGCAGCAGCAGAACAACAACCTGCTGCTGAGCAACGACGCGAAAGTGGACACAAAACCGCAGCTCGAAATCTACACCGATGACGTCAAGTGCAGTCACGGCGCAACCTCGGGGCAGCTTAACCCGGAAGCAATCTTCTTCCTGCGCTGCCGCGGTCTGGACGAAACCCACGCCCGGAACTTACTCACCTACGCCTTCGCCAATAACGTAATCGAACACATCAAAATCGACCCAGTTCGCCTGGCGCTCGAAAAACTATTGACCGAGCGTTTTGCTGGGCTGCTGGGTGGGTCGCCATGAACGCAGTGAGGACATTCGACGTTGCCAGAGTTCGCGCGGACTTTCCGATCCTCAAGCGTGAGGTTCACGGCAAGCCGCTGGTCTACCTCGATAACGCCGCCAGCGCGCAGAAGCCGCAGGTTGTGATCGACGCGATTCGCCGCGTCTATGAGCACGAATACTCCAACGTTCATCGCGCCGCGCACGAGCTGTCCGCCGGTGCGACCGAGAAGTTTGAGCAGGCCCGTCGAGCGGTACAGGGTTTCCTGAACGCGCCGGAAGATCGCGAAGTCATCTTCGTGCGCGGCACAACCGAAGGCATCAACCTCGTCGCGCAGACCTGGGGGCGCGCCAACATCAAGGCCGGCGACGAAATCGTCGTAACGGCCATGGAGCATCACAGCAACATCGTGCCCTGGCAGATGCTGTGCGCTGAAACCGGTGCCAAGTTGCGTGTGGCGCCAATGGACGACACCGGCACGCTGATCTTCGACGAATACGCCAAGCTGCTGAATGAGCACACCAAACTGGTCGCCGCGGTTCATATCAGCAACGCGCTCGGCACCATCAACCCGATCAAACGCATGGCGGAAGCCGCGCACAAGGTCGGCGCAATCATGCTGGTTGATGGCGCACAGGCCGCGCCGCACACGCGCGTTGACGTGAATGAGCTGGGTGCCGACTTCTACGCCTTCAGCGGGCACAAAGCGTTCGGCCCCAGCGGCATTGGCGCTTTGTGGGGACGCGCGGAATTGCTTGAAGCCATGCCGCCGTGGCAGGGCGGCGGTGAGATGATCAAGTCGGTCAAGTTCGAAGGCTCGACCTGGGCAGCGATCCCGCACAAGTTCGAAGCCGGCACTCCGAACATCGCGGACACCATCGCGCTTGGCACTGCCATCGAATATCTGACTGAACTGGGTATGCAGAACATCGAAGCGTACGAGCACGAGTTGCTCAAGTACGCGACGGAGCAGGTAAGTGCTATCGAGGGGTTGCGCATCATCGGCACGAGCGCAGATAAGGCCGGTGTGCTCGCCTTCGTGCTTGACGGCATTCACGCCGCGGACGCGGGCATGATTCTTGACCAGCAGGGCATCGCCGTGCGCGTGGGCCAGCACTGCGCTGAGCCTGTGTGCGATTTCTTCAATCAGCCGGCCACGATTCGCGCCAGTCTCGCGTTCTACAACACGCGCGAGGAGGTCGATGCGCTGGTAAACGGAATCCAAAAAGTAAAAGAGTTGTTCGCCTAGAGCCCCGGCTGAAAGGCCGGGGGCGGCGCGAAGCGCCGAAAGCCACTGACATGACAAACGAAAAACAACAATCACATCCCGAAGGCGCTGCCAAGCTGGTTGACCAATCAAAGGTTCAGCCTGTCAGCGTGCCGGCTGAAGTTGACGAGTCACTGAAGAATCGCGGCGCGCCCGGCCAAAGTGGCGCTCCGGAAGATCGCAACGAAGCACCCAAGCCCGACCCGTCCAAGCTTCCCAAAGACGAGCAGGGCAATCCTCGCGACCTGACCATGGCTGAAGCGAAGGAGCTCAAGGAAGCGGTGATTGCCAAGCTGCGCACGGTCTACGACCCGGAAATCCCGGTCAACATCTATGAGTTAGGCCTGATCTACAACGTCAGCGTCGGGTTGACGGGTAGCGTGCATGTCAAGATGACCTTGACCTCACCGGCCTGCCCGGTTGCAGGCACGCTGCCGGGCGAAGTTGAGCACAAGCTTCGCGAGTTGGACTACGTCGCGCTGGCCAAGGTCGAGCTGGTCTGGAGCCCACAGTGGACCAAGGACATGATGACCGAAGCGGCCAAACTTGAACTGAACGTCATGTAGGTCGCGGTTGACCGTCACACAACTTGCCAGGCAAGCTCCGGTGCCTTGCGTCGGGTGATGGCTTCCGCCACGGCCGAGCGTAAACGTCCTGTGTGTTCGTCCAAGGCCTGGATCACGGCAAGCGGATCACGCTGAGTGTGAACGCTAACCAGCATGCGGCTGGCGTCGGGCGCTGGCTGCACGTCGTCGACGTAGACATCCAGCAACGCGTCGTCGCCGGTCTCGCCGATTGCGTACGACAGGGCCCGTTGCACCTGGCGGCACAGTTGCATGGTCTTGCGGTCTGGTCTTCGGTCACCCACGGCGTGATTCTAACGCCCACGGGTTTCGAGAAAAGAAATGGGCGGGCAACTTCGTCCGCGTTTCGCTGAATGTTCTTTGCCCCCAGCCCGTATAACCTCACGACATGCAACCGGACGCGGAAACCTCATACCTCTTCCGACACGCAACCGTGCGTGACGCCGCCTACCAGTTGCTGCCTGTCAGCCAGCGCTCGCGCCTGCATGGACTAGCGCTGGACATCCTGGAAGAAACGACGCTCGGGCTGGGGCTCGACAGCGTCCTCGACCTGGCCGACCACGCTGGACTGGCGCAAGTAGGCGTCACACTTGCCGGCGGCGACCTTCCGTTCCGCGAATTGCGTTACTTGCGTCTGGCCGCAGTCAACGCTGCATCCAAGTACGCCAACGAGTTGGCAGCCCGGTTATGGGAGCGTGTGGCCGAACACAGCTCAGCCTCCGCAGACGAACGCGTAGAAGCCTTCGCCGAAGCGGGGTTATTGCACTGGATGATGGGTCGGCGCAAGCCCGCACTGAAGTGCCTGTCACGCGGCATCGAACTGTCGGAAGACGACACGCAAAAAGCCTTCTGCCTGATTGAGCGCGGCTGCCTTTATCGTGACGTCCGCGACAACGCGGCAGCGACCCGCGACCTGGAGCAAGCCCTGGAACTCGCCCGTGGTGCCGGCGACAAACGCCTGCAACTGCGCGCGCACGGCAACCTGTGCACGGTTCGCGACGAGAGCCTGACCCAGGCAAGCGTACTGGAGCTGTACGTGCCGGTCCTCAAGCTGGCACGAGAGGTTGACGACCTGCGGGCGGTCGGCATCACCGAGGGACAGATCGGGCTGGCCTGCATGCGCAGTCAAAACTGGAAGGACTCCGAGAACCATCTGCTTGAATCGATCCGCCTTCTCCGCGAAGCCGGGGATGCGCTGAACGAATGCACCATGCTGTCGTCGCTGGGCACCCTGTACCACGAACGCACTGACGGCGATCGGCGCCTTAACCTGATGCGCGCCGTGCAGTACCAGCGCGACGCATTGAACCTGAAAGAGGAGTCGGGATTCCTGTTCCAGAAGTCCGAGCCGCTGGTCGGGCTGGCCTCCGCAAATCGCGAGATGGGCATGCTGCATGAAGCCGAACGCTGGGCGAACGAAGCCCTGCGCGTTTCCATGGAAGTCGGCGACCCTGTGTCAATCGGGCACGCCTACCTGCAACTCGGGCTGATCCATGAAGCCGCCGGAGATTCCACGACGGCCGAGCGCACCCTGACCTACGGTTTCCTTGCCGTGGAGGATGCCGATACGGACTCGGTAAAGGTCAGTCTGCTAAGTGCCCTGGCGCGTCTGCTGGCCGGTCAGGGTGCCTGGGAAGACGCGCAGAACCATGCCCAGAATGCGGTGACACTCTCGGCCACCGCTCCGGATACCCGCACCCGTACCCGCACCCGGCAACTGCTGAGGGCCATCGAGGAGCGAAAACTGAGCGGGTAGACAGGTTTCAAAAGAAAGTACGAATTTATTTTTTCGCGCTTCCCGCGGCCTGCATATGGGCTCTGCGGGGCCGTTAGCCTTGACACGTAAAGGGCTCAAAGGCCCCGAATATGTCGCACCGATGGGGTAGGTTTGTCGCGCGTAAGGAAACCCCCATTTCGGGGCAGCGCAGGAGACAAACATGAACCGTCACGACACCCACAGCCCCAAGGTCACGGCCGCGTTTCGCCTGATGGACGAGATGCGCGACATGCTGAACGACATCGCCGCCAGCGCGAACATT
Source organism: Planctomycetota bacterium (assembly GCA_019912315.1). Classification (GTDB taxonomy): domain Bacteria; phylum Planctomycetota; class UBA8742; order UBA2392; family UBA2392; genus JACKID01. The sequence continues at coordinate 40,443 of JAIOJA010000016.1, forward strand.
CTCGGGGCGACACCCTTTGAAGGCGCGCCCGCCTGCCGGGACCTGTCCGGCAAGCTGCACACGGCCCTGCTGGAATTCGAGATCGAACTGGGTGCCATCGGGCACCACACGTTCGACGTGCGCGAACGCTAGCGCACTACGGCAAGGCGGCCTGGGTGGTCGGCGACGACTTCTCCGACTACCGCTGCAGCCATGGCATTGTGCTTCTTGAGACTGGCGGCCAGGGCGTCGCATTTGTCTGCGGGCACGCTGATGACCATGCCGCCTGATGTCTGGGAATCGCAGACCAGCAATTGCTCGTCGTCGGTCACGTCGTCCGCGAAGTCCAGCCACTGCTTGAAGTACAGCCAGTTCTTGCGCGTGCCGCCCGGATAGCACTTCTCCGCGATCAGTTCGCGCACTTCCGGCAGCACGGGAATCGCGTCCACGTGCAGCTTCATGCCGACGTTGCTGGCTTTGGCGACTTCGTACAAATGACCCGCAAGCCCGTAGCCGGTCACGTCTGTCGCCGAGTTCGCGCCGACTTCCGCAATCGCCTCGCCGCCGGGGCGGTTGATAGCGGCCATGCATTTGATAGCCGCATCAATCTGGGCCTCGGTGCGCAACTCACGTTTCACCGCAGTAGTCAGCACCCCCACACCGATCGGCTTGGTCAGCACCAGTTTATCGCCCGGCTTCGCGCCCTGGTTGGCCATGATCTTGTCCGGGTGCACGATGCCGGTGACACACATGCCGTACTTCGGCTCGGCGTCGTCAATGCTGTGCCCGCCAGTCACGAAGATGCCGGCCTCGGCGGCTTTGTCCGCGCCGCCCTTAAGTATCTGTCCCAGCACGTCCGGACCCAGTTTTGCCAGCGGGAAGCCGACGATATTCAGCGCGAAGATCGGCCTGGCGCCCATGGCATAAATATCAGAGATGGCGTTGGCGGCGGCGATCTGCCCGAACAGGTACGGGTCATCGACAATCGGCGTGAAGAAGTCGAGTGTCTGCACGACGGCCTGCTCGTCGTTCAGTTTGTACACACAGGCATCGTCGGCCCACTCGTTGCCCACGAGCACGTTCGGGTCGGTAATCTTGGGAAGCTTGGAAAGAACCTCGCCGAGGTCCGCAGCAGAAAGCTTGCAGCCTCAGCCCGCGCCATGGCTCAGTGTCGTCAACCGAATCTGTTCGCGCTGATCGTTCATCATGTCTCCTGGCGCAGCATACAACAGCGCGACGACCGCGCCCATTCCGTCCCTTGCGCCGATTAGCGCACGCGGCGGCGGCGGTTTTTCATGTAATCAACGAAAATGTTGCCGCCGAGCTTATCCAAGGCGCTGAAGTAGGCGCGCCCGCGGTTGGTCTGGGTCAGCTTGTCTACGAACTCCACTAAGTGCGGATCATTGGCGATCATGAAGGTGCTGATCGTGATACCCCGGCGGCGGCAGAGCTCGGCCTCTTCGAGTGTCCGGTTCACGATCAGCGGGTCGAGTGTCCAGCTTACGTTTCGGTACGTCTGGCCTTGCTCGTGAATCACGGTTGGCTTGCCGTCCGTGACCATGAAGATCTGTTTGTTGGTGTGCTTCTTGCGCGTCAGCAGTCGTTGCGCCAGTTGCAGGCCTGCCTGGGTGTTGGTGTGGAACGGGCCGACTTGCAGGTACGGCAGGCGGTGCACGGGCACTTGCTGGGCCTCATTGCCGAAGGTGATTACTTCGACGCTGTCTTTCGGGTACTTGGTTTTGATCAGCTCAGTCAGCGCGATCGCGACCTTCTTGGCCGGGGTGATGCGGTCTTCGCCGTACAGAATCATGCTGTGGCTGATGTCGATCATCAGCACCGTCGCGCAGCTCGCGTGCTGTTCGGTCTCATAAACCTCGAGGTCATCTTCCGTCAGGCTGACGTCATCAATGCCCCGCTTAAGTGCGTTGCGGATGCTGACGTTGAAATCGATGTCGCTGCTTAAGTCGCCAAACGCAAAGGGGCGCGTCTCCGGCAGGCGTTCGTCGCTGCTGCCGGCGTTGGGTGTGCGGTGGTCGCCATCGCCGAGCGACTTCAGGTCCTTAAAAATATGCTCCAGGCTGTCCTTGCGGATGCTGCGCTCGCCGCGTTTGGTGAGCTCGAATGCGCTGCCCGGCCCGCCTTCCTGATTGTCGGGATCAGACTGACCATCGCGGCGGCGTATCAGGCCTTCCTGCTCAAGCAGGCGCTGGAAATCTTCAAAAGACATCTGCCCGCGCATGAGGTCGTGTCGCTCCCAGATATCTTCCATCCATTGCAGGGCCTGGTCCACGTCGCCGCTGGCCATCAACAGCAGCTCGTTCCACAGCTTCATAAGCTGCTTCACGCCCATCCTGCGAAGGGCTTCCTGCATGTCGAATTCTAGGTAGGCGATGCGCAAGGTCAGGTTCCAGGTTTCAGGTGTCAGGTTCCAGGGTCTGGCTTGGCCGCTGCTTCAACTTGCTTGTCTGCGAGTACAGCTTCGCCGTGGACTTTGGCTTTGATATCTTTGGGCCTTGGTAGTGCCCAGCTCAGGGGCAGGCCTACCAGTGCCCACACCAACTGGATCATCCGCCCCATCAGGGACAGAACGCCGGCTTCCACTTTACCGATTCCGCGCAAACCGAAGAAGTGGACGGTTGCCGCTTCGCCGACGCCCCAGCCGCCGAAGCTGATGGGCAGTGCGGCGACCATACCGGCCACGGGGATCAGCACCGCGTAATCGGTCCAGGCCAACTGAATGTCGATGCCCTGGCCTATGGCAATGTGCATGCCGATCCAGCCGGCCTGCGGCAGCGCGGACAAAAGCAGCGCGAGGGCCAGTCCCTTCTTGTGCCCGCGGTAGATCTGCATGGCTTCGTCAAATGCACGAATGGTGTCGTGGAAGGGCAGGCGCCCGGAGAGCCCCTTCGGTACCAGCCGGCGCACGCGGCGACTGGTCATGCCGACAATCGCCACGGTCGCGGCACCGGTGAAAACAATGATCACCACGGCGGCCTGGCGCATGGTCTCTTCGTGAATGCTGGGCAGCAGCACGACCAGCGCGAGTGTCGCCAGCATGAACAGCCCGCACAGGCGGTCCACCAGCACGGCGGCGAACGCCTGTGGCTTGCTGCCTGTGGCCTGCGACAGGTACAGAGCCTTGATCGCGTCGCCGCCGACGCTGCCGCCGGGGATGGCCGAGTTGTAGAAGTGCCCGACCAGCGTGTAGGTCAACATGCGGGTCAGGCTGACTTTGTGCCCCAGCACCTCAACCAGAATTTTCAGCCGCACGGCCTGGAAGACAAAGCTGCCAAGGCCCAGCCCAAGTGCCAGCCAGAGCATGTTCTTGTTCACGGAAGTAGCGGTCTTCCAGTTCTGGACCGGGTCAGTGCGATAGGCGAACAGGTACACCAGCACAGCGACGCTGAAGGCGAGCGGCAGGAAACGCTTTGCAAGTTTGAGGACCTGCTTCATGTGCATGACTTATAGCGAAGCGTGTGCGATGAGGCAGTGCCGTGAATGCGAAAGCGGCCGGCTGGAAGCCGACCGCTTGCGGACTGGAAGTCCACATCACTATTTCATGGCGGCCTTGTATTCAGGAACCTGCAGAGGGTCCTCTTCCGTCTTCTTGAACAGTTCCTTGACGCCGCGAAGTATGCCGTTGTCTTCCTGGAAGTTCTGGGTGTACTCGGCACCGCGGTCGTCCTGCACGCGCGTGCGAAGGGCGAAGCGCAATTCGCGGCGCACGTCATCCCTGGCGAGCTTGGTGTTCAGACCGGCATACAGCTTGTCAAACTCGGGCCATGCAGATGGATCGAGACCGTCGAAAGTCGCGAGCTTCATCATTTCGGCTTTCTTCAGCCCGGTGTAATGCCGATCGAGATAAGCCTCCAGGGTCTCCGAATCGCGCAGCTTGTCGATGGCGTAGACTTCCCAGGGCTCCAGCAGGTTTGGCTTGACTTCAATGTGCGGGCTGACGCCGCCCTCGCCGTCGTAGCGGTCAATGCTGATGCCGCTTGGCAGGAAATAGCGGAACACGGTGCACTTGAGCACGTAGGCGCTGTGATCATCTACCTTGTAGAAGCTCTGGCCGATGCCCTTGCCGAAACTGGGACGTCCGATCAGCACGGCACGCCCGTTATCTTTCAACGCCCCCGAAAGCATCTCCGCGCCCGACGCGCTGTCGCCGTTGATCAGACATACCATGGGCACGTCCTGGTAGCGCGCATCGCGGTCACCGCCGCTTGAATGCCAGGGGCCTTTGGTGCCCTTCCAGTCGCCGTAGCGTCCGCCGGCACTGGAAATGACGTCGCCCTTCTTCAGGAACATATCCGCGATATCCAGCACGGCCGAAAGCTGCCCGCCGCCGTTGTCGCGCAAATCCAGAATCAGGGTCTTCATGCCCTGGCGGCGCAGATTTGCCAGCGACTCTTTCATGTCCTTGGCGCTGTTGGCGCCGAAGCGGGTCAAGCGAATGTAGCCGACCTGGCCCGGCAGCATTTCCTCAAGCGCCGTGTCCACATGCACCAGCTTGCGCGGAATCTCGAACTTCAGTTCTTCCGCCTTGCCGCGTCGGCGCACCCATATGGTCGCGGTGCTGCCTTCCGGGCCGCGCACAAGGTCAACGCCTTCCTCAAGGCTCAGTTTGGTCAGATCAATGCGCTTGTCGTCAGGTCCGAGTACTGCCACCAGCTTGTCGCCGGAGCGAATGCCCGCCGCGTAGGCGGGGCCCTCATAGATTGGCGACGTCACGTAGATGATGCCGTCATCGTCCACGGCGACGTGGGCGCCGATGCCCACGTACAGACCTTCCTGGTCCTGGTTCATCTCGTCGATTTCTTTTTGCGACAGGAAGGCGGCGTAGCGGTCTGTGGCCCGTGCCATGGCGCGGCTGGCGTTTTCCAGCAGGTGGGGTGTGTCCAAGGGCTGGCGCTTGTCGTTGTAAACGAAAGTATCTTCCACATAGTGGCGTTTGATAGCGCGCACTTCGCTTTCAATCAGCTTGTCCTTGCGCTTGATTTCACCGGACTTGAACCGGGCAATCCCCTCGTCAATCTTCACGACCTCCGCGCCGATGCGCGCCATGCGGGCGATGTCGCCGGCTTCGCGCGACAGCGTATCAATGCGCCCCTGCACTTCGTGCGGATAGCCGCGCTCGGACAGCACCAGCGCGGCACGCCCCACCAGCTCGTGATCGCTGCTGGAAAGGAACTCACGCAACTGCTCAAGGGCAAGGTCGTCCTTTTCGCTGACAAGCAGCACCTCGCACAGGGCCGTGCGCGCCCCCGGCGTCAGGTCGCCGGAATCTTCCCAGACCATGCGAACGCGCTCGATGAGTTCTTCGTCTTCGGGGCCCTCGGCAGTGATCATCATCGCGACACTTTCAACGATCGCGCTGTCTTCGCTTTCAAGCAGGTCGCCCCAGGTTTCATAGGCCAACTGCGGCGTGCCGTAGATCAGCGTCAGGTGGCTGCACACCATGCGAACGGATTCGCTTTCGTGGTCGAGCCCTTCTTCGAACACACTGACGAGCGCACTGCCTTCTTCGGTGTCGGCCATGCCGCGCAGGGCGAAGGCGTAGTCCCATGCCTTTTCGGGGCGTTTTCCGACGCGCTCCAGAAGCTTGGCGGCGGTTTCACCGACGCTGCTGTCCTGTGCGGCAAGCACAGGCGCGAAGGCCAGTGCGATCAAGATTGCGGTCAGCGCGAGTGTTCTCATGCGTGTTCCTCGCCGGGTTGAAGCGCCAGATTGAAGTCGTCCAGCATACTAAGGGGGCGCATGGGTTGCGCCCCCTTTGGCTCATACGATTGCGGGCAGTCCGAAGCCCGATTAATCCCCGCCTGCGCTGCCTTTGGGCTCTTCCTTGACCCAGACGACGGTGTCGTTCTTGGTGACCGGGTTGGAGGCGGCCTCGTTGATGGTGGTGCAGCCGATTTCCTCGACGGGCAGTGTGTCCTTGTTGTCCACGTGGTAGTGCTGGATCACCTTGACCTTGCAGATCGGGTTGCGCTTTTCGTCCAGGACCACCAACTCGGAATCCTTGGGGGGTGGGGTGCCGCTGTCTACCTTGACCATCAGCAGGCTCGGGCCGCCGGCTCGGGCGCTGCTGCGCACGGAAACCACCGTGCCCGTAAACGTGTAGTCCTTGGTGTCAACCTTCGGCTCTTCCGGAGGCGGGTTTGAACCACTCTTCAGGTGCGCCTCCAGATCGTCAACCCGCTTCTGCAGCGCGTCTTTGGCGTCGGTCTGGACCTTGAGGTCGTTTTCAAGCTCGCGGTTCTTCTTCTTCAGGTCCACGTACATCGGGTGCTTGCTGATGTCTTCGCCCTTGAGGGCCTGTACTTCAGCCTGCGCGACCTTCAGATCATCCTGCAGCGTGCTGACGGTTGCCTTAAGCGTCGCGATTTCGGCTTCGGCGGCTTCGCGGGCCTGCGTTTCTACGCGCAGGTCGGCTTCCTTGTTGATCAGCTCTTTGTGGGTACTGAGGACTTCGTTGGGATCAACACCCTTCACCTTGGTTTCCAGGGTTTCGATCATGCCCTTGAGGGTGCTGATGGTCGCCTCAATGTCGCTGACCTTCTTGATCTGCGCCTCGAGGTCGTTCATGCGCCTGGTGTCGGCGGCATCGTTATCGCTGATCTGCTTCGTGATGCCGTCCAGCCCGGCGCGCAAATCTTCACCCAGGGAGTTCAGCTTGCGGGTCGAATCCGCCGAAGCGCCCTCACCCTGATTGGCGATCATCAGTTTGATCAGGTCGTCGCTGCCGCTGCTCTTCTGCGCCTTAAGCGCGTCAAGCTCAGCCTGAAGCCGGGCATTCTGATCCCGTGCCTGTTGATCCTGGCAGCCTGCCGCCAGTAATACCGATACAGCCAATACGGCCGCTATTGTCCTGCGCATGCTTCGACTCCGTCGGGGTGGAGAATGCACTACGGGGCCTGAAAGAGGACGTGAATTGTTGCAGACAGGGGTGGTTTATGCAACCGGGGCGTCGTGGAAAGAATGTCTGATAATCCGTGTGTCATGCGGATTGGCGAGGCTTCCGGCGGTATTCAAACTTGTGGATGGTGCGTCCTTCGGCGCGAAACTTGACTTCCCAGTTCGTGACCCCCTCAGGTGCTTCGTCGCCGATGGCGCGGAATATCTGCTCAAAGTCCGCGTCGGAATTGAACACTTCTTCCATCTGGAGGGCGTAGTCCGGGTGGTCCGTCGCCAGCTTAACCACGCCGCCGTCGATCAGCACGCGGGCGGCCTCGCGCGCGAACCATGGTTGCACCAGCCTGCGCTTGATGTGCCGCGCCTTGGGCCATGGGTCCGGAAAGTAGACGTGCAGACCGTGAATGCAGTCGTTGCCGACGGTGTCGCGGATGAAGTGTGCCGCGTCATCGCGCAGGACGCGGAGATTTTCGAGACCTCGCCTGGCCGCGCGCTCTGCCACCAGGCGGTAGTACCGGCCGGCCCACTCCACGCCAACAAAGTTGACATCCGGTCGCGCTTGCGCCTGTTGAATCAGAAAGCGGCCCTTGCCGATGCCGAGTTCAAGCTCAACAGAATTGTCGTTGCCGAAGACGTCGCGGAATTCATAGCGGCGATCCTGCGTCAGCGGGATCTGCTCGATGGTAACGGGTGAGATGTCCACGTTCGCGCCCATGGGCGCACGGTAGGGCGCCCCCCGCGATGTGCAAGATGGGGCACCTCGCCAAAGAAAACACCCGGCGCAAGGGCCGGGTGTTGAAGGTATGCAAGTCGTTTACCCATCGTTCCCGATGGACTGCACGGGGCATTGGGCGGCCGCGTCTTCACACTGGGCAACTTCATCGTCGCCTTCAGGCTGCTTGTATACGAGATCGTGCGTGCCGTCTTCCGACTCGCGGAAGTTATCAGGCGCTAGCTGAGGGCATAAGCCGCAGAAAATGCAGCTTTTGTCCACGTACCAGGCGCCAGCTACGTTGTCTTCCCATTTCTCACCGGGGTCTGCCATTGCTTGCCGTCTCCTGCGATGCACTTCTTCGCTTATAGTAGACCAATTTAGTCCACTATTCCACACCCCGTCCAAAGGGGGCGTATGGGGCGGCAGCATACATTCCATATGCGCGTGATAAAGCCGGAAGACAGGGCAAAAACCAGCCGTTACCATGACCGACAAATCGGCCACGGAGAAGCCATGCAAACAATGAAAATGGGCGCCCTGAAACAGGCCCTGGATGCCGGCAGCGTCGATGAGCTTTACGACAACCGCGGCTCCGACAGCTACAACAACCTGCATCTCGCCGGCGCCAGTCAACTCAGCGTCAGCGAAGTGGAAGGACGCCTGCCCGAGAACAAGCACGCCATGCTGGTCTTCTACTGAGCGGGCTACAGTTGAGACGCCTCAACCAAGGCGGCCCGTGTGGCCGACCGCCTGGGGTACACAAACGTGTGGGACTACCGCGGCGGCATCAAGGAGTGGGCCGAAGCGGGGCTGCCCGTGGAAGGCGAAGCAGCGGGCGCGTAGCCAGCCCCGCCGGTTTGTGTTCCCACGGATCGAACTTCCTGCATGCGCGGACGTTTCAAAGTTTAGCCGTGATTCTGTCCACACCATGGAGGTACGCGATGAGACATCTCATGGTTGCGCTGGGGTTTGTCCTTCTTTCGGCCCCGCTGTTGGCCGGCGACTTCAAACCAACCGTCCCGCTGCTTGAGTTGAAGCGACATGAGGGTCAGTGGTCATGGATGCGCGGCGACGAAGTTGTCACCACGCATGACCAGGGGCTGGTGCGCCTGTTTTATGACTTCGCGAAGTACCAGGACAAGGACACAGGCTGGCAGGGGCTGAAGGACGGCCGGACCACAAACCTGCTCGTTGCTCACGTCGCACAGAACGCGCCGGAGGACAAGATCACAGCCATGCTGCGGCGGGCCGCCCAATCAGGGCTGACGCGCGTGGCCGTCGCCGCCGATGAGATCGCGGCCCCCCTTGAAAGCGACCGCGCACCGGACGCCGCCAAACTTCCGCCCGAGTACGTCCTGATCGCGCTTGGTGACGCCGAAAGCGACAACGCCCTGCGCATCCACCTTGAGGAATGCACGATCGGGCTGATGTTCAGCGTGGGTCGCCGCGAGCGCCAGAAGCTGATAGCGGACGGCTCCAGCGCGAGCACGCAGGCCCTGATCATCAAGCCCGACGACACGCCGGCGGAGAAGATTCGCAAGACCGGATCGCGTGAGATGGTCCGGCAGGCGCTGGTCAAGGCACTGACGATAAAACTGTCGACCGACGCGAAATTCGACACGCTGCAGATTTACGGGTTTGAAAACGACGAAACCGCCGCATGGATATGGTTTGAGCTGGCTGTGCGGGCGTGCGAAGATATCAACGCACCGCGCAAACAGCGCGGCGAAGACCCCCTGAAGATTCAGTGGGCACATACGTTTGTCGAGTACCCGGACCTTGCGGAAACTCCGCCGGGCGAACCCTCGCCGGACGATCGGCGCGGGAATCAAAACCCGTTCCCGCAAAGGGTGGCGTTCGAGGCGGGAGAGCGACCGCACCAGGAACACCTGACAGGCGCCCTCGAGTGGCTGCGCGATCACCAGAACCGCGAGGGCTACTGGAGCGCGACCACCTTCGACGAAGACAGCACACGCACCAGCGCGACCCGGACATCCGTCATCGACTTCACGCGCGGGAATGACCGAATCAGCGACAAGGGCTGGGCAGACACCTGCGACGTCGGTTTGACCGGGCTGGCCCTGCTGGCTTTCGCCGGCGCCGGGGAGGATCACAAGGCGGGCGACTACCGAGCGACCATCCGCCAGGGCGTGCTCTATCTGCGCAAGGTACAGGACAACGACGGCTGTTTCGGCGCCAAAGAGGACGACCATTTCGTCTACAACCACGCCATCGTGACCATGGCCCTGGCCGAAATTTACGGGCTGTCCGGCGACCAGATGTTGAAGCCGGTGGTAGACAAGGCTGTCGATTTCATTCTGAAGGCGCAGAACCCCGGGCTGGGCTGGCGCTACGGCGTCCAACCCGGCGTCAATGACAGCAGCGTCACAAGCTGGATGGTGATGGCGCTGAACTCGGCCCGCCTGGCCGGCATCGAGTTCGACGCCGCGAAGTCATACAGCGATGCGGCCGAGTGGTTCAATCTGGTCACTGTTGACGTGGACGGCTACCCCAGGACCGGCTATGACTCGCCCGGCAGCAACAACGCGCGTCTGCGCAACGCGACCGACTATCAGTACAACCCGAGCATGGACGCCGCCTACGTGACAGCGATGCTCGCCATGGGCAAGTCGGACGCCAATGACAAGACAGTCAGGGCTCTGGCTCGCGCCTGCGTTGAGGACAGCTACCTGCCGGCCTGGGAGCACCTGAAGATAGATTTTTACTACTGGCACTATGCCAGCCAGGCGTGCTACCAGGTTGGCGGCGCGACTTGGACGACCTGGGAGCGGGCGGTAATGCCCGTGCTCAAGGACCACCAGCGCGGCTGGCACAAGGCCGACGTGGAGGCCGAGCGTTCCACGCAGAAGATCCTCGACGAACACGGAAGCTGGGACCCGGTTGGCGCATGGGGCCAGGCCGGCGGGCGCGTGTACAGCACGGCGATGGGCGCGCTGATCCTGGAAAGTTCATACCGCTACGCGCGCGGCGAGGACTAGAGCTAAGCCCATCCTTCTTGCGGTTTGCGGGGCGGGCTGATTTGCCCGCCCCTCCATTTTTGGCGGATGGCTTCAAAGAACGGAGGAAAATTCAAGGCAAGCTCGCCGTTCGGGGTCAGCAGCACCTGTGTGGTCTCGCCTGTGGTCAGCAGTTCGCCGGTTTCGGCGCGGCGCACTTCGTAGGTGTGGCGCAGCTTCGGCACGTCGGCCCAGTGCAGGGCGGCCGTCACGTCCAGCACGTCGCCGTAGCGCGCGGGCCGCTTGTACTTGAGGCGCATGTCGACGATCGGCGCGGCGTAGCGTTCGCGCACGAAATCCTCGTAGCCCAGCCCGATGGCCGTGCCGAGGCTCTGGCGCGCGTCCTCCAGCCACTGCACGTAGTTGCCGTGCCACACGATGCGCAGCAGGTCGCTGTGCCCGAAACGCACGGTCACGCGCACGGTGTGCTTCAAAGCTGCAGGGTTTTCCTCCATGGGCGCAACATAGAGTGACGCGCGCGTCCCGGCCACGCTACTTCTTCTTTGTAGACTTCTTCTTTGTAGACTTCTTCTTTGCCGGCGCCTTACGCGCGCCCGCCGCGGACTTGCGACTGCGTTTGGGGGCGGGCTTTTCGGCGCCCGGCACTCCCTCGCGGGTTTCCAGCTCGTCGATAATGGTCTTCAGGCGTGCTTCTTCTTCTTCTCGCTTGGCGAGAATGCGCTCGACGGCCGTGAGCTTGTCCTTGGTTTCGTCCAGTTCCTTCTGCATCCGGTTGGTCTTCCGGCGCAACTTGGCGTACTTGTCGGCGATACCGACCTTCAGGGTTTCCAGCAGGGCCTGCATTTTCTGGTCGCTGCCCTCTTCGCCCTTTTCCGCGGCCTCGAGATGCGCGGCGACGAGTTTCTGAAACTCGCCCATTTCACCTTTCCAGTAGGTCTCGGCCTCTTTGGCGCGGCGCTGGGCGGTTTCCACGTCGCTCTGCATGCGCTCGATCTGCGCGCGACGCTGCCCCGCCAGGGCCTTGGCGCGGTTGACGTCTTTCTTGGAAAGCTGCACGCCTTCAAGCTGGCTGGAAAGGTCCGACTCGCGGGCTTCGGCCTCGTTCAGGCGCTTGCGGGTTTCTTCAAGCTCCGTGTCGCGTTCGTTGATCTGTGTTTCCCACTTCTCGCGCTCGTGCTGCAATTGCGAGGACAACGAACTCAACGCCTCCGCGGGCGCGGACTTGTCCACGGCTTCGCGTTCACGGCTCAAAGCGTCCTCAAGCTGGTCGATGCGGCGGTTGTGTTCGTCGCGAATTTCCCTTTCGGCGTCGAGTTTCGCGCGCGCCTCCACAAGTTGCTTCTCGGCCTCGTGGCGTTTCTCGGTGGATTGCTCAACTTTCTGTTTCAGGGCATCAATTTCCTCGCGCCACTTTTCCGCCGCCAGTTCGGCATTGGTCAGATTGCCTCCCACTCGAAGCAATTCGTCGGCGGCCGCCTTGCGTTGCGCCTCAAGTTCATCGATTTCCCGCTGCAACTCACGCAGCCCCTCAATCTCCTTGCGCAAGGTCTCGGCTTCCTTCGTCGCCGCGTCGCGCTCGCCCTGTGCGGTGCGCAGGTCCACGTCACGCCCGGCCAGCACTTCCTTCATGGCGTCAAGTTCGCCGACCGCGGATTCCAGCCCGCGCAGCACATCGTCGCGTTTCTTCGTGATGTCCTCGTTGCGCGCCTTGAGATCCTCGTTTTCCTTGCGCAGGGTTGCGGCCTCGCCCGACACGGCCTCTGCCTCGCTGGCGGACACCTGTGCCTGTTCCAGCCGCGCCTTATGTTCCGCGATCTCCTGCTCCAGGGCGTCGATCTGCTCAATGGCGTGTTCTTCGGCTTCGCGGGCCTTGCGCAGCTCTTCGCCTGATTTGTTGCGCTCTTCTTCTTCTAGTTTCAGTTCCTCGCGCAGGTCGTTCAACTGCTGTTGGGCGACTTCAATCTGGCGGTCACGGGCTTCCAGGCGACGCTGCATTTCGTCCGCCTTGCCGGTGTCCTTCTGCGCGGCCTGCAGTTTTTCGCTGAGTGCGCGGATTTCCTCCTGGGCGGCGTCACGTGCGGCGCGGGCCGTCTCCGCTTCGGCCTTCGCGTCGGCCAGGTCTTCCTCAAGTTCCTTGCCGTGCTGCTCAACATCCGTCAGGCGCCCCGACTCCGCCTTTTTCTGCTCGAGTTCCTGCTCCAGCCCGGCAATGCGTTCGTCGCGTTCCTTGAGCGCGAACTCAAGCTCCGACTGCCGCTCAGCAAGGTCATCGTTCCTGCGGGCGGTCTGCTGGTTTTCCTTCTCGGCTTCTTCGGCGCGCCCGGTGAGCTTCTCGATTTCCTTCTGCGCTTCGTCGAGTTGCGGGGCCAGCTTGGCAATGTGCTCGTGCCGCGCGGCAAGTTTCTGATCCGCGTCCTTCAGGTCTTTCTGGCTCTGATCAAGCTTGTGTTGCAGGTCGCCGATCTGCTGCTGCAACTCGCCCGCTTTTGCGCCGCCGCTGTTGCGCAGAATCTCCAACTCACGCAGCAGGTCATCATTGGCCCGGCGCAGGGAGGCGTTTTCGTCTTCAATTACGTTGAGGGAGCGTTCCGCGACGTCGCGGTCTTTGATGGCTTTGTCACGCGCGGCTTCAACCGCTTTTACTTCTTCGATTTTTTTTTTACGGCGGCGTTGTCAGCTTTCGCTTCTTCGAGTTCGCCCTTCATGTTCTGCTCAAGCTCGCGGCGCAGATTCGTCTCGTTGCTCAACTGCTCGGCCATGCGGCGCTTTTCCTCCAGCCACTTGCCCTCGGCCGTGCGCAACCCCTCAAGCTCGGTTTCCACGTTCTCAAACTTGCGCTTGAGTGTGCCAAGCTCTTTGGCCGCGTTGCCGGCCTTGCCAAGGTCGTCGTTGAGTTTCTTGAGTTCACCCTTCGTCTTATCGAGTTCGGCTTTGGCCTTTTCCAGCTCACTGCCCGCGGCTTCCGCCTTGCCGGCTTCGGCCTTTGCCTTGTCCAGATCCTTCCGGAGTTTTGCGATCTCGTCCGCGAGCTTCTGCGCCTCGCCCTCGGCCTTCTTTGCCCGCTCCTCTACGGCCTTTGACGCTTCGGGCAGCGACTCGCCGGTCTCAATCGCCTTCAACTTCTCTTCGGCGGCCCGGCGGTTGTTGGTTTCATTACTGAGCTGCGATGCCAGGCGGCGCTTCTCTTCAAGCCACTCACCCTCGGCGGCGCGCAAGCCCTCAAGTTCAACCTCCATGTTCTCGACTTTGGCGTGGCTGCGCTCGCTGAGCTTCAGCTTGTTCTTCAACTCCTCGGCCTGAGAGCGCAGGGTTTCGGCTTCTTCGCCGGCGCCCTGCCGCGCGGTCTGCAACTCCACGCGCAACTCCTCAAGTTCGGACTGCATGGCCGTGACTTGGGCGTTGGCTTCGTCCCGTTCGCGCTCTACGGCGTTAACACCTTCGCTAGCCTCGGCAGACGAATTCTCCAGGTCTGCAAGCTGCTGCTCCATGGCTGCCAGTTGCTCGCGCAACTGCTCGACTTCATCCTGCGCCTGCTGGGCGGCGGCGCCGCCGGATTCGGCCTCCATCAACTGCTGCTGAAGCTGGGCGGCCTCTTCGTCTTTCTGTTGCAGGGCCGCTTCGAGGGCGCTGTATTGCTCGGTGATTCCGTCAAGCTGCTGCTGCAGGTCCATGTAGGTGTCCACGGCCTGGGCGTTGCGCTGCTGCAAGTCGGCGATCTGCTGCTCGTACTGATCCAGAAACTGCTCGTTGCCCGTCTGCCCGGCCTGCGCCTGCTTGAACCTGAGCTCCATATCCTGGTAGGCGTCGTAAACCTTCTTGTATTCGTTCTTGTAGGTTTCGACCTTGTCGTTCGCCTGCTGGAGGCGCATCTCCATCTGCGTCTGCTGCATCACGAGATGATTGAATTCCTCGCGGTCGATGCCCTGGTCCATGCCGAACTTGTCGGTGACGCTCTGGACAATGTTCATGATCACCTGCGGGGTGATCACTTTCACTTTGCTGGGCAACTGGCTGCGATCACGAATCTGGGCGCTTGCATCCAGATCCGCCATGGCGCGGCCGATGTCATCGGATGGCGGCGGCCCCGCGGGCTGTTGCCTGGGCGGCTGGTTCTGCGGCTGCCCCCCGCCGGGAAGCCGGATGCTGCGAGTACCCTGTTCGCGACGTGCCATACCTTGCGTCCTTGGGTTGAATGTGGAGTTCTTCTGTATAAATCATTTTGGCGGGACGGAAAAGCGCCCCGCCACCGGACTGTCGGAAAAACAGACAATTTGGCAGCAAACGACCGCCGACAACGCAATGCGTCGTCGGCGGTCGCGCCAGGCGAGCTGGCTAGCGGCGTTTCTTCGACGCCTTTTCGATGGCTTCCTTCAATTCTGCCGGCGCGTAGCCCTTCTCAGCCTCGAACTTGATCATGTCCGGGCCCGCGTCGTAATCGAGGCAGCGACTGCCGACCAGGAACAGCTCGGCGTTGCCGTTGCTGCCGGCTTTCACGATCTGATAGAACGTGATGCAGTGGCGGAACGTGCCGGGCTCAAACGGGTTTTCGGCATACTTGGTGACGGCCACATACCCGCCCTGCTGGTTGTCTCCGAACGTCGAAACCACAAATCCGTCCTTGCCGTTGATCCCGGCGGCACCGGACGCCTGCACTTCTTCAGGCGCGCCGATGAACGAATTGTAGGCGTAGGTGCCGGCTGCGAGCAGCGCGGCCAGGGCGAACACGCCCTTCATCAGAGTGTCGAGTTTCATCCTATTCCTCTCAACCGGGGGAGGGGTCCGCCTATGGATTGTAGCGTCAAACCCCGCCCCCGGCATACAGAAGCGCGGATTTCGTTGCTACTTCTCAAGTTCTCGCTTCAGGGCACTGGGGCGGTTCTCGTCGGGCTTCATTCCCTGAAGTTCGAAGCCGCGGTCCCATTCTATGCAACGTGAGCAGATCAGAACCAGTCTGGCCTCGCCCTCGGTCTTCCGGAGAACCTCATACAGGGTGATGAAGTGACGGGGCGTGCCCTTGTCTTCCTCCTTGTCGCCCACGTAGGGCGCATAGGTGGACACGGCAAGATACTCGTTGTCACCGTCCCGGATTGTGGTGACCGTGAAACCGTCTTTCGTGTCGGTCCCCGCGCCATCTGCTCGAACGGGCGAAGGATTAACCGTAAACGAATTCCAGGCGTAAACGAATGAACTCGTCAAAGCCGCGCACACGAGCGGCACGCCCAGCAGCAGGGTGAGATACAGATGCTTCGTCATGGCAGTGCTCCTGAGGGGAAACGGGGGAGGGAAGTTGGTGTGTCTGGCGATGCTCAGTCGTCCTTTGCCAGTCTCGCGCGGGCGTCATTTACGGCCTGCCGGATGTCATCCGGGCTCCAGCCCTTCTTGCTCGATATGCCCATTTCGTCCGGGCCCATGTCGTATTCGATGCAGCGGCTGCCAAGGTATTCGAGGCGCTCACGTTCACCGGCTCGCGAATCAAGCGTGTAGAACGTAAGCGTCCAGCGGTACTCGCCGGTACGGAACGGGTTCTCGACCCGTCGCTGCACCGCGAAAGTGGATCGGCCGCTGTCACTGTTCAGGTCAAGCGCCACGACGCGGAACTCCTCATCCGGCGCCGGCTCGGGTGGCGGTGATTCCTCCGGCTCGGGCAGGCGCAACTCCGCGTCATGGGGACGCACCACTACTGTCGTGGGTTCGACTTCGCGGAGGGCCACCGTCAGTGTGGCGGCCGCAACGGACAGCAACGCCACGGACGAAGCGAGTAACGGAAGGTCACGCAGGCGCATGGAGGTGTCTCCTGGCCTTCCAGACATACCGCGACCATGACGCACAGGCGCGGTAAGTATTGACAGGTCAATTTCTCGAGTTGCGAAGCGAGCAATCGAAATTGTCGGTCTGTTTTCCGGCGTATGGCCGGAAAGCTTCACTCGCTACGCGATTTATACCTGATCTCTACGCTGGAAAACCGGACAGGGGTGGGTGCGGGGTCCGTCTGCCTTTAAGTGGCTGCGCCGCGCGGCGCCTTACGGGCAATTTCCGCACTACCGCGTGGGGTTTCGGCGACGCACGAAAAACAGCCAGCCCGGACACAGTACCAGCAACAGGAACATCAGCCCGTAGCGCAACTCGGTACTGGCGTAACTTTGCCGGAAGCTTCCCTCGATGACGCCCGCCAGGATCAGCAACGGCACGCAACCCAGCGCCACGATGCAGGCCTTGATCGCAACCTGCGTCAACGCCTGCTGGCGCGGCAGTTTGCCGGGGTTCAGCAGCGTATGCCCCATGGCCATGCCCGCCCCGCCCGCCAGTATGATCGCGCCGATTTCGGGCACTCCGTGCGGGCCGAGCCACGCCACGGCCTCTACTCCCAGCCCCTTGCTGAAAAACAGCCCCAGAAAGCCACCCAGCATCAGCCCGGTTTTGATCAGCAGGTAAATCGTAGGCAGCCCAAGCAGCGCGCCCCAGGCGAAGCACATGAACGCCACCCGCGTGTTATGCGTGAACAGGAATGTCGAAAACACGACGTCCATCCCGACGTCCGTATCCTGAGGCCCCAGACTGTGCGCCAGAAACTCCCGGCTCGCGCTTGGGTCGCGTCCGCCTGCAAGCCCGCGATCCACAAACAGGAAGAACGTCTCCGGGGCGTAGATCACCGAAACCCAGGCCGCGGCAGCCGAGACCCCCAGTATCAGGAAGGAAACCAGATGATACTTCCAGAGCGCCTGCACGGCTCGCGGGATGCCGAAAATGGCGCCTTCAACCACGGACTTGAAGGTCGGGCGCTTGCGCCGATACACGGCGAAGTGGGCGTTCGCGACCCCTTGCTCAATGAACTCCGCCAGCCGCTTGTCGGGGCTGAAAGCGCGCACCCGGGCAAGCTCGGTCGCGCTGCGCCGGTAGGCGGCGGTGAAGTTTTCGACTGTGTCCAGGTTGGTCGGACGCGCGCGAACCCGCGACCACGCAAGCCCCTCAAAGGCGAGAAAGCGCCAGCGGTTCATGGCCCGCGACGCAACCTGCGAGATCTGGTGGTGGGGCATACCGGCCATGCTGCTCCGCGGGAAAAGTATCGGCGTTCAAGACCGCCCGTTCACCCTGTAACCTGCAACGCTGCCGCTGTAACCTGAGTCCGTGAACGCCGTATCGTACCGAGCCTCTTTCACTGATGCCACCCGCCCCGTTGAGGGCGCCGACCGTGCAGGCACGCTTGCGTGGAAGCATGAGGTGATGCTGCCGGAAGACGTCAAGGCGGCTTTTGAAGTCGCCGCCCCGTTCTCGCGCCTGCTCGCGTTCTTGATCGACCTCTCGATTATCATGGTGGTGATCGTCATCCTGGCCATGCTGACCGTCGCAACACTGCTGTCTACGGGCGGCGCCGGCTCCTGGATGTGGGTCGCACTGGCGCTGCTGCTGTTTTTTCTGATCAACGTCGGCTACTTCTTTGTGTTTGAGGGCATCTTTTCCGGGCAGACGCCCGGCAAGTACGCGATGAAACTGCGCGTGATCAAGGACGACGGCGAGGAAATCGGGCCCCTGGAAGGCATCGTGCGCTCGTTTATTCGCTTCCTGATCATCGGCCCCGTCCCGTGCCTGCTGTTCATCGGGATGTTCGACCCGGCGCTGCTGTTTTCCGTCGCGCCGTTTCACCTGCTGGCGTTCGTGATGCTGGTGGACCGCAAGGGGCGCGGGCTGCCGGATTTTTTCGCGCACACACTGGTGGTGGTCCAGAAGGTCCCGCAACGGCAGTGGCAGACACCCTACGTGCCGCCCTACTTCATGCTGCCGCACCATTATTTTCCACTTGGCGCGAACGAATTGGCCAGGCTTACGCCGGCGGACTATGTCCGCCTGGAAGAGTTCGGCACGCGCCTCAGCACCATCAGCAGCGAAGCCCGCCGCCAAGCCGCCATGGCCGCCGCGGCCGCCCTGGCAACCCGTATGGGGTACAGCAACCCGGTGGACCCGGACTACGCGGAGATCTTCCTGTTCGAGATGCACGCCGCCCTGAAGCAGCAGTTGCAGCAGCTGTATCCCGACCTTTACGCGTAGGGCAGCGCGTTATTTGTTCTGCAGAACCACAACCAGCGCAATCACGCCGCCAATGATCGCCGCAAGCACGATGCTGAGAATCACGATCTTCACCCACGACAGCGGCGCGGCGCCCTGTACTTCGCCGGTGCTGCCGTTGATCAGCACGTTGTACTGCTTGTCCTTGAAGCGGTAGCCCATTACGTAAACGGGCAGCAGCACATGCTTGAAACTCTGCCCGAAGAAACTGGTGCGGACATCGAGAAAACGGTGTGTGTCGCCGGGCACGTCGCTTGCGCAGCGCGAGCGGCACTCGCCCTGCATTCCGTCGCGAGCAATCGTCCAGCCCGCCTTCAGGTCCAGCGAGTAAATCTCGGAACGGAAGCCCGCCAGGAACTTGTCATCGTAGGGCACCATGGCCTTGGTGGGAAACGGCTCAATCTTCTTCATCAGGGTCTGCAGGTCGCCCTGGTAGTACTGGCGCGAGGCGCACACCAGCCAGTCGTCGAAGGCATCCCGGCGCGAGCCGCTGGTCCAGCGCCAGCGAATCTTGCGCACCTGCCGCGTCTGCCGTTTGCCCTGGCTGTCGGTGTAGCTTTCGGTCACGTAGTAGTAATAGCCGGCCTGGGCCGTCCAGTTGCTGTGGGCCTGGCTGTCGTAGGTCCAGAAAGGCACGTAAATGCCGTGCAGGTCATCCACGCTGGCGCGCTGCTGCAAAGCCCCGGGGCGCATGAGTCTGGTCCAGAGTCGCTTCCAGAAGCCCTCGCCCGCCAGCCATTTCCGGAAGCGCTCAACCGCGTTACCGGAATCAAACTTGAACGGCAGCATGGCCTCCGCGCGCAGGACTTCCGGCGGCATTTCCTCTTCTATGATGCGCTTGCCGCCGCAGTAGTCGCAGCGGGCGGTCGTGCTGCCGGCCGCCACGATGATTTCCGCGCCGCAATCCTGGCATTTCACTTCGCGCTGCCCGCGCTGCTCCACGCGCGGGGTCTGCCCCAGATAGCGGGCGATCGCGTCGTTCAGATCGTACTCAATGACGGCCGCGTCGGCGGAAAACTCAATGACCTGCTGGTGCCCGCAATACTCGCACTTGAGTTGCTGCTGCCCGGGGTGAAACGCCAGGTCCGCGCCGCACTGGGCGCACGGGAGTGTGCTGGCGCTGGTCTTCGTACCCTCTACCGGGCCGTCATCGTTGTCAAATTCACCCACAACGCACCTTTGATTAGTGGTCAGTGATCAGCGGCCAGTGGTCCGAGAACCCGCGCAGGATAAACACCGAATGGTGGAGAGGAAAGCCACCCCTGAAAACTCGCAACCATGCGTGAGATTCAGGCGTTGCGCCCGTACTATGATGAATCGCGTACATTAGAGGAAGAAGCATGCGTTTAAAGCACCTGAGTCTGCTGATGCTGCTCGCCATGGGCGCTGTCGCCGGTTTTGCCGGCCTCGCGTTCTCGCAGGACGAAGACCTTGAGGAAGTACGGCAGGCCCCGCGCCCCGTAGACCCGCGCAAACACCGCATCGGGCAGTTGATCGAGGACCTGGAGTTTACAGACATCGAGGGCAAGGCCGGCAAGCTGTCCGACTACAAGGGCAAGGCGCTGGTGATTCTCGTTACCAACAAGGGCTGCCCCATCTGCAAGAAGTTCGCGCCGGTGATCAACGAAATCGTAGAGGCCTATGCAGACAAAGAGGTCGCCTTCCTGCTGCTGAACCCCATGGAAAACGAAACCATTGCGGACTGCAAGAACGCCGTCGAACGCTACGGCTTCAAGGCGCGCTACATCAGCGACCCGAAGGCCGTCATCGCCAGGGCGCTGAACGTAGACAGCACCGGCGACGCCTTTGTGCTGGACGGCGCGCGCACCCTGCGCTACCGCGGCGCGGTCAATGACCAGTTCGGCTTTGGCTATAATCTGGACGCCCCGCGCGAGACCTACCTGCGCGATGCGATCGACAGCGTGCTCGCCGGCGAAGAAATCGTACAGCCAGCCACCTGGGCGCCCGGCTGCCTGCTTGAGTTTGAAAAGGACGAGCCGACGGGCGACATCACCTGGCACAACCGCGTAAGCCGCATCATCCAGGACAACTGCCAGGAGTGCCACCGCGAGGGTGAGAACGGGCCGTTCGAGCTGATGACCTACGCCGACGTGAAGGGCAACAGCAGCATGGTCAAGCGCCAGGTGAAGCAGAAGCTGATGCCGCCCTGGTTCGCGAACCCCGACCACGGTGAGTTCAGCAACGATCGCAGCCTCAGCGATTCCGACCGCGAGGCGCTGATCAGCTGGATCGACAACGGCTGCCCGGAAGGCGACGCCAAGGATGCGCCCGTAGCCAGGAAGTTCGCCGAAGGCTGGAAAATCGGCAAGCCGGAAACGATCTATGAACTGCCGCAGACCGAAAAGATTCCCGCCAAGGGGACCGTGAAGTACCAGTACCAGACGATCAAGGTCGACTTCAAGGAAGACCGCTGGGTGCAGGCCATGGAGATTCGCCCGACGGCGCCGCAGGTCGTGCACCACGTGCTGATCTTCCTGAAGTACCCGCGCAGCCACCCCCGCGCCGGCGAGCAGCCGAACGACAACGGCGGCTTGAACGGCTATTTCATGGGCATGGTGCCGGGGCAGGGGCACATCGTGCTGCCGGAGGGGATGGGCAAGTTCATTCCCGGCGGCGCCGAGATGACTTTCCAGATTCATTACACCCCCACCGGCGAAGAGGCCGAGGACCGGACAAAGCTTGGCGTCATCTGGTGCAAGGAAAAGCCCGAGACGGAAGTGACGACTACGGGCATCAGCAACGTCTTCTTCCGCATTCCGCCGGGCGCCGAGAATCATGAGGTCCAGGCCATCTTTGTCGCGCGCGAAAAAATGCGCCTGCTGTCGCTCATGCCGCACATGCATGTGCGCGGCAAGGCTTACAAGTACATGGCCAAGTTGCCGGACGGCGAGGAAATCACCCTGCTGGACGTGCCGCGCTACGACTTCAACTGGCAGTTGCTGTACATACTTAGAGAACCGATCGACCTGCCCAAGGGCACCAGGATCTACGCCACGGGCTGGTACGACAACAGCGACAAGAACCCGGCCAACCCGGACCCCAAGAAGGCCGTCACCTTCGGCGAGCAGACCTGGGAAGAAATGCAGATCGGCTACATTAACTGGTACCCGATCGACTAGTGATGTGGGCTTCCAGTCCGCAGAGCCCGCGTGCTTCCAGCACGCGGGCTTTTTTGCGTAACGCTCCCCCACCCACACCGGTAACCGATACAGAACCCCACAGGAGACCCGCCATGAAGAAACTGCTGTTCCTGTTTGCCGCGCTGGCCTTCGTCGCCGCACCGCTGATCGCCCAGGAAGTCGAGACCCTGCCCGACGGGCGCAAAGTGAAAATCGTCCGTGAGGACGGCGTCACGATCATTGAAGAAGTCGACGAAACCGAAGAAGAAGTCGAGGAAGCGGAAGACTCCGCGGAGCGCGCCCGCAAGAAGATCAAGCAAATCGAAAACGAACTCGACCGCGACCTGCCGGAAGACATCGCGAAGATCATGGAAGAGATGCGCAAACACATGGAGGAGATGCGCAAGGAACACAAAGAGCGCTTCAAGAAGATCCGTGAAGAGCTGGAAAAAAGCGCGGAGGAGTGGGAGTCCGACCCGGACGCGGAAGTCGAAGAATACGAGAGCGAAGACGGCCGCGTGAAGATCAAGATCGTCCGCATCCGCAAAGTTGTGAAGTCGGGCGAAGAAGCGCCGAAAGAAGAACAGAAGGAAGCGCCGAAGAAAGAATCCGAACGCAAGCAGTAAGGACCCACCCCGGTCCACCCGCCACGGAGCAGACCCCACGCTGCTCCGTGGTTCATTTAACTGCTTGCGCGACGACGCGAAGAAAAGCACCTACAGGGCGGTTCCTTCGCGTCTTCGCTGACCTTAGCGCCTTCGCGCCAGCGGTTTGAAGTAGTTGCCTCTGCTGACCTCTGGCCAGCAACGCCGCTTCCTCTATATTCCCCGCGACAGCACGGAGACTCTCATGGGCGTTCCTTTTCTCGACCTGAAGGCACAGTTCGCGACGATCAAAGACGAAGTACTCAGCGCCGTCGGGCGCGTGTTTGATGACCAGGCCTTCGTGCTGGGCAAGTACGTCGAGGATTTCGAAAAGGACGCGGCTGCCTACCTCGGCGTCAAGCACGCCGTCGGCGTCAGCAACGGCAGCGACGCGTTGCTCCTGAGCCTGATGGCGGCGGACATAGGCCCCGGCGACGAAGTCATCGTGCCGAGCTTTACGTTCTTCGCCACGGCCGGCGCGGTCGCGCGCCTGGGCGCGACGCCGGTGTTCTGCGACGTTGAGGAAGACAGCTTCAACATTGATGTCGCCAGCGCGAAGTCGAAAGTCACTGACAAGACAAAGGCCATCATCCCCGTCGACCTCTATGGTCAATGCGCCGACATGGAAGGCGTCATGAACCTGGCCCGCGAGCACGACCTCGTCGTCGTGGAAGACACCGCCCAGGCCTTCGGCGCAACCCGCAACGGCAAACAGGCCGGCACGTTCTCGCACTTCGGGACGTACAGCTTCTACCCGACCAAAAACCTCGGCGGCGCCGGCGACGGCGGCATGGTGGTCAGCAACGACGACGCGCTCGCGGACAAAATTCGACTGCTGCGCGTACACGGCGAACGCCCGCGCTATCACAACAAGGTCGTCGGCATCTGCGGGCGCCTGGATTCATTGCAGGCTGTGGTACTTCAGATCAAGCTCAAGAAGCTGGACGAATGGAACAAGCACCGCGCCGAAATCGCCGAGCAATACAACGCCCGCTTCGAAGGCAAGTTGAAGACCCCGCCGGTCAGCGCCGGCAACAGCCACATCTACCACCAGTACACGCTGCGCGTTGAGAACCGCGACGCGGTGGCGACGCAACTGGCGGAAAAGGCCATCGGCTGCGGCGTCTACTATCCGGTCCCCCTGCACTTGCAGGAGTGCTTCGCCAGTCAGGGCGGCAAAAAGGGCGACCTGCCCGTCAGCGAAAAACTCTGTGAGACAGCCCTCAGCCTGCCCGTCTTCGACCAGATGACCGACGCCCAGGTCAACGAAGTCGCCGATGCCTTACTGAAAGCGGTAGCCTGACGTCCGAATAACTTCCTCGATTCATTTGGCACACCGTATTGCACGGTGTAAGGTTGCGTTGGTATCTCGGGGCGGATTTGTTGCTCCGGACTGCTAGACTGCGCGATCTGGGCCTAGAGACGCTGAGACATGACCGACGAACACGAGCAACCTGAACCACAGGAAGACGACCAGCCCAATCCCGGCCCGACCAGGCGCCTTGAGAAAGCCATCGAGGACATGGGATCCGGCGATTACGGCGACGGCACACTCGTCAGCATCGAAGCCCACACCGGCGAACACGCGGTGCCCCCTGAGCCCAGCGTCACCGACTCGCTCAAGAAAGCCAAGCAGGGCAGCGCCGATGAGCGCGGCCCCGACATCCAGCCGGCCGCCACCATGTACGAGCCCACCCGGCCCGGACACGTCAGCACGGGCAGCCAGGATGCCACTGTCTACGGCCCCACGGACACGGACCAGCCCCAGGGCAGCACGCCGCGCAGCGGCTCTCTCAACACGGCCGGAAGCGGTGGAAGGCCTGTCGCGCCCTTCGGCGGCAAGATCATGGTCGGCACGCGCGTCGGCCAGATTGAAGTAACGGGTGTGCTTGGCAAGGGCGGTATGGGCGAAGTGTTCAAGGGCTACCACCATGCCCTGGACATCAACGTGGCATTGAAGGTTCTGCCCGACGAGCTTTCGCGCAACGAACTGGTGCGCCAGCGCTTCCTGCGCGAGGCGCGGCTGTGTGTCAAGCTTGACCACCCGCACATTGTGCGCGTTTACAACGTCGATGAATACGCTGGCAACCTGTATCTCGTAATGGAAATGATCGAGGGCACGGACGCCGCCCACATGCTGAAAAACGGCGGGCGCTTCCGCTACAAGCGCGCGCTCGAAATCGGCGCTGCCGGCGCCGACGCGCTGGCCTACGCGCACACACAGGGTTTGGTCCACCGCGACGTCAAGCCGCACAACATTCTGCTCGGCGCGACCGACGGGCGCATCAAACTTTCCGACTTCGGGCTCGCCCGCGCCGCCACCAGCAGCAGCCACCTGACCATGTCCGGCCAGATCATGGGCACGCCCCACTACATGAGCCCCGAACAGGCCGAATCAAAAGAAGTCACCGACAAGAGCGACGTGTATTCCCTGGGCGTGTCCCTGTACCACATGCTGACCGGCGAAACGCCGTTTGTCGGCGACACGCCGATCAGCGTGGCTGTCCAGCACATCGCCAAGGAAATCATTTACCCGGAAGTACGCTTCAAGCCCTTCCCCAAAGAGCTGGTGGCTGTCCTGAAGCGCATGACCGCCAAGGACTCGGCCAAGCGTTGCAGCGCCAAGCAGGCCGCCGTGTGGCTGCGCAAGCTGATCGGCATGGCAACCGACGAGGACGTCAGGGTCGAGGACGAAGGTGCCATGAAGTCCATGGCCCCGGTTGTGCGCGAAAGCCAGGCATTCGAGGCAGCGGCCAAAGAGCGCGCACAACGCGACAACCACGCGCGCGAACTTGCCCAGACCATGATGGCAACCATGAAGGAGGACAGCGCCCGGCGTCCTTCCGTTTCCCCCACCATGGCGGAAAGCGCGCCGGCGTATAGCTCACAGGCCACGCAGAGCAGCGGCGCCGGCAGCAAGGTGCTGATCACGATCCTGGTCATGCTGCTGCTGGGCGGCGGCGCCGCCGCCGCGGGCTGGTACTTCACGCTGGGTCCCGGTGCGAACAACGGCAAGGGCAACCAGCCGATCGTCGCCGGCGATGACGGCGCGGCGAACAAGGTTGACAGCACGCCAAAGACCAACAGCGGCAGCACAGACGGCGGCACGACCGACGGTGGTAGCACAGACGGCGGCACGACCGACGGCGGTAGTACAGACGGCGGCAGCACAGACGGCGGCAGCACAGACGGCGGCACCACGCCGCCGCCTGTTCAGGATGACCCGCTGGTGGCAGACGCCCTCACCAGCGCAAGCGCCGCCATCATCAATGCGAACACGCTGGCTGACCTCGACGCGGCCAAGAAGCAACTCGACCGCGCCAAAATGGAAATCTCCAAGGCCAGCGCCCAGCAGCGCGCGGCGTTCGATGACTTGGACGCGCGCTACCACCGCCAATTCGCCTATCTTGCGGCGAGCGAAGGTTTCGACAGGATCCGCGAGGCGCTGAAGACCTTCGAGGAAAAGCGATTCCTGGACACCGACGGCGCGATTGTCGCCCTTAACACAGCAATCTTGGAACGCGACGGGCTTGCCAATCTCAAGGTCCCGCCCGAGGCCGAAGAGCGTGTCGCTCGGGATCGCGAAGTTTTGAACGAGCGCGTCGATACGGCCCTCAGCGAATTCTGGAATGAACTCGACACCCAGGCGCTTCGCCTGGAGCGCGAGCAGCAGTTTGACGACGCGGCGGGGATTCTCGCCGACCTCGAGACCATCAAGGGCGCGCCGGAAGAACTGGCCAAAGTGTCAGCGCGCCTGCGCGTGATGCGAGTGCTCGGCATTCACAAGGTCGTCAAGGATGCGCTGGCGATTCCCAAGTACCAGTTCGCCATTGATCAACTTAAGAAGGCGGAAGAACTTGCGGTACCCGAGGAACTGCAGGGCGAACACGCCAAGGTGGTCGCCAGTGTCGGTGCGGCGATCGAAAAGGATCTGCAGGGGTACCTCAAGGCCGCCCGTGACGCGGCCGACCGCTCTGATTTTATCGCGGCCCGCAATGAGCGCGACGCCGCCAACGATTTGCCCGTATACGTCAACGAGCAGGTATCGCGCATCGCCGACGTCGGTGTCTACATCGACCTGAGCGAGTTGACGGTCGCCGTGGAAAAGGAGACAGCCGAAGGCAAGTTCAACGAAGCGAAAGTCAACCTCGACGCGGGCGCGGCCAAGATCACGGGCTCCGCCGACCGCAAGCTGCCGCAATCGCTGATTCTTCGTTACAACGATGTCGCCGCGAAGTATGAAACCGAGCTTGCGAAGCGCCTGAAGGGGCTTCTGGATTCGGCCAAGGCTTCGATCGATTCGAAGGACTTCGAGAGCGCCAGCGCCGACATAAGCGCCGCCGACAAGCTTCCACTCAGTGACGAACAGCAGACGGAGCTGGACAAGTTCAAGCAGGCCAACGAAACGGCCCTGAGCGAATACGTCAGCACCCTGATTACGGAAATCGAGCGGGCGCTCGACGACAGCGATTTCGAAGACGCCAGCACCCGCCTGGAACTCGTCAAGACGCTGCGGGTTCCGGACGACCAGAGGGATCGCCTTGCCAAGGTAGACAGCCGCTACGGCACCGAGGCCATCAAGTACCACTCCGACCTGCTTGAGGCCGTGCGCAAAGCTCTTGACAAGCGTGACTATGCGGATGCGCGCAAGGCGCTGGACGCCGCCCTGGAGATTCCCGTCGTCGGTACCGCCGCCGACAAAGCCCGCGAACTCGACAAGGACTACACAACCCTGCTGACCGGCGACGTTACGGCCAGACTCGAGCAATCCGATCTACTTGTCGAAAAGGACAGTTTCGCTGAAGCCAAGACCGTACTTGACGACGCGACCAAACTGCCCCTTACCGAAGAACTCGACCGGCAGGTAGCGCGCAAGCTTGAGCAATGGGCCGAAAAGGTTGAACAGAAGCTTACCCAGTTGCTGAAGGACGCCGCCGAGGATCGCGACGCCAGGCTGTTCTCGAAGGCCGGTGCGTTTATCAAGGAGGCATACCTTCTGCCCCTCGATAAGGACCAGAAGGTGCGCGTCAGCAAAGCGGAAGATGAGTTGAAGGCCGCCGTAAACAAACACAAAGAAGGATTGTTCAAAGAGCTCGAAGACTGCGTCAAGAAAGGGCTTGAGAAGGACGGCAAGAAAGTCATCGAGCAGTTGCGCGCCCTCGGGCTTGACCCCGGCGACCAGTCGCGCATCAACGACATGGAGGCTTCCCTCACCGGCGAAAACGAATCTGATCGTTTCAAGCGCCTGCCGTCGCACCTTCGCACGGCTTGGCAGGACCGGTACTGCAAGGCTGAGCAGTTGTTCAACGTCGGCGAGGAAATCTCGTCCGTCGCGGTTACGCCGGACGGCAAGTACGCCGCAGTCGGCGGCAGTTCCGGGCGTGTGTTCTTCTTCAACCTCAAGCGCGGGACACAGCTCGGCAGCAGCAAGGGGGGCACCCGCCGCATCACCGCGATGGCGGTCAGCGACGACGGCAAGTACGCGGCCAGCGGCAACGACGACGGCAATCTGGTGGTGTTCGAACTGAGCGGAAACAGTGTGCAAGCATCGGACCTCGGCAGCGCCGGTGACGACGTTTACGGACTCGCGTTTTCAGGCAACAACAACGTGCTGTTTGCTGCGACACGGGACGGCTCTGTCTCGCGCTACAACCCGGTCACCAAGACGCGCATCGGTGGCGCGACGCCGACGGGGCTTGACCGCGCACAGTGCATGGCCCTCAGCCCGGACGGCTCGCTGCTTGCCATCGGCGGCGAGGA
Organism: Planctomycetota bacterium; assembly: GCA_019912315.1. GTDB lineage: Bacteria > Planctomycetota > UBA8742 > UBA2392 > UBA2392 > JACKID01. Next base: position 68,632 of record JAIOJA010000016.1, read on the forward strand.
CGCCTATGTGGCGGTGTTTGACGCCAGCCGCATGGTCATCAAACAGAAGTTGCAGGGGCCCGGCGACGACCTGATCCAGAGCGTCGCCTTCAGCGCCGACAGCGGACAACTGATTGCCGGCTCCATCGGCGACGATGTGGCGGTCTGGAACACGCGCCGTCTCACGGAAAAGCCGACCAAGCAGTACAAGGGGTTGTCCGAGTGGGTGCGCGGCGTCGGATTCTCGAGCGACGGGCGGCGCTGCGCCGCCTTCGACAACGAAAAACGCCTGATGGTCTGGGACGCCAGGAGTGGCACCGAACAGCGCCAGCTTGAGTTCGTGGATAAACTCAAGGGAGACAAGGACTTCGTGCCCAGCGCCGGCGTCATCGGGCCCGACGGCACGGTTCTGATCGCCACCCGCGAAGGCGAGTTGATCCACATGCAGTTGAAATCCGCGGGCTAATCAGGTTTCAGGGATCAGGTTTCTGAGGACAGGGAGTATAAGGGCCCCTGACCCCCATCCCTGACACCCGAAACCTGAACTCATGGCCAAGCAGAATAACTCGGACATCAGCAAGCGCGTGCGGAACATCCCGCCAGGCACCAGCGTGGAGTCGTACCTTATTCACGGTCGGCACTTCACCGACAAGTGGGACTTCCGCCATCACATCATTCCGCCCATCTCCAGCAGCGTGACGTACCGCCTCGACAAAACCGAGCGCGGCGCCCGCGGCTTTCAGGAGTACGCCTCCGGCGACGCCCACCGCACCAAACCGATTTACATTTATGACCGGCTTGATGAGCCTACGCGCGGAATGCTTGAGGACGAACTCGCCAACGTCGAAGGCGGTGAATTCTGCGTCGCATTCAGCACCGGCATGGCCGCCATCAGCGCGGCACTGGGTGTGCTGCTGAACGCGGGCGATGAGCTGGTTTCACACAAAACCCTGTATGGCTGCACCTACAGCCTGTTCACAAACTGGTACCCGCGCCTGAATATCAAGACCAATCTCCTTGATTTGCGCCGCCCGAACGACCTGAAGGCGGCCATCACCGACAAGACCCGTGCCGTCTATTTCGAGTCACCGGTAAACCCGACCCTCGAACTGATCGACATTGGCGAAGTGCGCAAAATCGTGGACGAAGTCAACAAGAAGCGCGCCGCCGATCGCCAGGTTTACATCGTCGTCGACAACACCTTCGCCACGCCATACTGCCAGCGACCGCTTGAACTCGGCGCTCACGTCGTAGTGCATTCACTGACAAAAAACATCGGCGGTTACGGCACCGACATGGGCGGCGCCGTCATCGGCCCGGCCGAGCTTGAGGGCCAGGTCCTTCTTTACCGAAAGGATTTCGGCGCCGCGCTCGCACCCAAAAGCGCCTGGCCGATCCTCGTTTACGGTCTGCCGACCCTTCCCCTGCGCCTCAAGCAGCAGATGCAAACCGCTGAACAGGTGGCGCAGTTCCTTAACGGGCACCCAAAGGTCGCGAAAGTCGCCTACCCGGGGCTCAGCACCCACCCGCAGCTCGCCCTGGCCAAAAAGCAGATGCGAACCCCGGATGGACAGTTCGCCCCCGGCAACATGATCTACTTCGAGACCGTCGAGAAGGACCCCGGCCAGCCCCACAACAATATTAAGGTCGTGGACTGGATCGCCAAGAACGCCTACACCCTGACGCTGGCCGTCAGCCTGGGGCAGTTGCGCACGCTGATCGAAAACCCGGGCGCGATGACCCACGCGGCCGTGCCCCCGGAGAAGCGCCTCGAAGGCGGCATCACGCCCAACGGCATCCGGCTGAGTATCGGCGTCGAAAGCGCGGACGACATCATCCGCGACCTGGAGAAAGCGCTGGCACAAGCGGACTAAGCGTGCGCGACGCGCTTGAGCTTCACGTTGGTGAAGCCCACCGGTTCGGCGTCCGCGGGCAGCTCCGGCTTCCAGTAGCTGGTCAGCATCAGCCCGCCGTCTTCCTCTATCAGGGAGACCACGACGCGGTTGCCGGTGACGCTGTTGCCTTCGATGGCCAGCGCACCCGGGTCTTCCGGTGTTACTGGCATGGTGATCGAGCCGTGTACCGTGGAATAAACAGCCATGCGCAACTCGCCGTCCGGGTCCACCCCAAGCAGCGCAACGACGCCATGCACAAGCTCCTGGCTTTCATCGTGTAGCGATTCAACAAGGAACTCCAGCGCAAGCTCCGCCAGGCGCGGGCGAATTGTCACACGAGTCACTATCGGGACATCCTTCATGGAGTGCCCGCGCCCGGTCCATTCGCCAATCCACTTGTGGTACGGTTTCAGCTTCTTCCGGTTCAAGCCATTCTCCCGCCCCTGAAGCCCCCGCACGGACGCTGTGATATTCGTCTTGTATCCCATTGCCGTGTCAAAAACAACTGCTTGCACACTTGATTGGAACCTGCATCGGCTCAAGTGCGTCACAGACCTTGAAGACGAAATGGGGTAAAATATGAAAACCGTTCGATGGCTGGTTCCACTGCTCATGCTCAGCGCGCTTACACCGGCGCTGCACGCCAAAGAAGAACTCGTTACGCTGCCCAAGCGCGACACCGTACAACTCACCATCTACAACTCGGTTGACCTGACCCTCGTACGCGAAACGCGTGAGCTGACATTCAAGCAGGGTAACAACCGCCTGCAGTTCTCATGGGCCAACACCCTGATCGACCCCACCAGCGTCGAGTTCAACGCCCTCACCAATGCCGACAAAGTCGAAGTGCTGGACACCAGCTACCCGGCCCAGTCCAACCAGATGCTGATCTGGACCATCAGCGCCGAGGCCGCCACCAGCGCCCGCGTGGAGATCAGTTACTTTACAAGCGGCATAAGCTGGAACGCCGAGTACCACGGCATGCTCAGTACCGATGAGCGCAGCATGACCTTGACCGCCTACGTCGGCGTCAGCAACCACAGCGGCGAAGAATACGAGGACGCGAAAGTGCGCCTGGTTGTGGGCAGTATCAACATCGTCGAAGAGATCGCCGCGCTGGCCGGCGGACAGCGCGACGAGCGCATGAAGGAAGCCTACGGCAAGATGCGCCGCGCCGATGCCTCGGAAAACGCCAAGAAAGACATCGTCAAGGAAGGCCTCAGCGAATACTACATTTACACCGTCGAGGGGCAGGAGACGATTCCGAATGGCTGGAGCAAGCGCCTCGAAAGCTTCGTGCAGACCGGCGTACCCCTGCGCACGGTTTACACGTGGGATCCGGCCAAGTACGGCAACCAGCTGGTCAAGCTGCTGGTCTTCAAGAACGACGAGGCCCACAAACTGGGCAAGGAGCCCCTGCCCGCGGGCATCGTGCGCCTTTACCGCGACGCGGGGGCCGGGCGCCTCGGCTTTGTCGGCATGGTGGCGACGGACTACATTCCCAAGAACGACGAGGTAAAGGTCAACGCGGGTGCCGACCCCGAAGTGCAGCTGAAAAGCAAGCGCAACTCCTACAAGAAGGAAAACCTGACCTTCCAGTGGTCCGGCAACCGCCAGTACATCGCGGGCTGGGACACGCTTGAGGAGTTCGAGCTCGATATCAAGAACTTCCGCAACCGTGACGTGGACTTCGAAATCAACGTCCGCCTGTCAGGCGACTTCGACTTCGACAGCAAAACGGAATCGACCAAGATCGACTTCCAGACACAGCGGTTCGCGCTCAACATGAAAGCGGGCGAAAGCAGGCAGATCAGCTACACCGTTCGCACGCGCTTCGGCACCAACATCAAGAACAAGTAACGGGAACATTCCCGAAAGGACGCAGTCATGAACAAACGACTTCTACTCACACTGGCGGGCGCCGCGGCGATCAGCTCTGTAATCGGTATCGCGAAGCCGGAGCCCGTGAACGCCCGCATCAAGCTGGCGACACTGCCCGACAAAGAAGCCGTCGTCGTGCGTTTTGACCACCCACATCAGGTGCTGGTTGAAGAAGAGCGCACCATCACCCTGCAGAAGGGCGTGAACACGATCGATTTCAGCTGGGCCGGGACAAACATTGATAAGGGCAGCATCGTCTTCCGCCCGGTCGCCGCGGACACAAAGGTCGAGATTCTTTCGACCAGCTACCCGCCCGGCGAAGCCGCTTTGACGTGGTCGATCTCCAGCCCCGACGCGCGCAGCGAAAAGTTCCGCCTCAGTTATCTGATGGCGAACATCCAGCGCGAAACGGACTACCGCGCCATCGTCAGCAACGACGAAAAAACCCTCAGCTTCAAGCACTACTTCAAAATCCGCAACTGGAGCGGCGGCACCTTCGACAGCGCCGACTTCATCACAAGAGACGGCAAGACCTTCGAAAAGGGACTCGACCAGGGCGAGGCCAAGCGCGTGCTCGTGAACAAGTGGGACGGCGTCAAGCTGACCAAGGAGTACGTCTACGACTTGACCCGTCAATATGAAGGCAAAGTTATGACCGACTACGTCCTGAAAAACACCAAAGACATGGGGCTGGGCGCGATCCCGCTTGAGTACGGCAAGGTGCGCATCTACCAGGACGACGGCAAGGGCACGACCGCCTTCACCGGCGAAGACTGGGGGCAGTTCACCCCGATCGGCGACGACATGCGCCTGAACATCGGCATCGCCCAGGACATCAAGGTCGAGTTCAAGAAGATGGTCAACAACGTCGAGAACCGCCGCGGCAACGTCTACGACACCAACGAAGTCGACGAGTACGAGATCAAGAATTTTAAAGACAGCGAAGCGACTTTGATCCTCGTGCTGCGCGTGCAGGGCGAATGGGAGATGCAGAAAGATTCATCCGGCTACGAAAGCTTCGAGCGCGAAGATAACGAAACCATCAAGTTCAAGGTCAAGTGCCCCGCCAAGGGCGAGCCGGTCAAGCTTAAGTTCCACTACAAGCGCCTCAACAACTGGTAGTCGCGAGCCGATCAACAGAGGACACGTCCATGAACCGCTATGACCAATATCCAGCAACCAATAACCAATTCGGGGCGATTCCCGGCCAATTGGGAATTGGTTATTGGTTATTGGTTATTGGCTGTGCTGCCGTGGCACTGATCTCCAGCCCGCTCGCCGCGAAAGAAGAACTCGTCACGCTGCCAGAGCGCGAGTCGGTCCAGCTCACGATCTACAACAGTGAGGATCTGACCCTCGTGCGTGAGCGCCGTCAGCTGACTTTCAAAGAAGGCGACAACCGCATCCAGTTCTCCTGGGCCAACACTCTGATCGATCCAACAAGTGTCGAGTTCCAGCCCGTAGGCAAGGACGCGCAGGACGCGCTTGAGGTCTCCGACACCAGCTACCCGGCCGAGTCACACCAGATGCTGATCTGGACCGTCACCTGCGCAAAGCCGGCAGGCTATACAGTCGAGATCAGCTACTTCACCAGCGGAATAAGCTGGAGCGCTGAGTACACGGGGCTGCTCAGCAACGACGAGTCCAGCATGGACATCTCCTCCTACGTGACAATCCACAATCGCTCCGGCGAAGAATACGAGAACGCGCAGGTACGCCTGGTCGTCGGCGTGATTCACCTGGTGGAGCGCATCATTGACCTGGCCCAGCCAGGTCAAGGGGGCGGCAGAGGCATGCCCCAAGACAAGTGGCGCGAACTTGAAGACATGGCTGAGGATGAGACAAACGAGGACCCGGCCGACGGCATGGCCAGACCCAAGGAAATCCAGAAGGCCGGCCTCAGCGAGTACTACATCTACACCGTCGAGGGCAAGGAAACGGTTCCGAACCAGTGGAGCAAGCGTTTGAAAAGCTTCACCGTCGCCGGCGTTCCCATGAAAACCGTGTATCGCCTTGAGCCCGCCAAGTTCGGCCCGCACTTCACCAAAGTGCTCGAGTTCGTGAACGATGAAGACCACAAGCTGGGCAAGGAGCCTCTGCCCGACGGCATCATCCGCCTTTACCGCGATGCGGGCGAAGGTCGACTCAGCTACATGGGCGTGCTCAACAGCAAGTACATTCCCAAGGGCGACGAAGTGAAGATCAACGTCGGCCCGGACGCAGAATGCACGTTGCAGCAGAAGCGCACAAGCTTCCGCAAGAAGGACCTGTCGTTCCGTGATGGCTGGCTGGTCGGCTGGACACACGTCGAAGAATTCGAGCTGAAGGTGCGCAACTTCCGCGGACGTGATGTCGAGGTCGAAATCCACCGCGGCATGATGGGTGACTGGGACTTTGACAGTGAAGATGATTGGGAAAAACACGACGCCAGCACCCGCAAGATCCACTTCACACTCAAAGTCAACAGCGAGCGCACACTGAAGCTCACGGTTACGACACGCAACGGCACCAACACGAAATAGGAGCCTGCATTGAACCGCAATAACCAGCTGCCGGTAAACACTGACCTATTCAGTCCGCGCCCAGGCCAATTGGGAATTGGTTATTGGTTATTGGTTATTTGCTGTTCGCTGACGCTTGCCCCCGCCCTGTTTGCCAAAGAAGAGCTGGTCACCCTGCCCGAGCGCAAGTCCGTGCAGCTCACGATCTACAACAGCGAAGACCTTACGCTCGTGCGCGAGCGCCGCGAACTCAGCTTCAAGCAAGGCAACAACCGCCTGCAGTTTTCATGGGCCAACACCCTCATCGACCCCACCAGTGTCGAGTTCCTGCCAGTCGGCAAGGACGCGGCAGACGCCCTCGAGGTCATGGACATCAGCTATCCCGCCGAATCCCACGAAATGCTGATCTGGACAATCGCCTGCACCAACCCCGGCGGCTACGACGTGGAGATCAGCTACTTCACCAGCGGCATAAGCTGGCAGGCAGAATACACAGGCATCGTCAACACCGACGAAACCGGCATGGATCTCACCAGCTACGTCACGGTCCACAACCATTCCGGCGAAGAGTACGAGAACGCCCAGGTGCGCCTGGTGGTCGGCGTGATCCACCTGGTTGAACGCATCATCGACCTCGCGCTTCCCCGGCGGCAACCCGGCGCGGTCCCGCCGCCCGCACCCAACATGCCCGCCAACGAACTCAAGCGCATGGCCCGCGGTGCCGACAACGATGAGGGCGCCGGCGAAATGCAGCGCCCGAAAGAAATCCAGAAGGCCGGGCTCAGCGAATACTACATCTACACCGTCGAAGGCACCGAAACGATCCCGAACCGCTGGAGCAAGCGCCTGCGCAGCTTTGTCGTCAGGGACGTGCCCCTCAAAACGGTCTATCGCCTGGAGCCCGCGAAATTCGGCCCGGCATTCACCAAGGTGCTTGAATTCAAGAACGACGACGAGCACAAACTCGGCAAGGAACCCCTGCCCGACGGCACCCTGCGCCTCTACAAAGATCAGGGCGCTGGCCGCCTGGGCTGGATGGGACTGGTCGCCAGCAAGTACATCCCCAAGAAGGAAGAAGTGAAGGTCAATGTCGGCCCCGACGCCGAATGCACCCTGGCAGGCAAACGCCTGTCACTGAAGAAAAAGGACCTGGGGTTCCGCAACGGCCGGCTGGTGGGCTGGACAACCGTTGAGGAGTTCGAGCTGACCGTCAAAAACTTCCGCGACCGCGACGTCGAAATCGAAATCCACCAGGACGTGCGTGGCGACTTTGACTTCGACAGCGAAGATCCGTTTGAGACCCACGACGCCGACACCCGCAAGGTCCACTTCACGCTCAAGTCCGGCGCAACCCGCAAGCTCGCATTCAAGGTCACTGTCAGGCACGGCGAAAACGCCCGTTAGGGCGCAGACGCATAGGCCTGCGAAACCAGCTCGTTGGCGGCGGAAAAATCCCGCGCCCTCACGGCATTGGCGATGCGGTCATACACCGGGCCGATCTCGGGGCCGGGCACGGGCAGCGCGCGCAGGTGGCTGATCTTCACCTGCGGAAACGTGCGCTGCCGCGCGTCACGAAACATCGACCGGTGAATCCGCGCGATCACATCGCTGTTCAGTACGCCCAGCAGATAGTCCACGTCGTGCCGAGGATCGCCGTAGCAAGCCAGCACCGAGTTGCGGAAATAGCCCCATGGTTGGTGCCGCGCGGCGATCGGACGATCCGCTGTCTGGCGCAGAACGATCAGCGCCTCGCGGTAGCGGCACTCGTCCGCCACTCGGGCGTAACGGCCCGGCGGCAATTCCGCGGCGCGCAGCACGTGTGTCGCCGGTGCCAGTCGAAACGGCTCAATGTCGCGCCCGACGCGCAGGGGCTTGCCCGGCCCGTCACGCCCGACCAGCAGATCAGCGGCGTTGCCCGTGTGTACGCCCACGTCGCCGAAGCATGCCGCCGGCAAGGGCGCGAAGCTTCGCACACGGGCAAGCAGGTCAGCGTCGCTGCCCGGCAGCCAGGCGCGATCGGCGCCCGCACTTCCGCCGAACACGAACAGCCCCGCGGGCTCCGTCACATTTGCAAACTCGTTCTCACCCAGCTCAATCACATGCTCAAGGCTCAAGTGTGAAGTCACCGCCCGCCTCGCTGCGGCGTAGCCGGCCAGGTCGCTCATCTGCATCGGAAGAATCAACCCAAGGCGTCCGCCATCTTGACGCGTCAACCTCGCGCACTGTTCCGCGAATGCGGTGTGCAAGGCGGGCCAGCCCGCGAACGCCGCGAATCGCGCCGCAAGTTCGCGCTTGCGCGGCGCGCTCAGCTTCGCCGCGTGACGCCCCGAATAGCTTATCCAGGGCGGGTTTGCGATCACCGCGTCATACTCGCCGGTTGCCGTAAGCCCGTCACGGACAATCGCGCCGGCGGGAATGCCCGCCGCACGAAACACGGCGTTCGCGCCCTCCACCGCCTCGGGGTCGATGTCCCATGCGTGCAACCCGCCATGGCTCCAGTGCGACAGCCATTGCGGGCGCGCGGATGCCGCCCATTCCAGCGCGCCAAGCAGCAATGCCCCCGCCCCGCACGCCGGGTCAAGCAGAGACGGCGCTTCTGTAAGGGGCGACAGGATCAAGTCCGCCAGGCGAAAGGCCGTCCGGCGCGGCGTATAGACGCGCCCCGCCCCGCGCGCGAGTTTGCGCTCGATGTCTTTGTGCAGCTTCCATGCGCGGTCAATTTCCAACGCCGCCCCTGCCGGTTCCGAGCGCCGATGCTGCCACAGGGTGCCCGGATGGCCAGACGCTGTCTGGTCTTTCGTCGCATGAATGGCAGCATCTGCAAGGGAGGTAGTGATGAGCGTTAATATCAAGGCAGACAAAGACACTTACCAACTGGGCGACACGATGCGCCTCACGGTCACCGTGACGAACGAGGGTGCCGTGCCCGTCGAGGTCCCGAAACCGGAGCTTTGCCTGCACAGCGTCAGCATTCACGTCACGCGGCGCCCCGACGCGCCGACACCGGAAAGCTACATCACGCGCATCAAGGGCGGCAGCGGCAACGCCAAACTCAAGCCGGGCGATAGCGTCTCGGGCGTGATCGAACTGCCGGCTGTCGACCCCCACGGGCAATTGATCGAAGCGTACTACCGCCCCACCGGCAACATCCACCCGTACTTCGAGGGTACGGACGTTGAGGTCAGCAACCGCATCCCGGTCAAGGTGCACGCGGGCGGCAAGAAGCTGTACGCGAAGATCGACACCGAGGCCGGCGAGATCAAACTCGAGTTTTTCGCTGATCGCGCCATGAATCACGTGGCCAGCTTCGTTGAACTCGCGCGCAAGGGCTACTACGACGGCATCAAGTATCACCGCGTGGTGCCCGGCTTCGTGATCCAGGGCGGCGACCCTACTGGAACCGGCGGCGGCGGCCCCGGCTACAAGCTGCCCGCCGAATTCAACGAGATCCACCACGACCCGGGCATGCTCAGTATGGCGCGCACCAGCGACCCGCACTCTGCCGGCAGCCAGTACTTCCTGTGCACCGCCGACTGCGGCGGGCTGGATAACGAGTACACCGTCTTCGGCAAGGTGGTCGATGGCATGGGCGCCGTGATGCAGATCGGCGAGTCGGAATCCAACGCCGGCAAGTTCCACATGCGCAAGGTCGAAATCGTCGTGGAGTAGCGGGGCTATCAGCCCCGCCTGCGGCGCGCGCGCAAAGCAACGATCAGCAGAACAAGAAACGCGACGCCGCCGATCGACGAAATCACGCCGCCAATCCCCATGGTGACCAGCCCCGCCACCTCGCCCGTGCTGCGGACCACCTGCTCTGTTCCGTAGGTTTTACGACCGCTGGCAGCGAGCCCGAAACCGACCGCCATCATCGCCATGCCGACACCGTACAGCACCGGCTGCGCCGCGGCCCACTTGCGGCTGCGGGGGCCGGGCAACGGGGCACCGAGCGGCCCCAACAGCTCCAGCAGCGCCGCCATGAACGCGCCGGTCACGGCGCCGAGGCTCATGTGGTAGTGGGCCGGCACCAGCGTGGTTTCGCCCCGGATCAATGAGCCCATAATGAAGCCCATCACGGTCATCGTCGCGCTGACGGCAAAGCCTGTGAATGCGGGGCCGCGAAGCGCGCCCTTGGGAAGTCGCTCTCGCTGCTGGAACAGATGCGCGATGCAAAGCAGCAGCAACACACTGGTGACCGGAAACAGCCCCCAGCGCATCAGCAGCGTGAAGTACTGTGCGGGCATGTCGGCGCCGGTCAGCCACGGCCCGGCAAGCGCGGGCGCCAGAAGCAACGCAAACAGCCCGGTCGACAAACGCGGATCCACCACTTTCCTGCCCGTCACGCGCGAAAGCAGCAGCAGCCACACCGCGACCATTGCCAGCACGTTCGCCCATTGCTGTACATGTCCGCCGCCCCAGAACAGCCGCTCGTAGTATTGCAGAGGGCTCAGCCCTTCACTCTGTGTCTGCCACGCCGCAATAATGGTCGCAATCGACGCGATATAGGCGACCGCCGCGAAGCGCACGCCGGGGCGGGCCTCCGGCGGCAGCAATGACTTCCCTTCGCGCGGTATCAGGCGGCGGTCCAGAAAACCGGCCGCGACGGCAAAGCCGAACACTGCAATGCCCAGCACAAACACCCAGTGATCCAGCGTGGGCACGTAGTTGGATTTCAGGGGCTCGGCATCGCGCACAAACATCGTCGCGGCGAATGTGACCACGCCGATCAGCGCCATAAGCTGTGCAAGCGGTGTGACGCGACCCGGCCGCGACCCAGGCAGCAAGCAGAACAGAGCGGCAATGCAGGATGAAAACCAGACACCCAGCGCAAGGTTGACGTGAACGATCAGCCCCCGGTGCGCGAATTTCGGGTCCGGCGCCAGGGTAGTTTCCAGCCCCGGAATACGCGCGATGGCAAGATACAGGGCAAACAGCCCGGCGACGGCGACCGACCCCACACCAAGCGCAAACCAGCGCGCGGCATCACGCGTGGCGATCGAGGCTGCGGGCGTGGCTTCGGGACCCATGCCGCGCACGATAGCAGTGACAGGGGCGCTGACCATGCGCGGTCGCTATGATTCGCGCGGAGGGATCATGGCCAAACTTCTGTACGACTGGGACACCGCGGCCGCCCACGTCGCCAAACGTGACAAACGCATCGGGCGCGTGATCAAGCGTGTGCCCGCGAGCTTGCAGATCAAACCGTTTCGCAGCCCGTTTCACTACCTGATGCGCGCCATCATTTTCCAGCAGCTCAGCGGAAAGGCCGCGGGCACGATTCATGGTCGCGTGATCGATCTGTTCCCGACCAGGCGCGAAGTCACTCCCGAGCGCCTGCTGAAACTGCCCGAGGCGAAAGTGCGCGACGCGGGCGTGTCGGCCGGCAAACTGAAGGCGTTGCGTGACCTGGCACGGCGAACGGCCGCCTGCGAGATTCCGACATTCGCGAAGCTGCGCAAGCTCGATGACGACGAAATCATCAAGCGCCTCACGGCCGTGCACGGCATTGGCCGCTGGACAGTCGAGATGCTGCTGATCTTCCAGCTCGGTCGCCCGGATGTGTTGCCGATCGACGATCTGGGTGTACGCAAAGGCTACGGCATCGCGCACGGTCTGCCCGAAATGCCCAAGCCGAAGGAGCTGGTTGAGCTGGCCGAATCCTGGCGCCCCTACCGAACCGTCGGCGCTTGGTACTGCTGGCGCGCGACGGAGCTCTAGGATTCTTGCGGGTAAGCCGTTCGCTCGCGACGGTTAACTGTAGGAAGGCACATGGGGCGTGAGCGCCTTGAGACTTGCTTTGATCTTTGCGCCGAGAAAGCCTGGCGTGTGGCCGTGCATTGGCTGGGTGATCGGCACGAGGCGTTTGATGTGGTGCAGCAGGCGTTCGTGATCGCGGCCGGCAAGCCTGACAGCATTCCGAAAGACGATCCGTGGCCCTGGTTCCGGCAGGTGGTCATCAACGAAGCGCGCAACACGCGCCGCAAACACAAACCCACGCCCACGCAGCAGGAGAACCGCATGGCAGACCCGGCCCCAGGCCCCGAGCAGCAACTCTCGCGCGAAGAAGCCGGCGCCGAGTTGCAGCGCGCGCTCGACACGCTGCCGGAACGCGAGCGTGAGGCCATCGTGCTCACGCACCTGGGCGGAATGACGCATGCGGAAGCAGCGGACGCGCTGGGCATACCTGTGAAGACACTCAGCAGTCACGTTTCGCGCGGCATGGAGCGACTGAAACTCAAGCTTGGCAGCAAGGGCGAAACTTTGCTCGCGAGCGTGGGCGCCGCACCACTGGCGCTTCCGCCCGGGGGGTGGGAGGGGGCGCTGGCAGCCTGGAAGGCGTCCGCGTTCGCGGCACTTACGAAAACAGCAGCGACGGGAACGGCCGTCGCGGCAGGAGCGATACTCATGAAGAAACTACTGATCGCGGCCGGCATGGTTGTCGCGCTAGGCATCGGGCTTGGTGGCGGAGTGATCCTGAACCAGCAGCTTGCCGACCCGCCCGCCGGGCCCGGACTCAGCGCGAACACCGACGGCGCGCCACTTGATGTCGCCGACGGCGAGCCCTTGCGCGGCGACGAAACTGGCAGCGCGACCGGCACGGACAAGGCGGTGTCCGTGAAACTTGATGCGGCATTGGCTGCGGAGTCTCGCGCACTTAAAGAGGCGGACGACCTGCGCGAGGAGTTGCGCAACGCCGAAGCGGAGCGCGACGTGTTTCGGGAACAGGCCGAAAAACTTGAGGATGAGCTGGCACCGATCCGCGCCGAGAAAGCGGAGCGCGGACCGACCTTCACTTTTGGCAAACACGGGCAGATCGAGGGCGTCACGAACTCGAACTGGAAAGAGCTTGCGGGTGCGTCGCACGAGGTCATCACCAACCTTCGCCTGCTTCGCGAAGCCCAGATCAAGGGCGAACAGGCGCCGCGCGAGGTGTTCCTGGCGATCCAGGAAAACACCGAGAAGATGCGCACCTACGAGTACGACACCATTGGCGTGCTTCCGACCTGGGCCAAGCACAACGGCGAGTTCACCCACCCCATCAGCCACAGCAACCTGATCGCCAGCGAATTGAAGGCAGTTGGCATACCGTTGACCGAAGCGCAGGTGGCGCAGATCGAGAAGCTTGGTCTGCAATGGGAAGCCGACTACGAAGCCGCGCAGAAGCGCTACAACGACAACACCCCCCGCGTCGAGAAGATGCTGGACGAGTACATATTGAAAGGCGCGTTTGTCGATGCGGTGTGGGACGTGTTAACTCCAGAACAGCTCGAGCATTTCGTTGACCCGAACTGGCACCACGTCGCGCACGTTGATCTGTACTGCACGACGCTGATGATCATTCACACTTCGCCGGTTCTGACCGGCGCCGATATTGGCGAAGTGCGCGGCAAGCTGCAGAAGTCGCTGGTCGACAACTACGGCATTGGCGAGGAGCAGGTGGAAGCGCTCGGGCCGATCCTGGATACCTGGCAGTCGGACGTCAGCGGCATCATCACGCCGGTGGCTAAGACGCACGCGACCTTCTACACGTACGATCAAGGCAAAGTCGCCGCACAGGCCACAGCCAAGCTGGTGCGCTCCATCCGCGACTACGGAATGCTAAGCGAAGAAAACCGCGCCAAGCTGCTGGACGCCTACACCATCTACGTCCCGCGGGTGATCGCTGCGGAATGAACGACCTGAAGGTCCACAGATTTCACAGAGCAGTTTCTGTGTCATCTGTGAAGTCTGTGGATCGCAGTTACATGTGAATGGTGCGGCCGGCGACGCCCATGGCGGCTTCTTTTACGCACTCGGCCAGGGTCGGGTGGGCGTGGCAGGATCGCGCGATGTCTTCGGCGCTGGCTTTGAACTCGATGGCTACGGCGATTTCGGCGATCAGCTCGCCGGCCCGAGGCCCAATGATGTGGGCGCCCAGCACGCGGTCCGTCTTCTTGTCGGCGAGAATTTTGACCCAGCCTGCGGTGTCACCCATGGCGCGCGCGCGTCCGTTGGCCATGAAGTTGAACTTGCCGACGTTGTACTCGACGCCGGCTGCTTTCAATTCTTGCTCTGTTCGCCCGACGCCGGCGATTTCCGGGTGGGTGTAAACGATGCCGGGGATCGCGTCGTAGTTCACATGCCCAACGCCCGTGGCGATGTGCTCAACGCAGGCCATACCTTCGTCTTCAGCCTTGTGGGCTAGCATCAAGCCGGGGATCACGTCGCCGATGGCGTAAACACCTTTGACGCTGGTTTCGAAATTTTCATTCACTTCGATTTGCCCGCGCTTGTTTGTTTCCAGCCCGATGGCGTCGAGCCCCAGCCCGTCCGTGTTCGCCCAGCGCCCAACGGCGACCAGCAGGCGGTCACACTCCAGGTCATCCATGCCGTCTGCGCTGACGACGACCTTTTTCTTCTTGATCGCTGCGCCGGTGACCTTGGTGTTCAGTCGGAACTCGAACCCCTGCTTCTTGAAAATCTTCAGCGCGTCCTTGCTGATCTCCTCGTCGAGCCCGGGCAGGATGTGGTCGAGATACTCCAGCACCGTCACCTTCGCGCCGAGACGCAGCCACACGGAGCCCAGCTCAAGCCCGATCACACCGGCGCCGATCACGACCAGGTGTTTGGGGACTTCCGGGTAGCTGAGTGCGGTCGTGCTGTCGCCGATCAGATCGCCGTCGAACTCGATGCCCTTCAGCGACGCAACCTTGCTGCCGGTCGCGATGATGATGTGTTCCGCGGAAAGCTCGACGTTGTCTTTGCCTTCTACTTTGAGTTTGCCCTTACCGGTGAAGCTGGCGCTGCCTTCGTAGCGCGTGATGTTGTTCTTCTTGAACAGCCCGGCGACGCCCTTGGTCAGCGCGCTGACGGTCGAGTCCTTGTGCTTGAGCATGGTCGGCAGGTCGAGGTTAAGCTTGCCGATCTTGACGCCGTGGCGCTTCATGTCCGCTTCGGCAGCGTGGAAGTGATGGCTGCTTTCAAGCAAGGCCTTGCTCGGGATGCAGCCGACGCGCAAACAGGTCCCGCCGAGGGCAGGCTCGCGCTCAATGCAGGCGACGTTCATGCCGAGTTGCGCCGCGCGAATGGCTGCGACGTATCCTCCAGGGCCGGCGCCGATGATGATCAGATCGTGCTGTTTGGTTGCCATGGTTTCCGGTGCTTCGGGTTATTCTGCCGCCGAAACTAGCCGGAAACTCCGGCGACTGCAAACACGCGACCTCAACAGCGCAAGATTGCCCACTCAGGCGTTGTAGTGCCAACACAGACGGGCGAATTGGCGCGCCCGCATGTATTGCTTTGCCGCTACTTCTGTTCGTAGACCCAGATGCTGCCGCCACTGACATTGGGCACCTGGTACTCGCCCATCTTCTTGCGCGCGTCGTTCATGGCCGTGCGGACACCCTCCATGGCTTCGTCCTTGAGGGCTTTGTCCGTCACCATCTCTTTGTACAGCGCACGCTGTTCTTCCTTCGTGATCTCGCCGCGGTCCTTCAGCACCTTCTCATACTCGGCGTTGTACTTGGCGAAGATGGCACGGTAATCCACAAGCGCCTTGTCGTAATCCGACTGGGCCTGCTCGTAGGCCGCTTTGTCCGCGTCGCTGAGGTCCGTGCGCATACCCCCGCCCGATCGAAACGTGTCACCCGCCAGAATGTCCGGGCGCCCGTCGCCGTTGATGTCCGCCACGTGAATGCGCAATGAACTTTTCGGGCCTTCCTTCGGCGCCTTGATCAGCGACTTGAGGGCTGTGAGTTGCGGAGTGCGGTCGGCGCCAGTGACCTTTTCGTCGCGCTCACGAACGTTCTCGGCCCAGAATACGTTGCCGTCGCTGCTGCCGGTGACGAGGTCCAGGTCGCCGTCGCCGTCCCAGTCCACGATGTTCGGATCGCTGTGCACGCCGCTGATCTTGAGCGCCTTGCCGTCGATGTCCTTCAATTCCGTCGCGTCAGGCTTGAACTTGCCCTCGCCCTCGCCGCTGAACACGAAGAACGTGCCCTTGAAGTTGCCCGCGACAATGTCGAGCTTGCCGTCGCCGTTCCAGTCCACGGCAAAAGGGCGCGTGCAGATGTTCTCCGTGAGCCGGCTGTCGCCGTTGCCGTCGAGGTCGTCATGCACCTGAAGCAGTTTGCCGTCCGTGCCCATCAGCTCGACGGGCTTGGCGAAGTTGCCTTGCTTGTCGCCGTACATCACCCAGTAGCTGCCGACCATGCTGGCATGGCCCTTCTGACTGTAGCAACCTGAAAATACGTCGTTGAACCCGTCGCCGTTGATATCCACGACCTGTGGAGTGCTGCTGGTGCATCACCATACGCCGGGGACGATCGCGACTTCGCCGCCGGCCTTGAGAAACTCGCCCTCGCCGAAACTCAGTGTGCCGTCTTCAGACCTGCTGCCCTTGAAGACCGTGATCTTGCCGTCGCGGAACTGCCCCACCAGCAGGTCCGGCACGCCGTCGCCATTGAGGTCAGCGAGGCTCGGCGCCGCGTAGCCCGGCGACTCCACCTCGATCGCCTTGTCGCCGCCCATCACTTTGCGCGGCGCGTCAAACTTGTAGTCCTGCGCGAACAGCCCCGTGCCCGACGCGCCAAGCGCGCCAATGGCCACCAGCCAGTGCATTGCTTTCATCGTTGTGTCCCCATTCGCTGCGCGCCCGACACGGCGCATTTCCGGTAAACTAGCTTCCTATGATACGGCGCAGACCACCGCGAAGGGAATCACTTCCCGGCAATTCCGCACACGCCGCCGAAGTGGGCCCGGTCCTTTTCGCGAACGTCCACGCCACGAGGTCCAAACATCAGGATGCGGGGATTTGCTTCCGCGCCGACGTTGCCGCCAGCACGATGCGCGCGCAGGCCTCGGCGTCGCTGAGGGCCTCGTGGTGGTTCAGCCGGATGTTCATTACCCGGCATACGTTGGCCAGATGGGCCGGAAACACGCCCAGGGTATTGCGCGCCTGCCGCACCGTGCACACCCACGGCTGCGAGGGGTAGTCCATTCCCGCGCGGTCCAGACAGGCGTGCATTACACCCCGGTCAAAGCCCGCGTTGTGGGCCGCCAGAAAGTCAGCGCCCTCGATCACTTCGCGCAGCAAGGGCCAGGCCTGCGCGAAATCGGGCTTGTCCAGCAGGAAGTCCATGCTGATGCCGTGAATGTGCGTGAACATCATGATGTCGCGCGGCGGGCGGAAAAACTGCCGGACGCGCCGGGTGACGCGCCCGTGTTCGAGACGCACCATGCCGATCGCGCAGGCCGAATCGGCCCCGTTGTCGGCGGTCTCGAAGTCGATCGCGACGAAGGTCCCTGGGAACGGGTCAATGAAGCTGGAGCGTCCGGTGCCCATGCCGCCATTGTAGCAGCGGCGGCGACACAAAGGGCGCCGCGGGCGCACGGATCGCCCAGGCGCTGATCTGAAACGCCCGGCGCATGTTCGCGCATACGCGAAGCACGCGCGGTCCAAAGTGACTTTCCGTGTTACGTATCCGCATGGCGCGCGGTAACGTTTTCGACGTGCCCGGGCACAAGTTCCGGTCATGCGCCACCGCGCGGTGGCGGACTTCCTTTCCACCCGTTTCACCAGGAGATTGAGATGAAGATGTTGATCCCGGCAATACTGATGTTGCTCGCGCCCATGCTGAACGCCCAGATCGGTTTTGAGTCCGAAGATGAGGTAGTCGAAACGTCCTTCAAACTCGCCGACGCCAACAAGGACGGCAAGATCAGCAGCACCGAGGCCCGCGAGTTACGCGTCAAGTTCTTCACCGAGTTGAAGGAAGCGGTGGCGAACAAAGACGAAGACGCAGCGGACGAAAAAACCGCTGAAGTAGAAATGAAATACGAAGCGGCGGAATACGTGCTGACCCCGTACCTGTTCGCGGCACTGGACACCAACCGTGACCAGAAGCTGGCCAAGGCCGAGTTGAAAGTCGTCGAAGAAAGCGAGTACGAGGAGATCACCAGCGACAAGGTCATGGACTTCGTGCTTGAGGAAGAGTGGCAGTTACTGTCGGACGTGTTCGGTACGGGCAAGGACAAAGAGTTCGACCACGAGGTGCTGAAGAAGATGGCCGCTGAGACGGAGCTGCGCTACACGGCCGAGATGTACGCGCAGTACCTTTACATGGGGCTGTATGAGACGCTGATGGATTTCGAATTAGCGGACCTTGAGGAAGGCGACAAGGACGAGTCGGGCGAGGAAAAGAAGGACCTGACCAAGGTGAAAGTGACGAAGAAGGAAGCCTTGAAGCTCGCGATCAAGATGTGGAAGGAAACGGAAAAGGGCAAGTCCGAGCCCGACAAAGACGGCACGGACAAGAAAGACGCAAAGAACCCTGAAAAGAAAGGCGCCCGCAAGTAAGGCGACGCGATAGTCGAACGGGCGGCGGGGGAAACCTCGCCGCCTTTCGCGTTACTGCTTCCATGCGTCCGGGTCTTCGGGCGTGTAGCCCGCGGGCTCGTCGTCCGTGTAGGACCAGCTTGGGTCGCTGGGAAAATACTTTTCGGTTTCTTCCCATTGGTCAATCTGTGTCTTGCCGCGCATTCGCGCCAGCACCAGCGCCAGCGGAATGATCAGCGCCGTCAGCCCCAGCAGCAGCCACCAGAAGTTGCGCCCGAAAAACCCGGCATAGCGTTCGCCGGCGCGGCCTGCCCGGTCCTCAAGCCAGGCGTTCTCGAACGTCGCGACGCTGTCGCCCGTCACGTCTTCGAACGCTTTTTCAAACGGCCCGTCGCCGCTTTCCAGTCTCTTCATCAGCTTGAAGAATCGGCTTTCGCCGAAACGCTCGACGATCAGCCTGATCACCTCACGCGCCTCGATGTACGCTGCGCCGGCGCGGGCTTCTTCGCGCAGGGCCTGATCGAGGTCGGCCAAATTGTCAAAATCCAGCCACGGGCTCGCCCCCGCGGCCTCGCGCAGTTCATTGAGGGCGACACTTTCGACGTACTGGGCGACACCTTCCTCAAACCAGAGCGGGCGCTCGACACGAAGGGCGGAGCCCATCACCAGGTGCGCGATCTCGTGCCGCAGAACGCCAATCGGCTCAAGTTGCCTGTCGCGGATACCGCTCAGGTTCAGCACGATGCGCCGCCGCCCCGGTTGCGCGTAGCCGAGCACGCTTTCGGCGTGCATTCCGACGCCGTCGCGGGCCGCAAGCTCGGCAAAGCTGCGCGAACCGCCGACAACCACCAGTTGCAGGTCCAGCTGGTCGTCAACGCCGGTCTGGGTTTTCACATGCGAGAAGGCGGGCTCGACCTGCGACTGCAAGCGCGCAACTTCGGATTCGGACGCGCCCACGTTCTGAACGTCAACCTGACGCGCATGGAGCGCGGAGGCGAATACAAGCGTCAGCAGAATCAGGAATCTCGCCATTGCCCCATACTAACGGCTTCGGGCTTCAAGTAATTGCGTCATTGCGGGTAAGGGCGCAGCAGCCGGTTGGGTTGGAAGTTATCGGCCTTCGACGCCGCCGCGTACCATCCAGATGTTTACCTGGGCCACGTCGTCGTCATCAACACCTTGCGCGCCAAGGCTACCCGGCGACAGCGCGTCAGCGGGCAGCAGGCAGATCAGCAGAAACTCGCCTTCTTCCGGCAGGACACCCGTGTCGAACAGGCGCCCTTCAATACTCTGCAGCGTCGCCGCCATGGCCAGGGGGTCGTCACGGTTGACCTTAAACAACGCGCCCAGGGTCTCGAGCTCCAGGTCCGCTGCGTCGTCACCAATCAGTTCCGCAAGCTGGTCCACATCGCCCTGAAGGCGCGTGCTTTCGCTGAAAGTATAGTCGGCGTCCGCCGTGCCCGCCGCACCCATGCGCGCCACGTAGTGCCATTCGCAACTCGCGCCGCCGGCGCCGTTGCCGCCGACCAGCAGCACGCAGGAGCGCAACTCATGGGGCGTCCGGTTCTCGACTTTCAGGGCGCCCTGCATGGACAGCACGCTGATCTCATAGCCTTCGAGATTGGCTGGCTCGCGCTCGACAAAGAACACGTTTTGCCAGCGCGCGAGGTCTGACACGTCCGTGTGCGACTCGCCCCCCGTATAGGTCGTCTGGTACGCCAGCGGGTCGCCCGGCATTCCGCGCAGACTGCCGCGCGCCTCCAGCGCCGCGGGCACGAACGCCATGCGCCGCGAGTTCACAAACTGGTAATGGTCGCCATCGACCGCGTAGGCACACCCCAGCGTGAACAGGGCGTTACGGTTTGTCGTTTCGTCGCTGACCAGAATCCGCACCGCCTTCACCCTGTCACCGCTGCGCTTGAACACTTCACCCAGCCCGAACACCAACCCAACGCTGACCAGCGCCGCCAGCAGCAGCGCGGCCGGGTAGAGTTCCGGACGTTTCAGTTTGCGCGCCAGCATAAACAAGCCGCCGCCGGCCAGACCCACATACGCCAGCATCATAATCACGAGCCAGTCGCGCCCTGGAATACGCCGCCCGGCGATATCCATCGTGTCGCGCACGTCGTGATCCGTCAGGATGCGCTCTGGTGTCCGCCCGGTGCGCCCGGCCACCGCGTTCAGGGCGAAATCCAGCAGCTTTACGCAGGCCGTGGTAGGGACGTTGTCCGAGGTGCTGAACGGCGCGCCTGAGATGTCCGTGTGCAAAAGCACCAGGTTGCCGGCGCCGACACGCGCGATACTGACCAGCCCCTTGCCCCCGGTGATCGGCTTGGCGCGCCCGGATTCCGGCCACAGCAGCATAGGCGACTCCGGATCCGGCGTATCGAGAGCAGTCTGCCCGGGGTCCGCCTCTTCCGGGAGGGGCACCGTCCCGTCTTCCGGCAGCAGGCCCTCGGGCGGCACCCGTCCTCCGGATTCCGCGGCAAAGCCGGACGGCTTCAGCAGCCCGGTCAGCAGGTCCTCGTACTCCGCGAGCCTGACAGTCTTCTGGCTGGTGGTCGCCGGGATACGCAGCAATGAGCCCGCCGGCGTATCCGGGTTGAAGCTGGCCCGGGATTCAGGCGAGATAATCACGGTGCCACCTGCGGCCATGTAGTCGGCCAATGCCGCCGACTGTGCGCGGCTGATGCGATCGTCATTGATGATGATCGCGTCGAAGCCTGCCAGCGGCTTCCAACTTTCCGGCAACTCGTTGTAGGGAATTTCGACGGCCTGAAAGAACAGGAACGGCTGGGCGACCTTGAGGCGCGTATTGCTGACGAAGCCGACAAGCTTGCGCTGGTCATAGATGACGTGGGGCGCGTCCTCGACGGAGGCGACGGTTTCGTAATAGCTGCCGGACACCTGGCGCTCGAGGCGCACCTCCATGGCGATCATGCCGCCGATCGGAATGTCGAGCGTAAACATGCGCGCGGCGCCGCCTTCTTCAAGGGCGACTTCCTGAATGATCTGTACCTCACCGCCGGTAACCTGCGGACCCCTGCGTCCGCGTCCGCCGGGCATTCCCATGCTCGCACCAAGGTCCACCACGATGCGCCCCACAAAAGGGCGGGTGTCCTCGCGCTGGATCAGCACCTGCATACGAGTGTAGGGCGGCGCGACTACACCGCCGACACCGGTACGGATGTCGATCGAGTATTGCGCCATCACAAGGGGCGCAAGCAGCAGAATGACGAGACTCAGGGCGGCTCGAAACATGGCGGGATTATAGGGCTAAAGGGACTCAAGGCTACAGTGGACGGGGCTCCTGAGCCGATGAAGTTTGGGAACGCTTTACGGCGGGTAACCAATGCCACAAGGCCGAAACATCATGCGCTACGCCGACGCACACGCTGATACCTTTTACCGCATCACGCTTGAGGCGCTTGATCCTCTCGATCGTGACGGCGGGCTGCACGTCAACGTGCCGCGAATGCGTGACGTGGGGCAGGTGCTGCAGGTGTGCTCGGTGTTTACCCCGAAGCGTTATTCCGGAAAGCCCGCTGAGGATTTCGCCCGTCGGATCATCGCAACGCTCGACCACTGGGCGGATGCGCAACCCGAGGTGTTCACGCGCGTGCGCGGCACCGCCGACCTGGCGGCACTGGGTGAGCGTCACGGGCTGATACCCTGGCTCGAAGGCGCGTCACCCCTGCGTGGCGAAATCGCGCTGGTGGATGAATTCTTCCAGCTTGGCGTGCGCGGCATTGGACTGGTCCACAATCACGCCAACGAGGTTGCGGACGGCTGCGGCATTCCCGACCCTCGCCGGGGGCTGAGTGAATTCGGCCGCGACCTGATCGCTCGTATGGAGAAGCTTGGCATGGCCGTCGATTGCGCACATCTGCCGCAGCCCGGATTCGACGACGTGATGCGGGCTGTAACGCGTCCACCGTGTATCAGCCACGTCGGCGCGCGCAGGTTTGTGGATATCGTGCGCAACGCCGACGACGCAATGTTGCGTGCCATCGGCGAGCGCGGCGGTTTCGCGGGCATCGACTTCTACCCGGAGCATCTGCTGCCCGGAGCGTTCGAGCCGGGCAGTCGCGGCGCAAGTGTTGAGGATGTCGCGGACCACCTGCTGCACGCCCTGGACGTGTGCGGCGTGGATCACGTCGGGCTCGGCGGCGACTTTGACGGCTTCAACGACACGTGTTCCGACTTACGCCACATCGGCGACCTGCCCAACCTGGAGCGCGAACTGGCGAAGCGCGGGCTGTCCGAGGCAGTGATCGAGAAAATCTTCAGCGCCAATCTGCTCCGGTTTCTCGGCGAGGTGCTTCCTCACTAAGCGGTCCCGCTTAAGCCTTTTTCTCTGTGCGAAGGACAACCGCGCACGCCGCGGCGTTTAAGCCCGGGTACGTCGTGGTAAGCAGACGCGCGTGTTTCACGCTTGTGGCGCGCCGGAGTATTCCGCGCTACAGTTTGCGCATGGCTGTTCGACTGTCACGGGAGCCAGGCCACTACTCGGTGCTTCTATATGAGACCGGCTGGCTGGACCCGGCGTTAATCGCACCTGAACTCGCGCGGGTCATGAAACTGCCGCGCAGTGATATGGTACGCGCCTGCCGCCTTCAGCGCGGCATCGTGTTCGAGGGCGCGGAGCGGCACAAAGCCGACGAAGCCGTCCAAGTGCTTGCGAGTTTCGGCGTTCAGGCCCTGTCCGTGCCTGACGACGAAGTGCCGATTATGCCCCGCCCGGTGCTGGTCAGCCTGTCCCACATTGAAAAAGCGGGCTTTGCCACGCCGAGTATCAGCGGCGCGGGGCTGCCGAAACTATGGGAGTGGACGCACCTTGCACAGTTTGCCGCCGGCATCCTGATCGACCCCAACGCCCTGACACCCGGGCTGTTTGAAACGGTGGATGATGGCTTCAGTGAAGTCGAAGACCGGCAAACCGTGGCGGCGCGACAACTTGAGCGCGCCCGCAGCCGCGTGTTTCCCCTGGCGGACGAAATCAGCAACGCCGGCAAGGAAGTCGGCGCAGCCCTGGAGGCCGCGCTCAGCGGCAAGCCCGCGAACGTCGAGACCGAAGTCGAGGGCTTCGGCAAAGTCGGCACGGTCATTGATCTCATGTTCACCCGGCCATTTGAGCGCCTTCGTGTCACCGGCAGCGGACGGGTGACCGGCATAGAGCACACCGGCAGTCGCGCGCGCAACCTGTACCAGGCCGTAACGCAGATCGCTGCGTACGCCCCGGACGCGACACAGCCGGGCGCGACGATCGCCCTTGCGCACGGGGCAGATTCCGGTGAGTACGTGTTCGAAGACCTTGGGCAGTTTGACTCCTACAGTCGGTGGGCTTATTTCTGGCGCCTGAAGCGCGCCAGCGAGTTTGAAAACGAGCGCAAGGCGGATTCGGCAAACGGATGAGTTGGCGAGGCGTTCAATGGGAAACGGTCCATGATGCAAAGCACCAGGCTTGAGGTAGCGGGCGTGATAAAGATCGATCACCGGGCAGGACACATTTTGGGCGTACTGCTGCTGGGCATCCTGATGCTTGGCGGTTGCGCCGGCACTTCCGGACCGCGCGACGAGTTGCTTCCGCCGGGGGCAACCCGGCAGGGTGAGTTGACCCGCCTGTACGACCAGATGGGATCCGAAAGCGACAGTGTGGGCGTATCCGCCGCGCAGCGGGCCGCCGAGGGGGACGATCGCGACCGGCGCTTCATGGCCAGTCTGTGGGGCACTCGCCGTCAGTCCGCCATGGGCGCGAGGCGCTACGGGCAGGCTCTGTCCGACAAGGGGCACCACCAGTCCGCCTTTGACTGGTTCCAACGTGCGTTTCTTCATCTCGAAGCTGACCACGAACTGCTGCCCTGGCTGCGCTACGAGATGGCCTACGAGTACTACCTGCTCGGGCGCAACGAGGATGCAGTCAACCTGCTGGTGAACCGGATGAGCACGACACCCCTGCCCCGTAAGTTGCGCTGGAAATACGACGAGCTGATCCGCAAGGCTTCCAGCTAGGGCTGCGCCCCACGCGCTTCCGCTGGGTGCCCCTGTTTTGCTACAACCCGGTCATGCGCCACTACATGGATGAAACCCTGCTTTTGCTGGGCGGACAGTTGGCCGCCCTGGCCCTGCAGGAAGACGTTGGCCCCGGCGATCTGACCGGCGGAACGTTGCTGGACGCCGACACCATTGGCACCGCAGAACTCAAGGTCAAACAGGACGGCGTGATCTCCGGGCTGCAATGGCTCGAAGTTGTGTTCGGCAAGCTCGACGTCGAAGCACGGGTCGAGTTCGACGCCGTGGACGGTGATCGTATTCGCGCCGGCACCGTGGCGGCGCGGGTGACCGCGAGGCTGCCTGTGCTGGTCAGCGGCGAGCGCACGGCCCTCAACCTGATCCAGCGACTGAGCGGCATCGCAACCATGACGGCGCGCTACATGGACGCCATGGAGGGCACCCGCTGCATGGTATTCGACACCCGCAAAACCACGCCGGGGCTGCGCGCCTTCGAAAAGTACGCCGTTCGCTGCGGGGGCGGCGCGAACCACCGCATGGGGCTCTACGACGAAATGATGATCAAAGAGAACCACCTGTACCTGAGCGGGCTCAGCCTGGCGGAAGCGATCTCGAAGCTTCGCGCCGCCCACCCGGACACGCGCCTGACGGCCGAGGCCGAGACACTGGAAGAGGCCAAAGAAGCGATCGACACCGGGGCGGACATCGTGCTGCTGGACGAGTTTTCTCTGTCGGACATCCGGGCGGCGGTCGCGTATCGGGCGAGCAGGGAAGAAAGTGTAATGAAAACGCAGCTTGAGGTGTCCGGCGGCGTGACCCTGGACACGGCCCGGGATTACGCGGAGACCGGTGTGGAGCGAATCAGCGTCGGGGCGCTAACCCACTCCGCGCCTGCCTTGGACGTGTCTCTGAAAGTAAAGCGCCCGGATTAAATATTACTCTCAGTGTACGATTATCGAACATCTTGTAGCGTGAAGTTATCTTACAGGGTAATTTTTCCTTCAAAACGGTCGATTTCGATTGCCCGTTCCATTACGTGTGGTATAGTTCCTTCAGTTCCGAGTGGCGAAGCGAGATGGGGGTTGGCCCCCCTGCCCCCAACTCGCCAAGTGTTCCGCCCCAGTTGTCGGGACCGAGGTTGGACGAAGCACACTGTATGTGAGCGACCAGTGTGTGGACTCTTCCTGGGTCTCCGGCAGCTGGGGCGGGGCACTTTTTGGCTTCCGGCGACAGGCTCTGGACTCGACACCCGACCCGAACTAAGTTTGTAAGCCATATTCACCGCAATCGTTAGCGACTGTATCGGGGGTATCCATGCACAAGGACAGGTTGATCCTGCTGCTTCTGTTGACTGTCTTTGCCCTGGTTGGCGCAGAGTGCAGAGCGCCATGGGAAGAAGAAGACGAGAAGAAGGACCCGTTGCCGGATCGTGCTTTCGCGTCCACACCCTTGTTGCGGGCCTATTACGACACGCGCACGTTCCCCCGCAAAATGCGCGACATCAAGATCCCGGAAGGTGACGAATTCGAGGACGAGCACCTGACCATCAAATTCGAGATGGGCGGCGCCGCCGTCGTCGATGAAGTCCGCACCCACATGTACCTCATGCCGCCGAAAGCCACCCAGCTCGATGATGTCGAGTTGATCTGTCGTTGCGTCGCGCCTGACGGCACCGCCTCGGCCTGGAAGCCCGTGGACGCCGCCACCTCCAACACGTTTGACCCGCAAATGGAAGTAACCTTCCAGTACGAGTTTGACGGCAAGCCCAGTGACGGCACCTGGAGCATCCAGATCAAGGATTACCTCGAGGACGGCGACGGACGCTGTGTCTTCCGTAACGCAAGCCTGCACATTAATGGCGGTGACGCCGCGACCGGCGGCAACACCTCCGAAAACGACACCTTGACCGGCGCCCAGGGAAACTACGGCCCGATACCTGAAGAACGCGGCATACGTGAGCCGTTCGACATCGGCCACTTCGGCACCGATCGCATGTTGTTGAACGAGTTCACCTTTGCCAGTACCTTCTATGTCCGGTCCTTCCAGCTTCGGATTGGCGCTTACGTCCAGGCCGACAACAACCCGACTGATGACAACGTGCTGCTGCTGGTGGCGCCATCGGGCAACTGGATGGCCTTCGCGTTCCCGGACGCCACCGAGTCGGTGGACTTTGACCCGGACAAGCTGGAGGTTTATGACATCGGCGTCGGCAGCCTGCCGAACGCCCGGCTGATGAACCTGAACGGGGAACTCTCGACGGGCACTTGGTCGCTGTACCTGGTGGACAACAAGAAGGACAGCAACATCATCATCATCACGACAGACGAAGCCACGCCCGGCGGTGTCGTCGCCAACGGCGCGGAACTGTCGCTGACGCTGTTTGGACAGAACCCGTAATTTCCAGCACTCATAAACCGGCCCGCCTTCGCGGGCCGGTTTTCTTTTCCCGCACATGTTGCGAATAATTCTCATTTGCTATTGCAGTTGATATCGCGTCTCAGTATAGAACCCGCTTGACCCTGTCAGGAGACCTACTGTGAAAACGCTATGCCTTCTCATCCTGCTGTCTGGAGCCACCGCACTTGCCGCACAAGAGGCCAACACCCCCAATGAACCCGCCGACACCGAAAAGCCCGTAGAAAAGTCCATCGTCGAGAAGTGGGACGACGGCGAGCTCGGGGAATTCGAAACACCACTCGGCGACTTCCACATCGGCGGCTACGCCAGCTTCATGCACAAGACCATCACCCGCTACAACGGCGGCCAATCCGAAAACTTCTTCGACGCCATCCGCATCGTCCCCCAGTTCGAATGGCAGATCGTCGATTGGCTCAGCTTCAGCATGGAAATCGAGTTCGAGGGCGGCGGCGCCGACGCCGGCTTCCTCAGCGACAACGAAGTTCTGGTCGAATACGCCGAAGTCCACATCACCCCGCTCGATGAGTTCAACTTCAAGGCCGGGCTGCTGCTGATCAATTTCGGGCGCTACAACCCGAACCACGACGACATCAACTGGGACCTGATGGACCGCCCATACGCCGCACGCCGCGTGATCCCCAGCGCGTTTGACCAGCCCGGCGCCGGCATCTACGGGACATTCAACCAGCTGCCCTTCTTCAGCTTTTCCTACGACATCAGCGTCACCCAGGGCTTTGACGACGAGTTCACCAACAACGGCGGCGGGCGCGACGCGCGCCAGAGCTTCCGCAGCGACAACAACGGTAACAAGGCCATCTGGGCCAAGCTCGGCATCCTGCCCCGCATTGACGACATGGGCGTCGACTGGATGCGCGCCGACTTCGGCATCAGCTACACCTACCAGGAGATCGGCCCGGATAACTCACAATCACTGCGCGGCTTCGGTGTGGATGGCGGGCTGGGTTTTGACTTCAGCGATAGACTCGGTCTGGAAATCCAGGGCGAATGGAATCGCTTCTGGATCAACCGCGACAGCGACGCCGCCACGCCCAACGGGCTGTGGGGCTACTTCGTGGACGTGCTGTTCAAGTTTGATCCGTTTCCTGCCAGCTGGCGCGGCGACTGCTTCGGCAGCAACCCGTACATCGGCGTGGTCTTCCGGCTTGAGCAAAACGACCTCAACGACGACCACGTCGGCACGGCCACCCGCGACGACCGGATCGGCATGACCGTCGGGCTCAGCTTCCGCCCGATCAGCAAGCTGGTGATCCGCGCCGAATTCAAGCACCAGCAGAGCAAGCGCCGCGACGACGGCGACGAGACACGCTTTGTGCTCAGCCTGAGCATCGGATTCTAGACGGGTGGACGCTCTCCCACTCGACGCAGAAGCCCCGGGGGCTCTCCCGCCCCCGGGGCACACAAAAAACCATGAGATACCTCGCGCCATTATTCGCCCTCTGCCTGCTGATCGCCGCCGCCTGCGAAAGCGTGCCAAACGCCCCGGACCCGGAAGTTGACCCAGTCGGCTACGGCCAGCACATGTACGAACGCAAGTGCCAGCAGTGCCACGAGCTATACGACCCGGGCGAATACACCCGGCGCAGTCTCGACCGCGCATTGCGCCGCTACGCCCCCAAGGCCGGTCTGCAGCGTGAAGACCGACCCTATGTGCTTGAGTACCTGCTCGCGAACGCGAAGGACGCCCGCTAACCTCTGCGCATGAAAATCACCGACCTCACCTTCACCGAACTCGACATCCCGCAACCCGTAACCCGCGCCGTCAGCCTGGTCCCGAGCGTCACCGAAACCCTGTTTGCTCTCGGCAAAGGTGGCGCCCTGGTCGGGCGCACCGCCTTCTGCATTCAACCCGCGGGCGAGGTCGAGGGCATCGAAACAGTCGGCGGCACCAAAAGCCCCAACCTCGACAGGATCATCGAGCTGCAACCGCAACTGGTGCTCGCCAACAAGGAAGAAAACCGCCGGCAGGACATCGACACGCTGCGCGCCGCGGGCATTGCCGTCCACGTCGCCCAGCCCACCACCGTCGAGGAAGGGCTCGCCTACGTCACCACCTGCGGGCGGATCTTCGAGTGCGAGCCCGAAGCCGAGCGCATTACCCGCGCCGGCGTCAAAGAACTCGTGCGCATACGCGAGCATGTCAGCGAACAGATCGCCCTGCGCCGCCTGCGCCGAAAGCGCCCCCCGGAGTCCGCCGAACGCCCCCGCGTCATCTGCTTCGTCTGGAACAACCCGTGGATGGCCGTCGGCAGCGACACCTACATCGGCGACATGATCAGCACCCTCGGCGGCGACAACGTCTATAACCTGGCAGCAGACCGCTACTTCGCCGTTGACCCCGTTGAGGTCGCCGCGCACAACCCCGACATTCTGCTCTTCCCCGACGAACCCTGCGCCTTCACCGACCACGACCTCAAGTTCTGGCGCGACAACTTCGCAGACATGCCCGCCGTGAAGAACAACCGCCTGCGCCCGTGCGGCGGACAGGACCTGTGCTGGTTCGGCGCGCGCATTCCGCAGGCCTTGAAACGCCTGCAGCCGATCCTGTCGCGGTAGGCTCCGGGGGCGGCTCGATTCGCCCAGGGCCCTGAGCGTTTTCACGGCTGCTTGCTCGTCCACCCTGCAAACCCACCATGACATGGCGAGCCTCGGTCGTTATATATGGAACAATGACACAGAAAGCGGACAACAATGCACTCGACCTGCTCGCTATCGGCGCCCATCCCGACGATGTCGAGATGGCCTCTGGCGGCTGGATCTGCGTGGCCGGCAAGCAGGGCTACCGCACGGGCGTTCTGCACCTGACCAAGGGCGAGATGGGGACCCACGGGACGCCTGAGCAGCGTGTCGCGGAAGCCGCTGAAGCCGCCAGGATCATGGGCTGCGCGAGCATCGACTTCGCCGGCATGATCGACGGGCAACTCATCGACGACGCCGAAAGCGTGCGCACGGTCGCCAACATTCTGCGCAGGCTGAAGCCCC
Organism: Planctomycetota bacterium; assembly: GCA_019912315.1. Classification (GTDB taxonomy): domain Bacteria; phylum Planctomycetota; class UBA8742; order UBA2392; family UBA2392; genus JACKID01. The sequence goes on from JAIOJA010000016.1 coordinate 98,631, forward strand.
AGGTCGTGCTTGCGCCCAACGAGTGCTGTCATCACCCGGACCACGAAGCCGCCGCCCGCATGATCCGCAAGGCGGTTCATTTTGCCGCCCTGAACGGCTACGAAACCGGGCTTCCGCCGCACCGCGTGCAGCGCCTGGTAACATCGCGCTACAGCGCACACTTCGAGCCCAGCTTCTATGTCGATATCAGCGACGTGATCGAACAGAAGAAGGCCGCCATACTTGCTTACAAAAGCCAGTTCCAGACCGTGATGGAAGAGGATGGCAAACCGCTCACGCGCATGAGCAAGGACGGCTTCATCGACCAGTTCCTGAGCGCCACCGGGATGTTCGGGCTGAAGTGCGGGTGCAGACACGCGGAAGCCTACCGCGTCGAGACGGCGCCCTTGGTTGGCGACCCCATTGCCCTGCTGAACGAAGGCCCGCCACAGCACCTGATTCGCTAGCGACCCAGGCCGCAGAGTGCCGCGACCGGACCTGTCCGCCAGAGCCTTGGCGAAGGTGGAAGGGAGCGGGCATCGGGTTCCGCGATAACTCCCCACGCCACGACGCGACGAGTGCCGAGTTTGGGGTTGGAGATTCGGGAAACAGAAGTCGGGAGTAACTGCGGGCCTTTAACTCCAAACCGACCGTCGACGATCATCGCCCCTGCCGGGGTTTTGCGGACTTGGCGACCATTGCGAGAGGCAAATGGCAGGCCGCTTAGTGCGGGAACAAAGCCTGGAACCGCGCCTCGCTGCGCAAGGGGTCCAGGTCCAGGTCGGCGAGCATATGCTCCCAACTGTCAAAGCCGGCCTCAATCGCGAGTTGCAGATGCTTGATCGCGAAGGCACGCAGAATCTCGCTGGTTTCGCCCGTCTCAATGCCGGAGCGCACGGACAACACGCAGGCAAGCTGGTAGTGCGCGCCGTCGTCACACCGCTGTTTCAACTGGTCCGTGGCATCCTGCTGGGCGCGATCAATCCAGTCGCGGGCGCGGTCCTTCAATCCCATGCGATTGAAACAGTCCGCAAGCCCGACATAGGCGTCAACCAGCACCGGGGCCGGAACTTCGCGCCCGGACTCACGGAGCATGGACTCGTGGTAGGCGACAATCGCCTCATCCAGGCGCCCCTGCCCCCGCAGGGCGTACGCCTGCAGGCGGTGACCGTTCAGGGCGTCGCCGTCGGCGATCAGGGCCTCGGCGTGGCGCGACATGGACGCGAAATCACGCGCCTCAAAGGCGGCGTAGACACTGTTCCGCTGGAAGGAGCGTTCACCACATACCGCGCCAAGGCCGCGACCACAGGCCCCCTGGGCAACGCCCAACACGACAGCCGCGATCATCGACATGATGGAAAGTGACAGGTAAAGGCGAGACTTCCGCATGACGTTCTCCGGCAGCATCATAACAAGGATACGGCGGCGCCCCTGCCGGATTTTTTGCGACGTTTCCGCGGCCTGTACGGCGTTATCATGTTCAAGGAGCCCGACTATGCGCACATGGATGCTGACGACCTTGCTTCTGGCCTGGGTGGCGCCGCTGGTGGTGTGCCAGGAGGCAAACGACGACAAGCCCGAGAAGAAGGAAGAGACTGTCGACGAGCTGCTGAAGCGCGTCGAGGATGCCCACAAGGAACACAAGGATTTTAAAGGCAGCTTCGACCAGACCAAGTTTCTGGCCCTGTTCGGCGACGAGATCAAATCGAACGGGACTTTCGTGTTCAAGAAACCGGACCACGTGCGCTGGGAGTACACCAAGCCGCACAAGTCGATCCTGGTCGTCACGGGCGAAAGCGGCAAGAAGTGGTCCGAGGGCACAGGGCGCGTCGAAAGTTTCAAGCTGGGCGATGACCGCGGGCTGGATGCGGTCGTGAAGCAACTGTTTACGTGGTTCAAAGGCGAGTTCACGAAACTGAAAGACGACTACAAAGTCGAAATCAAGTCGAGCGAGCCGGTCACGCTGAAGATGACGCCGAAGAAAGAGGTGGTAAAGAAGTTCATCGCCAGCATCGAGGTCACGTTCAGCAAGGGCGAAGACGAGATCAAGTCCGTCAAGATCATCGAGCCGGCCGAGGAAGGCGACGACCCTGACTACACTCTGTACACCTTTAAAGACACCAAGCTCGACAGCGACGTCAAAGACGAAGAGTTCAAGATCAATAAGTAGGCGATAACTGCCTCCCGCGACGACGCGACGAGACGCCCGTCGCGTCGCGGCTTTCGTTGCGTGTCGCAGTTGCCATTCAGGTCTAAAGCATTCTTGACAAGTTATTCGCGCGACTCCCCTTGACCTGTCAATGCAACCCGTTATCGTTTGCCCCTCATGACTCACACACAGAACATCTTCGCGCTCGTTTACGCCTACTACTTTGGTGGGCGCGGGCGTGCGTGTGGCTAACCGGTGATCAACCGAACCATTGCGCGGCCCGCTGAGATCAGCGGGCCTTTTCTTTTGCACTCACGACTACGGAGAAAACAACGATGGAACCCTGGACAGACAAACGAAGATACACCGTGGGCTACCAAGGCGGCCCCGGCTGCCATTCCGAGCGGGCCGGGCTGACACTGTTGAGCGAGCGATTTATCGGATGGCCGTTTGCCAGCTTCGCGGATGTTGCCGCGGCGCTCGCGAACGCCCATGTCGACCTGATTCTGCTGCCGGTCTTCAACAGCACGACCGGTCCGATTCTTGACGCGCTGGAGGCGTCGCGCCCGTTCGTTGCGCTGGACGAAACCCGGCTTCACATCGAGCATTTTGTGATGGCCGTGCCCGGCGCGCGGATGAGCCATATCAAGGCCGTGTGGGCACACCCGCAGGTGGCCAAACAATGCGCGGGCTGGATCCAACGCAACGGCCTGCAACTCAAGCTGGTCGATGACGGTGCTCGCCGCGCGCCCGCTTTTCTGAAATCGCGGCGGCGCGACGTGGCAGTGCTGGGGCCGGTCGGGATCGGCAAGGCGACGGGGCTCTATCCGTTGGAAGGCCCGGTGCAGGACCAGGCGGACAACCGCACGACATTCAGGCTGCTGGCGAGAGGTGAACGATCGCCGGCCGAATCGAAAACCAAAAATCGAGTGCCCGCTACGGCGTGAGCACCAAAGGAACAGAAATGACAACTTCAACCATAGAGGCACCGCGCACCGGGGACGAGCTTATGGTCCTCGGGGTGCTGCGTGCCTCCATAAATCGCATTGACGCACGACTGCTTTCACTGCTGGCCGAGCGCGCAAAAATCGCGAGAGACATCGGACTCGCCAAACGCATGACCGACCGCCCGGTTCACGACGCCGGGCGCGAGCAGGACCACACGAAGGCGCTGTGTGAAGCCGGCGAAAGGCTGGGCGTGCCGTCGCAGGTGATTCGCGATCTGTTTCATGTGCTCGCGCGGCACAGTTTCAGCGAGCAGTTGCAGGCGCGAGTCGAGGCAACCCCGCGCGCCATTCCGAACGATTCCGACGGCTTTCGTCTCGTACGCATGGAGCCGGGCCGTGCGCAAACAGTTGTGCAGGTCGGCGGGGCAGAGATCGGCGGCGGGCTCTTCGAAGTCATCGGCGGGCCCTGCGCCGTCGAGTCCGAAGCGCAGATCCACGCGGCCGCGGATCACGCGCGAGCCTGCGGCGTGCGCATCATGCGGGGCGGTGCGTTCAAGCCGCGCACGAGTCCGTACGACTTCCAGGGGCACGGGCTTACGGGACTGCACTGGCTTGCGGAGGCAGCCCATTCGCGCGGCATGGCCGTCGTCACGGAAGTGCTTGATCCGGCGGACGCGGCAAGAGTCGCCGAGCAGGCCGACATGCTGCAAGTCGGCGCGCGCAACATGCAGAATGTGCCCCTGCTGCGGGCCTGCGCCCGGACCGGCAAGCCTGTGCTGCTCAAGCGCGGCCCAAGCGCGAGCATTCGCGAGTGGCTCTGCGCCGCCGAGTACATCCTGCTTGCGGGCAACCCCAACGTCGTGCTGTGCGAGCGCGGGCTGCGAACTTTTGAGCGCGAAACCCGCAACACCCTTGACCTGTCAAGTGTCGCCGTGCTGCGCGAACTGACGCATCTGCCGGTGATCGTCGACCCCAGCCACGCGGCCGGTCGGCACGAAATCATCGCGCCGTTGTGCCGCGCGGCACACGCCGTGGGCGCGGACGGTGTGATCATCGAGATGCACCCGTGCCGTGACGAGGCCATGTGCGACCGGCGGCAGGCACTGAGTCCCGGTCAACTTCGTTCGATCACCAGCGCCTTGCAACTTGCGCAAGCCATGCGGGATGGCTGATCCAGAGTGCCATAAAGTGCTGTCGGGGATTGGCTTTTCAGTTCCCGGAGCATGGCTGGCACACCGGACTAAGTTACCCAAATGAAATATTCTTAACAAAGCGAACAGGTAGCTTGCCCTGCGGAGTGGTCTTCCGTGTTGAGTTGGATGTCAGTATCTCCATAAAAATGTACTCTGCGGGGGTTGCGCGCGAGATATATCACGGCGACGATTTGATATAAAACCAACTGGAAATCACCGGACATTTTGACAAACTTCTGAGTGCTTTGATCACCCGGAGTCACGGAATGGAAGCGCACCCCAGCCGAAGCATCGTCTTGCTGATTGAAGACGACACGGACGAAAACTCCCCCACCCGCGGGCTCATCGACGAAATCGGGGCAAACTGCTACCGCGTCACCAGCGTCGAGCAGGCCGAAAGCATCCTGAACCAGAACGCGCCGGACGTGGTGATTGTTGACCACAGCCTGCCGGACGGGACGGGGATCGAGCTGATTGCGCTGCTGCGCCAGAACACCAGCCACCGGGGCACGCCGATCATCCTGCTGACCGGTGAGATCGACGCCATGGAGCTTGAGCGCGCCGTAATGATGGGCATATACGCGTTTCTGGCCAAGCCCTTCGACGGCGAGGAATTCAAGAAACTGGTTGGCGCGGCAATCGCCGACGAGGCCAACCGCGTGCCGCACAGCGAAGAGTAGAGTCGCCAGCCCGTCTTCCTTACAATCACACCTTCACTAACGAGGATCGCATATGCTTCCCTGGTGGGCGTGGGTTTTGATTGTGGTGGGTGGCTACCTTGTCATCACCACGATCCTCGACATCACCCAGACCAAACGCAGCATCGTGCGCAACTTCCCGATCATCGGGCGTTTCCGCTACGTGTTCGAAATGCTGGGGCCCCCATTGCGCCAGTACATCGTCACCAGCGACCTGGTCGAGCGCCCCTTCAACCGCCTTCAGCGAACCTGGGTCTATCGCGCCAGCAAGGGCGAGCTGAACTCCATGCCGTTCGGCACCCAGCTTGACCTCGAAGTCCCGGGCGTCATCAAGTTCAACCCGTCGGCCTTTCCGACTTACGACGTACACGCGACCGACGAAATTGACCCGATTGTCATAGGCCCGAACCGCGCCCAGCCTTTTGCGGTCAGGCACGTCGCGAACATTTCCGGCATGAGCTACGGGAGTCTCAGCAAAAACGCCGTGCGCGCGCTGAGCCTGGGCGCAAAGCTTGGCGGCGGGTACATGAACACCGGCGAAGGTGGCTGCAGCCCGTATCACCTGGAGGGCGGCGCGGACCTGATGTTTCAGCTTGGCCCGGCCAAGTTCGGCTGCCGAAACAGCGAGGGCGGGTTCGACCCGGAAAAATTCAAGAAGCTGTGCGAGAACCCGCAGATCCGGGCCATCGAGCTGAAGCTGTCACAGGGCGCAAAGCCGGGCAAGGGCGGCGTGCTGCCCAAGGAAAAAATCAGCCGGGAAATCAGCGATATCCGCGGCGTCCCCATGAACGTTGACTGCCACTCGCCGAACCGGCACCCGGAAGTCAACGACGTGCCGTCACTCATGGAGCACCTCGACTTCCTGCGCAAACTCAGCGGCGGCAAGCCGGTGGGGTTCAAGACGGTGCTGGGTGGCGAGGAATTCATCCGCGACGTTTCCCGCTACATCGCCGAGCACGACGACGGCCCGGATTTCATCACGATTGACGGCGCCGAAGGCGGCACCGGCGCCGCGCCCATGTCGTTGTCGGACCACATGGGGCTTGGCTTGCAGGAGGCGCTCGTGATCGCGGACAACCACCTGCGCGAGGCCGGCGCGCGCAAGAAGGTACTGGTGATCGGCAGCGGGCGCTGTATCACGGGCGCGGAGGTGGCGATCGCGCTGGGGCTCGGCGCTGATCTGGTGCATATTGCGCGCGGGTTCATGTTCGCGCTGGGCTGCATTCAAGCCTTGCAGTGCGACACCAACGACTGCCCCACGGGCGTGGCGACGAACAACAAGTGGCTGGTGCGCGGGCTGGTGCCGAAGGAAAAATCCCGGCGCGTGGCGAACTATCTGCACGCCATTCACCACGACGTCATGATGATTGCGCGGGCCCTGGGTGTGACCCACCCCAACGAGATCGACCGCCACCACATGAGCATGATCGTCGAGCCCGGACGCCGCGTCGCCCTGACCGAGATTTACCCCAGCAGCATGAAGGCATTCCATGAAACCCGTCTGATCCGCCGGGAGAAATCCGACGCGGCGTAGACGCGTTAAATGAAACCGGCCCGGGGTTTCCCGGGCCGGTTTGTGTTGCCCCCGCTGCCGTGCCTACTTGCTGACGCTGGCGCGGGTCTTGGTCCAGTGCTGGACAATCCCCGCGAACACCGCGTCGGTCAACTTGTTCTGATAGCCCTTGTCGCTAAGGCGCCGCGCCTCGCCCGCGTTGCTGAGGAACCCAAGCTCTACCAGCACGGCCGGCATGTGGGTTTTTTCCAGCACGCGCAGCCCGCGCGGGTCGACCTTGGCGCCGCGGTTGGGGCTGTCGGTGGCGGCGTCCATCCTGCCGACGATCGCCTTGCTGAGTTTCTCGCCGCCGTCATCGCCGCCGCGATAGAACACTTCGAAGCCCGTAACGTCGCCGCTGTCCGGCGCGATGTTGGCGTGAATGCTTACAAACAGGTCGCAGCGGGCCTTGTTGGCGACGTTGACGCGCTGGTCGAGCTCGGGATAGGTGTCGCCGACGCGGGTCATGATGACCGTCGCGCTCGCGTCCTCACACAGGTCGCGCAGCAGCAGGGCGACGGGCAGCACGACGTGCTTTTCCTGCACGCCGTTGGCGATGCCGCCCGGGTCTGTGCCGCCGTGCCCGGCGTCGATGCAGATGGTCAGCCCCTTCAGCGTGTCACTGCGCGGTTGTTTGACCGTGGCCGCCGGCTTGGTGTCGATCGGCGTAATCGGGTCGAGTTCATAGTCAACGCTCGATGTGCGCACACCGTCGCGGGCCAGGTGGTGCTGGCCGAAGTGCTTGGCGACGAAATTGAAGGTGCTTTCGGGCAGGAACAGGTCGTTGCCGTTACCCCATTCCACGGCGTCGCGCTCCTGGCGCCAACGGGTGCCGTTGATGTTGATCACATCGCTGCCGATCCCGAAGATCACCTGGTCGCCCTTGGGGCTGCGCATGGTGTAGTCGTAGGGGCCGGGGCCGGCCTGATAGACCCAGCCCATTTCGGCGGACATTTCGGAAAGAGTAACGGACTTGGGCTCTCCCGCGGGCTGTGGCGGAATGACACCGGGTGTCATGCAGCCTGCCAGCAGCAGGGCGACGAAAGCCGTGACAATGAGTGTGGTGCGCATGGGCATCTCCGCAATCGATTGGCGTGCCGTCCCGGAGGACGTGGTGCGGGCGTCTCACCCGCGACAAATCCACCCGCGGGCTGCGGGCGGCTCAAGGGGCTATCGGCAGGCAGGAATGCCCGGGTTGAGTAAAAACCCTGAAAGGGCGTGCCAGGTCAGCCCAGATACGGCCTTTTCGTGGTGTGTTGAGTTGGGCTGGCCTGTCGCGGTGCTGCTGTTGACTGTGAACCGTCGACGGGTTTCATTCGGGTGACCAAACTGACCCACTACCCGGGCTTTTCGCCGTTTGCTTTAGCCCTGTTCGCGAGTAATGTAACCGGTCCGGTGTGCCACCTGGGGGTCTGATGTCCCGCACGCGGAGTTCGCTCCTTACATTATTGATCGCGCTGCTGGCTGTGCCGGCATTTGCGCAAGAGCCCGGCGCGGACCTGGACGAGTTGTGGCGTGTGGGCTCGCTCTGGCAGGTGGGCGACAACCGCGAGCCCGTGGATGAAGCCCGCAAGGCAATCATTGCCGCCGGCGACGACGGGCTGAAGTACGCTCTCACCAAGCTCGACATCGCGGACACCCTGCAGATCCGCTGCCTGAACGCGGTTTTTGCCGGCTTCGGCGACAGCGCATTCGACGACCTGGTGGCGAACATCGGCCACGAAAGCGCCAACGCGCGCCGCAACGTGGCGGACCTGCTGGCGCGCCTCGATGACCGCAAAGCCGCCGAGCCGCTGCTGGCACAGGCCGGACTGGAAGAAAACCGCGGTGCCCGGCTGGCGCAACTCGCGGCGCTCAGCAAATGGCAGGTCGAAGCGGCCGTGCCGCTGTTGATCGAGATTTCGGGCGACACGGCCGACCGTATCCGGCATCGGGCGACATCGCTGCTGGGGGCGTACTCAAGCCAGGATTCCGTAACCCGGCTGATCGCGATGCTGGACGACTCCGTGTACTACGTGCGCGACGGCGCGCAGGGCGCTCTGGCCGGCGGAACGCCGCAGGCCCGCGCCCTGTGTCTGGCATCTCTGAACAACCAACTGGGGCTGCCGGGCGCGCAGCAGAACCTGCAGCGCCTGCGCCTGCTGCTGAGTGTGATTGCGACACTGGCCGACGACGGCACGCCGGTCGCGCTGCGGAAGGCCCTCGGGCACGAGTCCGGCGCGGTGCGCGGCGAGGCGTCCGCTGCCCTGGTCGCCTGGAAGCTTGGCGCAGGGCTGCTTCACGAACTGGATGTAGACGCGCTGCTGAAATCAGCGATTGACAAGGAACACGATCCATTTGCCAAAGCGGCGATGGATAAGGCCCGGACAAAGCTGGGCGAGGCGGATGCGAAGTGACAGTCATGAGCAAGCAGACCGGTTTCGGCACACTTCTCAGTACGGACGACGCGCTGGACACGATCCTTGGCAAGCTGCGCCCCGTGACGGGAACCGAGCTGGTAGCCGTGCAGGATTCCGACCTGCGGATTCTGGCCGAAGACGTGAAAAGCACCCTGAACGTCCCGGCATTCGACCGCGCGGCCATGGACGGCTACGCCGTGCGCAGTGAGGACCTGGAAGAGCCCGGGATGCTCAAGATCGTCGGCAAGGCGCTGGCGGGCAAGGGTTTCAAGGGAACGCTCAAACGCGGCGAGTGCATTGAAATCGCCACCGGTGCGCCCATGCCCAAGGGCGCGGACGCGGTGGTGATGGTCGAAAACGCGCAGCTTGTGGGGCAGGCGGTCAGTTTCCGGTCGCCCGTCAGCAAGGGCGAGCACGTGGGCTTCAAGGCCGACGACATCTCCAAGGGCGATGTCGTCCTGAAGCGCGGAACGGTGATGGGCCCCGGGCAGATCGCCGCCATCGCGATCATCGGCAAGGCGAAGATCAAGGTTGTGAAGCGCCCCCGGGTGCTGATCTTTACGACGGGCGACGAAATCGTACCTCCGGGCAAGCCCCTGAAGCCGGGGCAGGTGTACGACTGCAACAGCTTCGCGATGCTGACCGTGGCGCGACGCGCCGGCGCGGAAGTCACCTATCGCCCCAACGTGAAAGACACGTCGGCATCGCTGAAGAAGGTGCTGACGGAATCGGCGGCGAAATTTGACCTGATCGTGTTCAGCGGCGGCACCAGCGTCGGCGCGCGCGATTACGCCCGCGAGGCCGTGGCGGAAGTTGGCAAGGTGCATGTGCACGGGGTGGCGATCAAGCCGGGCAAGCCGGTGCTGTTCGGGCAGATCAAGAAGTGCGGCGTGTTCGGAATGCCGGGCTATCCGACAAGCTGCCTGTTGACCGCGAAGCTGTTTATTTCACCGGCGATTCGACACCTGGCCCACAACCACTTCCATGAGCGCCGCAAAAAGATGGTCACGCTGGGACACGAGGTCAAGCAGGACAAGACCAAGCAGTTGCTGCTGCCCGTCCGTGTCGATGACCACGACGTTGCCTGGAGTACTTTCAAAGGCAGTGGCGCGATTACCAGCCTGTCGGAAAGCGTCGGCTACATCGAGATTGACGCCGGCGATGGCGTGCTGGCCAAGGGCGCAGAAGCGGTCCTGCGAATCATCGGTTAGGGCGTCGTGTGTGAGCTGGCGGCCTGCGGCACTTCTGGGGCCTTTTGCCAAGCACGCAAACATGGCCGTCGCGGCTCCGTGATCTAGCTGCTACTGGCAGGAGGGCGCTTCACAAAGTGGGCCCAGAACTGGCCCAGCGCGCTCAGTAGCTCCACGAATTTCTCGTACTCGGCGGGTTTGGTCACGAAGGCGTTCGCGCCTTTGGCGTAGCTGGCCGTGATGTCACTGTCCGAATTGCTGGTCGTCAGCACGGTCACAGGTACGGTCGCGAACCTCGGGTCCGTCTTCAGGCGTTCCAGAAACTCGTGCCCATCCATGCGCGGCATGTTCAGGTCAAGCAGAATGATGTCCGGGCTGGGGTTCGCGTCCCGGTCAGCGAACTCGCCTTCGCCGCTCAGGTATTGCAGCGCCGCCACGCCATCGTCCACCACGCGCAGCTCGGCCTCGAATGTGGAATCTTCAAGTGCGCGACGGGTCAGCGCCTGCTGGACGGGGCTGTCCTCAACCAGCAGGATCGTGAAGGGGCGGCTTTGAGTAATGCTGTCGCTCATTCGTGTTTGCTGTCTTTCACTGCCGGGTCGCTGCCCGGCAAAGTAACTGTGAAACGGCTGCCCTCGCCGGGTGTGGAATCGACTTCGATGCTACCCCCGTGGCTCTCGACTATCTTACGGCATACCGACAGCCCGATTCCAGAGCCTTCGTACTTGCCGATGCCGTGCAGGCGCTTAAAGGGCTGAAATATCTGCTGAAAGTAATCGTCCGCGATGCCGATGCCGTTGTCCGCAATGGTCAGTACCACGCGGGCGCCGGCCTGCTCGCCGGTGACACGGACGTGCGGCGCCACGCCGGGACGCCGGAATTTCAGCCCGTTCGCCACCAGGTTCTGAAGCACCCGCCCCAGTTGCAGCTCATCGCCGCGGACAGTCGGCAGCCCGTTGAAGTGAATGGCGCCGCCGGTTTCGACGACGCGGGCCTGCAGGTCGCCAGCGACGCGTTTCATCACTGCCTGCAGGTCGACCTCGACCATGCGCAGTTCGTGGTGCCCGGAGCGCGAGTATTCCAGCAGGTCGGTAATCAGACGCTGCATACGCAGGCTGGCGTCAAGAATCGCGGCTACGTCCTCTGCGGCGCGCCGGGGTAGCTCGGCGCCGAAATCCACTTTCAGCAGCCCGCAGTAGGTGCTCATGGTGCGCAGGGGCTCCTGCAGGTCGTGGCTTGCGACGTAGTTGAATTCGTTCAGCTCCGTGACCAGCTTCTCGAGCTCGATGTTCTGCTCCTGAAGCTGCCGGGCCTGCTCTTTCTCAAGCTCCGCGGCGCGGACCCGGTCCGTTATGTCGCGTACAATGCAGCTCACACGGGGCGTACCCTCATAGTCGAACACGCTGACCGTCAGGCTTGCGGGAAAGCGCTCGCCGTTCCTGCGCTGGGCCAGATGCGTCTTCTCGACGTTGCCGGTACCGCGCCGCCGCGCGAACTCAGCCAAAATCCACAGACGATCGCCGCCGCGCCGCTCAAACAGGTCCGGCAGCAGCAGCTCGATGTTGCGCCCCACAATTTCGTCAGCCCCCCAGTCGAACAGCTTTTCCGTCGCCGGGTTCACGGCCTGCACGATCCCGCCCACCACCACGATGATGATCCCGTCGGCCGCACCATCAAGAATCGCGCGGGCCCGGCGCTCCATGTGCCCCAGCTCGATCTGGGTTTCCTTGGCGCCTGTGATATCGCCGGCGTACAGCAGACCCACGGACAGCTCCGGCACGCCGCGCAAATGGCAGATGTACCAGCGGTTGCGCCAGCGGACCTCGCGGGGCTCCATGACCCGCCCGCGGCAGCAGTCTTCCACATCCTTGTCCGTGAAGCCTGGCAGCAGGTCCTGGATTCTCCGCCCGTCCGGAGACCCGCCCGTAACCAGCTCATTGGCGGACCCATTCGAGCGCGCAATCACGCCGTCAATGTTGAAGCGCAGCACCGGACCTGGGTTCAGTTTGGGAAACAGCAGCTCTTCGCGCAGGTTCGCTTCGGCCTTTTCGCGCTTGGCGACCTGTTCGGCGAGAAGTTGCCCGGTGTTTTTAAGGTCGCTGCGACTGGCGATTACGTCGCGCTCATACTTGAGCAGTCGGAAATTGACGCCGGCGAAGACCAGCACGACCAGCGTGCAGAAGCCGGCCACGGTGCCCCAGATCAGCAGGTTGCCGCCCGCGTTCGGGTTGAACGCCGTCACGCCGACCAGCACCGCAAACGCCAGCGCCGCGCCCAGGGCGAAGGCGAAGTACCAGCCCAGCTTGCGTCGCAGTTCTCGGTAGCCCTTGTCCGCCATGCGCACAGTGTGGCGAATTGCGGCCGCTTTCGGAATGGGGGACAGAAAATCGGGAACCGGCTGAGCCGGTTCCCGATCTCCGAAAACTGCACCCATCTATCAGAACCCGCGCCCGGACCAGCTGAACCCAAGCGTCGCTGTAAAACGGAAATCGTGATGTTTGAACTTCGGCGGCGGCAGGTTGTCCCAGTCGTGCTCAATCAGCAGACCGGCCGTGAAGTACGACAGAAACTTGTGCTCGATCAGCAGCGACTGTTGCCCGGTGAGGTTCTTGGTTTCGTCGAAGTCGAACATGAGCGCGCCCTTGTAGTTGACGTGCAGGCTGCCGCTGGGGCTTTTCCAGTCGAACTCGGTCGTGATACGCGCGCCGATGTAGCCGCGGTCTTCGGCGCCGTTCATCTGGTCTTCATAGGTGTAGGTCAGGTGCGCGCCGACATGCCAACTGAGATCGTCGCGGCGGAAGATGTAGTAGCCCGGGCCAAGCCCGGTAACGCTGCGGTAGTGGTAGCCCGCGAACTCGTTGAAGTACAGGTCTTCGGTGAGGTCGATGGTCAGGTTGAAGTCAAAGATGTAGCGATAATAGTAGCCGAAGTGGTATTTGCGCTCGCGCACGGGGTCTTCTTCGAGGTTGCGGTCCTGGAAGTAGCTGCCGCGCCCGAACAGTGTCATCCAGTTGCGCTTGGTCTCGCGCTTGATGTCGAAACGCATGCCCAGGGTGTAGGTGCGGGTGTTGCCCTCGCTCCAGGCGAATGTGCCGAGCGCGCTTACGTCCCACTTGGGGCGCTCGTCGGGAAGGGTTTCATCGATGCCCTTGATGCCTGCAAGCGACTCCACTTCCAGGTCGCCCGCTTCGAGTTCAATGACGACGTCGCCATCTACTGTGCGCAGGGTTGCCTGCTGCTGGTCCTTGACGTTGTCGCCCGTGCGCACGCGAACTTCGCGGGGCGCATCCAGGTTCAGGGCGGCAACCTTGGCGACGGGTACCTTCAGCAGACCGACGGAATCCGTCGTGAAGTAGACTTCACCGCCTTCCAGTTTTTCGAACTTACCGACAAGGACATCGCCGTCGGTCGTGGTCAGGTCATCGGCGAGCAACGCGCCGGCGAATACAATCAGTAGCAGCAGCGAAATACAGCGAAGCATGGAAGTCCTCCCTTTCGGCGCCCCCGAAACGAAGGCGGGATGATAGAGGCTAGTGCTCGCTTGCCAATACAATTAGTCGTGGTTGCCGGGTGCTTCACCGCTGTTGTCAGGCGGCTGGTTCGCGCGCTGCGCTTCCTCGAGCAGCTTGCGCGAGAGTGTCGAGCTGAAGCGCCAGGTGCCGTCGCTGACCTTCATGAAGACGATGGGGAACGTATCGGTGGGTGTCTTGACGCCGCTCTTGACCTGAACGTAGGTGACTTCCGTTACGACGTGGTCGTCGTCGATGTATTCGCCCGGCTTGAACTCGAGAATCCAGTCGAGCCCTTCCTTTTTTGTCTGGCGCAGGCGGTCAAGGTAAGTGGGCAGCTTGGCTTCGTGCTCTTCGGCGGCGAGAACAGCCTTCATCAACTCTTCGTCCTGGTCTTCAATGGCGCGCTGGTAGGCTTCCGTGGCGCCGCCGGGCGATGAGAAATCCGGCGTGAACGGGGCGAGCGCGACGCCGGAATTGTCGGGCGCGTTGTCGCCATTGCCGCACGCGGCAAGCAGCAGCAGAAGCAGTGAACCAATCGCAAGGCGCATGAAGACTCCCGGCTCAAGTCGTGCCCACTATACCAATGAAACAGCCCGGCTGTGCCGGGCCGCTTCATTGGTCGGGGCGATGAGATTCGAACTCACGACCTCTTCCACCCCAAGGAAGCGCGCTACCAGTCTGCGCTACGCCCCGAGCCGTCGGAAAGCTAACGCACCATGGTTGCAGCGTCAATGAGGCGCTAGCCAAGCCAGGCAGCGATCTCTTCCGCCTTCAGAATCCCGTCTTCCGTAATCCAGCCGCTGATCAGCCCTGCCGGCGTTACGTCAAACGCCGGGTTGAACACCCTGGCCCTGTCCGGCGCCGTGCGCGTTTCACCCACAAAGCGCAGCTCATGCCCGTTGCGTTCCTCAATCGGGATCATGTGCCCGGCCTCCAGGCTCGCGTCGAACGTGCTTTTCGGCGCCGCGATATAGAACGGTATGTCGTGCGCCTTCGCCAGCACCGCTACCCCGTATGTGCCGATCTTGTTGGCGGCGTCGCCGTTGCTCGCGATGCGGTCCGCCCCGGTGATCACCAGGTCGACTTTGCCCTTCTGCATCAGCACGGCCGCCATGGAGTCCGCAATCACCGTGACGTCGATGCCGTTTTCCGCCAGCTCGAAACTGGTCAGGCGCGAACCTTGCAGCAGCGGGCGGGTTTCGTCCGAGTACACGTGAAACGCGCGCCCTTGCTCATGGGCCACGTACATCGGCGCGAGCGCCGTACCCATGCCGCCGGTCGCCAGGGCGCCGGCGTTGCAATGCGTCAGCACGCCCATGTTGTTTTCAATCAGCGCGGCCCCGTGCTCGCCGATGGCGCGACAGGTGCGCACGTCTTCGGCGTCGATGGCACGGGCCTCGGCCAATGCGCGCTCCGGGTCGCCTTCCGCGACGCGCTTCACGCGCTCGACCGCCCAGCGCAGGTTGACGGCCGTCGGGCGCGCGTCCGCCAGTCGTTCCAGCCCGGCGTCGCCGAGCCCGCTGCGCAACGCGATCACGGCGCCGTAGCCCCCGGCCACGCCCAGTGCAGGCGCGCCGCGCACGGCCAGACGGGAAATGGCGTCGATCACGGGGTCAAGCTCTGTCAGCTCGATCAGTTTCAATTCGGCGGGCAGCAGGGTCTGCTCAATGATCACGAGCCTGCCGGAGGCGGCATCTCCCTGCCAGTCAACGGTGCGGGGCAACGACATCAGGCTATCCTGTGGTTTCAAGTGCGGGGAATCTATACTGTAGTGACCACGTTACCAAACAGGCGGGAAATCGCATGGCGAAGTCCGGCGCAAACAAGCAAGTCGCGGGCGATGAGGCCCTGTTAGCCGAAGAGCAAGCCGCGGACGAGCAGGTTCTTGAAGACCTGCTTGAAGATACGCACAGGATTCTGAAGCAGGCGGTTGACCGGGCCGGCCCCAAGCGTGTGTCACGGGCGCTCGATGTAAGCCTGAGCCTAGTCTACAAGTGGACGCAGCCCCCGCGCACCAAGAAGAACCCGGGCGCAAGCGGCGCCCGCAACCCGCTGGACAAGCTGGTCACGATCTTTCACCTGAGCGACGACATTGAGCTGATCCAGTTTTTGTGCCGCATCGCCCGCGGTTACTACACCACCAACCCGTCTCTCGGGGGCAAGGTCGGGCACAGTTTCGTTACCGCCACCGTGACCGCCCTGAACGACTTTGCCGACCTGATGCAACTGGCCGAGAAGTCCCTGACCGACGACGGCGAGATCGACGAAAGTGAAGCAAAGAAACTGCGCAAGAACTGGGACCGCCTGAAGGGGCGCCTTGAGCACTTCATCGTCGGTTGCGAAGAAGGCGCCTACAACCTGAACCGCGACAAACCGAGCGACGAAGAATAGCAGCGGGAGCACCATGAGTGACAGGCTTCCCATCCCCGAGATCGACGACGAGGATCTTCGGCAGCATATCCTGAAGCTGCGCGGGCTCGTCGCCGAGGAAACCATCGAAACTCTGAAGATGGTGCGCCTGGACCACATCGTGAACCCGCGCGGCAAGCTGACCGCTGAGTACGACCAGCAGGCTTTCCGCGCCTGGGTGATCGCCTGGCTGAACTCGCTGGAAACCGTGCTGTGCGCCCACATGGCCATGATGACCAAGCGCCTGTGGGACGAGAAAGAGCCCCTTGAGCCGACTCTCGCCCACCCGAAGCTGCTGCTCGACCAGGTCGAAGACATCCGCCGCGCGCTGGAAATCATCCTGCACGCCGAGCCCGAAATGACACCCCAGCCCGTAACCGGCGAGCATCCCAAGGTCCCGGACGCCGACGATCAGGAAGTAGACGAGGCAGCCGTGAAAGACGCTGCCGACAGCGACGCCTGAGGCGATGTTCGCTGGGCCTTGCGCTGCAAGACCGCGAAGGCTTCAGGTCTCAGGGAAACCGGACAGCTTGCCGTCTGACCCCTGACACCTGAAACCTGAAACCTATAACCAGCCTGCATGGAGACACTGTCCAAATCCCGAGCCAGGCAGTTGCGCGCGCTGAAGCTGCGCAAAGCACGCGACGAGCAGGGGCTGTTCGTCGCGGAAGGCCCGCTGGTTATTGAGGAAGCCTTCAAGGCAGGCGTGTTTCCACGCTACGTTGTCGTCTGCGATGAGTTGATCGACAGCACACGCGAGCAGGTCGAAGCCATCCTGCGGCGCTGCAAGGACGAAGGCGTCGAGGCCTTCGAGACGGACACCGGCGAGTTCATGACCGCCAGCGACACCGTCAACAGCCAGGGCATTTTGGCCGTGTTCGGCATTCCCACCTGGGACCTCAACACGCTGCTGACCACCAGTCCGCTTACGCTGCTCGTTCTCGACAACGTGCGCGACCCCGGAAACCTCGGCACGATTCTGCGCCAGGCCGCCGCCTTCGACTGCGGCGGGCTGCTGCTGCTGAAGGGCTGCGTCGATGCCTACAACCACAAGGCCGTGCGGGCCAGCATGGGCGGCATTTTTCACGTGCCGGTGTTCAACGACCTGACGCCGGAAGACGTCATGCGGCGCCTGACCGACACCGGCGTCTGGCCCTACGTCACACGCGCTGGCGGGCAGAACGCTTTCACCATCAGCTTTCCGCCCAAGACGGCCTTCATCATCGGCGGCGAAAGCGAAGGCGTGCAGCCCTACTGGAACGAACACGAGGTCATCCAGGTAGGCATCCCGCAGACCAGCAAGGTCGAGAGCCTGAACGCCGCGGTGGCAGCCTCAATCCTCATCGCCTACCGCTACCAGGCCCGCGAGTAGCCGATTGCACCATTTGTCCAGAATCGAATAATGCGCTCAAACCGCACATGGGATGACTATGAACCGTCTGCTACTTTCACTGCTGGGCTGCCTCTTCGTTGCCCTGACCGCCTGCGAATCCACACCCGACCCTGTCTACGAGCCAGAACCGGAGCCCGAACGGCAGCCATATGTCGAGCCCGAGCCGGAACCCGAACCCGTTCCAGCGCGCCTCGACAAGTCCAAGCCGCCGCCCGACCGCCCCGCCAAGGCGTTCGAACGCAAGACCATCAACCCCAAGGACTACGCGCGTCCAACGTTCGCCGGGCTGCTGGACGGCATAGTGGCCGACTGGCGCAGGCAACTCGACCCGCCATTCGTCGAGGGTACGCCGCACGCCATGAAGAACGTCAAGACCAGTGGCTCGTGGTGGAACGGCATTGGCACGTTGAAGTGCGAATCGCAAACGCTGTCCAACGGCGGCTGGAAAGCACACGGTTACGGCGAAGCCACCTACAACAGCAACGGGAAGCTGTTCGCGAAGGGCAACTTCCGCGAAGGTCAGTTGCATGGGCCGTGGATCTTCTACAACGAGGACGAGTCACTCGAATCAATCCAGTGCTACAAGATGGGCAGCCTCGCCGGGCCTTACGCGAGCTTTGAGAATGGCGCCGTCACCAAGTTCGGATACTCCCGCGACGGCGTCGGCCAGGACGAATGGTGGTACTGGGACGAAGAGGGCAACCTCAAGTACCGCACCTTCTGGATCGTTCGCAACGGCAAGACGGAAAAGGTCTGGGAACACCAGTACAACCCGGATGGCAAACTGCTGGTCGAGTGGACGTTTATCGACGGCAGGAGCAACGACGACCTGATCGCATGGCGCAAACCCGAGTACGACGCGGAAGGCAACCTCACGAACGCGGACAGCGTCGATCGACTGGAACTCAAGAGCTACAAAGACGGCAAGTCCCACGGCTGGCACACCATGTACAACCAGAAGGAAGGCTTCCGTGAGTACGACACCTGGTACCAGTCAGGCGAACAGTCGGGGCCATTTTTCCGCTACAACGCGGACGGCAAAGTCGTGGCTCGCGGAGAGAAGCTCAAAGGCGTCAGCGTCGGCAAGTGGACGACCACCGACACGGAAGGCAAAACCCGCGAGTACGCCTACGACGCCGACGGCAAGCTGCACGGGCGCTATGTGATCAAGGAGGACGGCAAGGTCATTGAAGACGTCACCTACGACCATGGCGAGATCGAGGGCGTAGGCATGGCGACACGCACGGCCGGCGGCGTCGACAAAGAATTCGCCGAAGTCAGCGACGAAGTCTGGATCGGCAAGGGCGACGCCGACGAGGACAATCGGTTCACGGGCGAGTGGACGTTCACCCGCGCAGACGGCTCGCTTGCGGCGAAGGGCTCCTACCTGGATGGGAAGCGTAGCGGCGACTGGAAGTTCTACTATGCCGACGGCACCACCATCCGCGTCAGTTGCACGTATGCGTCGGACAAACTGGACGGCTCCCACACCACGTTCTATCCCGGCGGTACTTCGAAGCAGACCGGCCTGTACAAACGCGGGCTGCGCGACGGGCGATGGATGACCTGGCACGAGAACACCAAAGTCGAAAGCGTCGGCAGCTACGACGCATCGGGCTTTGGCAGTGCCGGCTCCGAGTCAGGCGAGTGGAAGTACTTCCGCGAAGACGGCACCCTGCTGCGCAAGGGCAGCTACGGCGGCGGCCTGAAGACCGGGCTGTGGAACGAGTACGACGAATCCGGCGTGGTTTGCACGATCGAGTCGCGCAACACTGCCGGCGGCCAGGAAGGATCGACCGAACGGGAAGCCGAACTGGAAGCCCTGCCCGAGGGCATCGTACAGGACCCTGACAAGATGTCCGGCACCTGGGTCTGGAAGGACAATGCCGGCAACATCACCCGGCGTGCCGTGGTGCTCAACGGCAACGGCGCGGGGCTTTACCAGCAGTACTACGCCAACGGCATTCTGGGCATGGAAGGTGAGTTGATCGGCGAATCGCGCGAAGGCACCTGGAAAGTCTGGTCCGAAAACGGAACGCTGAAGGAACAAGCCGACTACATCGGCAACAAGAAGACCGGCACCTACATGAGCTGGCGGTCTGACGGTACAAAGCTGAACGAAGGCGGCTACACGGACGACGTGAAAACGGGCTCGTGGAAGACGTTCCACGCGGACGGCGTGACGACCGCAACGGAACACACCTACGGACCCACCGGCGAGTACGAAGGCATCCACCGCACCTGGACCGTCGCCGGGCAACTGACTGTCGAAGGCAACTTCAGCAACGGCAAGCGGCATGGCGAATGGAAGATGTGGCACGACGACGGCACCCAGAAGATCGAAACCAGCTACGAGAACGGCAAATTCACGGGCCGCCACCGTACCTGGCACAAGAACGGCAAGCCTGAGCACGACGGCATATACAAGGGCAACAAACCGTTCGGCGAAATGAAGGCCTGGTACGAAGACGGGCAGCAGCATTACCACGAGATATACGACGACAACGGCGCCAGGCAGGGCACGTGGCTCTACTGGTACAGCAACGGCCAGCAGAACATGGAACACACGTACAAGGACGGCGTGCAGCTAAGCAACAAACGCTGGCACGATAACGGCAACCCGATGTACGAAAAGTTCTACGACGAAACGGGCAAGCCAACCGGCACATGGAAGGAATGGGACAAGGACGGAACACTGAAGTCTGAAACCAGCCACGAGGCCGAAGCACCTGACGAAGAATAACGCGCCGCAAGACCGGTACGCCGGCGCGTGCTTGTGCAGACCGCGCTAAAACTCGCCGTCGAACAGGGGGATGGTGTTGTCGTAGTCCGTGCGTTCCTGGTCGCCCACGAGGTCACGGGCCATGATGTAGTTGCCGGTCTCGATCTCCAGCAGCTTCGCGCTCAGGGGCACCATTCCGCTGCGGATGCCGTTGATGATGCTGGATTCCTTGAACGGGCCACGCAACTCGCCCTTGACCAGTACCTTGAAGGCTCTCGATTTCGTGCTCATGTTTGTCCCCGATTCCGCCCAAGTATAGCGCGAGAATTTTGATTTGGGTTTTTCGATTTTCCACCGCGCAACTGCCCACGCCCTTCTTCATAGTCCCCCCATGGGACTGTTCGACCGCTTCCGCAAACCAGAACCTGCCGCACGGGATGAGCGCCCGTCGCTGATTGTGGCCCTCGACGCCTGGACCCATGACCCGCGCGCCGCGAAACAACGCCTTGAGCCCCTGACCGCCCGCAAGGTCGCCGTCGATCTCGAGGCCGACGACAAAGTACTGTCCGGCCACGTCACCCTCGGCGCCCACGAGGTGCGCATGGTCGGCTTTGATGTCCCCGTGCCGAAACCGGTCATGGAGAAGACCGTCGAATGCAGTGCCTGGCAGGGCCCGCCCCGTGAGCGCCTACTGGGCCACCGCGCCCACCTGATCCTGTTTCATGAAAGCGGCGGCGAAGACACCGCCGACCGCCTGACCGCCCTGTACCAGATCGCCGGCGCGCTCGGCGGCGAACACCTGGCCGGCGCCATCCACGAAAGTGCCTGGACCTGCGCGCCCGCCGAAGTCGTGCGCGATTTCCTTGACTTCGACAAAGCCCGCGAGCTGCGCGAGTCCACGCCCCCGATTCTCTACTTCGGTGTGCTGCCCTTCACGCAAGGCGAGGCCGCATGGGTCGCAACCAGGGGCTGCCACCTGTTCGGTGTCCCCGATCTCGTGATTGAGCGCGGCGGCAACAGCAACAGCGAGCTGTTCCGGCTGCTGCACAACCTGTTTGTCTATCTGTCGGGCGGCGCGAAAGTCGCCCCCGGGCACACCATGCAGACAGATGAAAAACGCTTCTTCCGTTTTCGCGAGCTGCCCGCCGACCACGAGCACTACGAATGGCTGAAGGGGGCCGGGGCGACGCTTGAGCTTGTGCGCATCCAGCCGGACGAGGCCAACCCGGCGCACGATCACGGGCGTTAGCGTTTCCCCCTGTGCTCTGCTTGCTATTATCCGGGAACGGAGGAAAGCATGTCCGACATCACCTACGAGCGCCTCAAAAACAACATCGCAGAAGAGTCCGTCAACGGCGCCCAGGTCACCGTCACGTTCCGGTGCCCCGCCACGGAGAGAATCCACCACGCCATCGCCACCATGCGCCCAGATACCGGTGTCGGCGCACAAGTTACCCGGCAGGCCAAAAACGAATTGCTGCATTCCGCCAGGCGCGGGCTGCGCAACCTGCTGCGGGGTGTGCTGGGTGGGAGCACGGGATCGGTCGCAGGCAGCGCGGCCGCGAGTGCCGTGCCGCGAGCGGGCTCCGTCACCCTTGATCGCACGGCCCGGGAACGCGCGGTCGTGGAGGCCTTCGAATCCGTGGCGGCGGAATTCGCCTGGAGCGATGAGCAGCAGGCCTACATCGACGCCGAGGAAGCCCACGTCCTGATGAGCGACTTCGACAAACAGTTGCGCGCCCACCCCATCACGGGACACTGGGAGCGCAGTGTCACGGCGCGGATGCTGGCTGAGGTGGTGATGGCCGACGGCGTCATCGACGACGACGAGCGCGAGTTTTTTGAAGGTTTCATGACCAGCAAGGACACCCAGAGCCTCGACGACCTGGTCAAGACGGGGGCCCTGAGCAAGCTGGAACTGGGCGAAACCAAGCCGGACGCGCGCGCCAGCATGATGATGCTGGCTTACTCGATGGCCATGACTGACGAGAAGCTCGACGCCGCGGAACAGGCCATCCTGGCGAAGTTCGCCAAAGGGCTGGGCATCGCGCTTGACCGCGAAGAACAGATCCGCCACTGGGCGTGTGTGAAAGTCGTCGAGACGATGCTGAACGAGTGCTACGCCGACGGGAAACTGGATGGCGCCGAACGCGGGCGCATCGAGACGCTGGCCGCGAACATCGGTGTCAACGAGGCGCTGGTCGCGAAACTGGACGTCAACGTGCGCAAGCGCAAAGGCATACGTTAAGCCCTCGCCGTCAGGAGCAATCATGGAACGGGTTGTGCCGGTACTGGGGATCGACGACTACCAGCAGGCCTGCGAGTACTACGTGAAGGCGCTCGGTTTCAGAATTGACTTCGAGCACCGCCACGAGCCGGGCTTTCCGGTACATATGGGCGTCCAGCGCGGGGATGTCTATCTGCACCTCTCTGAGCATTCACGCGGGCAGCCGGGTTCCGAGATTTACATTTTCGTGAAAGACATCCAAGAGTGGTGGGCGCGCTGCCGGCAGCACAACCTGCAAACCGACGGCGAGCCCAGAAAGAAACCCTGGGGCAACACCGAGCTGACGCTGACGGACCCATTTCGAAACACAATCCGCCTAAGCGAAATCAACACCCACCCCGGCCAAAGCACGCCGAACAAAGACGCGTGAAGTAGTTCCAAAGGGTGTGGTCCATTGTAAGCGCGCGGACTGGCAGGCCGGTGTTCACTGGTCTCATGTACAAGGACTTTCATAACAAGATCCAGAACCTGCCCCAGGGCACCCCGGCGCACCCGTGGGTGAATCTGTTCTGGCTGCTGGTGTTCAGCCCGTTCTTCGTATTGCTCGCCGCGTTCGTGGTGGCCGCCCTCTGGGCCATCGGCCAATTCGCCTTTGAAGCCCTTTTCGGCTAAGGCTACCCGAAGACTCGCCAGGGCGGGTGCGTTGGGGAGCGCAGGCCTCCGGCCTGCATTGCAGGCAACCCCAAACACCAGCAAGCACGGCCATTCAGCCGTCGAAGACGGCGTCTCCTTCAATAGCCCCCGGTGGAGCAAAGCGGAACCGGGGGTACACGACTCTCTTAGAACCCCGCCACTGCGTTGATCGCTGCCACTACGTCGTCCGCCTGGGGGAGGATGGCCGGCTCGAGGGTCAGGGCGAAGGGGACGGGGCTGAACTTGGCTCCTACCCTTTCTACTGGGGCATCCAGATACTCGAAGGCGTGCTTGGCGATCCAGGCGGCGATCTCGCCGCCGAAGCCGGCGAATTCGGGGCCTTCGTGGGCTACTACTACGCGCCCGGTTTTCTTGACCCACTCGAGGATGGTTTCGGTGTCGAGGGGGACGAGGCTGCGGAGGTCGATTACGGCTACGGAGATTCCCCCGGCCTTCCGGCCGGGGCTGGGGGCGTTTTCTGCCGCCTGCCGCCTGCCGCCTTCCGCCTCTTCGTCTGAGTTGCCGCTAGCTGACGCGTCGCGCTCAAAACTTTCCGCTGCCTTCAAACTTGCCATGAGCGCGTTGCCGTAGGTGAAGACTACTACGTCGGTGCCTTCGCGCCTTACGCGGGCCTTTCCGAAGGGGACGTGGAAGTCTTCGGGGATCTGGCTGCGGGTGCGCGGGTCGTTGTAGAGGGCCTTGGGCTCAAGGAAGAGTGTTGGCCCGCGGCTCTTCATGGCGGTGCGCGCCAAACCGTAGGCGTCGTCCGCAAACGTCGGATAAACAATCCGCACGCCCGGAATATTCGCGAGGCTGCCTTCAATTGTCTGGCTGTGGTACAGGCCGCCGCCGATGAAGCCGCCGCTTGCCAGGCGAATCAGCACGTTCGGCGTGAACTGGCCCTTGGTGCGGTAGTAGTCGTGGGCGCACTCGACGTACTGGTCCATGGCCGGCCAGAAGTAGTCGGCGAATTCGGCACCTTCCACGACGACGCGAATCTTGTCGTTCAAGCGCGTGAAGCCGTTGGCCGTGCCCATGATGAAATTCTCGGCGATGGGCGCGTTGAAGACTCGCTCTTTGCCGAACTCCGCCTGGAAGCCCTTGGTAACAAGGAAGATGCCTTCCTTTTCCTTGTTGGCGATGTCCTGGCCCCACAGGAAAGTATCCGGGTTTTCACGGAACTCGGCGCGCAGCCCGGCGTTGATGCCCTGCCTCAGCGTCAGGCCTTTGCCCTTGGTGTCTTCGAGGGCTTCGGCATATTTGACGCCTTCGGCGTCCCCCCGCCCTTTCAGGCGGGGCTCTGATTGCTGTTGGCTTGGCTCGTAGGGTTCGGCGAATACGAAGTCCTGCGCTGTGGCCGGGTCCGGCTTGGGCGCGTTTTCGCCATACTCGCGGGCGAGGTTGAACTCGTTCTGCGCTTCTTCTTCAAGGGCCTTGAGCGCAGCCTCATCGAGGTGCCCCTCGTCCAGCAGCCACTGTCTGAAGATCGGCAGCGGGTCGTGCGCCTTGGCGGCCTTGAGCTCTTTTTCGTCGCGATAAAGCTGGTGGTTGTCGCTGTTGCTGTGGCTGCCGATGCGCGCGCACATGGCGTACACGATCGGCACGCCGCGACCGGCCTTGGCGTATTCAGTGGCTTCGTGCATGGCGGCAAAGCAGGCGATTACGTCGCGCCCGTCCACGTTCCAGATTTTGGCGCCGTCGAGGCCCTTGAAATTGTCAGCTGTAACTTCGTTCGCCGTTTGGTCTTCCTTGGGGACGCTGATGCCGTAGCCGTTGTCCTGCATGACGGTGACGACGGGCAGGCGCTCCTTGGAAATGCCGTTCAGGGCCTCGAAGACGTAGCCTTCGGAGGCGGACGACTCGCCAAAGCTTGCGTAGGCGACGCTGTCTTCTTTGTAGTACTTGATGGCCCGCCCAAGGCCGGCGGCGTGCTGGATATGATTCGAAACGCAACTGCTGACGTTGTGAATGTTGATCTCGGGCTTGGCGAAGTGGTTGCTCATGTGGCGCCCGCCGCTGGCAACGTCTTCGTCTTTGCTGAGCCCGTTCAGGATGATTTCTTTGGCGGTAAGCCCCGCGGCCAGGGCAGTGGTGAGGTCGCGGTAATAAGGAAACAGATGGTCCTGCCCGGCGCGGAAAGTCGCGCCCAGTGCAAGCTGGATGGCGTCGTGCCCGGCGTTGGGGGCGTGGTAGCTCCAGCCCATGGCCTTGCGCAGGAAGTTGGGGGCTTCGTCGTCGATCAGGCGCCCCAGGTAAAGGGTTTTGTAGGCCTTTTCGTGCCCCGGATAGTTGGGAGGCAGCTTGGTTTTGGATTTGTTTTTGGTCTTGGGCATGTCTTCTCGAAGCTAGTAGCGGCTAATCGAACCGGACTTTGTATCAAAAACCGGTGCACGGCGCGACGATTCCATAAGGGCGGAGCGGTCTGCGCAAGTATCTGTTTACGGGAGGGTTAGTGGTGCTTTCAACAACGGGGAAAAGCCGTCAGGAATCCCGCCCGCGCGAGTGGCGCAGCGTATGCAGTACCACGAGCCGTGCGGGTTGCGCTCGGGACGATCGTGCTGTTTCCCGGCGCGCCGGCCTGGGTTGGAATGGTGACCCTCGGCCGTTTGTCTGCGCGCCCGCCCCCGACAGCTTCTCCACACTGCGCCGCTGTCGCGAGGGCTAGTACACTCCCGGCATGGGGATTGAGCTGCTGCGAGTTCCGCTTGAGGCTGACGTCTCGGGCTTCGTTGCCGCGCTGCTGCGCGACGCCGCAAGGGCAAGCGCGCCGTTTGCGCCGGCCCCCGTCATCTACATGGGTGCCAATGAGCGCCGCGCGCGAGCCATCAGCCGCGCGGCCGGCGAGCAATACCCGGAGGGCACGCCGGACCGCGTCGCGCGCGAACTGCTGAGGCTGACGGCGCCGACGCTGGTCCTGCGCGGCGAGGTTGAGCGGGACTTCGATTTCTTCGGCGCGCTCGCCGCCACCCTGGATGAGTTGGGAGAAAAACGCCGCCCGGGGCGCGCACTCGTTGACGAGCTGCTGATCGCCTGGAAGCGCCTGGCGCAGGCTGTCCCACCCAACCAACGGGGCGATCTCGGCTGGCTGTCCCAGCTGGGGCGACGCGGCGAATTGCTTGGCGGCGTCGTGCGCCGCTACCTCGAGCGCCTGAAACAGACCGGGCAGTATGACCCGGAAGACGCCCCTTGGCTGGCCGCGACGCACTGCGATGCACGGCCGAAACTCGTGGTCGCCGACGACCTTGACCGCATCACCCCTGCCCGCGAGGCCTTCCTGCGCGCGCTTGCGGACAGGGCCGAGCGCACCCTGATTATCCTGCGCGGCAACCGCGAGGCGCTGCCCTTTCTCGCGGATGCTCACGAAGTTTCCCAGCAGCTGATGTTCGCCACGGAGGGCAGCGTCGTCAGCGAGCGGGAGTGGCCCGTGCGCCCGCTGGGCCATGCCTGCCGCGTGTGGCTTGGCGACGAGCCCCTCACCGCGCCGATCGCGCTGTTGCGCCCGCCGACTCGGGGGGCCGAAGTACGCGAGGCCGCCCGGCTGATCAAGCGCGCGTACGCGGAAGGCATCGCCCCCGGGGATATCTGCGTGGCAATGCCGTCGCCGGGCGCCTACCGCGAACTGATTGAAGAGACCTTCACGGCATCCGGCATTCCGTACGACGCGCCGTTTGAGCTGCCCCTGGACGAAACGGCACCCGTGGCGGCGCTGCTGGATCTGCTGCGCACCGCCCGCAACGGACTGGAACGCAACGAGTTGCTGGACGCCCTGGCCTCGCCGTTTCTGCCGTTTGAAGCCTCCGACGAAGACGCGCGCCTGCGGATACACGGGAGCCTCGATGCAGTCACGCGCGATGTGTATGTCGTGGGAGGGCGTGATGTCCGCCGGGACTGGCTGGACAAGCTTGAGGCCGCCGCGCACCCCGAGCGCGACGTGATTCTTGAGCCCGCACGGCACATCCTGCAATTGCTGGCGCCCTTCACAAAACGCCAGGCGCGCGCCGTGAGTTTTTTCGAGGCCCTGGAAACGCTGCTGGGGGCGTGCGGCGCCCCGCGCGTCGCGAAGGCGGACAGCCGCGCCGGCGCCGCCAACGCTTCTCTGCACGCCGGCGCACTTCACGCGTTCACCGGGCTGCTGCATGAAATGCGCGAGGAATTCCGGCGCATTGGAAACCCGGACATGCCGGTCGGCGAGTTGTCGCGTGCCCTGCTTGAGCAGGCGCGCGCGCGCAGTGTCCGCCCGCCGGAAGGGGACGCGCCCCGTGTGCGCGTGCTGGGTCTGCGCGAGCTGCGCGGCATGTCGATCCGGCATCTGGTGGTGCTGGGGCTCACGGATCGTGACCTGCCGCTTGCGGCGCAGGAGACACTGTTTCTGCCTGCGGCGCATGAGGAAGCACTTGCGGGCGTGCTGGGCGCGCGCGTGGCGCGGGAACTCTGCGCGCCGATCGATGTAGCCGCACAGGGCGATTACCTGTTCGCCCACATGCTGCTGTGCGCGGGCGACGCCCTTACCCTGATGCTTCCCGCCGCCGAAAGCGACACCCCGTTCGTGCCCGCAACGCCATTCGCGCGCCTGCTGCGCTGCATGGCGCAAAACAAGCTGGAGGGCATTCCTGCGTCTGCGCACGGCGAGCTGCCGACCTCGCCCGGTGATCTGGCTGCCCGGGCGGGCGCCCTGTTGACCAAGGCGGAGCGCGACGGCAGCAAGCGCGAACAGGCACTGGCCCTGTCACCCGCGTTGCGTGTCGGGCTGCACGGGCGCTGCATGGAACTCGCGCGCACGGACATGGCGAGCCCCCCCCACCAGTACGAGGGCATCGTGGGGCGGCACGCCGAGCTTGCGGCGAAGTTCGCCAGTGACGCCGCCGAGCCCTACCTGTTTTCGCCCAGTCAGATCGACAGCTACGCCGAATGCCCCATGCGCTTCTGGGGGCGCTACATCCTCGGCGTGAAGGCGCCGGAAGACCCCACCTTGGACACCAAACCCTCCGCCGTGGGCACTCTGCTGCACGAAGTCTTCGAGCGCTGGGTGCTGTTGCTGCGTCAAGAGGCCGGACAGCCCGATGTTCTGGCCGACGCGACAGCACGCGGGGCCTTGAAGCTGTCCGATGCAGGCGGGCGCGACGTCGGGCTGCGGCTGATCGCCCAGGCGTTCGAATACGCCTGTCAGAAGAACCCGAGCGAGGGCCCTTTCTGGGAAGGCGTGAAGCAGCTTGTGGCGGCCGGCCTGCCGGGGCGCCCCGACGACGGGCTGGGCGAGGGGCTGCTGGTGCGCTTTGTCGATCATGAACTGGCGCGCAACGCCGAGGGCTGGGGCATTCGCTTCGTGGAATTCGACTTCGGCAAGGGCAACGAGCCAAGGCCCGACCGCCCGGATACGGTGGCCGCCGCCATCGACCTGGAGACGCCGGAAGGCAGGTTGCGGCTGATGGGCAGTGTCGACCGCGTCGACGAAGGGCCCGACGGACTGGAAATCATCGACTACAAAACCGGGCGCGCCAAGACCACCGGCGACGTCCGTGACGGCAAGGCGTTTCAGCTTCCGACCTATCTGGCCGCAATCTCGCAGCTTGCAGGCACGCCGCCCCGCGGCATGAAGTACTTCCGTGTTCCGCCCGAAGGGGCGATTGAAGTTGTTGACGTGACTGTCGCGAACCGCAAGCCGGCCTACGACGTGGACGAGCTGGTTTCGACCCGGCTGCCCGAGCGCCTGCAGCGAATTGTCAACGCCCTGCGCCACGGCGTGTTCCTGCACACGCCATTCGCCCGCCTGACAGACGCCTGCAAATACTGCGACTACGCGGCCGCCTGCGCCCGGCGCGAAGACGTGATTTCCGAGCGCCAGACGCGCATGGCTGAAGCCGAAACTCCCGAAGTGCCGCACGTATACCTGCCGGAGGCAAAATGAAGCCGCCCCTGGCTACCGAAGGACTGAACGACGGGCAGCGCGCGGCGCTTAACCTGACGCGCGACATGCTGGTCAGCGCCGGCGCCGGCGCCGGCAAAACGCAGGTGCTGGGGCTGCGCTATCTCGCTATCGTTGAAGAAGGGCTGGCGAATGTGCCGGACATTGTGGCCTTCACCTTCACGGACAAGGCCGCCGCCGAAATGCGCGAGCGCGTGCAGGGCCTGCTGCTGGCCCGCATCGAAGAGGCGCGGGGCGACAAGCCTCGCCTTGCGCGTCTGAAGCAGGCCCAGTCCGAGTTCGCCCGCAACCGCATCAGCACGGTGCACGGTTTCTGTCATCGCCTGCTGCGGGATTACTCCTGGGAGGCCGGGCTTGAGCCCCGCGCGCCGATACTGGACGAGCGCGCGCAATCACTGGCGAGAGAGCGCGCGATCCGCCGCGTGCTGCTGCAATCCAATGCCGCCGAACAGCCGGCGCTGTCAGCTGCTCTCGTGCGCCTTGGCACGGTGACGCGCCTGTTTACGCTGACGGAATCACTGACCCGCATGTTGCGCGAGCGCGCGTTCGCGAAACCGCCGCTGCACCGCGCAGCCGAGCTGTGGGCCAACCCCGACGCCGAAGTCGCCCGCCGCCGCGAGTTGTACGAGGCAATGCTGCACGAGCATCTGGCCGCGACGTACGCCGCTGTCAGCAGCATCGACCGCGGCAGCGCGGGGGGTGCCCGGGCCGGCGACAAGCTGCGGGAGCTGGTGGAATCGCTGCAGGCTGCGTCCACCGCAGGGGACGCGCGGGCGCTGCGCGAGCTGCTTCTGAAGAAGGACGGCGACCCGCGCGCTCCGGGCGGTGCAAAGGGGAACTGGAAGCACGACCTCGACGCGCTTGATCGCGTGCGCGCGCAGGTACTTGCAGCGGCTGCCGCGCTGGCGCCGGCCGCCGAAGTGCTGGACTTTCCATTCGACGAGGCCTTTGAGCGCCGTGTAGGGCGCGTCGCCGGCGACCTTGCCATCGTGTTCGACGCGGTCTGCGAGGCCTATGAAGAGGAATGCGCGGGCGGACTGGATTTTCTGGACCTGGAGCTCAAGGCCCTGGACTTGCTGCGCGGAGACGAGGGCGTTCGCCGGGATACGATTCGGGCCGCGAAGTATCTGCTGGTGGACGAGTACCAGGACACCAACCCGACGCAGGGCGAATTGTTTTCACTGATCACCGATGACAGCGACAACCCCGGGCGCTTCTTCGCCGTCGGCGACGCCAAGCAGTCAATTTACGCCTTTCGTGGCAGCGACGTGCGCGTGTTCAACCGCGCGCTGGACTGGATTCCGAGGCGCAACACAAAGTCGGGCGTGGCCGCGAAACCGCTGTCGCCCGCGTGGGGGTTGACCTGTCAAGATACACCGGAGCGCCGCGCGGGGATTATCAGACTCGAGCACAACTACCGCACCGTCAGCCCTGTGCTGGATCTCGGCAACCGGATCTTCCGGAACATCTTCCACCGCGCCGACTATCGGGATTTCGACGCACGCCCCCAGGACATGATCGCCGGAAAACAGTCGCCGGGTGCAACCGGCCATTCACCCGTCGAGTTCCATGTTCTGCCAGACGTAAACGCCTACGAAGAGGCCGAGTACGTCGCCCGGCAGGCGCGGCGATTGCGTGACAAGCAGGTGCCCCTCTCGAACATCACGATTCTGGTGCGCCGGAGCACGCGCAACGCGTTGTACCGGAACGCCTTCGCGCGACATGATCTGCCGCTGCTCGTCGTGGGTGAGGGCGGGCTGTTCCACACCCAGGAGGCCCTGGACTGCGTGAACCTGCTGCGCGCCCTCGCGAACCCGGGCGACAACGTCGCCGTGCTTGGCGTGCTGCGTTCGCCTTTGGCCGGGCTGTCAGACGTCTTCCTTACCGAACTTGCCCTGGGCAGCAACCGCAACGAACCTTTGCTCAAGCGCCTTGAGGACTGGGCGGCCAGACCGGCGCACGCGGACACATTCCTGCAACGCTTTCAACAACTGCGCCGGCGTGCCGGACGGGACGCGCCTTCGTTACTGCTGGGCGACGCCCTGTCCGGATTCGGCTATCTGCTTGCGGTCGGCAGCAGCCCCGACGCCGAGCAACGCATGGCCAACGTCGCGCGAATGCTTGAACTGGTGCGAGCCATGCAGCATGAGCTGCCCTCACTCGCGCCGCTGGTGCGTGAGTTGCGCGACCGCATCGACCGCGAAGAGGATGAAA
The DNA here is from genome assembly GCA_019912315.1 of Planctomycetota bacterium. GTDB lineage: Bacteria > Planctomycetota > UBA8742 > UBA2392 > UBA2392 > JACKID01. The sequence goes on from JAIOJA010000016.1 coordinate 129,831, forward strand.
CCCAGGGCGTGCCCGACAGCACCGTTGAGGGCGTGCGCCTGATGACGATTCACAAAGCCAAGGGCCTGGAGTTTCCGATCGTGATTCTGCCGGACCTTGGCGCCAGCATCTCCGGCGGTGGGCGCGGCCTGGTGCGCGAGTTGCCTGAGGAGCCGGGCGAGCCCCTGGGCTTCTACCTGCGCAGTCTCGACGACGACGACCGGGGCGATTTCCGAAGCGACTTCGTGGCCTGGCGCGCGAAGCTCGCGGCCAGGGAACGCGGGCTCACCGAGGAAAAGCGCGCCCTGTATGTGGCCTGGACTCGCGCCGCCGAGCGCATCCTGCTGGTCGGCAGCCTGAAGCCGGGCAAGCCCTTCGACAAAGACGTCTGGGGGCATCAACTGCTGCGCGCCATGGGCATCCGCGACTGGAACGCCGACTGCGAACACGAGTGCGTGCAGATGGTCTGGCCGGACGAAGTGGAGCCGAGCGAAGCCGCGCCACACACGATGCACATCGACTCCGCCCGCGCCGCGTTGTCCGCGGGATCATTGCCGCTGCCCGCGTCGATTGACGATTCACTTGTAGCGCCCCTGCCGGGTCCCGCCGGCCGCGCGACAGCCGCCGATCCGGAGGCGGTCGAGTTCGGCACGCTTGTGCATGCCGCCATGGAAGATCACCTGCGCGGGCTGGAAATCGGGCTTGCCAACGCGCGCGTTGCCGGCCATGTAAGCCGCGCCAGGGAGGCGCTTGCGACTCTTGGCCGGGCGAAGCACACGCATCCCGAGTTCGGCATCATGACGCCAGATGGCCCGCGCCGCCTGGACCTGCTGCGCGAGCTGGACGGCGACGCGTTCGAAATCATCGACTACAAAACCGACGCCGTAACAACCGACCTCGCGCAACACGCGGAACTCGCGCACGGCGATCAACTGCGCGCCTACGCAAGCGCGTTGACCGGCTACCTCGCGCTGCGCGATCGCAAGCCTGCCCGTATTCGGCTTCTTGTGTGTTTCACCGCGCCGGATGACTTGCGCCCCGGCGAGCGACTGGTTGAAATCACGCCCAAATGAGCTGGCACTTAACAGACTCCCGCCTGGCGCGGAACGTGCTCTTCTTCGGGCTGCCGCTCGTGCTGGGGCTGGCCGCCCACGCCGTGTTCAACCTGGTGGACACGCTGCTGGTGGGCCAGCTTGGCGGCATGGACGGCGCGCGGGCAATCAGCGTGACCGGGCTCTGCGACCCGATTACCACTTTCCAGACCATCCTGTTCAACGGCCCCATCGCCGGTGCAGGCGTGCTGCTGGCTCGCCGGGCGGGGGCGCACGACGAAGAAGGATTGCGCCGGATAGCTCTCCGCGCCGCAGGTTTCGTGATCGCGCTGTCCGTCGGCATGGCGATTCCCGGGCTGATCTGGGCCGAGGAAATCGCCATTGCCATGGGGGCGCAGCGCGGCTGGCAGGTTGAGCTGTGCGAAGAATACCTGCGCATCATGCTCGGCGGCGGCATCACGGCCGGCATGTTCCTGTACCTGACGACCGTTGAGCGGTCACTCGGGCGCACGGGAATTTTCCTGACCTTCTTCATGCTCAGCAACATTCTCAACGCGGTCTTCGGCGTGTTCCTGATTTACGGCGACGGGGCCTACCCGTCTTTCATCCCCACGTTCATGGAGCGCATGGGGCAGGGCATGGGCATCCCGCGCATGGGCGTGATCGGCAGCGCCTGGTCAACCGTGGGGGCACGGGCCGTCGCAGGAATTCTCTGTCTCGGCTATGGCCTGTATCGGGGGCATCTACGCGGCAAGGTTCGCTGGCTGATCCCGCAGGGCAAGTCCGTCGTTGAATTGATGCGCATCGGCATGTGGAACAACGGGCAGGTGGCCGCTCGCGGAATTGCCGGCGGCATCATGATCCGCACGATTCAGGAAGCGGGCGGCGGCAACCCCAACGTGGTCGGCGGCGTGTTTGTTGGGCTGAAGGTCGAGCTGATGCTGATCCTGATGGCCTTCGGCTGGGGCGCGGCGGCCCAGACGCTTGTCGCGACAAGTCTGGGCGGCGGCAAGCTGAAACGCGCGGCGCAGGAAGAACGCATGACGGTCCTGTTCTCCGTACTGCTGGGTCTGGCGCTGACGATCCCGCTGTTTGTATTTGTCGAGGAAGTCGCGGCCCTGTTCAACCCGGAGCCGCAGCTTGTGCAGTGGTCGAAGATTTACATGCAGATCATGGCAGTCGGATTTGTGGCCATGCCCGTCAACGTGGTGATCAGCCAGGTCATGATCGCGCGCGACAACCTGAAAACGCCGGTGATCACCGATTCCATCGTGCTGCTCGGCATCATGTCACCCGCCATGATCATTGCCGCGCTCGCGGGCGCGGGCGTGAAGGTCATCATCATCATCAACGTGGTGGTGAACGTCGGACTGTCGATAATCTACGTGGTGATCAGGCTACGCCGCGGCCATCATCATGACGCAACCGGCCATCATCAGAAACAGGAACGCGGCGATCCCGACAGCGACCCACAGCAGAGTGTTCGAGCCTGAACTGCTGCCCTGAAACTGCCCCGCATGGGAAGGGTGCGGCGACTGGCTGTGCCCGGGCGCCTGCGTCCATTGCGGCGCCTGACTGGGAGGCGGTGGCGTCGGCGCGGCCGGCACGTATTGCGACATGCTGCCGTGGTCCAGCAGGTCTTCCAGTGAGCTGAGGCGCGAGCCGCCGGTAATCTGCGCAAGCTGGTCGCGCACGGCCTCGGCGGTCGGGCGCAGGCTCGGGTCACGCGCGGTCATGCTGATCAACAGGTAGACGGCGGCGTCGGGCACGTGTCCGAATTTCTCGCGGTCGTAGGGCACGTCCTTGTTCACGTGCTGCACGGCGATGCTGACCGGCGTCGTGCCGGAGTAAGGCGGCGCACCGGTGATCAGATTGTAGGCCGTCACGCCAAGGCTGTAGATGTCGCTGCGCTGGTCGAGCTCCGCTCCGTTGGACTGTTCGGGGCTCATGTAGTGGGCCGTGCCGATCGCAGCGCCGGGCATGGTCAGCTCGGTTGTCTGCTCTACCGCACGTGCAAGCCCGAAGTCGCCCAGCTTCACGCGCCCGTCCTTGCTGATGAAAATGTTGTGCGGCTTGATGTCGCGATGGACGATTCCCTGCGCGTGCGCATGGGCGAGCCCGTCCGCGACCTGCGAAATCACTTTGAGCGCCGACTGTCCCTTCAAGGGGCCGTGCTTTTTCAGCAACGCCGACAGGTCCGTGCCGTCGACGAATTCCATCACAATGTAGGGCGTGCCGTCCTGCTCATTGACGTCGAGCACGCGCACGATGTTCGGGTGGTCAAGTTTCGCGGCCGTGCGGGCCTCGCGCAGAAAGCGCTGGCGACCGCTGCCGTCGGCGGCCAGGGCGGCGCTCATGGTCTTGACGGCCACGGGCACGTCCAGCCCCAGGTGCTGGCCCTTGTAGACCTTGCCCATGCCGCCGCGGCCGAGTTCACGCGAGATGTGAACCTGGCCGAATTTGATGTCGAGCAGCGGCTCGTCAGGCTTGGCCTCGTGGGACGACTGCGAATCACTGCCAAGCTCAAGCAGGGTCTGCTCGTCCATTGGCTTGAAAGCGTCTTGATCGTCCTCTTGCGGCATTGGCTGATTGTCCTCTTACTGGTGGTTATGAGCAAGAAGGCGTTAGTTACAGGTGGGACAGGTTTTGTCGGCAGCGCCATCGTGCGCGAGCTGCTGGCGAACGGCGAGCAGGTCAAGGTCTTTCGCCGCGAATCCAGCCCCCTGACCAATCTGGAAGGCCTGGACGTCGAGCACGCAATCGGCGACCTGCTTGATCGCGACAGTCTTGTATCTGCACTGCATAGCTGTGATCGCCTGTATCACTGCGCGGCCCTGTACAAACTTTCCGGCGGCTACGAAAAATACCTGCAAGCGAACGTTGTCGGTACGCGCAACGCACTTGGCGCGGCTATGGAGAGGGGCATCGAGCGCGTCGTGCACACCAGCAGCATCGCCGCCATCGGCGGGCCTCGCGGGCGCGGGAAAGTTACCGAAGATCAAGTCTGGAACTGGGCGCCCCTGAACAACCCGTACATCACCAGCAAATTTATCTCCGAGCACGAGGCGCTGAAATTCGGCGCGCAAGGCCTGCCGGTCGTGATCATCAACCCGGGCGCGCCCATCGGGCCCTGCGACGTGAAGCCGACACCCACGGGCGCTATGATCGTCAGCCTGATCCGTGGCACTTACCCCATGTGGATGCCGGTCGACATCGGACTGGTTGACGTAGACGACTGCGCCCGCCAGCACCGCCTCGCCATGGAAAAAGGCAAACCCGGCGAGCGCTATCTGTCGGTCGGCGAGACGCTGTCGCTGGGCCAGGCCGGGAAGCTCCTAGGCGAGCTGGTCGGCGCGCCATGGCGACCAACGCTGCCAAGCTGGATGCTCAAGCTCACCATCTACGGAACCTACCTGCTGCCCCAATGGGCCAACATGCTCGCAGCCGTGGCCCGCTACCCACTGCACAGCTTCGACTACGACACCAAGAAAGCCCAGCAAGACCTCGGCATGCAGTTCCGCCCGATCCGCGAAAGCCTCTTAAATGCAGGCAAGTGGTACGCCGAACACGGCTACTGCAAACTGCGCAACACAGATTGACGCGAAGAACTACCTCAGCCGCGGAGTCAGAAACTCCGTGAAATCCGTGGCTAACTCCTGAAGCAGTAGTCGAGCGCTGCCGTGATTTCGTCGGCCTTGCGCAGCATCTCTTCGCGGCTGTTGGCGCCGAGGTTAATCACTGCGTATCGAAAGCTGGCGCCGTCTTCGTGGGCGAAGTCTCTGAGCTCGGTGCCCGCTTCGACTTCGTTCCAGATCAGTGTACCCGGATACTTCGACTCGACTTCCCTTATTCGCTCCGGGCTGGGAGCGGCCTTGCATGTGCACGGCTCGAAGATGCGCAGGGGCACGCTGGCAGCGATCTTGAAGCTGCCCTCTCCGCGCGACCAGGCGAGAGGCTGCCCGCACTTCAGTTCCGGCACGACGGCGTAGCAGTTGCGCCCGTCCACCTTTGCGTACAGGTCGCCGAACTGCCCGCAGATGCGCGGGTTGACCTCGATGATGCTGACCCGCTCGGCCCCGTCCCAGATCATTTCAATGTTGAAAAAGCAGCGCCGCAGCCCCATGCCCTTGATGCAGCGCGCGGCCACGTCGTGCATGTCCGACTGTACCTGCGGCGGCAGGGCTGACGGATACACGAACCGCGAGAAGCTGCCCGTGCCGGCATGAAATTCGGAATCAACAATGCCGATCACCACCGGCTCATCGTCGACGATGTAGCCCTCGACGGTTACCTGTTGACCCGTCAACATTTCCTCGGCGATGAAAAAGCTGCCGTCGATGTTGCTGCCGGCGTAGTGGCTCCACAGGTGGTTGAAAATGTCGAGAAAATCAAAACGGAAGTCGCGCACCTCCGGCCTGTCCAGGTGCGCGCGCAACTCATCCATCGAGTTCACGCGTTTCGCGAACATGCTGAAGGCACCCTTGATCGGCTTGACAAAACACGGAAAGCCGACGGTTGGCTCTACGATCTCATCCGGGTTCACCAGGCAGAAGCCGGGCGTCGCGTCCGGCACACAGGCCAGTTGCTTCTGCCGCGAGGCCAGCTTGTGGGAGCCTTCCAGGATCAGCTTCGGGTCGGGGCCCACGAGCGATTTCGCGTGCGCAATCGCCGCGGCGACCGTCGCGCCCGGGTAGTCGCTGGATGAAAACACGCCGGCGAAGTCGTCGCGCTCGGCAACCTGGCGAATGTAGTCCAGCGCGTCAAAGTCCGACGGGCAGTCCGCGTCGCTGGGCTCGGCGTATTCGATTTCGAAGCGCCCGGCCCAGTCACTGCGGCAGGCTTCGAACTGCTTGCGGTCCCAGTGGGTTGGCAGCACGACCAGCAGTTTCGGCGGGCTATCGGTCATCGCCCGGCAGCGTAGCATGTCGCCATGAAAGTCGTGGACGACTTCCCGTTTCCGTTCCGCGAAATCGAGCACGTGTGGATTCCCATGCGCGATGGCAAGCGCCTGTCCGCGCGCCTCTGGCTGCCCGACACCGACGCGCCCGTGCCGGCCATCGTCGAGTACATCCCGTACCGCAAACGCTGGGGCACGCGCCACCGCGATGAGCCCATGCACCGCTACTTCGCCGGGCACGGCTACGCCTGCATCCGCATCGACCTGCGCGGCAGCGGTGAATCAGAGGGCTTGCTCACGGATGAGTACACCGACCAGGAGCACGAAGACGGGCTGGATGCGCTCGCATGGATCGCAGACCAGACATGGTGCAGCGGCGCGGTCGGCATGATCGGTAAAAGCTGGGGTGGCTTTAATGCGCTGCAGATTGCGGCCCTTCGCCCACCGCAGCTCAAGGGCGTGATCGCCGTCTGCGCCAGCGATGATCGCTACGCCGACGACGCCCACTACATGGGCGGCTGCCTGCTTACCGAAAACCTGGTGTGGGGGTCGGTGCTGTTTACGCTCAGCGCCCTGCCGCCGGACCCGATGCTCGTGGGGGAGACATGGCGCAAGCAGTGGCGCGAGCGCCTCGACTACCTGCCCCTCTACGCCGAGCGCTGGCTGAAACACCCGACCCGCGATGATTACTGGAAGCGCGGCAGCATCGCCGAGCACTACGGCGACATCCAATGCCCGGTGTTTCTCGTCAGCGGCTGGGCGGACGGCTACAGCAACGCCGTGCCCCGCATGCTTGAGGGTTTAAACTGTCAACGGCGCGGGCTGATCGGCCCCTGGGCGCACGTCTATCCGCACGAGGGCGTGCCCGGCCCGGCGATCGGGTTTCTGCAGGAGGCGCTCGCCTGGTTCGATCACACGCTGCGCGACGCAGAGTTGCCGCCCGCCCCAATGCTGCGCGCCTGGATGCAGGAGTACGTTGCGCCCGAGGCCGCCAACGAGTTCCGCCCCGGTCACTGGATCGCCGAAGAGAGTTGGCCGTCGCCAAGGATCCGGCGCAGGGTGCTGTCTCTGCCCGCGGCCCGGCAAAAGGTTTCGACGCCACTGTCCGTCGGGCGCATGGCCGGCGCTTGGTGCGGTTTCGGCATGGAGGGCGATCAGCCCGCCGACCAGCGCGCCGACGACGGGGACTCCGTCTGCTTCGACGTACCCGTCACGGAAGCATTCGAGATTCTCGGCGCCCCCACGCTGCGCATCAAACTTGGCAGCGACAAGCCGTTTGGGCAGATCATCGCGCGCCTGTGCGACGTCGCGCCGGACGGCACCAGTTTGCGCGTCTCCTATGGCGTGCTGAACCTGCGCCACCGGGACGGGCACGAAGCGCCGGGTGATCTGCATCCCGGCCAGGCATACGATATCGCCCTGCGCCTCAACGACTGCGGGCACAGATTCCAGGTCGGGCACACCCTGCGCGTCGCTTTCAGCACAAGCTACTGGCCCGTCGTCAGACCAGAGCGTGAGCCGTTCACATTAGCGCTGCACCGCGCCGAACTGGAATTGCCGGAGCGCCCACCCCGAAAGGAAGACGCGGATCTTCCATTGCTGCCGCCGCCCGAAGGTGCGCCGGGCGCCGGGTTTGACGACCTTGAGCAGGGCATCGTGCTGCGCGAGCAGACCATCGAAGGCGACACCCTCGTCGAGCGCCACCTGATCGACGTAACCGAAGACGGCGCACCGGCCATGGCGCGACTGGAAGAGATCGATCTCGAAATCGGGCACGGCATCATCGAGCAGTTCCGCATCCGCGAAGGCGAGCCGGACAGCGCCACGCTCGAAGTCACCCAGGAGGCCGTCACCCGCCGCAAGGGCTGGGAAACCCGCGTCCGCACGGAACACACCCTGCGCAGCGACGGCAATGAGTTGGTGCTCAAGGCCAGCGTCGAAACCTGGGAGCACGACATCGCCGTCTTCAGTCGCCTGTGGGAAGTGCGCATTCCGCGGGCATGAAACTGCCGGCTCACCACAGAGAGCACGGAGGCCACAGAGAAAATCGCAGTTCTCTGTGAACTCTGTGTCCTCTGTGGTGAATCTGCCTCCGCCTTGTTTCCTGAAACATTCGCCGTTAGCGTTGCGTTCCATACTTAGCCGCGATGGGCCGTATCCATCGGGGCATTTTTGTGAGGACGGTTTGTGTCCGTCCCGCGACTGGAAAGGACAACCATGATTTCTGTGAAACTGCCTGATGGCAGCGCGAAGGAATTGTCTGACGGCGCCTCAGCCGCGGACCTCGCCAAAGCAATCTCTGATGGGCTCGCACGGGTCGCCGTGGCCGCCAAGGTCAACGGCGCGATCGTCGATTTGCAGCGCGCGCTGCCCGACGGCGCGGAAGTCGCCATCCTCACCAAGAAAGACGCCGAGTCCCTCGAAGTCCTGCGCCACTCGGCCGCGCATTTAATGGCCGACGCCATCCTGCGCGTTTTCCCGAAGGCGCAGCTCACCATCGGCCCGGTCGTCGAGGACGGCTTTTATTACGACATTTATTTGGGCGACGGAAAAATCACTCCCGAAGACTTCCCGAAGATCGAAGCGGAGATGAAAAAGATCGCCAAGGAAGGGCACCCCTTCGTGCGCTGCGTCAGCGGCTACGACGACGCCAACGAACACTACGCGCGCTACAAGGCCATCGATGGGGGCAGCAACAAATTCAAGCAGGAGCTTGTGGCCGGCATCAAGGACCGTGGCGAGGAACTGAGCTTCTACAAGCACGGTGAGTTCATCGACCTGTGTCGCGGGCCGCACGTGCCGGATACCTCTTGGCTCAAACACGTGAAGCTGACCAAGGTCAGCGGCAGCTACTGGCGCGCCGACGCCGAGAAAGAACAGCTCGTCCGCGTCTACGGGACCGCGTTTTTCGGAAAGCAGGATCTCGAGGACTACCTGCACTTCCTGGAAGAAGCCAAGAAGCGCGACCACCGCGTGCTGGGCGAACAGCTCGAACTCTTCTTCATGGACGAGGACGCGCCCGGCTTCCCGTTCTTTTACCCAAAGGGCGCGCGCATCTGGCACCTGCTGGTTGACTACATGCTCAGCAACCTGCGCCGGCGCGGCTACCAGGAAGTGAAAACTCCCATCGTCTTGTCCGAACACATGTGGCACACCAGCGGGCACTACGACAACTACATGGAGAACATGTTCTTCACCAAGATGAAGCTCCGCGACGAAAAGAACCCGGAGAAGATCAACCAGAACGTCGAAGAAGACCGCCCCATGGCTGTTAAACCGATGAACTGCCCGGGGCACCTGATGCTGTATCGCACCAGGCTGCACTCGCACAACGAGTTCCCGCTGCGCTTCGCCGAGATGGGGCTTGTGCACCGGCGTGAGCTTTCGGGCGTGCGGCACGGGCTGTTCCGCGTGCAGGCCTTTACCCAGGACGACGCGCACCACTTCTGCACCCCGGACCAGATCAAGGCGGAGATCGGCATGCTGATCGATTTCTTCCATGAGATATACGGGGCCTTCGGTCTGACCGACGTGCACATCGAACTGAGTACCAGGCCGGAGAAAGCCATCGGCAGCGCCGAAGTGTGGGACAAAGCCGAGGCCGCGCTGAAGGAGACTCTCGAAGAGAAGAAGATCGCCTATCAGTTGAACGAAGGCGACGGCGCGTTCTATGGGCCGAAGATCGACTTCCATATTCGGGACAGCCTGAAGCGTTCATGGCAGTGCGGGACCATCCAGCTCGACTTCAGCATGCCGGAGCGGTTTAAACTGGCCTACATCGGGGCGGACGGCGCGCGCCACACCCCGGTAATGATCCACCGCGCCTGCTACGGCAGCGTGGAGCGGTTCATGGGAATTCTGATCGAGCATTTCGCCGGCGCGTTCCCGTTGTGGTTAGCGCCCGTGCAGGTGCAGGTTCTGCCCGTGAGTGAAAAGTTCGTCGACTACGCCAAGTCGGTGAACGAAAAGCTGCTCGAGTTCGGCCTGCGCTCCGAAGTGAACATGAAAGACGACCGTGTCGGCTATAAAATCCGCGAGTCCAGTCTGCAAAAAATCCCCTACGCCATTGTGGTAGGCGAGAAGGAACAGGAGGCCGGCAGCATCAACGTAAGAAGCCGAGACAAGGGCGAGCTCGGCGAAATGCCAATCGACCAGTTCCTCGAAGGTCTTGAGGACTGGCGCAAGTAGACTTTCCCGGCGCACCTGTCGGCGACACAACGCGTCGCCGACAGGTGCGTTCGCTTCGCGATGCCCCGTCCGCCGTCAGTCGCGCTGCGGGACGTACACGAGCAGGTCATCAATGGCCAGCTCGTGGCGTTGCAGCAGGTTGTCGGCGTCCACACCGGGCGACAGCAGCAGCGCGTCGTAGCGGCGGCCCGGCAGCCAGCCGGGCTCATCGCGCATGCGCCCGGCGCGCAGAATTTCGAGCGGAACATCCACAACACACCACTCACCGGCCCGGGGCACGGCAATATCCGCGTCAACGGCGCGATAGCCGTCTTCAAGGTGTACGCGCAACTCAAGGCGCACGCGCTTCGCATCCGTCCTGACGCGCAGGCGCAAGCGCGCGTCGGCACGTCCGTCAAACACCCGCACTGTCGGCGGCACCCCGATGCCGGGCTCGCCGGGCCTGCGCTCGATGGCGTGGCCGTCACCCCGCGCGCCGGGCTTGACCGCGCGCCCGTAGCGGGGCGATGTCTCCGCGCTTTCGCCGTCCCAGCTCAGCAGGGCCTGGTGCGGGCCCAGCAGCTCCAGCTCAAGTTCGCGCGCCTGCCCCGGCGTCAGCGGCGCCGTGCGCCCGGTGCCGTCCAGGTTGATGAACACCGGTGCCGCGCCCCATTCACAGACCCCCTCCAGCAGAAACAGCTCACCGCCCAGAGTGCGCGGCTCGGCCACAAACGCGCCGTTGCTCAGGCTCCAGGTGCTCTTGTAGCACGTAAAGGAATGCGCCCCGCGAACGCGCACACGGTACCGCCCGGAGATCAACCGGATGGCGTCCCGCCCGTACTCAAACTGCCCCGCGCCGGCCAGCACGATCTCAAGATCCGGAGATTCGAAACGGGCGTCACCGTCCGTGGTCTTGCCCAGAGTCGCGCCGGGCGCGATCACGGTGTGAGGCTCAAGCTTGCGCCAGGCGTCATCGTTGCTGCCACGCACGGACACGAAGCCCCGCGCCACAGCCGCCAGGGCAAACCCCTGCACGGCGGGTATATGCTCAGGTTCGGGCTCGGGCTTGTGCCCCGGCTCGGGTGTGTGCTCGGGCTCGGGTTGCGTCTCGGTGTTGTCCAATGGGGGCGGCGCCGGTTTCTCGTCGGGCTCAGGCGGCGCGTTCAGGGGCGCCGGACGCGATGCAACGTTCCCGCCCGCCGCAATCGTGCTGCCGGTTTCCAGATACGACTGCATCACCATCCCGCCGGCCAGCAAGCCGACCCCTGCAAACAGCAGCGCCAGGCCAAAGAACATCCGCCGGCTGACTTTTGCCGCCGGCGCTCGCGCCTGTACGTCACGCACCGGGCCGTACTCGCCACTGAATCTGGCGTCGGCCTCGGCGATGCGAACCACAAAGGCCGCGCGTTCCGGGCTTTGCGCCGCGCCGGCCTTCCACCTCACGTAAGTCTCGGCATCCAGGCGACCGGCCACGGCGTCGGGCGCGAGCCGGCGAAAAGTCTGTTCGTCCATAAGAGTGATTGTAGCAACGGCTTGCCGGTTGACAGTTGAGCGTTGAGCGACAATACCCTGTGCCTTCTGATGGGCGACGGGCGCCCGTCAACGATTGACCGAAGTCCCATGGCAAAGTCACTGCTGATTCTGATTGAAGGTACGGACGAGTTGCTGCCCGTGGCAAAGGGCATTGGCGCGCGCCGCATTGACGGCTCGATTTATCACTGGCGCGCCGACGCCCGTGGCGACATGCCCGAGACGTACATCAGTTGCACCGGCGTCGGCACGACGCGCAGCTACGAATGCACGAAGAAGCGCATCAGCGAGTGCGACCCCGGGCTGATCGTCAGCGCCGGCACCTTCGGCGCGATCGTTGACGGCATCGGACAGCACGAATGGATGTGCAACGCCCGCACCAGAATGCTCGGCGATGTCGCGGACAAGCGCGCAATGAAAGACGACATCGACGCCGACGCCCGGCACGCGAGCCACGTTGCCCGCCTGCGCGAGGGCTGCGAGGCCGTGGGCGTCAAATGGCTCGAAGGCCGCCTGATCTGCGTCGGGGACGTGCCCCTGTTCACGGAAGAAGAAAAGGCCGCGCTTGCCAAACAGCATGACGCCGTGGGTGTGGACATGGAAACTTTCGGCATTGCCCAGGCCGCGAACGAAGCCGGCATACCGTGGGTGACAGCGCGCGTGTGCGTGGACACGCCGAGCATCCCGCTGCCGGATTTCGGGGCGCTGAATCACACGACCGGGCGCCCCTACTACGGACGCCTGTTCAAGTGGATCTTCCTGCACCCGATCAAGTGTGTGCCGACGCTGTACGGGCTGTGGAAGCTGGTGAACGTGTACGGCAAACAGCTCGCTGCGATAGTCCGCCAGGGTTATCTGAAGCCGTAGTGTCCCGGCCCGGAATTTTCAGCCCTCGGTTTCGGCCGCCTTGGTTGTTCGTGGTGGCTGGGTTTTGCGACTGACCTTTTTGCCACTGAGGCGCTCGTACATTCCAAGGTCGCGCTTGGCCAGGTCGTCGCGCCCCATGCGCTTGTGCAGCTTTGCGCGATTGTAGTAAGCGTTGACGTTGCGGGGATTGTGCGTGAGGCACATGTCCAGGTCGCGCAGGGCGCCATCGAGATCATCCACACGACTGCGCACGATGGCCCGGTGATAGAACAGCTCATGCTCGTCAGGGGCCATGAGTATCGCCTGGGTCAGAAAGGCCTGGGCGTACTCAAGCTTGCCCTCGGCCTTGAGCAGCAGCCCTTTGTAGAAGTGCCCCTCGTAGCGCCCGGGCTCAAGGTCTACCAGCAGGTTGAAGCGCTCCGTTGCGGTTTCGTGGTCGTCGGCCTCGAAACCCTGTTTGCCGTCCTCAAGCAGCGCCCCATACAGCCGATCCTTCACGTCCTTGAGCGCGTGCAACTGGTGCCGGTCAAGTCCCTCGGCGGTCAGGCGTTTCCAGGCGCGGGCGGCCTCGACGGGCTCGTTGCCTGTAAGCAGCTCGCGGATCTGGCCGACCAGCGCCCAGGCGCCGGGGGTGAGGTCGGGTTCGTCTTCACCTTTCACGTAGCCGGAGTCGTCTTCGGCGGGTGTGGGCAGCTCGGTTGGTTTCAGGCGCTCCAGGCTGATGCTGGCCGTGCGTTCGAGTTCAAGCTCGAGCTTGATGTGGCTGTCGATGCCGAGATTGACGAAGGTGGTGTGATTATCCATGGAACCGACGATGAGGGTGAAGCTGCAACTGCGCTTGTCCAGCAGGTTGTAGGTGTCCACAACCCAGCGGATGTCACTGCCCATGGCGGTGTAGTCGGGCTCAAGGGCGATGGCCAGGTGGCGCAGGTCGGCAGGCAGGGCTTCCATCAGGTCGAACATGCGCTGCACGTCAACAATGCCGAGAGTCTTCTGCCCCTTAACGCGTATGACAAGTCTTTCGGCGTGATTGAAAATCCGGAAGCGTTCGGCATATTCGAGGTCGCCCTTCAGGTCGCGCAGCTCAAAGCCCTTCATGGCGACGAATGCCAGCGGATAGCGCCTGTCGCCGCCCTTTACCTCCAGGAAGCCGGCGGGCACGAGGTCGGGCTCATTGCCCGGCTTGTAGACAACGCCCATTTTCGGCAGCAGCTCGCGCATGGGCGTGACGGGCAGGTTTTCCGTAAACGCCGCGCGCTGGGCCTTGAGCGCGCTCTTGTACAACTCGTTCGAATTCACGCCCGTGAGGTCAATCGGGTGCGGGTTCAGCGGGCGTTTGCTCCAGGGTTCGGGCGCTGCGGGCAACTGGTGGCGGCGCATGAGCTTCAGGTCAAGCAACACGTCGTCGATGTTGGCGTAGCGGTCGGCCGGGTCTTTGCCCATCATGCGCAGCACGACGCGGCTCAGGGTCAGCGGGATGTCGTGGCGGGCGATGCTCGGGGCGGGCGGCTCCTCGCAATGGTGCTTCATGATGAGTTCAAAGTTGTTTGCGCCGCGGAACGGCAGGGCGCCGGTCAGGCACTGAAAGGACGTGATGCCCAGCGAGTAAATGTCGGTACGTGAATCGACGGGCATGTATTCGGATTGTTCAGGGGCCATGTACGCGACGCTGCCCATGAACTGGCCCTGCGACTTGTCCTTGTCGCCTTCTTCAAGGCGCGCGAGCCCGAAGTCGAGAATCTTGATCATGCCGTCCTCGCCGATCACGAGGTTGCCGGGCTTGACGTCGCGGTGGACAATGCCGTTGTTGTGGGCGACGCTGAGCCCGCGGGCGACGCCTTCGATGTAGTTCAGGGCCTCGTCGATTTCGAGGGCGCCACGGCGCAGACGGTCCTTCAAGTTTTCGCCCCGGGCGAGCTGCATGACGATGAAGTTGTAGTGCCTGTCCGTGCCGACGTCATAAATCTGGACGATGTGTTCGTCCTCAAGCTTCGCGGCCAGGCGCGCCTCGCGCAGGAAGCCTTCAACATGGCGTTCGTGGGACGCCCAGCGCTCATCCAGAATCTTCAGCGCGACCTCTTTGCCCAGGCTGGTCTGGTTGGCGAGGTAGACCGCCCCCATGCCGCCCGTGCCGAGCAACTTGCTGATCTTGCACCCGCCGATGGTCTGGCCTATGAGCTTGAAGGCAATATTGTCGGTTGCCATGAGAAACCTGAGCGGGGGCGGGGAAGGGCTGCGACCAGTCTACCCCGGTGCGGGCAGGTTGCCAACGTATGCGAGGGTCAGGCGTTACACGGATCGGGGAAACGGTATGACGAGATTGTGCATCATCATAGGTCTGTGCCTGCTGCTCACGGGTTGCGTGACACAGGAGGTTGACGAGCAGGGCAACCCGATCAAGCCACCGGCCCTGGACAAGGACCTCGTGCTTGACGAAGACGGGCGCATCATTGCCCGCCCCACCCGCCTGATCCCGCCGGATCGCATGATTGTCAACGGCGACACGCCGACCGAGCGCGAGATCCGCCTCAGCGCCGTCGAAGGGCTGCCCGAAAGCGAAGCGCCTGTCACCTACAAAAAGACCCAGGAGTGGATGGCCGAGTACCTGGCCAAACAGGACGAAATCTATATTCGCCCGGCCTTCGACTCGAACCTCCAGAACGACGTGATTTACGGAATGGTCTACCTGCGCGCGGTGGATGAAGACGGGCGCGACATCCCCGGGGGCTACGTGTGCGTGAACCAGGCCATGCTGAGCCAGGGCCTGGTGCGGATTCGTGACCTGCGCGAGATTCGTGACGAGCGCCTGCGCGAAGGGTTGCAGAAGGCGGAAGACCTGGCCAGGCGCGAAAAGCGCGGCCTGTGGTCGTCCCAGCCGTAGCCCGAAGGGGATGCGGCCGCGCGCATCCGCGCTGAAAGCAATCCGCCTAGCGGTACTTGCGGTCGTACAGGAACTCGTCGTCCATGTGGGCCGGGTGGCGCTCGTCGGCGTAGACGCCCTGCATGACCGTGGCCGGGTCGGGCTTGGGCTGGGCCATCACCCATTCCTCGGCCTCTTCGATTTCGGCTTTGACCTTCTCGGTCATGTCGTTGATGCCGTCGTCGTCAATGTACCCGAGCTCTTTCAGGTAAGCACCGTAGCGGATCAGCGGGTCACGCGTTTCCCAGTACTTGATGATGTCGTCCGGCACGTACTTGGCCGGGTCGTGCTCTGCGTGGCCTTTGCGCCGGAAGGTCAGCACCTCGAACATCTGGGCGCCCTCGCCGGCGCGGGCGCGGTCCACGGCCGTCTTGCTGGTCTCATACACCGCGTTGGCATCGTTCCCGTCAATCGTGACCGCGTGCTTGATGCCGTAGCCGATAGCCTTGTCGCTGAACTTCTCCGCCAGGCACTGGGTTTCGCTGGGCGTGCTGTAAGCGTACTGGTTGTTCTCGATGATCACGACCAGGGGCGCTTTCATGACGGCCGCGAAGTTGACGTCCTCGTGAAACTCGCCGGTGCTGGTGCTGCCTTCGCCGATCCAGGTCAGGGCAACCCGCTTCTGCTTCTTCATACGCGCCGCCAGCACGTAGCCGCTGCACAGAGCGATGCTGGCGCCCAGCATGCTGATCGGCGCAATGATGCCGTAGCGCAGGTCGCCCATGTGGGTGTTGCCGTCGCGCCCGCCGGTGGGGCTGTTGGTGCGGTACATGTAGTTGGCAAGAAAGTCGCGCGCGGGAAGTCCCTTCACCAGTGTACTGCCCGCATTACGAATCATGGGCGCGATGATGTCGTCTTTCTCAACGGCGTAAGCGCTGGCGCAGCTGGAGGCTTCCTGGCCGAGGCTGCTGAAGGCCGCGCCGATCACCAGGCCGCGGCGGTACAGCAGGCTGATCTTGTTGTCGAACTCGCGGTTCACAATCATCCAGCGGAACAGCTCAAGCTGCTGCTGCTTCGACAGCCGCGTCTCAAGCAGAATGTCCCCAGCCTTGGAGTGGGTCTGCTTCTTCGTGACCTTCGCCGGTGTTTTGGATTTGGCCATGGCGCCGAATATGGTCAACGGGAGCCCGGAGCGCAAGGTTGCGGAGCATCGGTCTCTTACTCGCCGCTTCGAGTTGCTCAAACTATCGACGCGTAAAATTCCGCTTGAGTGACCTGGGTCATGCAGAGTTTGCCCTCTCAATGGCCCCGTTTCCGAGTTCCGGGTGGGTCATTGACGGGTCAACACCTGTCCGGGCGCGGTCACTGACCCTTAAACCGCCCGAATTTGAGGGTTTCGGGGTGCGTGCTTAACGACCGAATCCCCGGGCGGGCCGGGTTTGCTTTCTTGGGGACTGTCCCGGAGGTTCGGGACTGTCCCCTGCTGCTAGGCCGCGGCGGTCTGGGACGCGCGCTTGCGCTCGTCCTTGAGGTGCTGCTTCGCTTTCAGTTCGGCCAGTTTGCGCTCGAACGCGACCTTCGGGTTGGTCATCGCGAGGATGCGTTCCAGCGATTTGCTGAGCCTCGCGATCATCGACCACAGCGGATACAGCGGGTGCGCGCTGCGCAGTTTCGGCTCATCGATGCCGTTGCTGCGGCGCGCCTCGCGCATCTCCGTGTCGAGGCGGTGCAGGAACGTCTTGTCGGCCGTCTCGCGATCCGCCTTGGCAAGGGCTTGGCGGGCCATCTCAAGCGTATCCATCACGGCCTCGGCCGCGCGCGTGAGCATTGCCACCGCTTCGTTGTCAGACAGTTGTTCCGTTTTCGTGTCCATACTTCTTCTCCGTTAAAGGACACCCGGATTGTACAGGCACGTGCGACATCCCCTGGACGAGCTGAACAAAGCCCGTTGCAGCACGGATCGGTCGTGTGCAAGGACGAAGGCTAGCGCCCCGGGCTCGTCTTCCCGGGCATGAGCACCTGCCCAAACGTCTCGATTACGCGTCCTCGCACGTCAGCCATGTCAGGTGGATCGCCCAGCAAAGATTGCAGGCTGGTCACCGGCCTGTCGCCGATGCCGCATGGGATGATGTGCTTGAACCAGGGCAGGCATTCGTCCGTCACGTTCAGCGCGAAGCCGTGCATGGTGCACCACTTGCGAACGCGCACGCCGAGGGCGGCAACTTTCGCCGCGGGCGTAGGGCTTAGGGCTTGGGGCTTGGGGTCATTTGCCGTTCCTGCCGCCTGCCGCCTGCCGCCTGCCGCCTGCTCCACCCACACCCCCGTCAAACCCTCAACACGTCCGCCTTCGAGCCCGTAGCTTGCCAGCACCCGAATAACCATCTCTTCCAGCCCGCGCATGTACTTGTGTAAATCGCGCCCGCAGGACAGGTTTGCCAGGTTGCAGATCGGGTAGCCCGTCAGCTGTCCCGGGCCGTGATATGTCACTTCGCCGCCGCGCTCTACCTGGAAAGTGTCCGCCCCGAGCACGCGCAGGGCCTCCTGGCCCGCCCCTAGATGCTGCGGCTTCGTACGCTTGCCCCAAGTGAAGACCGGCTCGTGCTCGACCAACAGCAGTGTGTCGCCGATCTCGTTGTTAATGCGCTGCTCAAGCAGCCGCTTCTGCAACTCCCAGATTTCGGCGTAGGGGCGCCGCCCGAGCCACTGCACATCAAGCTGGATTTCGCGCTGGCGTTCCATGGGTGTTCAACCATAACCTTGCGCCTCGCATTCCGGGAGAAAGCGCCTTGCGGAAACTTGCCCTGCCCCTGTTGCTGCTAGTCGTTCTGGGCGCGTGCTCGTCGCCGACCGACGAGCCCGCGCGCGAATGGATCCGATTCCTGAAGGCCCAGCAGCAGCGCGTTGAAACCGGGACTTTCGACAAAGACGCCTTCATGCGCGAAGGCATGGAGATTGCCGACCGCCTCAACGCCCACCGCAACGCCACCGAGGGGCGCCCACTGGCGACAAAGAAGGTGCTGAAACAATGGCAGGAGGCGAACACGAACTTCGAGAACGCCTGCCGACAGGCCCGCCATGCCGAGGCGCTGGTCGCCTACCGCGAAGTCGGCGACTACATGATGGAGGGCTGGACGCCGCCCCCATAACAGGCGTTTGCGCGCGCGCCCCAAGCCCGCTATCCTGCCCGCGCTCACACCACAGAAATACCCGAAAGGACCAGTCATGCGGAAAGTATCCGGGCTGCTTGCGTTTGCGCTATTTGCACTAATGATCGCCGGTTGTGGCGCCAAGGCCGACGCGCCCGCCAAAAAGTGGATCGACTTCCTCGACAAACACAAGGCCGCTCTGCAAGGCGGCAGCTTCGACGTCGCGGCCTTCAAATCCGAAGGCAAGCCGATTGTCGAGGAACTGAAGCAGGTCAAGGACACCAAGCAGAACAAGATTCTGATGACCGAAAGCGTGCTGAAAGAATGGAACCGCGCAAACGATGAGTTCGGCGCGGCTGCCGGCAAAAACGCCGAAGCCGCGGGGGCCTACCTCGACATGGTCCTCGACATAGCAGGCGAAGACAAGACCGCCGAGTAAACAAAAGCCCCGACCGAAAGGTCGGGGCTCTGCTCATGCAATCAAGAGAGCCGGCGGCGACTGCTGCCGGCTCTTTTCCTACAGATGCACGCACTCGCCTTCGGCCACGGCGGCAGCTTCCATGATGGCTTCTGACAGCGTGGGATGCGGGTGGACGCCGCGAATCAGCGTGTGGCTGGTGACTTCGACGTCCATGCCGATGACCAGCTCGCTGATCAGCTCCGTGGCCTCGCCGTGAATGATATGCGCGCCGAGCAGCTGCCCGTACTTCTTGTCGAACAGCAGCTTCACGAAACCGTCGTTGTCCGCGATCGCGAGCGCCTTGCCCAGCGGCTTATACGGGAATTTGCCGACCTTGTAT
Source organism: Planctomycetota bacterium (assembly GCA_019912315.1). Lineage (GTDB taxonomy): Bacteria > Planctomycetota > UBA8742 > UBA2392 > UBA2392 > JACKID01. Next base: position 149,129 of record JAIOJA010000016.1, read on the forward strand.
TCGACACCTGCTTCTTTAAGGGCGCGCTCGGTCTTGCCGACACTGGCGATCTGCGGCTGGCAGTAGGTGCAGCCCGGGATCACGTCCTTGCTGAACGGCTGCACGTCATGCCCGGCGATTTTTTCGACGCAGGTTAGACCCTCGTGGCTGGCCTTGTGAGCCAGGGCCGGGGCGCCGGCCACGTCGCCGATGGCGTAAATGCCTTCCACATTCGTGCGAGCAAACCCGTCAACCGGGATGAACCCGCGCTCGACTTTCACGCCGACTTTTTCAAGACCCACGTCTTCGACGTTGCCGGTGATGCCCACCGCGACCAGGCAGTAGTCGGCTTTAACAGTCTCCTTCTTGCCTTTGCGCTCGTAGGTGACTTCGACGTACTTGCCCTTGTTCTCGACCTTCTCGACCTTCGTGCCGGTCAGCGACGTGATGCCCTGCTTCTTGAATGACTTCTCGAGTTCCTTGCTGACGTCGTCGTCTTCAACCGGCACCAGGCGGTCCATCAGCTCGATGATGGTCACCTCGGCGCCAAACGCCCGGAAGTAGTAGCCGAACTCAACACCGATCGCCCCGGCGCCGATCACCACGACGCTCTTCGGCCGCTCTGCCAGGACCATCGCTTCGTGGTGCCCGATCACGCGCTTGCCGTCCCAGGGCATGTTGTCGAAGCGCCGAGGGCGCGCGCCCGTGGCGACGATGATGTGCTTGGCGTTGATGGTCTCGATGACTTTGCCCGGCTTGTTCGGGCGGTCGGCCTTGTCGCTCGGGTTGTTGGCTTCCGTGACCTCGACGACGCCCTTCTTCGCGATTCTTCCGCGCCCCTCAAACGGCGTGACCTTGTGCTTCTTGAACAGGAACTGAATCCCCTTGTTCACCTGCGCCGAGATGTCGCGCGAGCGTTTGACCACGGCCGCCATGTCGGGATCGATCTTGCCGACCGAGATGCCCAGCAGTTTCGCCTTGTGCTCGATGGTGTGCATGACTTCGGCCGACTTGAGCAGCGCCTTGGTCGGGATGCAGCCCCAGTTCAGGCAGATGCCGCCGAAGTGCTTGTCTTCGACACAGCAAACTTTCAGCCCCAGCTGCGCGGCACGAATCGCGGCAACGTAGCCCCCAGGCCCCGAGCCAATCACACAAACATCAAAGTCATGAGTCGCCATGGTTGTCTCCTATCGGCGCGCGTTTCTACAGGGTGAGGCCCGCCGCGTAAACCGGAGGGCCTCTGGCAATGGTGGGAACGGAGCAGGTACAGTGCGTGAATGGCCTACAACGAAGACCTGGCGGAACGCGTCCGCAAGTCGTTCGGAAAGCGGAAGGGGCTCGCCGAGAGAAAAATGTTCGGCGGGCTCTGCTTCACCGTCAACGGGCACATGGCCGCCGGTGTGGTGGACGACAAACTGATGCTGCGAGTCGGGCCGGAGCAGTACGAGGGCGTGCTGAAGCTCAAGCACGCTCAACCCATGGACTTCACAGGCAAGCCGATGAAGGGAATGGTGTACGTAGCCTGCGAAGGCTGCAAGACCGCTACGCAGATCAAACCGTGGCTGAAACGCGCGCTCAGTTTTGTCGAGTCACTCCCGCCGAAATAGGCGAACCCGCCAGCGCCGCCCTGCTTCACGAGTCCAGGAGCTACTTGGTGAACAACGCGCCGTGCAGGGCCGGGATGGCTTTGTCCACGTCGGTGTCGTCGATCAGGAAGCTCAGGTTGATCTTGTTCGCGCCCTGGCTGATCATCTCCACGTTTACTTCCGCGTCGCGCAGGGCCAGAAACACCGTCGCGCCCAGACCGCGCTGCTTCTTCACGTTCTGGCCTACCACGCAGACGATCGCCTTTTCACTGACAACGCTCACGCGGCCCAGGTGTTCCAGGGCCTTCACAACCTCGTTCAGGTTGCTCGCGCCGGGGCAGGTCATGCTGACGCTGATTTCGCTGGTGCTGATCATGTCAATGTCGATCTTCTCGCGCCCCAACACGTCAAACACTTTCGCCAGGAAGCCGGGCTGTCCCAGCATCTGCGGGCTCTCGATCGTGATGACCGCCTGCCCTTCCTTATAGGCAATGCTGGTCACCACGTTCGGGTTGTCGCCGCCCTCTTCCGTGATCACCGTACCCGGGTGCTCCGGGCGGTTCGTGTTCAGCACGCGCACCGGAATCTTGCGCTTGATGGCAGGCAGCAGCGTGCTCGGGTGCAGCACGCGCCCCCCGTAGTACGCCAGCTCGCTTGCTTCCGCGAAACTCATGAACGGAATGCTGCGCGCGTCTTTCACCAGGCTCGGGTCGGCCGTCATGACGCCGTCCGTGTCGGTCCAGATTTCGCATTCCTCGGCGCCGAGCCCCGCCGCGAAGCAGGTGGCGGTAAAGTCGCTGCCGTTGCGCCCGACGGTAGTGATCTCGCCGCTGCTGGTTTTGCCGACGAAGCCGGTCACGACGGGCAGCACGTCGGCGCCCACACGGCGCTTGAACTCCGTGGTCATGCGCGCTTCGTAGCCATGCAGGGGGCGCGCGCTGCCGAAGTTCTCATCCGTGATGAAGCCCAGGTCCCAGGCGTCGAAGGCTTCAGCCTTGACGCCGTTGCGCGTGAAGTAGTCGGCGATTACCCGCACGCTCATGCGCTCGCCGAAGCCGGCCAGGTAGTCCAGGCTGCGTTTGCTGGCCTCGCGCACAAGGCTGATGCCGCGCAACAGGTCCTCGATTTCGCGGAAGTAAGGGTCGAGCAGGTCGTGGTCGCAGCCGCAGCCCTTAAGCACGCGGCGCTGTTTGTCGACGACGGGCGCGGCGTCAGGCTCGCCCTTGGCGGCGGCACGCCCGGCGTTCAGCAGCGCGTCGGTCACGCCCTTGTGGGCGCTGGAAACAATGACCGGGCGGCGTGACTCGCGACCACGGGCGATTTCGAGGACCTTGTGAATCTGGTTTTCATCGGCGACGCTTGAGCCGCCGAATTTCATCACGAGCATGGCTGGCTTTCATCAGGGCGCCCTTGGACAGGCTCCGGGCAGGCGAAACACTAGCAAGACAATCATCGGTCGCAACGCCCCGTTGGGCTCAAGAAAGTACCACAAGAATGCCGAATCTGACCGTGGAGGGACCATGTCCGCCCGTGAGTCGATGCGTATGGAAGGTCGCGACTACAGTCTGATCGCCGTGGCGGTCATGTTCGTGATTTTCGGGCTGGGCGTCAGCAACAGCGTGATCCCCAACTATCACGAGCAGCAGGCCCTTGAGACCCGCCAGGTCGAGTTGCAAAGCCTCGTCGACCACCAGGCAGACGAAAACGCGCGCATTGAAGACGAAATCCAGGCCCTCGACGACCCCTACTACATGGCCCAGGTGCTGGTCGAAAAGTTCGGATACACCCACGCCGAGCCCGTGGTCGAAAACTCCGACGACAAATAACCCTACGGCTTCTTCTTTGCGTGCTTCGGCCGGAAAGCCTTGCAGTACGCCTCGTCCGTTTCCAGGTACGGGCCTTCCAGCAGATCGACGCAGTAGGGCACGGCCGGGAACACGGCCATCAGGCAGTCGTGAATCGCCGGCGGGTTGCCCGGCAGGTTGATCAACAGTGTTTTGCCGCGAATGCCGGCCGTCTGGCGCGACAGGATCGCGGTCGGCACGAATTTCAGACTCTCCGTGCGCATTAACTCGCCGAAGCCGGGCATGAGTTTTTCGCACACGGCTTCCGTGGCGTCTGGCGTGACGTCACGCGGGGCGGGGCCGGTACCGCCGGTGGTGACGACGAGGCAGCAGCGCTCCGCGTCGCACAGGTCGACCAGTGTTTCCTCTATGATGCTGCGCTCATCAGGGATCACGACCTCGACGGCCTCCCAGTCGCTGATCAGTATTTTGGTCAGCTCAGCCACGATGGCCGGGCCGCCCTTGTCTTCGTATTCGCCGCGCGCGGCGCGGTCGGAGACGGTCACAATGCCGATGCGTGCAGGTTCAGTCATGTGTGGGGTTTTAGGAAACTGTGCGGGAATCGGGAATCGACTTTCCCCATTCCCGCCAACCAAAACAAGCGCCCGGCAATTGCCGGGCGCTTGTTTTGGTTGGCCCACAGGGACTCGAACCTTGAGGCAGTCCTGCGGACTGCCTCAAAAGCGCAGCTTCGCGGAGCGGCGCGCGCGTAGCGCGCAATTTGGGGTTCGAGGAATGCATACAAAAGAAAACCGCCCGCGTCTGATTTCGCGGGCGGTCCTGCAATAATGGTTGGCCCACAGGGACTCGAACCCCAAATGCCTGAATCAGAATCAGGTGTGTTACCAATTACACCATGGGCCAGTCGGGCGGAAAAGGTAACTAAGCGCCCAAGTGCGTCAAGCCCCAGGCGCGGTCTGTACCGCCCGGAAAGTACGTAATCCACGCGTGACACCCGCCTTTTCCGGTGGCAACATCCCGGTCTTCCCGTAATACCAACGAGCGGACGTTTCCGCCGGGTGGGGCCTTGGAGCAATCGACCATGCAGCAATGGAACTCGCGTATCTGGACCAGACTTTCAATGGTGGCGCTATTCGTGGCCGTGCTTGCCGGCGCGTTTACCAGCGGCGTCCTGCTGAACGCCAACGCGGACGCACAGCCAAGCGCCACGCCGGAGCCCCGCCGCACGGCCTACGTGGACTTTCTATACCTGCTGAAGAAAGACCCGCCTCTGAAGCGCTACCAGCAGGACACCGCACTGAAAGTCGAAAAGAGCATCGATGAGATCGACCGACGCTGGAAGGTGCGAATCGACGCGGAGCAGGAAATCAAAACCAAGAACAAGGTCGATTCCAAGGCTTACCGCGACGCCATGCGCAACCAGCTCGAGGCTGAGCGCAAGCGCTACCAGGAGAAACTCGAAGTCGAGCAGATCGCCCAGGCGGACCTGCGCGACTACGGCATCGAGCGTTTTAAAGCTCTGAAAAACCTCGCCCGCGATATCGCCAAAAAGAAGGGCTACAATGAGGTGCTGAACATCGTGCGTGACATCGAGGATGTCGCCGCCAGCCAGGATGACTTCCAGGCCTTGCAGCAACAGTTGCTGGTAAGCCCCGTCCTCTACTATGAGGAAGACCACGACATCACCAAGGAAGTGGATACCCAGGCCCAGGAGCTGTGGGGCGAAACCCTGAGCATGGTTGCCTACGACAAGACCGCCGAGCGCGGCGGTGTAGCCTTCACACCGACCGGCGCCGACACCCCGTTCAAGCGCAACGAAGCGGGCGAGATCGAAATTCGCCTTGGCCAAAAGGGCAGGTTCACGGTTGAAGTTCTGGACAAGGGCCAGCCGGCCGAGGGGGAACGGGCCACGGTCCGGGCCACCAAGCGCGGGCTGAACATCGGGACACTCGATGAGGAAACAGGCGACTATGAAGCGCCGGAGGCCTTCCCGCTCAAGGGTGATCTGTTCCTGGTGACCCTGCGCAGCGCGGTGGACCCGACGGTCATGGAGGCCGTGATGATCCGCCTGCTCGACAAGGACGGCAAGCGCAGACCGGCTGAAAAAGAGTCCGAAGAACAGCCCGAAGAGCCGGGCGAAGAGTAGAGGGTCGGCGCCGGGGGCAGGCCCTTAGAACCTGTCCCCTGATCCCTGACCCCTTATGAGGGGGCGTCATGAAGCTGAAGGATCTCGCGCAGGTCTGCGAGGCGAATCTGGAAGGCGACGGCGAAATCGACATCGTCGACGTCGGCCGCGTGGATGCATCCCAGCGCAACCAGGTCTGCTTCATTGCCCACAAGAAGTACTTGCCATTGCTCGAGAAATCCAAACCGGGCGCGATCATCGCCGCCCCGGGCGTCGCGTTGCCCCAGGGCGCGAACGTGCTGCGCGTGGCTGACGCCGACCTCGCCTTCAGCAAAGCTGTGAAAGCCCTGCGCGGGGAGCCGTTGCGCCCCACGCCCGGCATTGCGGACAACGTGGTGGTCGGCCCGAACTTCGACATGGGGGACAACTCCAGCGTCGGGCCGTTTACCGTAATCGGCGTTGACGTGAAGCTGGGCAAGAACGTGATCATCTACCCGCACTGCTACATCGGCGACGGGGTGACCATCGGCGACGACACCATCGTCTTCCCGCGCGTGACCATCATGGAGCGATGCATCATCGGCAAGCGTTGCACCATCCAGCCCGGCGCAGTCATCGGCGCGGACGGTTTTGGCTATCACTTTGTCGCAGGCAAATTCGTGCACGCGCCGCAGCGCGGCCACGTGCATATTCACGATGACGTCGACATCGGCGCCAACACCACGATTGACCGCGCGCGCTTCGACGTCACCGAAATCAAGGCCGGCAGCAAGATCGACAACCTGGTGCAGGTAGCCCACAACGTGAACATCGGGCAGAACTGTGTGATCGCGGGGCAGGCCGGTCTCAGCGGCAGCGTCGTGCTGAAAGACTACGTGCGCCTGGGCGGCAACGTCGGCGTCGGCGATCACATCACGATCGGCATGGGCGCGCAGGTCGCCGCCAAGACCGGCGTGATGCAGGACGTGGCTCCCGGCATGAAGATGGCCGGCCTGCCCGCGGACGAAGGTCGCAAGTTCATGAAGCGCGAAGCGGCGGTGCGGCGCCTGCCGGACCTGATGGTCGAGTTCCGCGAGCTGAAGGCCAAAGTTGAGCGGCTTGCCGCCGGCAGGAATTTCGAGCCCGTCGACGACGAAGAAGAAGATATGCCCGAAGCCGAGCCCGGCACCGTCACCCGTTTCATCCGCAACCGCCCCGCACCAATGGATGACGACAAGTAGCAGAGCCTCGTCCGAAAGGGCGGAGGCAACGTACCGCCCCGGGGCGCGTGCAAACTGCGACGTTTGCCGCTAGATTGCCCGCATGACCGACCCGGACGCAACTCCCGTCAACGCCGGCTGGCGCGAACGCGCCCATGAAGTCATCTTCGAGGCCGACACACCCGCCGGCAAGGCGTTCGACGTCGTGCTGCTGCTGCTGATCCTTGGCAGCATCCTGGCGGTGATGCTCGAAAGCGTCCCCGAAATCGGCGCCAACGCCACCTGGCGCCTCTGGTTGCGCGTCGCCGAATGGACGTTTACGGGGCTGTTCGCGTTCGAGTACGTACTGCGCCTCGCCTGTGTGCGCAGACCCTGGCGCTACGTGCTCAGTTTCTACGGCGTGGTCGACCTGCTGGCCATTCTGCCGGCCCCCATCTCGCTGCTGTTCCCGGGCAGCCAGTCCTTCGCCGTGATCCGCGCGATCCGCCTGCTGCGCACCTTCCGCGTGTTCAAGCTGGCGCACTTCCTGAGCGAGGCCACCCAACTGCGCCGCGCCCTGGTCGCGGGCTGGCCAAAGATCGCCGTGTTCCTGATGACCGTGCTGGTCATGATCGTGATTGTGGGTTCCGCCATGTACGTGATCGAGGGCGAGGAGGCCGGCTTTACGTCGATACCGACCAGCGTGTACTGGGCCGTCGTCACGATCACCACCGTGGGTTACGGCGACATCGCGCCGCAGACGCCGCTCGGCAAGGCCATCGCCTCCCTGATGATGATTGCGGGTTACGCCCTGATTGTCGTCCCGACGGGCGTACTAAGCGCGGAACTCGCCCGCGGGGTTCGCAAAACGCCGGTCAACACGCAGGCCTGTCCGAGTTGCGGCGCCGAGGGTCACGCTTCTGACGCGAAGTTCTGCCACGCCTGCGGCGACAAGCTATAGCCCGCGGGACCATTCCGGGCGCAGGGGCATGCGTCCGCTAAGGGCATCATCCAGCACGGCCACGATCTTTTCGCGGTCGCGGGGCAGGCGGCCCGCCAGCGGCAGGTAGTTGCTGGCGTGGTTGGTGCGGAAGATCGCGTCGTCGGGTCGCGTCATGTCCACGAACGTGCGCAGCTCACCCAGCAACCCAAGTATGCCGGGCAACTCAAAGCGCCCGGATTCTTCCAGCGTCGCGATCGGCGTGCCCGGCACCACCGCAAGGGTCAGGCACGACACAAAGCGCGGGTTCATGGCCGTCGCCAGCCGCGCCGAGCCCGCCGCGTGCTCGGCGCTGCGCGCAACACCGCCGGCGCCCAGCAGAAAAATGGCCGACAGCTTCATGTCGCCGGCGTGGGCCCTGGCCGCGGCGTTTACGTGATCGTCAAAACTCCCGCCCTTGGCGATGCGCTTGAGGGTTTCGTCGTCACCGGATTCGGGGCCTATGTAAAGCAGCGAAAGCCCCCACTCGCGCAACCGGCCAAGCTCCTGCTCGGTTTTCGCCAGCAGGTTGCGCGCGGTCGCATAGGCGCTGACACGGCGCAGACGCGGGAATGTCTCCCGGCAGGCGCGCAGGATCGGCTCCCACTGGTCAAGCGACATGGCCAGCGCGTCGCCGTCGGCCACGAAAATTTTGTCCACCTGATCACCGTACGCCTGCCCGGCCAGTGCGATGTCCGCCAGCGTTTCCTTCGCGTCGCGCACGCGAAACCGCTTGTCGCGGTACATGTCGCAATAGGTGCAGTGGTTCCAGCTGCAGCCGATGGTCGCCTGCAGGATGTAGCTGTTGGCCTCGCTGGGCGGGCGGTAAATGCGCCCTTCGTATCGCATGGGCGTCATCATCCACATGCGCCTGTTTGCGGCAAGCGGTCGCCTGCTAGGATGGCCCGCCCCTGCAACCGAAAGCCGTTGACACTCGTGACCGAGCGCCGCTTTCAACTGTACACGCTGCTGCGAGCCTTCGAGAACGAAACCGTTCTCGGCGAGGCGCTGCACTTTCCCGAAGTTTCGCGCCTGGGGGCTAGCCCTGCCAAAGTCACCCGCGCCGTCGCCGCCAATGCCCGCGCCATTGCGGAGCGGCAGCCCCCGATCGAGCTGTTCCATCGCACCGCGCCCTCTGAGCCCCACACCCGCGAATTCACCGTCAACCTGGACGCGCCACGCGGCGCGCCCCTGTGGAAGGGACAACTCCCGATTTGCTTCCGCGCCGCCGTCTGGGAGGTGCCGGGCGCCGGCTGGTCGTGCCGTGTCCCCGCGCTGGGGATCGAGCTGTTCACGGAAAGGCACGAAGATCTGGAGCCGCGCGCAAGTCAGGAAATCCTGCTGGCTCTGCACCGTGAGAACGCCTCCGCGGACCTGTGGATGCTGTCCCGCGTGCGCCGCGAGACCGGCCTTGTCATTCAGCCCGGCCGCCTCAGCGCGGATATCCGCACGCCGCGCGAGGAAGGCATGCAGGATTCCCGCAAGCCGGCGGAAGCGTCCGTGCTGGCGCAAGTCGCGCAGGACCTGACGGCCCAGCCCCCGCCCCGCGCCTTCGGATATGCGGAGCTCACCCGCCGTCTGGCAGAGGCCCTTTCCGAGCCCCGCCCCGAAAGCGTGCTGCTGGTCGGGCCCGGCGGCGTCGGCAAGACCGCCCTGTTTCTTGAGCTTGTGCGCCGGCGCGACGAGTTGAACTTCGCCAGCACGCCGTTCTGGGGCACCAGCGGCTCAAGGCTGGTGGCGGGCATGTCGGGCTTCGGCATGTGGCAGCAGCGCTGCGACAAACTGCGCCTCGAGGCCGCGCGCACCCGCGCGATTCTGCACCTGGGCAACCTCGTTGAGCTGATGGAAGTGGGCAAGGGCATGATGATCCAGCAGGGCATCGCCGGGTTTCTGCGCCCGTTCATCGCGCGCGGAGAGCTGTTGTGCGTCGTCGAGTGCACGCCCGAGCAACTGCCGCTGATCGAGCGGCAGGACCCGCACCTGATGGGCGTGTTCCATGCGCTTCGAGTCCCGGAGCCCGAGCCCGAAGCCGCCCGCGTGATTCTGCGATCAGCGGCGGACGAGCTGTCCGAGGCGGCGGGACAGGAATGGATCACCCCGGGCGCGCTGGCGACACTGGATCGCCTGCACAGGCGCTACGCCACGTACTCGGCCTATCCGGGTCGCCCGCTGCGGTTCCTGCGCAACCTGCCGGAAGCGGTGACCGACACCGGCGTCTACGCGGCGTTCTCGCGCGAGACCGGCCTGCCGACCCTGATGCTTGACCCGTCCGTGCCGATGGTCGGGCCCGAGGTCCGCGCGTTCTTCACCGAACGTGTGATCGGCCAGCCCGCCGCCGTGGAGCGCGTCAGCGACCTGCTGGCCACCATCAAGTCCGGGCTGGCGCGCCCGCGCAAGCCTCTGGCGAGCTTCCTGTTCGTCGGGCCCACGGGAGTAGGCAAGACGGAAACCGCCAAGGCCCTGGCGGAGTTTCTGTTCCATGACCGACGGCGCATCACGCGCTTTGACATGAGCGAACACGCCGACCCGGCGGGGGTGCAGCGCCTGATTGGCGGGGCGTTCGGCGAAGACGGGCTGTTGACCGCGCGCGTGCGTGAGCAGCCCTTCGCCGTGCTGCTGTTCGACGAGTTCGAGAAGGCCCATCCGCTGTTCTTTGACCTGCTGTTGCAGATCCTCGGCGAAGCGCGCCTGACCGACGCGGGCGGGCGACTTGCCGATTTCAGCAACACCGTGATCATCATGACCAGCAACCTCGGGGCCGAAGGCTACATGCAGGGCGGCATCGGCTTTGGCGACAGGGACCCGGACGCCGAGCAGCACTTTGGCAAGGCGCTGCGGGATTTCGCCCGCCCGGAGCTGCTGAACCGCATTGACCGAGTGGTGCCGTTTCTGCCGCTGAACGAACACTCCGTGCTGCAGATCGTGAACCGGGAGATCGAACTGGTGGAGCGGCGCCCCGGCCTGCGCGACACGGGCACCCGCCTCGAAGTCACCGAGGCAGCCCGCAAGCGCATTGCCGAAAGGGCATATCAGCCGGCATTGGGCGCCCGCCCCCTGAAGCGCGAGATCGAGCGCGAGCTGCTGGTGCCGCTGGCGGAAGCGCTGAACACGCTGCCGACCGTGTACGCGCTGCACGCGGTCGCGGATGTCGTCGGCGGGGAACTGCGCGTTGAGGTCAACCCCCTGGCGGGCGAGGACGCGCGCCCCAGGGCGCGTGCGGGCGCCGACGCCTGGCTGTCGAAACTGGGTGAGGAAGCCACGAACCTGCGGCGCAAACTGCAGGTCGCCCTGGCGTCGGAGGCGCTGCTGCGCCTGCGCAGCGAGGGCTATCGCCTTGGGCGCTCGCTCGATATGGAACGCCGCAAGCGCCGCAAGCACCCCGACCGTGCGCCTTCATCACGCGCCGCCGAAGCCGGGCACCGGCTGACCCTGACTCGCAGCGTGCTGCGCGCGTTCGAGTCGGCAAATGAGCGCGTCTGCGAGCTTGAGGATCGCCTCAGGCTCGGGGCGCTGGTGCGCTCGCGCCTGACCGAGCCGCCCGCCCGGCAGGAACTGGAGGACCGCCGCGGCGACTGGGCCGACGCCCTGCGCGACCTGATGCGCGTGAACGGCGGAGGCGGCGGCACCAACGACGCCACGCTTTACATTTACTCGCATCACAGCGAGCTGATGTTCCAGCTGGCCAGGGGCTACCGCGAATGGGCGCGCAAGCACGCGAAGTCCACCACCCTGTGCTGGGCAACCCGCGAGCTCGCGCCGGACGACCGCAGAGAGCTGCAGCGCCGGGCCGAGTTTGACTCCGCCTGCGTGGCGGCCCTGCGCCGCCTGCGAGATCTCGATGCGCGCGCCCCGGAATCCGCGACGGACGATCCGGAGCTGTTCCCGCCCATGGACGCCGGGCACTTTCTGGACGCCCCGCGCGAGGAACCGGGCGCGGTGGTCATGCGCGTTGAGGGCGCGGACATCGCGCTGATGCTGCGCCTTGAGGCGGGCAACCACCGGTTTCGTGTCAGCGGCGATGCGGACCCCGTGGACGTGGACGTGCAGGTGCTTGCCGGCGACCTCTGGAACCTGGACCTGCCCGTACCGCGCGGAATGGCCGGTGGGCTGCCCCCGCGCCGCCACTACGACCTCGCGCAGCACCAGGCGAAGGACGAGCTGCTGGGGCAGGTCGTGGCCTGGACCGCAAACCACCTGGAGGGCGTGCTGACACGCTGCATCGGCGCCGGATTCGAGCGGCATCTGGAAGGGCAGGTGGGGCTGTGAAGCTGACCATCCCCCTGTACCAGGAGAAGTTCCGGCACGAAGGCGCCGACCAGTACTTCGTTCGTCCCCTGTTTGTGGAAGGGGTGGAGGCCGTTCGCGACGAGCTGAAGCGCGCGACCGATTCCGTCCGCAACAGCCTTCGCGCGATGCTGCTGGCGCAATCCCGGCAGCCCCGTCACGATTTGCTGGGGCTGACGACGCAGTGCCCCGACATGCGCGAAGAGCACGTGAAGCTGCGCATCCGGCTGAAGCGCCGCAGCATCGAAGCGACGTATCTGTTCGCGGTCTTTGAGCAGGCGGGAAGCCGCGTGGCGTTCACGCCGCGCCTGCCCCACCTGATGTTCGAGCTTGCCCGCGGCGAAGAACTTGCCGCCCGCGCCGAGGAAGTGCTGACGGCGCATTACCGCAAGCTGGAAAAAGAGCTCGACACCGTGGAGCCGGCGCAGGACGCCGTGCGCGGCAGCGCCTGGATCAGCCAGCTTGATCTGAGCATCGAGTTTGAGGCGCTTCATGTGCAGCCGCGCGGACAGGACCGCGCGGAGATCGGCGGGTTTGCGCAGATGGATGGCGCCGATGAACTGCACAAGGTCGGGCGCCTGGTGGACGCCCTGTACCCGGACGACCTGGATCGCGCCGTGCGCCGCGAGGCGCTGGTAAGTGAGCTCTCGGCACTGTTGAGCGACGCCGACAGGCGGCCGGTGCTGCTGCTGGGACGATCCGGCGTCGGCAAGACGGCGCTGGTGCATGAAGTTGTGCGGCGGGGCCTTGAGGCGAAAGCCAGCGGCGGCAGGCGGCGCGGACAGGTGTGGCTGATTTCGCCGCAGCGGCTGATTTCGGGGATGAGCTTCGTCGGGCAATGGGAAAACCGCGTCCACGCCATCCTGGGCGAATGTCGCCGGCGCGACCACGTGCTGTACTTCGACGACATTCTGGGGCTGTTTCGCGCCGGCATCTCGGCAAGCAGCCGCGTCAGCGCCGCGCAGGTGCTGAAGCCGCACATCGAAAAGCACGAAACCCGCCTGCTGGTGGAAATGTCGCCGGAGCAGTTGCAGGTACTTAAAGAGCTCGACCGCGGGTTCGCGGACATGTTCCACGTCGTGCCGGTCGATGAGCCCGACGAGCAGGAAACCCTGCGCATCCTGATTCACAGCCAGCGCGAACTGGAAGCACGCTTTCACTGCCGGTTCGGGCACGACGTGCTGCCGACGGCACTGGACCTGACGCGGCGCTACCAGCGGGAGATCGCCATGCCGGGCAAGGTGGCGGGCTTCCTGGCGCAGCTTGCGAACAAGCATCGTGACGCCGGCATCACGCGCCTGCATGTGCTGTACGAGTTCGAGGCCCGCAGCGGGCTGCGCGTCAGCTTCCTCGATGAAAACGCACGCATGTTCCGCGAGCAGGTTGATCGCGACCTTCGAGCCACCATCGTCGGGCAGGATGCCGCTGTCCGGGCCATGGTTGACGTCGTCACGGTCGCGAAGTCGCGCCTGAACGACCCCGGGCGCCCGCTGGGCTCGCTGCTGTTTCTCGGGCCGACCGGCGTGGGAAAAACCGAAAGCGCCAAGGCCCTGGCCGGGCTTCTGTTCGGCGACCCCGCGGCACTGCTGCGCTTCGACATGAACGAGTTTGTTGACGCGTCAAGTGTGGCGCGCCTGGCAGGCACCATGAGCGAGCCCGAAGGCCTGCTGACCGGCGCCGTGCGGCGCCGCCCCTTTGCCGTCATTCTGCTGGACGAAATCGAGAAGGCGCACCCGGGCGCGTTCGACGTGCTGCTTCAGGTGCTGGGCGAGGCACGCCTGACCGATGCCCTCGGACGCACCACCGACTTCAGCAACTGCGTGATCATCATGACCAGCAACCTCGGCGTGCGCGAAGCCGACGGCGGCCTCGGCGTCGCGGGGCACGAATCGCGCGGGGATGACGCGTACTCGCAGGCCGCGCGCCGGTTTTTTCGCCCGGAGTTCTTCAACCGCATCGACCGCATCGTGCCGTTCCAGCGCCTGACGCGCGACGAAGTGGAAACCATCGCGCAGCACCAGCTTCAGGAGGTGTTCGCGCGCGAGGGGCTGTCGCGGCGGCGCTGCGTGCTGCAGGTGGACGCGCCGGCCATGGAGCGCGTGGTGGACAAGGGCTATCACCCGCGCCTTGGCGCCCGCGCCATCAAGCGCGAAATCGAACGCCAACTCACGCGCCCCCTGTCGGCCCGTCTGGCGGAACTCAACCCGGAGGTGCCGACGATTGTTCGCCTGATGGCGCGCGGCGATGATGTCACGGTCGGGCTGACACCCCTGGAAGCCGAGTCGCCCTCACCCCGCGCGGGCGTGCGCGTGCCGCTGGACAACGTGGACGCCGTGGTTTCGCGCATGGACAACGTGCTGAACCAGGCCGAAAGTCTGCTGGCCGGCCTGGCGCCCGAGGGCGCGATTCCCGGCAGCTCCGTAACCCCCGCCTTGCGCCGCTACTTCGCCCTGCGCGAGCAGGTGGGCTATCTCGACAACGCCGTCGAGCGATTCCTGGACTGGCGCGAAGCCCAGGCCGACCGCCCCGCCCCACCCGAAGCCGGCGCCAGCACAATCAGCGAGAATCGGCCGCGACGCAGCCCCCTGGCGGAGGCGCTTCCCGCCCCGCCCGACGCGTGGCTTGCATTGCGCACTCCCAACGAGTTGCGAGGGTTTCTGAGCGCTCGCGCTGAAGACACGGGCGAAAGTCAGCTTACCGGTCGCCTGCGCCGCCTGCTCGCCGCCACGGCGCTGCTGAACCTCATGCTTGAGCGCCCGGCGCGCGAGGACGAGCGCGTACTGCTGGTTCTGCGCACGGTGAACGGACGCCACTCCCCGGCCCCCGGCTGGCTGGCCGGATCCTTCAGCGCGCTGTTGCGCCATCGGGTTGACCTCGGGGTCGACCGCCTTGAAAGCAGCCGGCCCGGCGAAGTGGCGCTGGTCGTGTCGGGCTATCTGGGTGAGGCACTGTGCGGCGCTATGGCCGGGCTGTACCTGTGGTGCTGGGAAGGCGGCTTTCAGCCCGTGCAGGTGATCGCCAGGACCATCGAGCCCGGCGACGACCCGGGCGCCCGCCTTGCGGACTTGAACACACGGCAGCGCGAATGGGCCGAGGGTGTGGCCCGCGGCGACGCGTCACCGGACGACGACCCCCTTCCGTGCGGACGCGTCATCCAGGTTCACTACAACTCGGCACAGGCCCTTGACCTGCGCTGCGGACAGGTGTCCCGGGAACACCCATCCCTGAGCCTGCTGTGGACATGGCTGATGCTCTCCTTCGACGTTCCGGAGGGCGAAGCATGAGCGTAACTCGCGTACCGGTATTGATCTGGCGCGACCACGCGGGCCTGTTCACGGGCGCGCTCGTGGAACAGCCGGAGGCGGCCGCGGTCGGCACGTCGCCGCGGGAGGTGCTGTCGCAACTGAAACAGTACCTGACCTGGCTTCAGCGCAACCAGCCCTGGATGCTGCCCGAGGGCGAAATGGAAAAACCGGCCCTGACGCGAGTGCAGGTCGAGGTACGCCCCGAGTACGTGGTCGGGCGGCGCCACCCGTCAAGCCCGCTCAAGCTGACCGTTCCGTGCGTTCACGGCGAGATGTCATCTGCCCTGCGCGTTTGTTCCATCCCGCCCATGGGGCTTTGGTTCTCGTTTCATGAAGCCGCAGAACTTCTGGAACTCGCGGCGCACTACGTGCGCGACGCCGTCCGGGGCGCGTCGCCGGCCCGCGTAGCGCGCTATCTGAACGCGGCGGAATACACCCTCGACGAGCTGGTGGTCACGACGCCGCGCGAGCGCAAGCCCCGCACAGAGCGCACGTATGAGGCACTGGAAGGCATCGCCGAGCCGCTGGGCGAGCGCGCCGTGCGCCGACAGTTTTCGCGCGCATGGGAGCGCGACAGGGAAGTCGCCGAGTTGATCGAGCGCGTGAAGCGTGACCGCGCCAACGTACTGCTGGTGGGCGCGCCGGGCGTCGGCAAGACGTCCGTTCTCGTCAGTGCGGCCCGCGAAGTGGAACGGCAGATCGCGGGCGACGAGGAACGCCGGCGGTTCTGGCTGACAAACGGCTCGCGCCTGATCGCCGGCACGCCATACCTGGGCCAGTGGGAAGAGCGCCTCGAAAACGTGATCGTCGAATTGCAGGGCTTTCACGGCGTGCTGTGCGTCGAGAACCTGCTTGAGCTTGTGCGCCTCGGCGGGCACGACGCCGCCGACAGCGTAGGCGCCTTCGTCGCGCCGTACATGAGCCACCGCGAGCTGCAGGTCATCGCCGAAGCCACGCCCGAGGAACTGGATGCCTGCCGCCGCCTGCTTCCCGGGCTGGTGGACGCGTTTCAGGTCATGCACGTCAAGCCCTTCGACGCGACGGGCGCCACGCGTGTGCTTGACCGCATCGCCCAGGCCGGCGCGCGCGACCTTCGCGTCGAGACCGGCAACGACCTCGTGCACGGCGTGTATCGCCTGTTCCGCCGCTTCCGCCCCTACGACGCGTTTCCGGGCAAGGCCGCCGGCTTCCTGACCGAGTTGATCCAGCGCGCCGCGGCAACGGAGACTGCCCTTGACACGTCCACGGCCACCGCGCGATTCGTCGAGCAGACGGGGCTTCCACAGCACCTCGTGCGCGACGACGTGCCCCTGGGCGAAAGCGAGGTGCTTGCCTACCTGTCCTCGCGCGTCATCGGTCAGCACGCCGCCTGCCGCACCGCCGCCGGAGTGGTCACCACGTTCAAGGCCGGGCTGAACGACCCCGCCCGCCCGGTGGGCGTGCTGCTTTTCAGCGGCCCGACCGGCGTCGGCAAAACCGAGCTTGCCCGGGCCCTGGCGGACTACCTGTTCGGGCACGGACAAAGCGGAGACCGTCTGGTGCGCCTGGACATGAGCGAGTACGCGGGCTACGGCGCCAGCGAACGCCTGGTATCGGACGCCAGGGGTGATGCTGCCGAATTCGTGAAACGCGTGCGCGCCCAGCCCTTTTGCGTGGTGCTGCTGGATGAGATTGAGAAGGCCTCGCCGGACGTGTTCGACATGCTGCTTGGCGTGTTCGACGAGGGGCGCCTTACGGACCGCTTCGGGCGGGTGACGACGTTCCAGAGCAGCGTCATTGTCATGACCAGCAACCTCGGCGCCGGGCGTAACGGCGGGATGGGCTTCGGCGCCCAGCCCGGTGCGGACTACGACGCCGAAGTCATGCGCTTCTTCCGCCCGGAGTTCTACAACCGCCTCGACGGCGTCGTGGCATTCGAGCCCCTGAGCGAAGAAATCATTCACAGGATCGCCGCCAGAGAACTGGGCGAGCTGGCAAAGCGCGAAGGCCTGGCAAGGTCCGGCATCACACTGGCCTGGGACGACAGCGTCGTCGCCCTTGTTGCCCAGGCCGGCTTTGACCGTCGCTACGGGGCGCGCCCGTTGCAGCGGGCCATCGAGGAGCGCGTGGTAACGCCGATTGCGCGGCATCTGGCGGCAAACCCGGACCTGCGCGATATCACGTTGCACTTGCACGTGGACGACGCGGGCAAGATTGCGTTTTGAGCGCGACGCGTAAGCTAGCGGCCTGTTGCTGGTGATCGGTGTTTGACGGTCAATGGTCGATCGTTGATGGTCGACGGTTGATTGTCAAAGGTCAAAGGCCGATGATCGCATATTGACGTGTCAACACACGCCAAGCCCGCAGCGCGGGCGCAATAACGCAGCCCGGTGCGTAAGCGCCGGGACTGACGCGCCAACAACACATGGAGCCCCGGCAGGGGCGACATAGGCCGCTCGCGATTTGCCTCTCGCAATGGTCGCCAAGTTCGCAAAAGTCCGGCAAGGCCGATGATCGTCGAAGGTCGGTTTGGAGTGAAAGGCCTGCAGTTACTCCCGCCTCCCGACTTCTGTCGCTCCGTCTCCCCCAACTCGAGTCCCGGGCCGCTTTAGCCCAGGCGCATCAGATTCACGTGATAGGCGCGCTTCAGGGGCGGATAGACCGCGCCAAGCAATGGTCCAAGATATCGGTAGTAGGCCGGCAGGCGCCTCGGGTGGGCATACAACATGCTGTAGAAGCTGCGTGCATCCAGTATCTGGTAGCGGTCGTCCCAGAATTCCACTTCCCGCGCGTTGCTCACGGACCACGTGAACTCCGCCTCGAAGTAACGCATGGCGTCGTGGCGGCGCTGGTGGCGCAACACCAGCGGCGTCATGGAATCGTACGCGAACAACCCGCCGGGCAGTGCGTCGGCCATGCGGGCAAACAGGGCGCGGACCTCTTCCGGATGAAAGTACACCAGCACGCCTTCGCTGGCGATGAACCAGGGCCCCCGGGATTCCGCGCGCACCTGCGCAAGCCAGTCGTCGTCCAGGGCCGAACCGCTGATCAGCGTGCGCCTGTCTGTGTCTTCAAAGAACTGGCGCCGCAGGTCCATGGCGTCGGGGAGGTCGAGCTCAAACCAGCGCGCGCGCCCGTTGTCAACGCGCTCAAAGCGGCTGTTCAGCCCGACGCCCAATTCAATGACCGTGCCTTCGGGAAAGTCGTTCAGAAAGGCCCGCACCCAGCGATCAACCTGCGCGCCGCGCACGCAGCAGCCTAGCTGGCTGGCCCGGGCGCCATCCAGGGGCGAGAAGTCGTAGTCCAGGCTGGCAAGAATTTCGCGTGATTTGGGGTCGTGCAGAACCGGCTGCGCTTCTTCGGACTCGCGGGCCCTTGCCCACAGGGGCACCAGCAGCGTTTCCTGGATTGTGCCCAGCTTTACGGCGGTTTTTGGCATGTGCGCGTCCCGTCTGGTGTTCCGTCGCGAGTCTGCGGGCAGCCTTCCCGTCTGTCCACACGGGGTTTTCCGCAATTTGCAGCGCCCGCGCGTGCCTGAATTGCAGGGCAACGCCGAATAATCACGGAATATTCGGAACCGTGTCCCCGAATTGGCCGTTTCAAGGCAGTACACGACACCGAGGCTTCCGGTTTTACACCACGGTTACACGGAGTGCATTTTCCGGGGCGTATACTTCAACAGTGGCCACGGGGGCCACACACCAAAAGGAGCAGTGCTATGAAATACCTTGGCAGAAACACCCTGAGCATCCTGGGCATCGCCGCTGTTACGATGCTCGCCACGCTGGCCTTCATGGGCCCCAACGGCGTACAGGCCGAAGACGGCGAAGACGCCAAGAACGCGGCTACCCTGGCAAAAGTAAGCCCCGAAATTTCTACCCCGAAGCTGGAAGAGGACAACTGCACGATCACCCTGACCGCGGACAAGGAAACGTACACGGTAGGCGACAAGCCGGTGCTGACGTTCACGGTCAAGAACGACAGTGACAAGGAAGTCGTCAAAAGCGTCAAGGTTTCCATGTTTGCCCGTGACCTTGAGTCACGCGGGCGTATGCCTGCGATGGCCATTGAGGTGTGGACGAAGACCACGGAAGTAACCCTCGCGGCCGGCGAAACCAAGACAGTAACCCTTGAGACGGGCACCGCCATCGCGGAACACAACGCGACATCGTTCCGTATGTCTGGCGCGACTGACGTGCTGTCCAAGGAAGCCAAGCTGCGCAAGGCCGTTGAAGAAGTGGCACGCCGCAACACGAACTAGGACCAGTCATGCGCGTGCCGGGCAAACTGTCGTGGTACTACTGGCCGCTGGGGGTAACCCTGGGGCTGCTCGCGGCCTTCCTTGTCATGCCTCTGCTTGACAAGGACGAGGCCCGGGCGGAGTCCACTGTCGGCCCGATACTGAGCGACTGCGATGGCGCGCTGCGTGAGCTGGTGATTCAGTACACCCCGGACTCGGCGGAAATCGTGGCTGCTCCTTACCGCGACTTTCTGACCCAGTTGCCTGAAGCGGTCACGGTGCACGTTGTGTGCCGTGACCGCGCCGCATTTGACGAGCTGGCAGGCCATGTGGGTGAGGTGCGTTGCCGTCTGCACCCCGTATTTGCCGACCACCCCATGACATCATGGTCGCGCGACCGCTGGATCGCGCTTGAGCCCGCGGGCGATGCAACGGCGTTCACGTTGCTTTCGCCGCGCGGCGAAATGGGCGCCGACGCCTGGCCCGAACGCAAGGGAGACGAAGGCATCGGCGACGATCTGGCCGGCGCGCTCGCGAACCTGGACAGCGCCCGCAGCGAACTGTACTTCGACGGCGGCGACTTCGTGTGCGACCACGAAACCGCGTTCGTCACCCCGAACGTGCGCCTGCGCAACCTGCAAGTGACAGTAAAGACGGAAATTGAGCTGCTGCGCCGCCTGCGTGAAATCACCGGGCGCACGGTCGTGCTGCTGGAGGACGCACCGGACCACCACGCCGGAATGTACATGATGACCCTGGGAGAACGCCGGGTGATGGTCGGCGATCCGTCCATGGCGAAGGCGCTGCTGACGGACGCAGAGATCGCCGCGCTGCCGCTGCCATACGCCGCTGACTTCAGTGCCGAAACACAGGCGCTGTTTGATTCCGTGGCCGAGCAGTGCCGCAACGCGGGATATGAAGTCATCCGCGTTCCTGTGGGGCCGTGCAAGGACGGTCGCACTTTTCTGACCACGCTGAACAGCGTGCTGGACGAGCGCGACGGGCAGCGCACGGTGTACATGCCTGTGATCGACGGCGCGCGCAAGCTGAACGAAGCCGCGGAGAAAGTCTGGCGCGAGGCCGGTTTTGAGGTCCGGCGCGTCAACTGCACGACATGCTACCGATGGTTCGGAAGTCTGCGCTGCCTGGTCAACGTAAGCAACAGGGGCTGAGCGGCGCGGATCACAGCGTCCCGAAGGTCCCTGCCTCAAGCGTTGACACCAGCGCGCGCATTGCGGCTTCCCCGCGAACGCTGGTGCCCTTTGAGTCGACCCGTGGCGAATACGCCGCTATCGCCAGCCGCCCGGGGACGACGGCAACGAGCCCGCCCGATATGCCGCTCTTGGCCGGAATGCCGACGTCGAACGCGAACTGACCTGAACCGTCGTGAAGCCCGCAGGTGTACATCAGCGCCAATACGTGTTTCACGTAAGCCGGGTCGAGCGCGTCGGCCTTCGTGACTGGATTCCTGCCGCCTGCGGCCAGTGTGGCCCCCATCCTCGCAAGTTGTTTGGTGGTTGTGACCACGGAGCATTGCTGGAGATACAGGTCGAGCGCCGCTTCTTCATCAGCAACGACCTCAAAGTTCCGCAGCAGGCAGGCGATTGCATGATTGCGCTCGCCGGCCTCGCGCTCGGCCACGAGCACACGCAGATCCACCTTCATGCGCGGCTCGCCTGCGAACCTGCCCAGCCCCGCAAGCACATGGTTCAGGCGCGCGGTCGCATCCTTGCCGGGGATCAGCCCGCAGGTCGCGATGGCGCCGGCATTGGAGAGCGGGTTGAACGGGCGATTCGTGTCAGGGTCCAACACGATCGCGTTGAACGGATTGCCGCTCGGCTCGAATCCAACGCGCTGGTGCAGTGCCTCTACGCCATGCACCTGCAGCGCCAAAGCATACGTGAACGGGTTGGCCGCCGCCTGAAGGGTGAAGGGCGTGTCGGCATCTCCGGCATGGAATTCTTCGCCGTCGACAGTGCAGATCGCCAGCCCGAACAGTTCCGGGTCTGCTTCCGCGAGCTCGGGAATGTAGGTCGCAACCGCGCCGCCGCGATCATTGAGCGCGTCGGCATGAGCCTTGGCGAGCAGCTGCCGCAGGTCATTCATCGGGCAAGCGTTGGCGCTCTTGCCAAACGAGTGCAACTCCAGTGCGCTCGACAGATGGCGCATGGCGCGCATACCGCGCACGGAGTTGCCCCGTTCATCAAGCGGCGGCGCAAACGCGGCCAGGCCTGCGACTCCAGGCGACACACCAATCAACCCGCCGCTTACGCCGCTTTTGGCGGGAACGCCTGCATGAAACGCAAACTCGCCCGCGGAGTCGTACAGCCCGCAGGTCAGCATGACTGTCAGAGCGCTGGGTACGACCGCCGCCGGGATGACACGCTTTCCGGTAACCGGATTCACTCCGTGGTTGGCCAGCGTCGCGGCCATGACGGCCAGATCCCGGCAACTGACCAGGATCGAGCACTGCCGGAAATACAGGTCCAGTGTCTGCTCTACGTCGGCGTCTAACATGCGGAAGTGTTTCATCAGGTGCGCGATAGCGCGGTTGCGATGTCCGGAGTCTTCCTCTGACAGGTTTACCGGCAGGTCCACCTGAACACGATCCCGCCCGGCGGCAAGGGCGACCAACTCAAGCACACGATCAAGCGCAGACTGGCCGCCCATGGGCTGGATCATGCTGGCTACTGCAATCGCGCCGGCGTTGATCATCGGGTTGTGCGGGCGGTTAGTACCCTGCTCAAGTCGAATGATGGAATTGAATGCGTCGCCGGTTGGCTCAACGCCGACTCGTCGATGCACGGCCTCAGCACCGTAATCGGCCAAGGCGAGCGCGTACACGAAAGGTTTGGATATAGACTGAATCGTGAACTCGTGGTCGGCGTCTCCCAGCGCGTGGACAGTCCCGTCAACAGTGCAGGCGGCAACGGCCAGCAGTGCAGGGTCAGCGGTAGCAAGTTCAGGGATATAATCGGCGACGCGCCCGCCGGTTGCCTGCCGGGCTTGCTCATACGCTTCGGTAAGCGCCAGTTTCATCGTGTCGGAGAGCACGGCTCAGCTCACAGTGCCCGGCGGAGGCGCCTTGGACTCGCTTGCGATTTCGACCTTCACGTTAACTCTCAAGTGCTCGGGTCCGCCCCCTGCGTAGATCGTTCCGGATGTCGGCGTGGCGTCGTTGTAGTTGCGGCCTGACGCGATGCGGATGTGGTCGCTGCCGACAACACAGCCGTTGGTCGGGTCAAACCCGCGCCAGCCGATCCAGGGCAGGTACAACTCTGTCCATGCGTGGCTGGCTTCGCTCTGAACCTTGTTCTGATAGTTCGCGCCGGTGTAGATGTAGCCCACGCGATAGCGGGCCGGGATACCGAGAAGCCGCGCCAGACAGATGAACAGGTTGGCAAAGTCCTGGCATACGCCCTTGCGCTGGGCGAACACCTCGTACGGCGTCGTCTCATTGCGGGTGCTGCCTGAAACGTAGCGGAAGTCTTTGTAGATCGTGAGGTTCATATCGATGAGCATTTCGAGCACGTCAAAGTCCTGTCGCTCGGCAAAGCTCATGGCGAATTCGGACAGTTCCGTAAGTTGCGTTTCCGGCAACTCCGGCGGAAGCAGATAGGGTGTCATCATCTGGCGCTGCCACGGCATCCACACCAGCGGAATCGTAAGCCGCCGGCTGGGTGACTGACGCAGCGCGCAGCCTGTGCCGTCCACACGAACCACGGACTTGGAGACAATGCGCATGTCTTTGAACGGGGTCTCGACCTCAAGCCGCGTGGCGGGGTTGCCGAACACGTCATCGAAATCATGGCGAAGCCCGTCAACGTTGATTGTCAGTTCGTGACTAAGCAGCTGCTGCGTCGCGTCCGAAACCGGCTTGAAGCGGAACAGGTGAGATGATCGTTCTACGGCGTGCTGGTACGTGTAGTGGGTTTCGTGCAACACATTGAAGATTCGAATGCCGTTCGCCAGCGGGCTCATTCGCCCAGAGACCGGCTGGGTTGGCTTTGCATCAACGTGCGCAGCCAGCGGCACACCGGCCGTTACGTGCGGACGCGCCGAGCCTGGCTGGACACTCGGGCCATCACCAATCAGCTTCGGTGTGATGGAAGCGCCCTCGCTGTTCCAGACGATGGCGCCGCGCCGCATGACCAGCATCTGGCCACGGGCAAACGGAACCCACAGGTCGTCGCCCGCCAATACTTCCGTGCTGACTGCGCAAACCGTACGGTTGGAGTCCACGCCGTCGCACAACTCAAGCGCAACTTCGTCGTTTTCAAGCAAAGTCTCTTTGTGGGGCGGAAGCCTGCGTGTCCAGTGCAACCCGTTGAAGCCAGCCTTGTCGTGGTAGACGACCAGATCCTGTCCGTCGCTGAGAAGGAAGTTGGCAGTCCCGTGTTTGTTCAGCTCGGTGAGGTAACCGTAGAGCTTATCCCAGCCGAGATCAAACAGGCTGCGCGCACCGGCGGCGCGAACCTGGTTCAGCAGCCAGCAGAACGCGTGCTCGGTGTCTGTCAGCCCGATTGGCTCGAAGGGCGAATCCGGCGTGATCGGAAATGCCGCGTCCAGGTCGCCAACGAGGTCGCCGTTGTGGGCGAATACCCAGTCGCGCGAGGCGTAGCTTCGCGTGAATGGGTGGGTGTCCTGCTGCGTGATGCGCTGGGCCGCGCCGCGGATGTGACAAACGAAGATGTTGCTCTGGAATCTCTCCCAGTCTCGCAGCACCTTCGTCATGGCGTTCTCGCCGATGCTGGTCGGGTCCTTAATAACAACCGAAGCGGTGTCACCGCCCGGATACCAGGCGAAACCCCAGCCGTAAGGCTGGTCCGCTGTCTGAAGGCTGGCGGGTTTCAGGGTGATCGACGGCGATGACAAACCATCGAAAGACATTGCAAGAAGTTGGCTCAACGCGGCTCCGCTTTCCAAGGCCGCCCGCAGACAGTCGAACGTGTCAGCTCTGGCCCTGGGTCATGCTGCCCATCTTCATCATTTTTGCCATCTGCGGCAGTGGCGGGTCGAAGAAATCCAGACGCATGGCCTCGCAGATCCTGGCGGTTTCTTCGACGATCCGGGTGCACTCTTTGTGAATCCCGGCTTTTGCGCTAGTGATATCCTCGATCTTCGTATCCGCCAGTCGTGCGTGAAGCGCGCCCAGCAACTCCGCTGACTGTTCTCCGATTGGCCCGGAATCGGCTCCGCGCACCCGCTGGATGAAGTTTACGGCACGCCCGATGCAGTGCAGGATGCTGCGCGGAAAGTCGGGCTCAAGAATCAGAAAGCCTGCAATCGAGGGTCCGCCGAACTGCACGCCGGACTTCTTGAAAAAACTCTCGTAGCCCGAGCACGACCGCAACAGCGCGATCCACTCGATGCCTTCTTCGAGCGACTCTTTGTCCGGGCGCGACGGCCCCATGGCATGGTACTTCACGTCGAGCACACGGGCGGTCTGGCTGGCGCGCTCCAGCAACATGCCAAGCCGCATGAAGTTGAACGGGTCGTTGTGCATCACGGTGTTGTGTGTCAGCCCGTGAAACAGCGCGCACTGCTCTTTGACCTCGGAGTAAAACTGGTGCGGGTCCCTGGCGAAGCTCTTCTGCCCGCTTTCACCGAGCCACAGCCAAAAGGCGTTCAGCGCTTCCCACATTTCGAGGCTGATGGTGTCGCGAATGCTGCGGGCATTTTCCCGCGCCCAGCGAAGCGAACTCATGATCGACACCGGGTTCTCTTCGTCGAACACCATGTAGTTCTGAACCGCCTGGGCGTCATCGGCCGAGTCCGCGCCGAACCTCTCTATGAAGCGGGGCTCTTCGCCGGCCACGATCAGTACGGGGCGCCAGCGTTCCTGGTCGTTCGTCTGCGTGTCGAGTACAACCAATAGATTGACATCGAGCAGGCGTGCGACGTTCTCCACGCGCTCCATGTAGCGGTAAAGCCAGAAGCAACTGTCTGCCACGCGTGAGATCATCCCATCACCCATGTGTCTTTGCTGCCGCCACCCTGGCTCGAATTCACCACGTAGCTGCCTTCAACCAATGCAACCCGAGTCAGCCCACCGGGCAGCACCCAGGAATCTTTGCCTGTCACGATATACGGGCGCAAGTCAACGCGGCGCGGCCGCATATCGGACCCCGACCACGTCGGGCACGTGCTGAATTCGACACGAGGTTGTGCGATGTAGCCGCGCGGGTTGGCGCGAATCTGTTCCGCGAATGCGTCCCGTTCCTTCTTGGTTGCCTGCGGCCCCATCAACATGCCGTAGCCGCCGCTTTCGTCGACGGATTTGACGACCATCCTGGACAGATTCGCCAGTACATGTTCACGGTCTTTGTCGCGGGCACAGATGAACGTCTCGACCTGATCAAGGATCGGCTCTTCACTAAGGTAGAAGCGGATCATGTCCGGCACGTAGGGATACACGGCCTTGTCGTCGGCCACGCCGTTGCCGATTGCGTTGGCCAATGCAACGTTACCCTTCGCGTAGGCGCCCATGATTCCGGGCACGCCCAGCAATGAGTCGGGGCGGAATACCTTCGGGTCCATGAACTGGTCATCGACGCGGCGGTAGATGACGCCGACGCGCTGCGGGCCCTTGGTTGTCTTGACGAATACTTTGTCTTGCCAGACGAACAGGTCCTGTCCCTGTACCAGCTCACACCCCATGCTGCGGGCGAGGAAGCTGTGCTCAAAGTAGGCCGAGTTGAACGGCCCCGGCGTCAGGATCAGCAGACGCGGCGCCACACCTTCGGGGGCGACGCCGGTCAGGGCTTCGCGCAGTCGCAACGGGTACTCGTCTACGTTGCGGACCTTGGCCTGTGTGAAAACCTTCGGGAACACGCGCTTCATGATGCGGCGGTTTTCCAGCACGTAGCTGACACCGGAGGGGGTGCGGATGTTGTCTTCAAGCACGCAGAAGCTGCCGTCCGGACGCCGGATCAGGTCGATGCCGGCTACGTGCACATACACGCCGTTCAGCGGCTTGATGCCTTTGACCTGTTTGAGAAATCCCTTGCTGCCTTCAACAAGCTCGCGCGGGATGACGTTCTCTTTCAGCAGGCGTTGTTCGCCGTAGACGTCCGCAAGGAACATGTTCAGTGCACGGATGCGCTGCGTGAGACCGCGCTCAAGACGAGGCCAGTCGCTGCCGGATACAGGGCGCGGAATCAGATCGAAGGGAAAGATCTTCTCTTCGCCCCGTTTGTCCGAGTAAACCTTGAAGGTGATGCCGCCCTTCAGAAACGCCGCGTTGGCGAGTTTCTGCCGCGCTTTGAACTCACCGGCACCAATCGAATCAATCGAGTTTACAAGCGCACCCAGCGCACCGTGGGGCGCACCGTCGACGCCGAACAGCTCGTCGAAGCAGTTGCCCAGTGGTTTGTAGCCTGAAAATACGTTGTTCGCGGCTGCCTGTTTGCCGCGCCCCTTGGGCGCCTTTTTGCTCTCAGCCACGAACGCTCCAGTCCATGCCATTGGTAGATAGTCGCGGGCATTGTACTGTTATTCCCCCGCTTTTGGGACTCTGTGCCCGCGGGGCTCTCTCAGCAAGGCAGTAAATCCAATGCGCGTTCGAATCAAACATGTCACCCGCTACCTCTATGGAGCGGAAGTTGTTCTCGGCCCGCAGCTGGTGCGCCTGCGTCCGGCGGAACACGCCCGGGCGAAGTTGCTGTCGTACAATCTCGACATCTCGCCAGAGTGCGAAGTTCGATGGCAGTACGACCCGTGGGGCAACCAGATTGCGCGCCTCACCTTCGGCAAGGGCGTCAAACCACACGAGTTCTGCGTTACCGTCGATGCATCGTTCGACATTCGCCCGGTCAATCCGTTCAACTTCTTCATTGATGACCGCTGCACCGAAGTACCGTTCGACTACCCCGACGGGATGCAGGCCGAGCTGACACCATTCCTGAAACATGCCAAGCCGTCTGCGCGACTGGCCGCCTTCGTCAATCAAGTTCCGTTTGAAGGCAAGCCGACGGATTACCTCGTCGCGCTGAACACGCACGTTGCAAAATCAATTCGCTACATCATCCGCAATGAGCCGGGAATCCAGACCAGCGAAGAGACGCTGGAGAAGGCCTCCGGTTCATGCCGCGACAGCGCGATTCTGCTGGTGGACTGCCTGCGTACTCACGGCATCGCGGCGCGATTCTGCAGCGGCTATCTCGTGCAGCTTGCCGACGAAGGCAACATTCCGGACATCGCCAAGGGCGTGTCCAGCGACGTGCTGGACCTGCACGCCTGGGCCGAGGCGTACATCCCGGGCGGTGGCTGGGTCGGGCTGGATGGAACTTCCGGGCTGCTCTGTGGTGAAGGGCACATCCCGCTTGCCAGTACCGTGAACCCCGAACTGGCAGCGCCGATTGCCGGTACATCAAGTATCGCCGCGAAAAACTTTGAGTTTGAAATGAGCGTCACGCGGCTGGGTCACGAGCCAAGCCCGCGCAAGCCATACACCGACGAGCAGTGGGAAGCACTTTGCGCTGCAGGCGAACGCGCCGACAAGGCAATCATCGACCAGGGCCTTCGCCTCACGATGGGCGGCGAGCCGACGTGGACATCACGTGAGCACCCGGGGTTGCCGGAATGGAACACCGAGGCGCTGGGTGACAGTAAGTGGCGGCAGGGCCTGCGGCTGGCACGCCAGCTCCAGACGCGCCTCGGTGACCAGCCACTGGTCATGCAGCACATGGGCAAGCTGTACCCGGGCGAAAGTCTGCCGCGCTGGGTACTCCGCCTGTTGTGGCGGGCCGATGGCTTACCCTGCTGGCAGGCTTCAGAGTTGCTTGACCTTTCGGACCGCCAACCCGGCTCCGAACCCGTACTGTGCACCGAGCCGGAGATCGCACAGGCGCGCAAGTTTGCGCAGCATCTGGCCAATGAGCTCGGCGTTAAGAGCGACCTGATCGCTGGCTTCGAAGACCCTTGGGTCTTTCTGGCGCGCGAAGAAAATCTACCCACCGACGTGGACCCACTCACGGCCGACCTCAGCGATTCCGAAGAGCGCAGGCAACTCGCGCGCGCACTCTCAAGGGGCCTTAATAAGGAAGTCGGCTACGCCATTCCGCTGCGCCGCGAAGAGGGCGGCTGGAAAACAAGCAAGTGGAGCTTCCGCCGCAAGCACTGCTTCCTGATACCCGGCGACAGCCCGATGGGCCTGCGCCTGCCGCTTGACCGTATCCACGGTGTCGCGCCCGAGGATCACCTTCGCGACCGAACCATGCCGCAGCCGGGTTTGCCCGACTTCGGCCAGCAAAGAGTTCAGCGCGCGACCGACGTCGTCAGTCCCGGCGCTCAACCGTCAGACGACTCAGGTGAAGTCATCCGAACCTGCCTGTGTGTTGAACCTCGTGACGGTGCACTGAACATCTTCATGCCGCCGGTTACGTCAGGCGATGACTTCCTGGAATTACTGAGCGCCGTCGAAGCGACGGCCGTCAGCATGAGCCAGAAGATCCGCGTGGAAGGCTACCCGCCGCCGCGCGATCCCCGGATTCAGGAGTGCCTGGTTACGCCCGACCCGGGTGTCATTGAGGTAAACCTGCCGGTCACCGAAAAGCTGGCTGACTACACGCACTTGCTGGAAGTCATCAACGACGCGGCCAATCACGCCGGGCTGAGTACTGAAAAGTACCAGTTGGACGGGCGAGAAGTCGGAAGCGGCGGCGGCAATCACTTGACCCTCGGGGGCCCGACTGCGGTCGAGAGCCCGTTCCTGAAGCGTCCTGACCTGATTGCGAGCCTGCTGCGATTTGCGCAGAACCACCCCAGTCTCAGTTACTTGTTCACGGGGCTGTTCGTCGGGCCAACGTCACAGGCACCGCGCCTTGATGAAGCGCGGATGGATACGCTGTACGAACTCGAGATCGCACTCAACCGGCTGACGGAAAAGTCCGGGCATGGTGCGCCGTGGTTCACAGACCGCCTGCTGCGCAACCTGTTGACGGACCTTTCGGGCAACACGCACCGCACGGAATTCTGCATCGACAAACTGTACAGTCCGGATGGACCGGCTGGCCGTCAGGGGCTGCTTGAATTCCGCGCGTTTGAAATGCCGCCCCATGAGCGCATGGCGACGGCGCAGATGCTGCTGGTGCGCTCGCTGGCCGCAAGGTTCATGAAGCAGCCGTATACCGAGCCGCTGGTTCGCTGGGGCAGCCGCCTGCATGACCAGTTCATGCTGCCGCATTACCTGTGGTCAGACTTCAAAGACATCGCGCACGACCTGGCGCTGCATGACCTGCCCATTGACCTTGAGTGGTATCGCCCGTTCCTTGACTACCGCTGCCCGCGCGCGGGTGAGCACCAGATTGAAGACCTCGGCATCGAAGTCCGCATCGCGCTTGAGCCGTGGATCGTGCTGGGCGAGCAGGCCACCACGGGCACTGTTTCCCGCTACGTTGATTCCAGCGTTGAGCGTCTTCAGGTCAAGCTCACCGGGCTGACTGAAGGTCGACACGTGGTCACCGCGAACGGCTGGCAGGTTCCGTTGCGCGCGACGGGCGTGGCCGGAGAGAGCGTCGCCGGGATCCGATTCCGCGCGTGGCAGCCGCCGCATTGCCTTCAGCCTCACATCGGCGTTCATCATCCGCTGCGCATTGACATCATTGATACCTGGGGCAAGCGTGCGCTCGGTGCGGCGACGTACCATGTAGTTCACCCCGAAGGCCGAGGCGTTGACGAGCCGCCCCTGACCGCATTCGAGGCCGCGGCCCGCCGTGCGGAGCGGTTCACCGTGCTGGGGCACTCACCCTGGCCGGCCGAGATCAAACCGACCGTCCCGCATGGGGATCAGCCGGTGTCATTCGATTTGCGCCGCTACGACCTCGGACGCACGATTCAGGATGACCAGCCCAAGTCCTCGTGACGGCATGCCTACGGAACTCGACAAAGCCATCGCCAATCACGACGCGCGGCTGATTGCCGCCGGGCTCGATATCTGGATCGGAGGCGAGCCAACGTTCACCGATCGTGAATCGTTCGAGCCTGCCTGGAATCACGCTGCACTCGGCGCGAACAAAGAAGCCCGCGCGCGACAAATGCTGGCCCTGCGGGCAAAGCGGCACCCCGGTGCACTGATCGTCAGGACCATTGGTCGCCAATACCCCGGCGAAGACAGCCCGCGCTGGAGCTACGGTCTCTACCGTGACCGCAGCGGCCAGCCCCTGTGGAATGGGCCGCGTGACCCGCTGTCTTTACCGGCGCCTGTCGTCGAGTGCGCTTCGGATGCGCATCTGCGGGCAAGGGATGCGCTTGTGGGCCAGCTTGCTCGTGGCGGATATGCGGTGTGCACTTTCATGGGCACGGACCAGACTGCGCGACTGGTCTTCGCTGCGGGCAGAGACAAACCAATACCCGAGCAGGATTCCCGATTGCACCGCGCATCGCTTCACGGGCGCAAGCTCAGCGAAGGTGGCGCAATCGACGATCTGGCCACTGACGGATTCTACCTCTGCGCCTTCTCCGTGAATGAAAGCTGCCTTCGCCTTGAGATGCCCTCGTTCCCTGACGTAGCGACGTTTCGGGCATTCATTGGAATCGTCGAAACAGCTCTCTCTGACCTGCCCGCGCTTGTGCTGGCAGGGTTCGCGCCACCGGTTGATGCAGGTGTCACCTTCGACACTTACACACCCGACCCAGCGGTCGTGGAAGTGAATATGGCGCCAGCGCCAAGCCTGCGGTCGTTCACAGACTGCAACGCGGAACTGTATCAGGATGCACACGGCGCACAGCTCAGCAGCCAGCGCCTGCTGTACAACGGTGTCGTGGCGGATTCAGGCGGAGGCGGCCACATCACGCTGGGCGGACGCACACCCGCCGACAGCCCGTTCCTTCAATACCCGCATCTGTTGCCAGGGTTGATCTGCTACTTCAACGCGCACCCCAGCTTGAGCTATCTCTTCGCCGTGGACGCCGTCGGCTCATCCAGCCAGTCGCCACGCGGCGATGAAGGTGTTCGCGAGAGCTTCGAAGAATTGCAGGTGGCGCTACAGGCCGTAGAGGCCATGAACAAGCCTTCTCCGGAAGTTCTCTGGCATTCACTCGCGCCCTTCATGGCCGACCGCACAGGCAACACGCACCGAAGTGAGATCAACGTCGAAAAGCTGTGGAACCCGTGGCTGCCCGGGCGTGGGCGTCTCGGCGTGGTCGAATTCCGGGCGTTTCGAATGGCACGCACGCCTGCAGAAGCGGCGGCGCTGGGCGCACTGTTGCGCTCAATTGTTGCGATGCTGGCACAACCGCAGGCCCAGCGCGGCTGGCGACTGAAGGATTGGGGCAGCGAGTTGCACGATCGCTTTGCACTGCCGTTCTTTCTGCTTGAAGATTTGCGCACAGTGCTGGCTGACCTCGCAGCGTCTTCCTTTGAACTGGCCGAGGCGTTGCAACAGCTTCTGCTGGACCACAGCCATCGAGAAATCGGGATCCACGCGTGCGGACCGGTCAAGCTCATTGTTCGGCGCGCGATTGAGTTCTGGCCGCTGGTCGGGGATGCGGCCTCGCAAGAAAGCCACGGCGCGCGCCTGATTGACGGCAGCACGCAGCGGATCGAGCTTGTGTTGCGACATGGCACGGGCGACGCAAGCGACCTCGATGGCTGGGAACTCCAGTACGGAAATTTCAGCACCAGTCTCCCGGTTTCTGACGACGCTCAGGGCTCGGCCGCGATACTGGGAGTCCGATACCGGGCGTTCCTTCCTAGGATCGGGCTTCACCCGACCATCCGGGTGCAATCGCCGTTGCGATTCGTACTCGTCAACCGAACGCGCCGGCAGGCATTTGCCATCGTCCTTCATGAGTGGCAGCCTGAAGCCCTGCCCTATGACGGCCTACCTGCTGATGAACATGCCGCGAGCGCGCGGCGCCGCGAACGGCTGGCAGTCTCGACTCTCGCGGAAATCCCGAACACAGCGTCGCCTCCGACTGGCGCGCGCTCGCCCTGGTGCCTGGACGTCAGGCGCTGCTGACCCGCATCACGAACTATCCAGCGCCGGCACTGGATCACCATCCCCGGTATCGCCATCATGGCAACGCTCACTTGGAACAACGCTGCGCGGAGGTGTCTGTGGAACATACCTGGCAGGTGCGGGTCAGCGGTCGGCCCGGCGCTGACGCCGATGTGTTCGTGCGCAAGCAGAAGTTCAAGGTCGGTGTACCGATTCAGTTCGATGCCGAGTACAGCAGCGTAACAGCCATTGAGCAGCTTCTGGGTGCCTTCGGCGCCGACCTGTGCCAGGGCCTGCTGCTGCGGGTCAGAAAGCGCCGACTCGAAGTTGACGGTGTGGAGGCCGTGGTGGAGGGGCGCCTCAACAATCCGCTGGTCTATCTCGACGTGGTGGGCGAATCCGGACATCCTGGTCTTGAATACTTGACAGCGCGCGTCTACGTCAGCACCCTGCACAGCGACGCCGAGCTGCAGCCGGCCTGGGAGGAGACATTGAAACTCTCCCCCCTGGTCAACACTCTGCGCAACTGCGTAACGATGGACCTTTCATTCAAACCGGCGCTCTGATATGCATAGGCCGGTGCTAAGTTACGGCCGGGGGCGCCCGGGCACAGAACGCCCTCGAACCGTTTTGCTGCGGCGGCTCTTTCCGGTGAGCCCGCCTGGCGGTCTTGCCGCGGAGAGTTGGCCATGCCAATGCGCTGATGAATCCAGCTCGCGACGCGCGGAGTTTCCGCGCCGCTGACTCGTCCCGCGCCGACCTTCGCCGTGCCCGCGTTGGTCTGATTTGCATTTTTCTATCCGCTTCCCACATACGGCGTCCCGCAAGGGGCGCCGGTTTCATTTGTCGTAACCCGCAAGGAGCAACCCATGAACAAGCCGATCCTGGTCGGTGCCGTCCTGTATGAGCCCAAGGTCTCCGTGATCTGGGACATCATCCGTGACTTCTTTGAATCCAACGGCTGCCCGATGGATGTGGTGTTCTACACCAACTACGAACTCCAGGTGGAGGCGCTGCTCAAGGGACACATCGAGATTGCCTGGAATTCGCCGCTGGCCTGGGTCGATGCCCAGCGCCAGTCCGGCGGCAAGTGCCGCGCCATTGCCATGCGCGACACCGACCGTGACCGCGTATCGCACCTCGTCGTGGCCAGCAACTCCGGCATCAACGACATCGCCGACCTGAAGGGCAAAACCGTAGCAGTCGGCGCCAAGGACTCACCCCAGGCCAGGCTGATCCCGCTGGGGCTGCTCCAGCGCCACGGGTTGACACCCGGCAAAGACGTCACAGTCAGACGCTTCGACGTGCTGGTCGGCAAACACGGCGACCACATCGGCGGCGAACTCGACGCCTTCAAGTGCCTTCAGGCAGGCGAGGCCCAGGCCTGCGCCATGCTTGATATGAACTGGGACCGCTGGAGCAGCGACGGCACCATCGACCCTTCACGTTTCAAAATCCTTGCCACCACCGACCGCTTCGACCACTGCGTGTTCACCGTGCGCGAGAATTTCGACGACGACCGCGAAGCCCAATGGCTCAAGGTCCTGTACAGCATGTCCTACGACAACCCCAAGCATCGCGAAATGATGGACATGGAAGGCCTCAAGAAATGGGAGCCCGGCCGCACCAGCGGCTTCGGCCCGCTGACTGAAGCTGTCCAGAAGCTCCAGTATTTTGAAGGGAGCGAAGCATGAGCAGCCTGCCACTTTTCCCTGTAACCATGGTGGGCTCCTGGCCGCGACCGCAGACACTGCTGCGCTCCCAGAAACTCAAGCGCGCCGGCAAGCTCGATCCCGACGAGTTCGAGAAGCAGGCCGACGAAGCCGTGCTCGATGTGCTGGCCGCCCAGCAGCGCGCGGGAGTGGACGTCGTAACCGACGGCGAGCAGCGCCGCGACAACTTCTACTCGTTCGTGGCCGAGAAGCTTTCCGGCATCAAGATCATGACCATGGCCGAGCTGATCGACGTAATCGAAGACAAAGAAGCGTTCGAGAAGATTCTGCAGACGCTGGACGTGCCGGCCTACTCGCTCAGTAACCCGACCTGCGTGGGTCGTATTGAGCGCCGCACGCCCCTGGCCCTGGACGAGCTGCGCTTCCTGAAACAGCTAACGGACAAGCCCGTAAAAATCCCGCTGCCCGGCCCCTACCTGCTGACGCGGGCCATGTTCGTCCGCGAGGTAACAGGCAGCGTGTACCCCAACAAAGAAGCGCTGGCCGTTGACGTCGTGCGCATCCTTCGCGAAGAACTCGAAGACCTGCTGCGCGAGGGTGCCGACTTCATCCAGTTCGATGAGCCGGTACTTACCGAAGTCGCCTTCTCCTCGGGCCAGACTCGAACCTTCATGTGCGCGTCTCTGGCTGCAGGCGGCGACCCGGCCGAAGAACTGGAGTTCGCGGTCAAACTGATGAACCAGGTGCTGGAGGGCTTTGAGGAAGCCGACACCGGGCTGCACATCTGCCGCGGCAACTGGAGCCAGGACGAGACCACGCTGCTGCGGGGCAACTACTCGCCTTTGAAGCCGTGGCTCGAACGCCTGAAGGTAAAACAGCTGGTGCTTGAGTACGCCACGGAGCGCGCGGGCGACGTCATGCGCTTTGAGGGCAAGTCACTCGGGCTGGGTGTTGTCAACCCGCGCACCGAACACACCGAGACGCCGGAAGAAGTCATCGCCCAGGTCGAAAAGGCGCTGGAGTTCTACCGCCCCGATCAGCTCTGGCTCAACCCCGACTGCGGCTTCGGGACGTTCAGCAACAGCCCCGTAAACACGGCGCCGCTCGCCGAGGCCAAAATGAAGGCCATCGGCGACGCGGCCGCAATCCTTCGCAAACGATTCCCAACCAAACAGGAGTAACACAATGGCAAACCCATGGAAGCTGGACGCGGCCGGACAGGCCCTGCTGGAAAAGGCCGACGCTGTCGCACGCGAAGTAATCGCACCGGCAGCCAAAGAGCTTGACGAAAAGGCGCAGTTCCCCAAAGCGGCCATCAAAGCTATGCGCGACGCCGGCCTGCTGAAGCTGGTCAGCGCCAAAGACGTCGGTGGCCACGGCCAGGGCCTGCGCGCCGGGGTTGCAGTCTGTGAGCGCTTCGCCCGCGACTGTGCCTCGACAGCAATGATCACCAAGATGCACTTCTGCGGTACAGCCGTGATCGAGGCCCACGGTATCCCCGAGTTACGCAAAGCGATCAGTGAGCAAGGCAAGGTAACTACGCTTGCCTTCAGCGAATACGGCTCACGCAGCCACTTCTGGATTCCAACCAGCACCGCCACGCGCGATGGCGACAACGTAAAGCTGACGGCGGCGAAGCAGTTGATCACCTCAGCGGGCGAGTGCGACATCTACGTCTGGTCAAGCAAGCCCACTGCGGGGGAAGGCCTCAGCAGCATCTGGGCGGTGCCGGTAGATGCGCCCGGTATCAAGATTCAGCAGACGTACGCTGGGCTCGGTCTGCGCGGCAACGCGTCGTCACCCATCAATGCGACCAACGTGGAGATCCCCGCCAACTGGGCACTGGGCGAAGACGGCAAGGGCTTCGACCTGATGATGGGCGTCGTCATACCATGGTTCAGCCTGCAAAACTGTGCCGTGTCAGTGGGCATGATGGAAGGCTGTCTGGAACGCACCATCAAGCACGTCACGAACGGCAAGTTCGCCTACAACCAAACGGTAATCGCCGACATTCCTCAGGTTCGCGGCTGGCTGGCACGCGCCCGCAACAAGATCGACATGGTGCGCTGTCACTTGCTCGATTCGATTGACGCCATCGAGCAGGGCCGCGAAGACGCCACCCTGCGCGTGCTGCAGTCGAAGGTGATCGGTGCGGAAACTTCGCTTGAGGTGCACGATCTGTGCATGCGCGTCAACGGCGGCGCGGGTTACCGTAAGGACAACGAGGTCGAGCGTTTCTTCCGCGACAGCCGTGCAGCCTCTGTGATGGCACCGGTTTCAGACGCCCTCTACGATTTCATCGGCAAAGCCGTGTGCGGGATGCCGGTGTTCGGTTAGAGGCAAGGAAGGGGGCCGGATCACCGGCCCCCCTTCCCGATTACAGAAGCCGGGCGCACCCACGAAAATCCGGGCTTTCCGAGCGAGTATTCCGGGCAAACTGCGCGGAAACGCCGAACTGGTATACTCAGGGCAAGTGCTCGCTACTCGCGATGCTTCGCAAGTAGCGACCTGCCCAGGGGAACAGCCGTGCAAGCCCGAGTTCTGGAAGCCTATCAACTCCACACGCTCATCGGGTTACTGCGTGAACGGGGGTACTGCTGCGTCGGGCCCACCGTGCGCGATGGCGCCATCGTATACGACCGGATCGCCGGGCCAACTGACCTGCCAGTCGGCTGGACCGATGAACAGGCGCCGGGGTCGTACCGACTCAAGCGTCGAGATGATGGCGCGTACTTTGGCTATGTCGTCGGTCCGCACTCGTGGAAGAAGTACGTGTTTCCGCCGGAGCGCCGACTTTGGCAACTCAAGCGAGCCGGGCAGCAGTTCGAACGCGTCGACGAACCGAGCCAGACACCAAAGTACGCCTTCATCGGCGTACGTGCCTGCGAGATTGCGGCACTCAGGATTCAGGATCGCGTCTTCACCGGCGGCGAGTTCACGGAGCCCGAGTATGAGGCTCGCCGCGAGCTGGCGTTCGTCGTGGCGGTCAACTGCACGCAATCAGCCGATACGTGCTTTTGTGTCTCGATGAAGACCGGTCCTGAAGTGAAGTCGGGCTACGATCTGGCACTGACTGAAGTTGTCGGGGAGAGTCACTACTTTACGATTCGGGCTGGTACTGACCGCGGGCGCGAAGTGCTGGCAAGCCTGAAGACTTCTGCAGTTAATGAGGCACAACGATCCGCAGCGAACACGCGCGTGCGGCAGGCAGCGGAGTCACAGACCCGCACGGTTGACACTGAGGGCATAAAGGAATTGCTGCAACGCAACTACGAGAGTGAGCAGTGGAAGGAAGTTGCCGAGCGCTGCCTCAGTTGCGCCAACTGCACGATGGCCTGCCCTACTTGTTTTTGCAGCAGCGTGGAAGACGTGGCGGACCTGACGGGCGAACACGCGGAACGCTGGCGCCGTTGGGACTCGTGTTTCAACCCGGAGTTCAGCTACATTCACGGCGGCGAAGTCCGCAAGACAACTGCGTCGCGCTACCGCCAGTGGATGACTCACAAGCTCAGCACCTGGTTCGACCAGTTCGGGTCATCAGGCTGTGTAGGCTGCGGACGCTGCATCACCTGGTGCCCGGTCGGCATCGACCTGACTGAAGAAGTGCGCAAGATGCGCGCGGGAGAAACGTCATGAAAGGGCTGAAGGAGGTTATCTCCGAGCACGCGTTCTTCGCCGACCTGCCGGATGGCGACCGCGCCATCATCGCCGGATGCGCTCAGATGGCCTCGTACAAGGCGGGCGAGTTTCTCTTCCAGAGCGGCCGGGAAGCCGAGCATTTCTTTCTGCTGCGACATGGCAAGATTGCGCTGGAGTTGCAGGCGCCAGGGCAGGAGCCGTACCGCTTCGAGACGGTAGGCGAAGGCGAAGTGATTGGCTGGTCATGGCTGTTTGAGCCGCACAAGTGGCAATTCGACGCCCGCGCCATCGATGACACCAGCGTTGTAAAGTTCGACGGGAAGTGCCTGCGCGGGAAATGCGACAACGACCCGCGCCTCGGCTACGACATCATGAAGCGTTTCGCGCGCGTGCTGGTGCAGCGCTACGCGGATACGCGACTGCAGTTGATTGACGTGTATGGAAAGCAGGGCGGCTGAGTTGCAACACCCGGAACCAATGCTGCCCGAAGCATGGATCGTTCGCGAGAACCTGCGCGAGACGGAGGATGTCGTTACGCTCGTGCTTGAGCCGGGTGGCAGCGCCGCGCCAACTGCATTCGCACCCGGCCAGTTCAACATGCTGTATGCCTTCGGCGCCGGCGAAGTCCCGATCTCCATGAGCGGCGACCCGGGCGATCCGACAAAACTGGTTCATACCATTCGCGACGTAGGCCCGGTAACCGCGGCGCTGTGCCGGTTGCAGCCAGGTGAGCTTGTCGGCGTTCGAGGACCGTTCGGCAGTCACTGGCCCGTCGCCGATCAGCAGGGACGGGACATCGTCATCGCGGCCGGCGGGATCGGCCTGGCACCGTTGCGCCCGGTGGTTCACCACGTGCTTCGCCATCGCGGCGACTACGACGACGTTGTTCTTCTATATGGCGCACGACGCCCCAGCGAGCTGTTGTTCACCGGCGAGTTTGAATCGTGGCGACAGAGCGACATTCAGGTGGTAGTCACGGTCGACCACGCGCCGGCGGACTGGACGGAACATGTCGGCGTTGTCACCACGCTCATCCGGCACGGCAAGTTTGAAACTGAGCAAGCCAGTGCATTCCTTTGCGGCCCCGAAGTGATGATGCGCTTCACCGCCGCCGAACTTGAAAGCAAAGGCGTCTCGCCGGACAAGACCTGGATCTCAATGGAGCGCAACATGAAGTGCGCGGTCGGCTTCTGCGGACACTGCCAGTTGGGAACGGAGTTCATCTGCATGGATGGTCCCGTCTTCACGTGGCCACGGATGCGAAACCTCATCACGGTCAGGGAGCTCTGATGGCCAACCCCAAACTGGCGGTGTGGAAATTCGCATCCTGTGACGGCTGCCAGCTCAGCCTGCTGGACTGCGAGGATGAGCTGTTGGCGGTCGCCGGCGCAGTCGAGATTGCGAACTTCCCGGAGGCCAGCAGCGCGATCATTGACGGGCCGTACGAGATATCCCTCGTGGAAGGCTCCATCACGACGCCCCATGATGCGGAGCGCATCCGCGATGTCCGCGCGCAATCCGGTGTGCTGATCACGATCGGCGCGTGTGCAACAGCGGGCGGCATTCAGGCACTGCGCAACTTTGCAGACGTCGAAGAATTCACCCGCGCGGTCTACGCTACACCCGAGTACATCAGCACGCTGGCGACCTCCACAGCGATCTCCGATCACGTTAAGGTCGACTTCGAGTTGCGCGGCTG
The DNA here is from genome assembly GCA_019912315.1 of Planctomycetota bacterium. Taxonomy (GTDB): domain Bacteria; phylum Planctomycetota; class UBA8742; order UBA2392; family UBA2392; genus JACKID01. The sequence goes on from JAIOJA010000016.1 coordinate 188,541, forward strand.
CCCGATCAACAAGTACCAGTTGCTCGAAGTCATCACGGCGTTTCTGCAGCGACGCAAACCCAACGTCAGCGCGCAAAGCGTCTGCGTCGAATGCAAGCGCAAGGGCAACGTCTGCATAACCGTGGCGCACGGCGAGCCCTGCCTGGGCCCTGTAACACACGCTGGCTGCGGAGCACTCTGCCCCAGCTACAACCGCGGCTGCTACGGTTGCTTCGGCCCGAAAGAGTTGCCGAATACCGCCTCTCTGGCGGCCTGGGCGAAACAGGAACTTGGCGCCAGCGACACAGACTTGAAGCGCCTTTACCACAACTTCAATACATGGGCGCAGCCCTTCCGTGACCAGGGGCAGGCCTATGACTGAACGCCGACAGATCAAGATCGATTACATGGCCCGCGTCGAGGGCGAGGGCGCACTCGACATTGTGATCGATGGCGGGAAAGTCAGCGACGTGAAGCTGAAGATCTTTGAGCCCCCTCGCTTCTTCGAAGCCTTCCTGCGTGGGCGCTCATTCCGTGAAGCGCCGGACATCACGGCGCGCATCTGCGGGATCTGCCCCGTCGCGTACCAGATGAGCGCCGTCCACGCCATGGAAGACGCCTGCGGCGTCACAATCGACGGCCCCATCCGCGAGTTGCGCCGCCTGCTGTATTGCGGCGAGTGGATCGAAAGCCACGTGCTGCACATCTATATGCTTCATGCGCCCGACTTTCTCGGCAAGCACAACGTAGTGGAGGTCGCCAACGAACACCCGGAAATCGTCGAGCGTGGACTGCGCCTCAAGAAGACGGGCAACGCCATCGTGTCGTTGCTGGGTGGACGAGAGATTCACCCGATCAACGTGCGTGTCGGCGGGTTCTACAAGATTCCATCCAGTCAGGATTTTGCGAAGCTCGCGGAGCAACTGAAAGTCGCCCGGGATGACGCCGTCGCAACGATTCGCTGGGTCAGTGGCTTCGACTTTCCGGACTTCGACCAGAACTACGAACTCGTCAGCCTGAGTCATCCGGACGAGTACCCCTTCAATGAAGGGCGCATCATCAGCAACCGCGGGCTCGACATCGACGCGCGGGAGTACCACGAACACTTCGAAGAGCATCACGTCGAGCACTCCACCGCGCTGCACTGCCGCCTGAAGGCGCGCGGCAACTACAAGGTCGGGCCACTGGCAAGATACAGCCTGCACTTCGACAAACTGCCGGCGCCCGTGCAGCAAGCGGCGAAAGACGCCGGGCTGGGCGCCACCTGCACAAACCCGTTCAAGAGCATCATCGTGCGCGCAGTTGAGACGCTGTACGCCGTGGATGAGGCCTTGCGCATTGTTGACTCGCTGGAACGACCGGAGCGACCCTTCGTCGAAGTCGAGCCACGGTCAGGCACCGGGCTCGCCGCGACAGAAGCGCCGCGCGGGATGTTGCACCACACCTACCGCATTGATGCAGACGGGAACATCGAATTCGCTCAGATCATCCCGCCGACCTCACAAAACCAGGCGACTATCGAGAATGACTTGCGTACTTTCATCGCGCCCCGGGTCGCGCTGCCCGACGACAAGCTGCAATGGCAGTGCGAGCAGGCCGTGAGAAACTACGACCCCTGCATCTCGTGCAGCACGCACTTCCTCAAGATGACCGTGGAGCGGCGTTGACGATTCGCGTGGTCGGCATCGGGAACAGCGACCGCGGCGATGATGCCGTCGGCCTGCTTGTGGTTGAGGCCCTGCGTGCAGATCCACCGACTGGTGTCGAGTTGCTGACTTCACGCGGCGACATGCTTGCCCTGCTGGACCAGATAGATGGCGCGGATCTTGTCGTGCTGGTAGATGCGGTCGTATCCGGTGCTGCCGCGGGCACCATACTCCGCATCGATGCCACGGACGGCGCGGTGAAGCAACAACTGTCGCAGTTCACTTCAACACACGCCTTCAATCTTGCGGAAGGCATCGAGCTGGCCCGCAGCCTGGGACGAATGCCCGGCCGGCTTGTTGTTTATGGCATCGAGGGGGTGGAGTTCGGAATGGGCCAGCCGCCCGGCACGGCGGTTCGCGACGCGATTGACGAAGTCGGCAACCGAATCCGGGAGGAGTGCAAGTGCACGAAGCATCCTTGATGCGCGACCTGATGCGAAAGGTCATGGCCGTCGCCGCCGGACAGAACGCGAGTCGGGTGACCGGCATCCGCGTCCGCCTGGGCGCCCTGTCGCACATGACGCCCGGGCACTTTCAGGAGCACTTCGATGAAGCGGCCAGGGGCACGGTCGCGGAAGGCGCTCGCATTGAAACACTGGAGGACAACGACATCCGGTCGCCCGCCGCCGCGGACGTGGTGCTGGAGTCGATCGAGGTTGAATGAACGCTCGCCGCATCAGGATTCATGTTGAAGGGGCAGTCCAGGGAGTTGGATTTCGTCCGTTCGTTTACCGGCAAGCCGTAGCCCTCGGGCTCTGCGGCTGGGTTCGCAACTGCGGCAGCAGTGTGGAAATCGAAGCCCAGGGGTTGAGCACGGCCGCCCTGGTAGACCGCATTCAAGCTTCGCACCCACCGCACGCTTCAGTCGCGTGCCTGCAAGTCGAAGAGATCGCAGCTATCGACGAGCAGGCGTTCCGGATTCTGCCCAGTCGTCCGGGCGAAGACGTGATCACCGTCGTACCTGACCTGGCGACCTGCCAGGACTGTCGGCGCGAAATCCTGGATCCGACCAGCCGCTTCTACCGCTATCCGTTCACGAACTGTTCCCAGTGCGGCCCGCGCTACTCCATCGTCGAGCGCGTGCCCTATGACCGCGCAAACACAACGATGCGCGGCTTTGCCATGTGTTCCGAGTGCCGGCGCGAGTACGGCGACCCGCTGAACCGACGCTACCACGCCCAGCCGACAGCCTGCTCGAAATGCGGGCCAGGACTCTCGTTGCACGGTAACGCGACTTCGGCAGACCCGTTGCAACTCGCCACGAAGTCCCTGCACGACGGGCAGATTGTGGCAATCAAGGGACTTGGCGGGTTTCAACTGCTGGTGGATGCAAGTCTAAGCGAACGCGTCGAGCGCCTGCGTCAACGCAAGAGGCGGCCGCACAAGCCGCTTGCCGTGATGGTGCGCGACATCGGCGAGGCGCGGGAATACTGCATGGTAGACGCTGCAGAGGCGCACCTGCTTGAGTCTGCGGGTGCGCCGATTGTGCTGCTCACGCGCCGACCGGGACGACTACCCGATGCGCTCGCCCCTGACACCGGCACCCTGGGCGTCATGCTTCCCGCGACGCCGCTGCACCTGCTGCTTGCGCAGGAGTTCGCCGGCCCTCTCGTGTGTACCAGCGGGAACTTGAGTAGCGAGCCGATCTGCACAGACAACGAGGAAGCAGTCGAGCGCCTGGGCCGTATCGCTGATGTGTTCCTGCTTCATGATCGCCCGATTCGCCGTGCCCTGGACGACTCCGTGGCGCGGGTAATCGACGGCGAGCCCCAGCTTCTGCGGTTGGCTCGCGGGTTCGCGCCGCTGCCATTCCCGGTTCGGAAGGGGCGGCAGGCACTGGCAGCCGGATCGCACTTGAAGAACACGCTGAGCCTTTGTGACAGCGGGCGAATCATCGTCGGGCAGCACAACGGCGATCTTGAAAACTCGCTGAGTGTTGACGCCATGCGACAGGCAGGCGCCGACCTGCGAGAGTTCTTCGGTGTCCGGCCGGCCGTGGTCGCCTGCGACCTCCACCCGGACTATGCGAGCAGCGTGTACGCGCGCGAATTGAAACTTCCGACCGTGGCGGTCCAGCATCACGTGTCGCACGCGCTCGCCTGCATGTTGGAACATGGCCTGTCCGAAGTGCTCGCGGTTGTGTGGGACGGCTCCGGGCTCGGCCCGGATGGCACCATCTGGGGCGGCGAGTTTCTTCAGGTGGACCGCACCCCCTCCGGAGTCACCTGGAGACGGGTTGCGCATCTCAAACAATTCCGCCTGCCGGGTGGCGATGCGGCTTCGAAAGAAACATCGCGTTGCCTGGCGGGGGCGATGTGGGAAGTACCGGAGCTGAAGGGGCTTGTTTCGAGTTCGGCGCGGCAACTGCTTGAACGTGGGCTTAACTCGCCCGTCTGCTCAAGTGCCGGCCGCCTGTTTGACGCCATGGCCGCGCTGACAGGGCTGTGCGCCGTCCAGACTTATGAGGGTCAGGGCGCAAGCAGGCTGGAAGCGGCGGCAGGTACCCAACAGTCGGTGGATTATCAGCTTTCACTCGCAGGCGGAGTGCTGGACTGGCGCGACCTTCTGCTTGCCGCACACGGCGATGCCACCTCCGGCGTGGCCGCAGGCGAAATCGCGGCGCGCTTTCACGCGGGACTTGCTTCAGGGATTCTTTCGGTTGCGCTGGATTCAGCGCGGAAGTCAGTGGTGTTGACCGGCGGCTGCTTCCAGAATCGGCTGCTTACGGAACTTGCCGTACGTCGTTTGCGTGAAGCCGGCTTTGAACCCGTGCTCGCGCGCAGGATCCCGCCCAATGATGGTGGAGTTTCGCCGGGACAGCTTGTGGCTACAGTGGAAGGAGTCAGCAATGTGTCTGGCCATACCGGGTAAGATCGCATCCATCACCAACAGCCAGCCGCTGACACGCGCTGGAAAGGTGGACTTTGGCGGCGTCGTAAAAGAGATCAACCTGGCTTTCGTGCCGGAGGCAGACATCGGCGATTACGTCATCGCGCACGTCGGATTCGCCATTGCACGCGTCAGCGAAGCTGAGGCGCGGCGCACTTTAGGCGAGCTGCAAGGAGACGCACGATGAAGTATCTGGATGAGTTCCGCGCGCGCGAGCCGGTGCAGCGCTGCGCCGCAGAAATCCGACGAGTCGTAACGCGTCCCTGGACATTGATGGAAGTCTGCGGCGGGCAGACGCACTCGATTGTCAAGCACTCGCTGGAAGCCCTCCTGCCGCCTGACATTTCGTTGATTCACGGGCCTGGCTGCCCCGTCTGCGTAACACCAGTGGACATGCTGGACAAAGCCCACCAGATCGCCGCCGATCCGCGCGTCATCTTCTGCACGTTCGGCGACATGCTGCGCGTGCCCGGCAGCACCACGGATCTGTTCGGAGTCAAGGCACGTGGCGCTGACGTACGCATCGTGTACTCCCCGCTGGACGTGCTGGAAATCGCGGCCGCCAACCCCGACCGTGAAGTCGTCTTCTTCGCCGTGGGGTTCGAAACCACGGCACCGGCCAACGCCATGGCCGTGTATCAGGCGAAGCTTCGCAAGCTGGGCAACGTTTCGATGCTTGTGTCGCACGTGCTGGTGCCGCCCGCCATTGCGGCGATCCTGTCTTCGTCAACGAATCGGGTGCAGGGATTTCTCGCCGCAGGGCACGTCTGCGCCATTATGGGTACGCGCGAGTACATCCCGCTGGCACAGCAGTATCGTGTGCCGATTGTAGTCACCGGATTCGAGCCGCTGGACATCCTGCAAGGCGTGTTGATGTGCGTGCGGCAGCTTGAGCAAGGCCGCCACGAAGTCGAGAACCAGTATTCACGGGTCGTCGCCGAGGCCGGGAACAACCATGCGAAAGGGATGATTGCAGAGGTCTTCACAGTCGTGGAACGCGGCTGGCGAGGCATCGGCAGCATACCCGCGAGCGGGCTTGGGCTTAGCGACGCGTACCGCGACTTCGACGCCCTGAAGCGATTTCATGTCGAGGAGTCAAACCCCGCAGACGTCGGTGAGTGTATCAGCGGTGAGGTTCTCCAGGGCATCCGCAAGCCCAACCAGTGCCCGGCCTTCGGGACCCGCTGCACCCCGGAGCACCCACTGGGTGCCACCATGGTGTCGAGTGAAGGTGCCTGCGCCGCGTACTATCATTACAGGTCACCAACCCCAACATGAGCGAAACACCAGCAGATCCCGGGATGCACTGCCCTGCCCCGAAACACGTCGAGCAAGTCACCCTGGCGCACGGCGGGGGAGGTCGCCTCACGCACTCTCTTGTTCGCGACATCTTCGCCAAAGCGTTCGTGAACGAGACGGTTCATGACGGTCATGTGGAAGTTGTTTCGGCCAGACGGATCGCCACAACGGTAGATGGCTATGTCGTGCGCCCGATGTTCTTCCCGGGTGGCGACATTGGCAGCCTGGCCGTGAACGGGACCGTGAACGATCTCGCGATGTGCGGCGCGAGGCCCGAATGCCTGACGGCCGGCTTCATTATAGAGGAAGGCACCGGGTTCGAAGTGCTACGCCGAATCGCTGAGTCCATGGCCGGTGCGGCACGCACGGCCGGTACCAGAATCGTAGCCGGCGACACCAAAGTGGTTGAACGCGGCAAGGGCGACGGCGTGTATATCACCACCAGCGGCTTCGGCGTTTGCGAGCATGAACTTGATATCCATCCGCGCAGCATCCGAGCCGGCGATGCCGTCATCCTGAGTAGTGATGTCGGGCGCCACGGTATGGCCGTGATGAGCGCGCGGGAGGGCCTGTCGTTCGAGAGCCAACTCCGCACGGACTGCCGGTCCTTGTGGACAGGCGTTGCCGCACTGATCGCGGCGGGAGTGCCGATTCGCTGCCTGCGCGACCTGACGCGCGGCGGGCTTGCAACCGGGGTCATCGAGCTCGCCGCGGCGGCTGAGTTGGAGATCACGCTGGAAGAAAGCTCGATCCCGGTCGCGCCGGCCGTCCAGTCCGCCTGCGAACTGCTGGGGTTTGATCCGCTCTATGTGGCCAACGAGGGCTGTTTTGTCGCGGTCGTGCCGGGCGATCAAGCGGACAAGACTGTAGATACGCTTAGATCTGTGGATGGTTTTGAACAGGCCGTGAGAATCGGAACTGTCACGGACGCACGCCCCGGCCAAGTGAGCTTGAGAACGAAACTGGGCACTCTGCGCAACATGATGATGCTGAGCGGCGAACAGCTGCCACGCATCTGTTGATGCTGCACCGGGAGCAAGCCGCCTGCGCTGGGTCGACACTCAGGCGACGTAGACGGTTTTGATGTTTACGAATTCGCGAATCCCGAAGCTTGCCAACTCGCGCCCGTAGCCGGATGTTTTGATCCCGCCGAAAGGCAGGCGCGGGTCGGACTTCACGAACGAGTTTACGAAGCACGCTCCGGCTTCGAGTTCTTTCTCGGCGATCCTCGTGCCGCGTTTCTTGTCGCGCGTAAAGACGGCAGCACCGAGCCCGAACACACTGTCGTTGGCGATGCGAATGGCATCGGCCTCGTCTTTCGCCCGGATCACGCTGGCGACCGGGCCGAAAAGCTCGTCGTCGTGGGCAGCCATGCCGGGCTTCACGTTGCTGAGCACCGTGGCCGGGTACCATGCGCCCGGCCGGTCCGGCACGTCTCCGCCGAGTTCGATTTTTGCGCCCGCCTTAACGCTGGCCTGAACCTGTTCGTGCAACTCATCGCGCAGGTCAACGCGTGCCATGGGCCCAAGGCGCGTGTCTGGCTGCATCGGATCAGCGGGCGTAAATGCGCGCATCTGGTCTATGACTCGTTTCAGAAATTCGTCGTGCACTGGATTGACCACGATGAAGCGCTTGGCGGCAATGCAGCTCTGCCCGGCGTTGATCATGCGGCTGGTAGCGCAGGTCTCGGCCGCGCCCTCCAGGTCTGCGTCTTCGAGTATGACGTAGGGGTCGCTGCCGCCAAGCTCAAGCACTGTCTTCTTGAGCTGCTCGCCTGATTTGGCGGCGACGGCCTTGCCGGCCGGCGTGCTGCCGGTCAGCGTGACGGCGACGACTTTCGGGTTCTCGATCACCGCGTCGACCTGCCGGCTTCCAATCATGAGTGTCGTGAATGCCCCCGCCGGAAAACCGGCGTCCTTGAACACCTGCTCAATGGCGAGCGCACAGCCGGGCACGTTGGACGCGTGCTTCAGCAGCCCGACATTGCCCGCCATCAATGCAGGGGCGGCAAAGCGGAACACCTGCCAGAACGGAAAGTTCCAGGGCATGACGGCCAGCACCGGGCCGATTGGCTGGAAACTGACAAAGCTGTGTTTTGCGTCCGTGTCGACACTCTCATGTGCCAGAAACTGCTCCGCGTTGTCGGCGTAGTAATCGCAGACCCAGGTACACTTCTCGGCTTCTTTGCGACCGTCAGTGACGGGCTTGCCCATTTCGCGAGTCATCAAGGCGCCGAACTCGTCGGCGCGCTCTCTCAGCAATTTGGCGGCGGCGCGCATTTTCTCGGCCCGCTCACTGAAGCTGGTTTTGCGCCACTGTCGGAAGCACTCGTCCGCCTTGTCGATAAGGCGTGCCACGTCACCTGCATCGTGCTCTTTGTAAGTCCTGCCTTTTTCTCCGGTGGCCGGATTGATGGTCTGCATGGCTGTCTCCTATCCCACAGAGCTAACACTCTGCTCCAGAATCCTGATTCCCTTGTCCAGGTCTTCGTCGCCGATCACCAGCGGCATCAGGCTGCGGATTACGTTTCCGCTGGCGGCCATCACCAACAGTCCGTTTTCACGGGAATGCTCGACGACCTTTCCCGCCCGCGCCTTGTCGGGCTGGCCTGTTGACGGGTCAACAAGCTCAAACGCGCACATGGCGCCGAGACCGCGGGCTTTGACTACGTGCCTGTGGTTGGCTTCCAGTGCCTTGAACGACTGCATCAGGCGCTCGCCGATGTTGCGTGCCCGTTGCGGCAGTTGCTCCTCGGCCATGATGTCGAGAACGGCATTGGCAGCGGCACAGGCCAGTGGGTTGCCGCCAAACGTTCCGCCCAGCCCGCCGATCTGTGGAGCATCCATGATCTCGGCCCGTCCGGTGACGGCGCTCAGGGGCATCCCGCCCGCGAGTGACTTTGCATAGCAGACCATGTCGGGCCGCAACCCGTATCGCTCCATCGCGAACATGCTGCCGCAGCGCCCGAAGCCGGTCTGCACTTCGTCGGCGATGAAAACGATTCCGTGCTCCGTGCAGGCAGCGCGCAGCACTTTCAGTGCCTCAGGGTCTGCCGGAAAGAAACCGCCTTCGCCCAGCACGGGCTCCATGATCACGCAGGCGATGTTCTCCGGCTCGATGTGATACTGGAACAGATGACTCAGCGCGGCCCTGGCTTCGCTTGCGGCGTCCCCGACCGGGTCAAAGAACGGCTGATAGGGCAGACGGTAGACTTCCGGGGCGAAGGGCCCGAACCCGGCGGCGTAAGGGTTCACCTTGCCGGTCAGGGTCAGCCCGAGAAGCGTACGCCCGTGAAAGCCGCGCTCAAATGCAACGACGCCCTGTCGTTTCGTGAACTTGCGGGCGGTCTTGATCGCGTTCTCGCCGGCTTCCGCCCCGCTGTTGAAGAGGGCGGTCTTGTTGGGGCTGCCGGTTGGTGTCAGCTCGTTCAGGCGCTCCGCGAGGCGCACGTATGGCTCGTACATGGCCACGTGCCAGCAGGTGTGGATGAAGCTGTCGCTTTGATCGCGCACGGCCTGCACGACTTTCGGGTGGTTGTGCCCGGTGTTGACGCAGCCGATGCCGCCGCAGAAGTCGATGTACTCGTTGCCTTCGACATCCCAGAGTTTCGCGCCTTCCGCGCGCGCGGCAAAAATCGGCGCGACGTTGAAAGGCCCCTGCGGCACCGCCGCTGCCCGGCGTTTTAACAGCTCATTGTTGGTTGCCACGTGTCCCCTTATGCAAGTTCGATCAGCGCCGCCATGCCCTGTCCGCCGCCGATACAGAGCGACGCGACACCGCGCTTGCCGCTGTTCTGTTTGAGTGCGTTCACCAGTGTCGCGACCAGGCGAATACCGGTTGCACCGAACGGATGCCCGAGCGCAATCGCGCCACCGTGGATGTTCAGCAGATCAGCGGGCAGCTTCAATTCGTGATTCACCGCGAGAACCTGCGCCGCAAATGCTTCGTTGATTTCATACAGGTCAACGTCCGCCTGCTTCAGCCCGTTGGCTTCCAGCAACTCTGGAATCGCCAGCGCCGGGCCCATCCCCATGCGCTTCGGGTCGAGCGCGACGACGTTGACGCCTCGAAGAAGGGCATCAGGTTTGCACCCATGCTTCTCAAAATGGTCAAGCCCCGCGACGAAACAGGCGGCCGCGCCGTCCGACAGTGGCGAGCTGTTTCCGGCCGTGACGCGCCCGTCCTTCCGAAACACCGGCGGCAGCTTGGCCAGCTTCTCCAGGCTCGTGTCCCCGCGGATTGTTTCGTCTGCCGTGAATTCCGGGTGCCTGCCGCGCGGCGGCGCGGGCAGCAACTCCTGCCTGAACTTGCCCTCGCGATTGGCTGTTGCCGCGCGCGCGTGGCTGGTGCAGGCGAATTCATCCATTTGATCGCGCTTGATGTCGAATTCGTCGGCCAGTAGCTCGGCCGTTTCGCCCATGCTCGGGTCGCCGACTTCATCTGTGCTGAGCTGAATTCGAAACGGCTGAGGCTCCGCGTAGGAGTAACCGCGTGCAGTCTTCTCCATGAACCAGGGGCAACGACTGGCACTCTCTACACCGCCGACCAGCGCGCTGGATATCATGCCCGAGCCGATCTTCGCCGCGGCAATCATCAGCGCCTCCAGGCTGCTGGCGCACTGGCGATCAATCGTGGCGGCGGGAACGTCAACTCCAATGCCGGCCGCAAGCGCGCCGACGCGACCGACGTTGCCAATGCCGTTGCGCACACTGCCAATCAACACTTCGTCGACCTGCGTGGTGGTTCGCTCAGTTACGTTTCGCAGCACATGGCCAAGCAACTCGTGAGCCTGCCAGCCGGCAAGCGCACCGCCTTGCTTGCCGACGGGCGTTCGCGTGAGCGCGGATATGCCGATGGGTGTCTTCAGTTTCATCGTTTGTTCAGCCCACACCAGTCCTGAATAAAGCTGCACATGACTTCGGTAATCCGCTGCATGGAGTCGATGCTGACCTTCTCGTCCACGCCGTGAATGCGCCGGGCCTTCGGGCCGTAGCACGTGGCGGGAATGTCGTAGTACAGGTTGAAGAAGCGGATGTCCGTGGTGGCCGTGCAGCGCAGTTGTTCGGGCTCCGCGCCGCGCCACTGCTTGTGTGCGTTGCGCAGGGTTTTGCCGACCTCTGACTCCACGTCGAATGTACAGCCCTCCGCACGGAAGCCCGCCCACTCGATTTCGGGCGGGTTGTCTTTCAGCCAGGGGGCGGACTGCGCGGCCTGTTTCACGCGTGTTTCGATGGTCTGCATGACCTGGTTCAGCGACTCACCGGGGAATGCGCCGAATCGAAAGCCGGTCACGCACTCGCCCGCGACGGTGCTCTGCCAGTCGCCGCCGTTGATGGTCCCGACATTCAGGTTGATGGGGTGATCGACGCCGTGGTACAGCTTCGGGATGTTCTCCGGGCGATTCACTTCTTCTTCGAGGTCACGCAGAGCCTGGATGATCGGCCATGATTTCTCGATCGCATTGACGCCCCGGCTTGCGCCCAGCACGTGGGTTGTCATGCCCAGCACGCGCACGCGGAACCAGAGCACGCCGACCTGCGCACTTGTGATCGATTCGTTGAAGGGCTCCGGGATGATCGCGGCATCGGCACGGTAGCCTTTCTCCAGCAATGACAGCGCACCGTTGCCGGTGCATTCTTCCTCGACGACGCTCTGGCAAATCACTTTACCAGCCGGCGCGTACCCCAGGTCGCGCAGGACATGCAGCGCCCACAGGTAGCTGATCGTGCCGCCCTTCATGTCGCCGGCGCCGCGCCCGTACATCCAGGTTTCGCCGTCTTGCTCGTCTTCGACAACGCGCGCCTCATAGGGCGGGTTGGTCCACAGCTTGATCGGCTCCGGGCTTACAACATCCACGTGCCCGTTGAAGATCAGCGACCGCCCGTTGCCGCCTTCGTGAATGCCGACAACGTTGTGCTTGCCTTCAAGCTGCCAGTCGGTAGGACCAAAACCGGGTTTGTCTTTGATTTCGTCGAGAACGATTTTCTCGATCTTCACTTCCATGTCGAGTTCGCTGAACAGTTTCGCCGCTACACGCTGGCCGCATTCTTCGTTACCAAGCACGGTCGGCTGGCGCACGAACTCCGACAGCGACTCGATCGCCCAGTCGCGTCGCGCCTGCGCGGCTTGCGAGATTTCTTCGCGGGAGACGGTCACTTCGCGCCCTCCCAGTTCTCAAGCGAATCGGCCACCGGCACGTCCGCATCGATGCCTTCGAGCGCACCGTTCTTGCCGTGGTCCGGGTGCGCGCTGACCAGCGTCATGCGTCCTTCGAGTCTCCGGAAGACTGCGCGCTCCGTAACGAGCGTGCCGACGCACTTCGGCGCGGTAAGCGGCAGACTGCATTGCCCGACCAGCTTGCCGCGTCCGCGTTTGTCCAGGTGATGGCTGATGACGAGCACATGATTGGCCTTCTGGGCCAACTCCATGCCGCCGCCCATGCCGGGCGTGAGCTTGCCGGGGATTTTCCAGTTGGCGAGGTCGCCGTTTACGCCGACTTCGAAAGCACCAAGCACTGCAAGGTCGAGGTTGCCGCCGCGCACAATGGCGAACGACATCAGGCTGTCGAAGAACGCCGCGCCCTTCACCACCTGACACGCGCGCCCACCGGCGTCAATCACGTCGCTGTCTGGCGTGCCCTCGATGTCGCCCTTGCCCATGCCCACGAAACCGTTCTCTGAGTGAAAGCTGACGTCAACCCCGTCGGGAATGTAGCCGGGAAGAAACTGCGGAAGCCCTATGCCGAGGTTCACCACCATGCCGTGGCGGACTTCGCGCGCGGCGCGGGCAAGCAGGGTCCTTTCGTTGACTGTGAGTTCACGCGGCATTTGCGTCCCCATGAGGTAACGGGCCCGCAGGCACCACTGCATCCACAAACACGGAGGGCAGGTGAATATTCTCGGGTGTAAGTGTGCCGACGTCGACGATCTCGTTGGCTTCGACAATCACGCGCTTGCAGGCCGTGCCCATGACAACGCACATGTTGCGGTTGCTGCCGCGCCACCATGCGTTGCCGGCGCGGTCGGCGCGGTCGGCGCGTATCAGTGCGACGTCGCCGCGCAGGGCTTCTTCAACCAGCAGCGTCCTGCCGTTCAGCTCAAACTTCCGCTTGCCGGCTTCCACTTCAGTACCCAGCCCGATGTCAGTCAGGATTGCGGGGATGCCTGCGCCGCCGGCTCGAATCTTCTCGGCAAAGATGCCCTGTGGGATCAGCTCACATTCGACTTCACCGTCGTTCATCCGGCGTATGAACTCCGGATTCAGGCCAATGTGCGTAGCGATCAGCCTGTTGACCTGCCCCTGTCTGAACAAGGCGTCGATGCCGATGCCCGGCTCATTGGCGTCGTTCTTGATGAGAGTGAGGTTGCGGTACTCGTTCGCATGATCAGCGATGAACTTGACTGTTGTGAACGGCACACCACCGCGCCCGAAACCGCCAACCATAATGGTCTGGGCGGATTGAACGTATTGCCTGACTGCATTCTCTACGGTTGTAACGCGATCCAGCATCTAGTCTTCTTCGATTTCTTCTTCGTAATCCTGAGGGTTGAAGTGTCCGGTTTCCATGGCGGCAGTGACGTTGGCGTTGCGTGCCGACTTGGCGCTGGAAACGTCGCCGCGTGCGTAGGGCGGAACTTCTGCCGGTTGCTCATAGCGCTGCACGGTGTGGTCTTCGAACTTCTCGTTGACGTCGTGAATGTGCTGGACAAGCAGGTCCTGCAAGTCGTTCAGCGCGAGTTGCAGCATGTCAATCAACTCATCCACACCCTGCTTGTCGATAATCATGGGCGGTGCGATCAGCACGTGGTCGCCCCAAAGCCCGTTGATCGAGCGTCTGGGGTAGATCAGCAGGCCGTGCTTTCGCGCGAGCTCGGTCAATTCGAGCGCGACAAACCAGTTGGCCGGGAAGGGCTCGCGTGTGTGGCGGTTCTGCACGAATTCGAGCCCGGCCAGCAGTCCGCGACCACGTATGTCGCCGATGCTGGGAAACACTTCCTTCAACTTGTGCAGGCGTTCGTGCATGTAGGTGCCGACGATTGCCGCGTTCTCGACAAGTTCGTTGTCGAGGATTTCGTTGACGGCCGCGAGTGAGATGGCGGCACTCAAGGGGTTGCCTGCGTAAGTGTGCCCGTGCATGAACCCACCGGAGTCAAGCACTGGCTGCACGACGGCGTCACTGGCAATGATCGCGCCCATGGGTGTGTAGCCACTGCTGAGCCCCTTGCTGGTTGCGACGATGTCCGGCGTTATGTCCCAGTGCTCGAAGCCGAAGAACGTGCCCGTGCGCCCGCAGCCCATCATGACGTCGTCGATGATCAGCAGGATGTTGTGTTCGTTGCAGATGCGCTCAACCAGCGGGAAGTATTCGTCCGGTGGCACAGCGCCGCCGGTGGTGGAGCCGCCGATCGGCTCAACGATGAAGGCTGCGATGTTCTCTGAGCCGTAGACCTGCAGCTTCTTCTCAAGCTCCAGTGCGCAGGCGACCCCGCACTTGGGGTACTCTTTTTCGATGGGACAGTGGTAGCAGAAGGGCGCACTGACTTTCGGCGAATGCACGGTCATGGCGCGAAACGGCTTGTTGAGCGGCGAGTAGTCCGTTGTGGACAGCGCACCCAGAGTCGCTCCGTGGTAGCTGGGTCGTGTCGCTACAATCTGGGACTTGCCGCGCTGGCCCACGGTCCACCAGTACTGGCGCGCCAGCTTCATGGCCGCTTCGACCGCTTCACTGCCGGAGTTCACGAAGAACACGCGGTTGAGCTCCGGCGGTGAAAGTTTCACCAGTAACTCGGCCAGGTCGTTGGCGGGTTTGTTCTCAAACTGCTGGCGGTAGGTGAAGGCGATTTTATTGAGCTGATTTACAGCCGCTTCGATTACACGTTTGTTGCCATGCCCGAGGTTGGCGGAGATCGCCCCGCTGCAACCGTCCAGGTAGCGGTTGCCGTCCGTGTCGAAGATGTAGATGCCTTCGCCATAGTCCGCGGTCGGGAGGCGCTTGCGGTCCTGGTAGAAAAGGTGCGGTTTTTCCGCGCCAGGAATGCCGAACGTTTCGCCTGCTACGTAGCTGGTGCGCTCGTAGTCGGAGGGTGTGCGCTTGCCGATTTTTTCCAGGGACAATGGCTAGCCTGTTAGTGCGGCCATGAACTCGCGGGCGCGCTCAGCCTGCGGGTTGTCGATGACCTGTTCCGTTAATCCGCGTTCCACAATCCTGCCTTCGTCCATGAAGCACACGCGGTTTGAGGCGCGCTTCGCGAAGTTAATGTCGTGCGTAACGACCACCATGGTCATGCCTTCGGATGCAAGATCCGCAAGCAATTCGTTTATTCCAGCAATCAGTTCAACATCCAGCGCGCTTGTGACTTCATCAAGCAGCAGTACGTCCGGCTTCATCGCCAGTGCGCGTGCGATTGCAACCCGCTGCTTCTGGCCGCCTGACAACTGCGCGGGCCAAGCTTCGGCCTTGTCGGCGAGCCCGACGCGGTCCAGCAGTTGAAAGGCAGTCTCGCGCGCCTTTGCCTTGCTGACGCCTTTGACAGTGACCGGTCCCTCCATCACGTTCTCGATGGCGCGGCGGTGCGGAAACAGGTTGAAGTGCTGGAACACCATGCCGGTTCGCGCGCGGTGCCCGTTGATCTGCGCCGGCGTCATTGCGCGATAGCCCAGCGTTTCACCCTGCCAAAGCAGCTCGCCTTCGTCCGGTGTCTCCAGCAGGTTCATGCAGCGAAGCAGCGTACTCTTGCCGCTGCCCGAAGGGCCGATCAGCGTGACGACCTCGTGCTTTTTTACTTTGAGATCGACGCCCTTAAGTACATGCAGGTCGCCGAAACTCTTGTGCACGCCGCGTGCCTCGAACAGAACTTCGCTCATGCCGCCGCTCCCTTCAATCCCGTGGAGCGCATCATGTAGCGTTCCCAACCCTTCACTCCCTGGTCGAGTACCGTGATGATCACCAGGTAAAACACTCCGGCGACCAGGAACGGCATGAACGGCTGCCCGGTCTGGAACACGATGTTGCGCGCCGTGTAGGTCAACTCAATCAGCGTGATCGCACCGACCAGCGACGTGTCCTTGATCAGCACAACGAGATTGTTGCCCAGCGACGCGACACTGTTGCGGAACGCCTGCGGCAGCACAACGCGCCGCAGCGTTGAAGCACGCGACATGCCCAGCGACGCCGCGGCCTCCCACTGGCCCTTCTCGATGCTCAGGATGCCGCCGCGGATGGTCTCGGCGTTATAGGCGCCGGTGTTGATCACGAGCGCCACCAGCGCGGCGCCGAAAGCTCCCATCAACTCACTTCCGGCCGCCTCATTGAATACTGTCGCGATGCCGTAGTAGGCGACAAAAAGTTGCACCAGCAGCGGCGTACCACGCACGACAACAATGTAGCCCTGCGCGAGTTTCTGGATGATCTGGTTCTTGCTGACAGACCCTACACCTACAATGGTGCCCAGCAGCAGCGCGAGGATCAGCGTCAGCAGCGACAACTCCAGCGTGATGATTGCGCCGCGCTTGAACAGGTTCAGCCACTGGCTCAGGTCGTTGGCGAAGCCGGGCTTTTCGTCTTTGATGTCCGTTTCTTCGACGACCGGTGATTCGCGCGGGATGTCTGCTGCGAAGTCACCCCAGGATTGCAGAAGCACGTCGAGGTCCGGTTCAACACCGACCCATTTTTTGTAGATCCGTGTGTACGTGCCGTCCTGGACAATTTCGAACAGCGCCCCGTTGGCTAGGTGCACCAGTTGCGGTGACTCCTTGCGCGCGGCGATGCCGCAGGCTTCCTGGTATAGCAGCGGGCCCCATGGGCGAACCTGGGCGCCACCCTGCTTGATGTACCAGCCGCCCACAATTTTGTCGGAGACGAAGGCGTCGACTTTGTTGGTCTTGATGGCCGCAACGATCTCGGCCTCGCTTCCGAACTGGATGATTTCGACGTTCGGAAACTCATCCGGGTGGTCGCGCATGTAGGTTGCGTATGTCGAATCTTCCGTTACGCCAAAGCGCAGCCCGTCGAGTGATTGCGTGCCGCTCGGCGCAAACACCTGCGCGCCGCTGACGTAATAGGGCAGCGTGAAGTGCATGCTTTGCAGACGCTCGTCCGTGATTGCCATGCTGCCGCAGACCAGGTCGTACTTCCGGCTCTGCAGGCCCTGCTGGATTGCCGCCCAGTCATTCTGCACTAACGCGGGCTCCAAGCCGATGCGCTCGGCCAGCACCGTTGCGATGTCGGCATCGAAACCTGTCAGCTTGCCTTCTGCATCGGTTGTGCTGAACGGCTGAAACGCGCCGGACATGGCGAGGCTCAACTCGCCGTCTTTGATGGTCAAGCCTTCCTGCGCGGCCAACGGGGACGAGAAACCGACGCAGCTTGCAACAGCAAATACCCAATAACTAATAACCAATAACCAATTGCGTCTGCGGTGAATTGGAAACTGGTTGTTGAGTTCCGGCAACGCAGTGCGTTGCCCAGGAACGCTTTGCCTCTGGCAAATTGGATATTCGCTGGTTGAACCCCTCACGCGACCTCCACTGGCTGGCGGGTGTCGCGGCACCAGACATTCATGGACTCAAAGCCCTCGGGCATTTTGCAGTTGTTGACCAGGCGCCCGGTGTAGGTGTAGCCGAGTTTGGCGAAGCTGCAATTCATGCCGGGCTCCACGGCGCGGGCGATGGTGTACACGTCCGTGATGCTGAACTCGCGCGCGAGGTCATGTTCCAACCCGCGCAGGATGGCGCTCATTATGCCCTTGCCGCGTTCGTCCTCGCGCGTAGCGCAGTCGGTCAACTCGGCACTCTTGCGTGTGTGGTGAATCTCGGCTGACGCGCAGGCGGCAATCCGTCCCCGCTCATCGCGCGCCACGCGGAAGTATGACGTCTTCTGGTCGATAGCCTTCGCTACGCTGTGCGGTGAGATCGGCGTGGGATAGTCGTTGAACGTTCCGTCCATCAGCTCGGCAATCTCGGAGGCATCCTCCGTCAGCGCCGGGCCGCAACTGTAACCGCCGGGCAATGCAGGATTCGTGCGTTGCTTGTGCTTGGCGATTTCGTAAACGTGATTGTTCTGTTCAGCGAACTGGTCTTTCGCACGCCGTGGCACGGGGTAGCCCGCCCACAGTTCCGCGTTGCTGCCGTCGCCGAAAAAGCCCCATATGGTCGCTTCGTGGTGCAAGCCCAGCCCGGACCAACCCACGTGCCCGGGCTTGGCATACACGATGACTTTGCTGTACAGCTCGCCGGCGTTCTCGCCGACAGCGGACGCAATCAAGGTTGACTTCCGCACGTCGGCGGGAGTCAGGTCAAAAAACTTCAGTCGACGGTTATAGGGGTCATACTGCGTCTCGACGGGCCTGAAGGCACCGCCGAGTTGCAAGGAGTACAATTCCCGTGTGTCCCCTATGTGTTCGCCGAAGCGGTCAATCAAGCTTTGTGCGAACATGTCCATTTGCTACCTCGCGGGTTCCAGGTCAGAGAGTCCGGAGCCTTTCATGGCTTCTTTGATGATGGCGTCGTGCTGTGACGCGTCGCTCCAGCGTGTCCGCCCTTCCTCGGGCAACAGATCGATCGGGTCGAAGTACAGGTAGGCTTTCTGCTCATCGACATTCGGACTGCGGTAGACGCTGACTCCGGTTGTCGAGTCGTAGTAGTCGTAGCTGTGTACGTCGCGCTTGCCGCCGCCGCCCGGCACGTCGTTGACGAACAACGGTGTGTTGAAGCCGGCGGTCGCCCCGCGAACGTGGCGCTCGAGCTCGACGGTGTTGCCGACACTTGTGCGCAGCTCTTCGACGCCTTTGACCATGTCATGTTGGTAGACGTAGTAGGGCTGCACATTCATGTAGCTCAGCTTCTTCACCAGCAGGCGCATGGTTTCCGGCGTGTCGTTGACATTGCGGATCAGTACCGATTGGTTGCGCACCTTGACGCCGTGCCGGAACAACTCCTGCATCGCGTCGTGGGTGATCAGGCTGATTTCGTTCGGGCTGTTGAAGTGCGTGTGCAGGCAGACTTCCTTGCCAAGTTTGCGCCCGTGGTCCACCCACTTCACCAGCGTGCGGAACCACTTGCGGTCGCTCTGGATTTTCATGGGCATGACGGCCGGGCCTTTGGTGGCCAGGCGAATGCGGCGGATGTGCGGAATTGCCAGCAACGTGCTGAGAATTTCCTTGAGATGGATCGGGGCGAGGTTCCAGGCGTCGCCGCCGCTGACAACCACGTCTTCAATCTCTGGACGAGACGCGATGTAGGCGAACGCCTTCTTCCATCGCTCAGGGCTGTACTTGTAGCCAACTTTCTCGACCTGGTTGGTATCGCCGCCGATGGCGTAGCTGCGCGTGCAGAATCGGCAGTACACGGGGCAGACATCCAACGGCAGAAACAGCACTTTGTCGGGGTAGCGGTGCACAAGCCCCGGCGTCGGTGAGTCATGCTGCTCGTGCAGGCTGTCGAGCGTGAGCTGCGGGTGTTCCGGCAGGCGCTTGCTGGCCACCGGCAGAAACTGGATGCGCAGGGGGTCGTCGTACGGGTTCTGCCAGTCGATACGGCTGATCAGGTACGGCGAGACCCGCACATTCATGGGCGCCGCGCGCAGCCCGGCCTTCATATCTTCTACGAATTCGGGCGTAGCCAGCTCGCCGACAATCTCGGTCAGCTTGTCGGGGCTGGTGACGCTGCGGATCAACTGAAATTTGTGGTCCATGAACTGCTCATAGCCCACGCCCTTGAATGCGGGGATTTCGCGCCAGAATTCCTCGTCGGGGAAGTCGCGATGGCGCAGGTCCTGCTGCGTTGCTTCTTCTTTAAGTGCCTCGGGCACGACGACATCGCTGAGCTTATCGAGCTCAGCGATGTCCGCGACTTCCGGAATGTCTGCGACAGTAGGCTCTTCAACTACCGAGGTTTGTTCCACCATTGGTTGCTCTCCAGCTTGATGTTGTGGCAGCTAGTTTTTCTTGAAGTTGTCCGGATCGCCACCGGCGCCCGCAGCATCGAGGCGCCCGCTAGCGCCGGAGTGAATGTCGCCGGTTGCCAGCATTGGACTGGCGTCAACGGAACGCGCTTCCATCAGATCAACGATGCGCTGCAGCGACATCGCAATCGCGGAGCGCTCGAGCTCAGGCAGGTCATGGAGCTTCTGAACAAGCTGATCCTGAATCGGGGATGGCGCACGATAGGCGAGCTTGAAGCCGGCATCGGTCGGCTGCAACAGCACGCGACGACGGTCGATGTCATCGCGTTTGCGGATGACAAAACCGGCGCGTTCAAGGCGGTCAATGATGCCGGTGATCGTGCTGGCACTCACGAATACTCGGCGGCTGAGCTCGGCCGAGGTCATCGCACCGTCGTCGCAAAGAGTCAGCAGGCAAACGAGTTGCGGCCCGGTAATCCCGAACTGAGCGACGAGTTTGCGCGAGTGGATATCTACAGCGCGGATGATTCTGCGCAGGCTCTGCAGGATGGTCAGCTCCTTTTCGTCGGCTGGGACATCAGGACCTGATTGAGAAAGGAGGCGACTCGACGGCTGCTGAGAACTACCTAAATCTTTGCTTCTGTTAGACTTATGGCTCCTGGCCATCGGGACCCTCTGTTACACGACCGCAGCTGAAACCATCGCAAGAGAAAACATGATAGTCATAATCATTTCAATTGAAAGGGTTTTTTCGGCACACCACCCGCCCGGGTTGACGGTGTTCCAAGCGGTCCTCACAGGTCCTAAGAAGTACACGAACCTCGGGCGCGGAGACGCAAAGAAAAGCATCCGCCCCGACCGGGCCTGTCCGCCGAAGCCTTGGTGAAAGCGGAAGGGCCCGGTCGTCCTGCGTGAGCGTGCATCACGCAAATTCAGTCAGCCACGGATACCGCGCGTCGCGCTCAAAGCGTGGTTCACGGACACGACAGGCTCACGCAAAACCCGCAAAACTGCGCCGTCCGCATCGGTGGCAGATTGACCCGTGGCGTCGTGGCCGTTGTCGCTTGCGGCGGTTGTCCTTCGCACACATGAAAGAAACTTATGCGGGACCGTTTGGAACTGTTGGGGTTGAACTTCGGGTACCGACCGACGCCTGCGTTGCCGCGCGCCGCAATTGATTTGGACGGGATTTCGCGCCTCGACTGGCTCAAGGCTCCCAACCTACCGAGCTCGACGGAAACCACGGTATCCCTGCCGGATCTTACGTTGATGACTTCGCAGCGGTGCGGTGCTTGAGTTCAAGCCAGAATGACATTGCCGTGGGCACCACAAACAGTGTCAGGATGTCCATGACCATGCCGCCGATCACCGGCAGCGCCATCGGCTGAAGCACGTCGCTGCCTCGTCCTGTTGACCACAGCACAGGCACAAGCGCGATAATCGTTGTCGCGGTGCTCATGAGCGTCGGACGAATTCGCCGTGCGCCGGCGTCGGCGACGACAGCCCGGATTTCGGCGCGGGTCTTCGGCTTTCGTTTCTCGTAGATCTGCTGGATGTATGTGCCGATCACCACGCCGTCGTCCACGATGATTCCGAGCAACGCAATGAAGCCGACCACCACGGCGACAGTCATGTAAATCGGCGGGCCTTGCTCCGTGCCATTGAACAGGCTCTGCAACCAGGGCCAGTACCGGACCATCAGAATGCCGCCCGCAACGCCCAACGGCACGCCGGAAAACACAAACAGAGTGGTCGAGACACGCTTGAAGTGCAGGAACACCAGCAGGAAGATCATCCCCAAGGCAATCGGGATGATGTAGCTAAGGCGCTCGTTCGCCTTCTGCGCCTCTTTGTACTGGCCGACCCAGCGATAGCTGTAGCCTTCGGGCCAATCGACTTCCTTGTTCTCAATGGCCTGCTTTACCCGCGCGTCAACTTTTTCGATCAGGGTGGTTTCGTCAACATCGACGGGATTGAACATCACGTAGCCGACCAGTTGGCCGTTGATCCCTCGAATCGCGGCCGGGCCGACGATGTGCCGAATCTCGGCGACTTCCGTAATCGGAATCTGCGCGCCCGACGGAGTTTTGATCAGGACGTCGCCGAGTTCTTCAAGGTTGTCGCGGAGGTCGCGCTCATAGCGCACTCTCACGGGGTAGCGTTCACGGCCTTCCACCGTTGTGGTAAGCCGCTTGCCGCCCAGGGCAACTTCAATGATGTTGTTTACCTGCGCAACGCTTACGCCGTAGTGAGCCAGACGATCACGCTTAAGGTGGAATTCAACGTATGGCTTGCCGCCTGTGCGCAGTGCGGTGACATCGGACGTGCCCTGCACTTCCTTCACGATAGGCTCAAGTTTCAACGCAAGCTCGGCGAGTGTGTTTGCGTTGTCGCCCACCAACTCCAGCCCGATCCGCGCCCGTATGCCACTGCTGAGCATGATGATGCGTGTTTCGATAGGCTGCAGCCAACTCGGCGCGACGCCCGGCTGGAGGGTCACCTGGCGCAGGTCGGCGATCAGCGCCTTTTGGTCGAGGTCGCGGCTCACGTTGTCAATCAGCGCTTCACCAAGTGAGAGTGCTACGGGGTCCTCCTGCCGGAGCTTTCGAATCTCGTCGAGGTCTCGCGCCTCCGCAACCTGCGAGGCCAGTTCTTCCAGCGTCAGGTCACCTTGCACGGCATCTCGGATCGACTTCTTCGTCGAGCCTTCGCGCATTTCGCGCATCAGGTCGTCGACACTCCAACTGGTCCGCAAGAGAGCTGCCAGCCGATCAGGCGGAATCGCCTTTCGCCATTCGTCCTTCGGCTTCAAGTTGACGATAGTTTCGATCATGCCTATCGGGGCAGGATCAAGACTGGTTTCTGCTCGCCCAAGTTTGCCGACAACCTGTGTCACCTCAGGCACCTTTGAAATCTGTTCGTTCTGCCATTGCATGGCATCCAGAGTTTCGCTGAGCCCCGCCTGGCTGAGCAACGACGGCATGAACAACAGGCTTCCTTCATCCAGTGGCGGCATGAACTCGCTGCCGAAGCCGGGGTAATGCTCATCGAGTGCTACCAGGGGGCGTACCGTTTCCGGCTCGCCGTCGGCCGCGTAGATCGGCGAAAGCACATTCCGAGCACCGAGTGCCGCGACGGCGCCCCAAAGCAGGAAAAAGATATAGACGCCCGCCAGCGTCCACTTATTGCGCAGGAAGAACCCCAGAATGGGGCGATAGGTGCCGACGATGGCCCGTGCCACCGGGTTTTCGTCTATGGGTGTGAGCTTTTCGTTCCACATCCGCAGCACGATCAAGGCGCCTGCGACGAACATGCCGCCAGCCACGAACCAGATGCGCAGGCCGGTTCGCTCCTCGAACCACGCGTCGAAGCGCAACGCAACCCAGCACATCAATGAAGCCACGGCCAGAGCGCTGACCCAGCGGAACACGTGCCGGAACAGGCGTGCACGGTCGCTGTTCGGTTGCTGTCGCCCGCCGAGAAACAGGTAGCACAAGACTGGAATCAAAGTGATCGCGAGGATGGCCGCCGCCAGCAGCGTGAACGTCTTCGTCCAGGCGAGCGGTGAAAAGAGTTTGTAGCTTTGCCCGGTCAGGAAAAAGATCGGGATGAAGCTGATGACCGTGGTGAGCACGGCCGTGAACACCGCGCCGCCGACTTCGCGGGATGCTTCATACACGACCTTGAACCGGTTGGACTTTCCGCCGTCATCCTGCAACGCCCGGTAGATCGTCTCGGTCATGATGATGCCCATGTCCACAACCGTACCGATGGCAATGATGATGCCGCCGAGACTCATGATGTTGCTGCCCACGCCAAAGGCTTCCATTCCGATGAAGGCGAGCAGCACGGAAAGCGGAATCGTGGCGCTGATGATCAGCCCGCTGCGCAGGTGAAGCATGAACAGGAGCACCACCAGCATCGTGACCAGGATTTCGGCGATCGTGGTGTCGGCCAGCGTCTCGAGTGTCTCGTCGATCAGTACCGTGCGGTCGTAGAAGACCTTGATCTCAACACCATCCGGCAGCGCGGGTTCAAGCTTGCGGATTTCCTCTTTGACGTTCTCAATCACGTGCTGCGGGTTCGCGCCGTAGCGCATCGTGACGACACCGCCAACGCGCTCACCGTGTGCATCGGCGAGCGCGCCGCGCCGGAACTCCGGTCCCATTTGAACAGTCGCCACATCCCCGAGCAGCACGGGAATGTGGCCTTCGTTCTTCACGACGATCTGTTCAAGGTCGTGGATCGACTTCACGAACCCCACACCTCGAATGAGATACTCCAGCCCGCCTTGCTCCACTGTCTTTGCGCCCACATCGAGATTGCTCGACCTCACGGCCATCACGATGTGTTCGAGGCTCAGCTTGTGCGCCCGCAGCGCATCCGGATTGACGTCGACCTGGTATTCGCGAACGTAACCGCCCACACTGGCGACCTCGGCTACGCCATCAGCGTTCTGTAACGCGTAGCGGACAGTGTAATCCTGTACCGTGCGCAACTCGGCGAGGTTGTAGGGACCTTCGACGGTGTACCAGAACACCTGGCCCAGAGACGTTGCGTCGGGACCAAGCGCGGGTTTCACCCCTTCAGGCAAGTTCCCGGAGGCGACCGCCAGTCTCTCCAGAACCCGCGAACGAGCCCAATAGACATCCACGCCATCCTGGAACACGACATAAATGCGAGAGAAGCCGAAGCCGCTGATGGTGCGCACATCGACGACGTCGGGAATACCCTGCATCTGCTGAGCAAGCGGGTAGGTGACCTGATCCTCGACATCCTGCGGACTGCGCCCCATCCATTCTGTCGAGACGATCACCTGATTCTCACTGATGTCCGGAATCGCGTCCTTCGGGTTGTCCTGAAGGCTCTGGAATCCGAACACCGCGAGGATCGCAGCAGCGATCAGTACCAACAGCGGCGTCTGCAAGCAGAGTTTAAGGATGCGGTCGATCAACGTGTTACTCCTTGATCCAGCGACGCGTCGTCAAGTTTCGTACGCCGCAGCCGGAGCGCGTTGGAGATTACGGACACGGAACTCAGGCTCATTGCGCCAGCGGCGATCATCGGCGAGAGCAACACTCCGAACACCGGGTAAAGCAAGCCAGCAGCAATGGGCACGCCCAGTGCGTTGTAAACGAACGCGAAGAACAGGTTCTGCTTGATGTTGCCTAGTGTCGCGTTGCTGAGCTGTCTGGCGCGGACAATGCCGCGCAAGTCGCCCTTTACCAGCGTGACGTGAGCGCTTTCCATCGCCACATCTGTGCCGGTGCCCATGGCGACGCCAACGTCCGCCTGCGCCAGGGCCGGTGCGTCGTTGACGCCATCACCGGCCATCGCAACAACCTTACCTTCGCTTTGAAGACTCCTGACCTTGTCAGCCTTCTGGTCGGGAAGCACACCGGCAATCACGTCATCGATGCCGAGACTGTCTGCCACCGCCTTGGCCGTATGTTCGTTGTCGCCGGTCAGCACGACTATGTGCAGCCCGGCCTCGCGCAGTTCCTTGATGGCGTGGGGTGTTGACTCTTTGATTGGGTCCGCAACACCAATCAGCCCCGCTGACTTGCCATCGACGGCAACGAGCATCACCGTCTGCCCCTTTGAGCGGAACTCGTCCGCCCGCTGTTTCAAGCCGGCGACTTCCGCGCCAACCTGCTGCATCAATGCGTCATTGCCCAACGCGACCACGCGACCATCCACCACGCCTGTTACACCCTTGCCCGTGTGGGACTCAAATTTCTCCACTTTGCCTGCCTTGACCTGGCGCTCCTCGGCGCCCTTGACTATGGCTGCGGCGAGAGGGTGTTCGCTTGCGTTCTCCAATGACGCCACCAGAGCGAGGAACTCTTTCTCCTCGAAACCCTCTGGCTCAATGGTGACCAGCTTCGGTTTCCCCTCAGTGAGTGTGCCAGTCTTATCAACGATCAGAGTGTCGACTTGCCGCATTCGCTCAATGGCTTCAGCGTTTCGGAACAGGACACCGAGAGTCGCGCCTCGACCGGTCGCAACCATGATCGAGATCGGTGTTGCGAGCCCCAGGGCACAGGGGCACGCGATAATCAGCACGGCCACCGCGTTCACGAGCGCGTAGGCCAGGGCCGGGGCCGGCCCGACGAGAGCCCAAACAACGAATGTAACGATAGCCACCAGCAGCACCGCCGGCACAAACCAGCCGGAAACCGTGTCCGCGAGTTTCTGGATGGGCGCGCGGCTGCGCTGAGCCTTGGCAACCATGTCCACGATGCGTGAAAGGAGTGTGTCACTGCCGACCTTCGTCGCCTCGATTATGAGCGCGCCGGTTCCGTTTATCGTGGATCCGACCACCTGGTCGCCGGTTTGTTTCTCTACCGGGATCGGCTCACCGGTCACCATTGACTCGTCAACGCTGCTCTTGCCTTCAAGCACCTCGCCGTCCACGGGAACCTTCTCGCCAGGCCTTACGCGCAGCTTGTCGCCGACATGGATGCTCTCAAGGGGCACGTCCTCTTCACTTCCATCTTCCTTGACGCGTCGAGCGGATTTGGCGGCAAGCCCCAGCAGCGCCCGAATGGCAGCGCCGGTGCGACTGCGCGCACGCAACTCAAGCACCTGGCCGAGCAACACCAGTGTCGTAATGACGGCCGCCGCCTCGTAGTAAACTCCGACCTGACCACCATGCCCCCGGAACGACTGCGGGAAGATGCCGGGAAGAACCGTCGCCACGATGCTGAAGGCGAACGCCACGAATACGCCCAGGCCGATCAGCGTGAACATGTTCAAGTTGAAGCCCCGAAGCGATTTTACGCCGCGCACATAGAACGGCCATGCGCCCCAGGTACAAACGGGCAGCGCCAGCCCGAACTCCAGCCAGATGCGGACTTCGGCGGTAAACAGGTTCGAGACCGGCTTCCCAGGCAGCATGTCCAGCATAACGATCGCGAGCAAGGGTCCGGCAAGCACCAGGCTGACCCAGAAGCGGCGGGCCATGCTGTTCAGTTCAGGGTTCTCGTCTTCGTCTTCCGAACCCGGCTGCATCGGCTCAAGCGCCATGCCGCAGATCGGGCAGTCACCCGGGGCGGCCTGGACGATCTGCGGGTGCATCGGGCAGGTCCACTTGATGGCCTTGAGCTGCGTTTTCCCGGCGTGCGGATTTCGAGCCTCGAGTGCCATGCCGCACTTCGGGCAATCACCGGGGCCGTCACGCGAGACGTCCGGGTGCATGGGGCAGGTGTAATCGTTCGCGGGACCGAGCGGGTTAAGCGTGTGGTCGTGCTCGCCGTGAGCGCAATGCACCTGCACGTCTTGATTGGCTCGCGAAACGGAGCGGGTGTGGTGGTCATAATCATTCATGACTCTCTCCTTTCGCACTCACCAACAACCGGCGTTCACTCCGCGCTTCCCCGAGACTTGGCAAACAGACCGCCAGCCCGCGCTATCCACTAGTGGCTATCCCCCGTGTCCCGCGTGCGGATCAACAGCTTCTCCGGCTTCCGGGCGCAGCAGAGACGGCTTGCCTGTCAGCTCCATCTGGCTGTCGATCAGGAACTGGCCGTGGGTCACGATGCGCCAGCCAATCTCGCCGTCCGGCATTCGAATGCCGGTGGGCAGCCCTCCGATCAGGGGGTAATACTCGCGCAGCTTGTGGCGCGTACCGTCTTCCATGATGTGGTACTCGGCTGCCAGTGGCCCAAGCTCGATGGCAAAGCCCTGGTATTCAGGCTCGTGGAGCATTTCGTATTGAGGGTCTTCGTCCGCCGGATGCGCTGGGTGGTCCGTCTCTCTGACCCACCACTCGACGTATATGATCTGGCGTTTGCCGGTAGACATCACGGCCTCTCGCGGAATCGCCCAAAGCTTGCGGGGTTTGCTGCCGTGATCGTGTTCGTGTTTGACCATCCGCATTCCGCAGACTTCACAGGTCGCTGTCGGGTTGCTGGAACGTTGAAGGGGGTGCATGGGGCACGCGTGGTCACCCTGGAGTTCCGGCTTGGCCAGCTCCGCATCTCGCCCCAACTCCGCGAAGATGGTGGCCTCGCCGTACATGCCCGGCTTCAGCAGGTTCTCTTGATTGGGCACCTCGACGCGGACCCGAACCGTGCGGGTGGTCATTTCAAGCGACGGATCAATGAAGCCGACATCGCCTTGGAACGTTCGTCCGGGGTAAGCGTTTACCTTGACGTCAACTTTCTGGCCCAGCGCAATGAAGCCCAGGTCGCGTTCATGAACTTCAACGATCAGCCACAGACGCGACAGGTCCGTCACGCGAAACACGGGTTGCCCCTGTTTGACGTACATACCCACGTGGGCGTACTTCTGCGTGACCACACCCGCGTCAGGTGAGGGGATAGTAAGCGTCAGGTTGGGCTTTTCGAGTGTCTCGATGTACGCCACTTGCTCTTCCGAAAGGCCGAGCAAACGCAGCTTCTCGCGTGAGTTCTCCAGCAGCCTTTCCGCCTCGCGTCGGCCGGTTTCAGACAGTCCTTCTCTTTCCGCCGCCGCACGGGCAACGATCAGTTCCTTCTGTGCCGCATAGAGGGCGGGGCTGTAGAGGTCGAACAGGTGCCAGCCCTTTTCCACCGGAATGCCCGTGAAGTCGGCGTACAGCTTTTCGATTCGCCCATCGACCCAGGCCGCCACTACCTTCTGCCGGGTCTCGTCCGGCTCGAAGTTTCCCAGCGTCGTGATTTCCTTTGCCAGCGGGCGCGTCTCGATCGCCTCGGTCGCAAGGCTCATGCTTCTGCGAGTTGCCTCGTCCAGCGGCATTCTTGCGCCGGTGTCCACGAAGCGTTCCATGTCCATGCCGCAAACTGGGCAGATCCCCGGCTTCTCCAGCCGGGTGCAGAACATCGGTCACGCATAGAACTCTTTGGGGTTCTTCGTGCCCTGCGCGACCCCATCGACCTGCGCGGGATTGAGCTCTTGCGGAACGAACAGCCAGTCCGCAGGCATCGCCAGTGCAAAGACAAGCCCAAGCAGAGCGCCCGCGCCGATTGAACCCCAGAGGATGATTCGCCTGCGGGAGTCCGGGGATGCCCCGGACTCCGCTTCCGGCTCTTCATGTTTCTCATCAGTCATGGTCTTGACCTGTCAAAGAGGTGGGTTGACTAGTCTTCCTTCGGAATGAGCTTGCCGTCTTTCTCTTCCAACCCGTAGACCGCGTAGTGTTTTGACGGATCTGCAATAAAGTCGTCCGCACAGCCGTTCCAGCAGCAGAAGTAGATCTTGTAGCCGCGATGCAGGATGTAGACGCCGTCGTCGGCAAAGATGTCGCCGCCCATCATGGGGCAGGTATCGGGGATGACAGGTGGGTCCTTGAAGTCGGCCGGGTCTACCTTCTTCACTTCGCCGTCGGTCGTCTTCTCAAGTTCCAGCGGCGTCAGGTACTGGATCGGACGGCGTTTGAACTTCTTGATCGACTTCTCGTCCGCGAAGTGAACTTTGAAACCGTGATAGACGACGTGTTCTTCGCTTTCACCGACTCCCTTGTCAGTGACAGGGTCCATCTTGTTCTTCAGGTCGGTCTCTACTTCGCCGTCCCACTCAGGCTTTGCTTCTTTATTGTCGCCCATGTCGTGCCCCTTGTGAGGGTCTTCGGCATCCTTCTTGGGCGGGTCCTTTTCTGTGCCCTTCTTCTCCTGCGGTTTGGCGTCGGCTACGGGCGCGTCACTGGCGCTGACGCGAACAACAGCCGTGAGACCGGCGACAAGTACAAACGAAGTAATGAATGCGAGTGCATACTTCATGGTTTCCCCTTATTGAATCGTTTCAAGATCTCTGGCAACGATGGACTCAATTCGCGCTTCTGCCTTCAGCAGATCCACACGCGAATTGACTAACGAAAGCTCCGCGGCCAGCAGGGCACGTTCCGAATCAAGCACATCCGTAAGCGTCGCACTGTCGGCCGTGAAGTCACTCCGCACCAGCTCAAGCGTCTGGCGCGCTTTGGGTAAGACAGTTCCGTCGTAGAGTTCCACCAATCGTGCCGCGTCGCTCCACGCAAACAACTGCTGTTCAAGCCTGGCGTGGATGTCGAGACGGCGCTGGTCCACCATGAACTTCGCGGCCTGCCGTTCTGCCCTGGCCATATCTCCACGCGAAAGGTTCACATGGAACTGCCATGGGATCGTGAGGCCGACGGTTACTGCAACCGCGTCTTCGCCGTACTCATTCGGCAGCATTGCCGACGGGATGTCCGGCTTGCCTACCATCTGGTACTCGACGCCGAAGAACATATCCGGCACCCACATCCAGCCAGCCTCGTTGACCTTTGCGTCAGCAATGCTCATTCGGGCAAACTCTTCCTGCACTGACGGGTGGTCAATTGCCAGAGCGACGAGTTTCGCTTCTTCCGGCAAGTTGGCCGGGAGAGTTTTGGACAACGCTGCGGCGTGCGCTTTCGAAGATACTCGCGTGCCAACTATGGCGGTGAGCGCAGCGGCAATGGCCGGACGCCTCTTCTCAAGTGACTCCGCGTCGCTCTCCAGGCGTTGCGCTTCAACTTGAACCCGAAGCAGGGCAGATTGTGGCGCGAGGCTCGCTGTAACGCGGGCTTCGATCACTTCCTCAATTGAACGAAGCGTCTGCGCCAGTTCTCGAAGGATCTCAAGGCGAGCGTCGAGTGATTGCAGCTCGATATAGGCGAGTACCAGTGATTCACGCAGCCCGAGGCGGGTGGCCTCAAAGTTCGCCTGCATTGCGGCAGCCTGGCCCGCAGCCTGTTCTTCTCGTGCCACGAGCTTTCCGGGGTTGGGTACCCCTTGTTGCAACATGAAGCGGCGCTCAATTGGTCCCAGGCGCGTTTCAATCGAGCGGATAAACTCGGTGTAGCTGAACGTGGCGTCAGGAAGTGCCGTCGAGAACGTGATACCGGCCACCGCACCGCGCCACTTCTCGTAAGCCGCTGCCAGCCTGGGGCTGTGAACCTCCGCTTGGCGAACGAGTTGATCGAGATCAAGCGTGCCTGTCAGGCCGTTGTCTGGTGTGTCGGCTGCACTGCCCCCATCGGGAAGCTCTTTCAATGCCTCGGACAACGCCGCAAGGCGTGCCTCATCGTAACGCTCGAAGCTGTTGCGCTGATTTCGAGCCGCCGATGTGCAGGCGCTGAGTGTCAAGCTCGCAGCCAGCAGGAGGCCGGCAATCCGGTGTACACGCATGAAATCGCTCTCTAGGGCCAAGTTTGCACCACGACGGCCAGAGGGCCGCCATTCAGGAGAGCGGTGCTAGATGCGGATAAACTTGACGCGAACTACCTGGAGGGCAAGTGGCTCAGGCGGCGGGCGTGGATCCATCGGCTGTGCAATGCAGGGCGCTTCGAACGCGCGCACTACCGCGATAAACGGGCATGCCGTCGGAACAGGTTGAGCCAAGGGAGTGGGAGGCGGAGCCAACCCCAAACCTTGACCGAGCTCTGGACTGAGCGGCTTCTTGCACGGCTTATCGTGATTGTGTGGCGGGTCTTCCTTGTCGCGATCACGCTCATCCTGAGCCGGTTCCGAATCCCCTCACTTGGGGCACATTGGCTCCGGTGTTTCACAGGAATCCATCCCGTCGTCCTCGATGGCGACAAGGGAACCACACTTGCAGAACAACGTGAACTCACCGCAGTTGCAAGGCCTGACGTAGGGTATCACCGTCATCAAGGCAATCGCGAGGATGTTCATGACGGTCATCATGGACGCGATTCTAAACCCGTAGGTGACTATCGATTCAATGACTAATTTAGAGAAATCGGAATCGGGCAGATGACCGCATCAGGAATAGCAGGGCATGTGCTTTGCAGGCCGTCGCCGCAAAAAGGCAAAACCCCACGCCAGGGCGCGAGTGGACTGCCGCGCGTAATCGACAGCGCCGGGGAGCTTCACGTCGGGGGCTGCAAGGCGGCCGAACGCGACCCTGTGAAACTGGCCGAAACCCTGCTCAACCTCGAATTGGGAACTGGTTATTGTTTTTTTTTGCTGTGCGAAGATGGAAGGTGCGGCGTTTGCTAATTCTAACCACGAACCACTATTCATCGGTCGATTCGTACTTGGGCCAACTGGTGATGTCATCGCCACGCCCGTAGTCGTTCACGCCGTCTTCGCCGAAGCTCCAGAGCGCGTAGCCCGTGGGAAACGAGCCCGTCACCGGATGCCGCAGGGAATCCTGGGCCTCCGTCGCGTTGATGTTGACCGTGCCGCCATTGCCAAGCGTAACGGTATAGGCGAAGCCGCCCATCTGCAGAGTCTTGATGTCGATATAGACGTACGGGTTGCCCCACGGGTCCACGATTTCAAATAGGTCACGGGCGGTGCCGTCCTCAATGTCGAGATAGTTCGGCGCGCAGGCGGACTCAAGGACCGTGTCGATATCGAGGTTCGTGCGCCGCTTGTCATTCTGAAACAACGGCGCGTCGATGTACGGGCCCTGTTCGCGCCTTGAGCGCAACGCCAGCACCATTGCCTCAATGCCCGTGTTCTCGTTGTTCGGGTCGCTCAAACCCGGGTAGCCCACCAGCACCCCAAGATCATTCAGGTTGCCCGGCGGTGCGATGCCCCAGCGCGTCTCAAAGTTAGCGATGTTCGACTTCAGGGTTTCGATGGTCGCCTGCGCCTGGGCGTTTTCGCTTTTGCTGAACACTCCGCTGAAACTGACCAGCAGCACTGCCGCCAGCAGCACGATAATCGCCACCACAACCAGAATTTCGATCAACGTGAAACCGCGAGCACGCATTACTTGCCCTTGTTGAAGCCGCTGTCGTAGATGAAGCGTACGCTCTCGACTTCGACAACACCCCGCACACCGACCATGGCGCGCGTGAAGAAGCCACAATGCACGACAGCGCGCCCCTGGGAGAAGTCATTCTTGGTCAGGTCATCGAGCTTGACCGGCAGCTCGACCTCGTAGAAATCATTGATAACCGCGATGTATTCAATGGAGCTGCGGTTGGCGCTGAGCTGGCGCCGAATCGCGAGCTTGAGCGTGTCACCGGATTTCAGGGGCACGCCGCCGTAGTCGGCAACGTTGATTTCGCCGCGTGTCTTCAGGGTTTCCGGCGCGCCCGCCTTGTCCACGTCGTAGCTGCGGGTTTCCCAGAAAATATTGTTGCCCGCGTCAACGCCCAGCATGATGCCGGCCTTGGGCTCACCCTCGCCGCCGCCGAGACCGGGACGGTCCTTGACGGCCTTGGTCAGGTGGATACCCCGGTCGCCGGAGATTTCACCAACCTTCGTGAAGGTCGCGGCAAACGTGCTGAGCGTGGCGTGGGGCTTCTCGATCTCGAAGCGGCTGATCACGCCGGTGTTCTTCTGATCAAGGGCGAGTTGCAGTGATCCGCCCAGGATACGGGTGTCTTTCACGAAACCGAGGTCGGGCTTGAGAGACTGCGGTATGAACCACTTGCCGTAATAGTTGGGCTTGCTGTCTTCGTTGAACTCCTCAACCTCGAAGTACTGGCGCTGGTTCTGCTCGATGCGATTGACCCAGCTTTTGGCATAGGCGAGCTCGCCGGACTTGCCGTATTCCTCGCGCTCCTTTGAGTCCGCGAAGAAACTGAGGTTCGCCGCGTTGACGACGTGCCGCTGGAAGAAATCCAGCGCGCCGCCGTGGTCGCCCATGGTGTAGAGCGCGTAGGCGTACACGTTGTAGCAGCCGAGCCCCGGCACGGCCGCGCGCTCCCGCGGTGAGATGTCCTTGGGTTTCGGGCTTTCCGCCCAGGCCTCCAACCTGTCGACAAGTTCCCTGGCCAGGTCACGCGCCTTTGTAAGATAAGCCTGTTTGACAGCCTCGGCGTTGCCGCGATCGCTGATGGTGGAAGGCGCGATGTCTGACAGGCGCAAATACAGGGTGGCCAGTGCCAGCTTGCTTGCGGGCTGGTCGGGGTTGATCGACAGCCCGGACGTGAAGAACGCCGCCGCTTCCTTCATGGGAGCGATCAGCTCGCCTGCGAAATCGACCGGCTCGCCGGCTCCCATGCGGAGCAGCAGCGACTCGCGCACGCGCTCCACTTCGCTAAGGGCGATTTCCCCAAGCATGATGTGCGCCGGGTAGAAATCCGGGTTGTGCTTGATGCAGCGGGCAAGGTAGTCCTTGGCCACACTCAGCAGACCGGCCTTCAGGTTCAGGTCGGCTACGGAGAAGTTCAGCACGACGTGCGTCGGATCAATGGCAAGCCCTTCCTGGTAGGCTTGGAGGGCGTCCACGAACAGCCCGATTTTCTGGTAGAGGCGCCCCAGCGCGTAGTATGGGTCCGGCGACAGGGGGTCGATCGCCTTGGCGGCTTCCAGATAGCGCAGCACGTCAGGGCTGGGTTTGGCAATGGCGGTTGTCGGGGTCGCGGTGTACTGGTTGTCGGTCTGGGCGTAGATCACCATTGCGCGCGCGACCAGCGGGTCGAGCGGGTACAACGTACCCGGCTGGGGGTTCAGGTAGAGCTGCACGTCCTTCCAGAAACTGGTGTCCTTGAGCTCGCTGCGGACTTTGCTGAAGTCGCCCTTGTCGCCGCGTTGGACCAGCATGGCACAGTACAGCACGCGCCCCGCGTCGGCGCTGGGCGTGTTGCGCATGCCGGCGATGGCGGTGTCCGCGGCACCGAAGTTCAGCAGCTTGAACTCAAGCTCGGCCAGGGTCAGGTTCGCGCGCCCCAGCTCAGCCTCGATGGACGATTCCAGTACGATCGAGCCGTCCTCGGGCAGGGCGCCAAGAGTGGCGATCAGCCCGTTCAGCTCCGTGCGGGCCTTGTCGTACCGTCCGCGCTCAATTTGGCAGCGGGACAGCAGGAACAGCGCCTCCGTGTGGTTGCGGGCGAGTTCAAGGTAGGGAACGGCCTCGCCGGGCAGGTTCAGTCGATTCACGAAAATGCGCCCCACGGCCAGCGCGAACTCTTCATACTTCGGGCTGGGCACCTTGGCGCGCAGGGCGTCCAGGTAGGTGGACAGCTCGGCGTCGAGGTTGTTGCGGACGCGGTGGAACTCAGCAAGCTTTTCGTAAATGTCCGGGTTCTTGGCGTCGCGGTCGCGCGTGTAAACGAACTGGGCCTGGTAGAAGCGAGCGAACTCGTTGCGCTCTTCCTGTGTGAAGCCGCCCTCATCGCTGTCGATGACGTCGCGGTGTGCCTCTTCCCATTGCACGACGGCGCTCTGGCGGGCGGCGCCGTCCTGGCGCGTCACGAAGGTCTCGTACACGTCGATCCAGGTTTGCGGATAGCCCTTGACCTCAATGGCGCCGGCGGGCGCCCAGTAAATGCGGCGGCGCTCGTCGACAAGGTTGACGTTGCCATCGGCGCGGGGCTGCTTCGGGTCGATGGCATAGAAATAGAACTTGGCATCGTTGAACTGATCGTCGGCAAAGTAGGTTCCCGCGGCCTTTTCCCACAGGCTGACGTTGTAGCGCTTGGGCAGGCCCGTGCGCTCCCAGCGTTCGATGTCGAGCTTGAAATCGCCTTCACTGGCGCCGGGCAACGTGCGCCCACCCTTGTCCGTGATGCGGATCGGGCGAATTTCCCAGGTGCGGTTCGCGCCGTCGCACTGCACAACCAGGTAGCGGCGGGGCTTTTCGTCGATGCTGACCTGCGCCATGGCGACCGGCGCGGCGAGCAGCAATGCGAGAATCGTGATGGCGTAGCGCATCAATCGAACTCCGAAGTTTCTTCGACGGTCAGGCTTACGTCTCGCGTGTCACGGGGCACGTAGCCGCCGGCCTTGGATAGCGTTGGCGCCGGGCCTGCGGGCAGGTCGTAATCCGGCAGGGGCGAATAGCCGGGCATGGTCAACTGCAGCGGGGGGAGTTGCTCGTAGGTGTCCTGGGACAGGCTCCACCCTGAGCCCTTGCCGGGCGGCGCCTTGAACTTGTCGAACGCATCATAGAACGGGCGCTCGATCTGGATGTCCTCAAGCTTGGGCGGGGTCCACTCCGGCGGGTCGTCGAGCTTCTTGCGAACGTCGTTGGCCTTCATCTGATCCAGATTGGCGGCCAGGATCGCGGCGTTATTTTCTTCCTGATCAATGTCCGCAATGCCGCCGCCCATGGGGTCGGCCTTCATGACAATGGCCAGGGTGGCAAGCACGACAACGCCGAAGAGAATTTTCTCTTTCCACTCGTTCAGCATGTTCAGGGCCTGGTCCATGTCTGCTCCTAGCGGCGGTACGGGTTGCGCGGCGTGCTGGTGGTCTTGGCGGCGGCGTCCTTGTCGGGCGGATAGGTGCTTTCCGGGTTCACCCGGTACGCAATGACGGTGATGGTCGCGGTAATCAGGTTGTCCTGCGGGTTCAGCAGGTCGGGCTTGGTCAGCTCGAACTTCTCAACGGCAAGGTAGCGGCGGCGCAGCCCCTCCTTCTCGGGGCTCTGCAGCTCGATCAGGAAGTTGTACAGGGATTGCTCATCGCCCTGCACGCGGATCTCCAGTCCCTCGCCCGTGAAGTATGGCTCTTCCCCCTGGGCGCTGGCGCGGGTCGGTACGCCGCGCTGGAACAACTCCTCACTTACTGACTTGAAATCAAGCTTGTTCAGTTGCTGCACGCCGGCGCGCTCCACACACTTGGCGACGCCCCGGGCGATATCAAGCTTGCGCAGATAATCCTTCACCTGCACGGTCGTCAGGTTCTCGGTCTGGGGCGCGAAGCCGAACGCCTTGTCGTCTCGCACGGACGGCCCGAAATAGCGCTGAAACTGGAACTCCTGCTGCACTTCAAGCTGCCGCTCCTGCCAGCGGGCCACGTGCTCGGCTGTGCCGCGCCCGGCAATGTCGTCAAGTGTGAACGCGGGCGACGTCTCAAAGCCCATGCGATCGTTGACTTCTTCGGTGACCGCGTTGGCCACCATGGTTTTGTCCTGCAGTTTGCGCCCGTGTACGGTGGCCGGGCTGCCGTTGTACTTGCCCGCGTCGGCGTAAAGGGCACGATAATTCTTGCTAAGCAGGGTCTTGGCCTGCGTGCGCTTGGCATCGAGGCCTTCCGAGATGTCACTGAGTTCGCCGTGGGCGATGTACAACACGACCACCAGCACGATGGTGACAATGATGAAGCGGGCGTGGGTCTTGAGAATCTTCATTTCTCGACCCCCTGACCCAGGTCGAGGTCAAGCACCACGGTCTGGGTTGCCATCAGTCCGGTGTCGATATCTTGCTGAGGCCCGGGGATCACCCCACCTTCGGCGTCCTTGAGCACGCCCGGCAGGTTGGACAGGATATCCCGCAGGTCGTTGTTTACGGCAATCGGGCTTTTGCCGCCGCGCTTTTCAATAAAGAAGGTGAACTTCAACAACGTGCGCGGTTTGAAGTTCTTGTCGTTCGTGGGGTTGTTGGTGTCGGTCAACAGCTCGACGCTGCTGATCCGAACCGTATCCGGACGCCGCTTGCTGAATTCTGTCAGCACTTCCGTGCTGACGCGCCCGGGCATCAGGGCAAGTTCCGACGCGACAAAGCGTTCTTCCGAGCGCGTCTGGGCCGCCTCGTGCCCGGCGATTTCGTTCGACGCCGCCACATAGCGTCCGATCGGTCCCTGCTGGCGGACCAGCAGAGTTTCCTCCGCTTCATCCAGCGACCGGCGGCTCAGGATATAGCTTGGCAGCACCAGAGCGATCACCAGTGCCGCCGCCAGATACAGGAACAGGCTTTTGTGCAGGAATTCGCGGCGGCGGCGCACACCCGCGGGCTCGAACGTCGCGCGCTCGGCCTTCAGGTCCGTGCCAAGCACAGCCAGCCCGACCGCGAGGGCCAGGGCCGGGCGATAGCTCTGGACGGTCTCCTCGGTTCGCTGGTCCGCGCCTTCAAATTCAATGTTGCGCAGGGGGTCGAACACTTCAACCGTCTTGCGCACCCGGTTCATCATGAGCTCGCGCAGCCCGGGTATCGCCGCGCCCTGCCCGCACAGCACAATCTTGCGCGCGTCCAGCTTCGGGGCCTTCATGGCGCCCTTGGCCAGCATGATGGTGCTGGTGATCTGCTGGAATACGCGACTGGCGACTTCCTGCGCGGCCTCGACGCCACGGTCGCCGCTCAGGTTGTCGGCGGCCACACTGGGACGCAGATCGAGCTGCGTGAACAGCACCTGCCGAATGGCGTCCCGATCACCGCCGTACTCAGGCAGCAGGCGCGTGATGAAGTCATCAACACCGATGCCGATGCTGCGCGAATACAGCAGCACACCTTCACGAACCAGGATTACGTCCGTGCTTTCGTCGCCAATATTGGCGTACATCTGCACGTGTTCCGATTCCGTGTCGCCGCTGACCCGATAGGCCTGGTAAAGGGCCGCGCAGCCGGGCACCAGCGGCCCGGTCTCAACGCCCGCGGCGGCCAGGCTGTTGGCGTAATGGTCAACTACTTCTTCGCGGGCCAGCGCGACGTGGATGGCCGGCGAGTAGTCGAAGTCGGCGCCGGAAATGAAGTCTGCGAGGATGCTGGCGTCTTCGCCGCCAATTTCCTCGGCTTCCATCCGCACCTGCTGCTCAATCATCTTCGGATTGGCCGTCGCCGTCACGACGAAGCGGTAATAGACATCCTTGCCGGGCACCAGGGTCACAGGGCGACCCGCCTTCACGCCCATGTTCTTGAGGGCGGCGAAGGTAGTGCCGAGAGGCGCGCCATGGTAGATCTCGGGTTTCTGGTCGGGGTCGGCGTGGAAGCCCGGCAGCACAACCGCTTTCTTGAGACGCCAAGCGCCCCCCTTGCGGGTCAGACCCACCAGGATGCTGAGACTGCCTTCGACATCGAGCCCGTACGCCACTATTCGTCCTCTTCGTTGCCCGAATCTTCCGGCGGGGGAAGGTCCTTCGGTAGGCGCGCCCGCATTTCGCCGATGCGCTTGGCAAGGTCCGCTTCGCGGTTGATCCAGCCGCTTGGATCAAGCTCAACGGGCAGGTTCGGGTCGCGCAACCACTGCTTCTGGGTCTCGTTCAGCAGGTTGGATAGCAGCTTGCTTTCGACCAGGTCAAGCAGCCACCGCGCCTGCAACGCCCGGTCGCGAGCAATGTTCTTGAGACCCAGCTTTTCGTGCTCGCCCATTTCGTCCAGCAGGATCCCGGCCACGTCCACCATGCGCTCTTTGGCTTCGATACCCCGGACGCAGCGCGGGTAGTTCACCACCACGGCCCGCAGCTTCATCATTCCCTGGATGTACTGCCCGCTGTCCAGAAAGTCCCGTGCGCTGGTCAGGAAGGGCTCGCTGTCCCGCT
Organism: Planctomycetota bacterium; assembly: GCA_019912315.1. Lineage (GTDB taxonomy): Bacteria > Planctomycetota > UBA8742 > UBA2392 > UBA2392 > JACKID01. The sequence goes on from JAIOJA010000016.1 coordinate 227,439, forward strand.
GCTCCGTTTCGATCTCCAGCGCGAACAACGACCGCCGCGCCACGGCCGCCAGTTGCTCAAAATCCGCGGCGATTTCGATCAGGTCGCGCAGGGAATCGCGCGCCAGTGTGGCGGACTGCTTTGTGCGCTCCAGCATGTGGTCCGATACCGCGCCGCGCAGCACCGGCAAGGCGCCGGTCTCCCAGCGCTTGGACTCACCGTTCAGCTTGTCGGCGCTTGTGATCGCCTCCTCCATGGCGGAGCGGTACAGTTGCTCGTTGCGCGTAAGCTGGGGCACGTTGATGCCGTCGCGCAACTCAATCAGGCGCAGGCTGTAGTGCATACCGGCCGCGTCAATCGCCGCCGCTGCAGCAGCGACTTCGTTCTGGTTGTACAGGTAGTTGTCGAAGATTCGGACCGCGCGGTTCACGCGGTCCATCTGGTCTTCGCCGGGCTGAACCGCCGCGATCAGGCTTGCCAGCTCGTTCAATTCGTCGCGCCCGGTCGCGCGCTCGAACGTGACATTGAGCTGCGAATCGTCGGTCAGAATCAGCGTGCGACCGCCCGGATCCTGGCGGACGCGCACTTTGGGCGAGCCCCCCGCCGCGTGAATCACATTGCCGGTTGCCGTGTCGGCGCTCAGCAGTTTCGAAAAACCGGCGCTGCCACGCGACCCGACTTCGAAGGCATATTCGCGCGGTCGATCATCCGTCGCCTCAAAGCGCACGAACTCTGCGGGCGCCCAGGCCGGCGTGACGTCGGCATACAGCACGACAAATCGCGCCGCCTTTTCGCCGCCGCTGCCGGTGCGACTGACCGACCCCGTAAGCCGCGCGCGGTTGTCGCCCCGCCCGAGCTCAAGGTTCAGCTTCATGGGCGACGCCGCAATCGGGTCAAAGTAGGTGTAAGCGGCCTTAAGAGTGTTATCGCCCACAACGAACGAGGGCTTCTCAATCAGGTGAGACTGGACCACCAGCGGGTCGCCGCCGTTTTCGGACTGGTACATCAGGACCTGCCCGTTACTGATGTAGTTGCCCTCGGGGCCTTCCAGCGTGATGCCGCCGTCACGCCCGATCAGCCACTTCATGCCGTTTGGCGCGCCGATGCTCTGGGGCTCGAACCAGTCCTGCGCAGCGTTGTCCTCACTGGCCTGGACGTCATCGAACGCCACCGAGCCCGGCGTGCCGCGCAGACTCAGGGCGACGGAGAAGAAGCCCACACCCGGCGGTTTCGCGGCGCTGCCGGACAGCTCCGTCCAGTCCGAGAGATTCGTGGCCGCCGTAACGGGCGTAACAAAGCGCGGCGACTTTTCCTTGCGACTGGCGTACCAGTACACGCTCACGAAGGCGGAACCAAGGCGACCGCTGGCGGACTCGCTGTTGATCGCGAACACACTGACTTTCACGCCGCCGCCGGGGGCCTCAATCATGGGACTGATCGCCGTGCTGGCGCTGTTGCTGGCACTGAAGCGCGAGATCTGCATGGCGAACTGCCCGCCGTGGGCGCCCTCCACCAGGGCGAAGCTGTCGGTCTCATTGAGACTGTAGGACCAGCCTTTCGGGAAGCCGCTTTCGTCAGCTTCGTCGAAGCTTGGGTTCTCGGCAAGCAGGCCGCCGTCACGCGCGGGCGGGTAGTTGCCGCCGCCGGCACCCGCGCCGTCGTTGTCGTCCTTGACCATGGTCCAGGCCGCGAACAGCACGCCACCAAGCACCACAACCACAACCAGCACTTCCACAATCGCGAACAGGGCGCTCCCGCCGCCCTTGAACTTGATTTCCTGCGTAAGCGCGCCGATGTCGTCTTCTTCGTTGGCGGCAGCCTGCTCTTCGGGCGTGGCGTGGATGGTCGCGTGCTCCGCGGGCTCGTCAAGCTCGCTCATGTCTTCGTCGTCACCGGCCTGCCCCGGCGGCTTGAGCCTGGCCTGTATGTCGGCGCTCGCGAGTTCGGGGGCTGTGCGCCCGCTGCTGACGGGGTCGCGCCCCTGCAACTGGAAGCGGAACAACTGCTGCCCCAGCAGCACTTTCATGCCGTTCTGAAGGACGACCGGGCCCTCGATGCGCTTGCCGTTCACGACGACGCCGTTGGTGCTGCCCAGGTCCTCAATGATGTAGTCCTGCCCCTTGCGGGTGATGTTGGCGTGGTGCCCGCTGGCCTTGCCGTCGTTTTCAAGGCACAGCTCGTTGTCGTGCTTGCGCCCGATTTTGAACACGTCCTGGGTGATCGGGTGAATGTTGTCCTGCAGAGTGCCCTTGGCCAGTACCAGGGCGGCCGGCGCCAGCACCGTGCGGGTGCTGTCAACTTTTTCGCTGGTAGGCTTGGCGACGCTGTCGTCAGCCAGGTCAAGCGCCTGCGTGCCGCGGGTGCTTTGCACGCCGGCCATGACGGTTCTGCCGCCCGGGCCGCCGGTTTCCTCAAAGATGATGTCGGCGGTGCCAATGGTGACAACGTCACCCGCCTTGACCAGCGACTCACGAACGCGCCTGCCGTTAAGGAAGGTCCCGTTCTGGCTTTCGAGATCGACGATGGACCAGCCGTCATCGCGGGGCTCAAAGCGGCAGTGGGCGCGGCTGAGACGGTTGTCTTTGACCACGACGTTGGAATGTTGCGCGGAACGCCCGAGCGTGACGGCCTCTGTGAGGTCTACGGGCGCGTGTTCGCTGTTTTTGAAGACAATTCGAGGCATAGCGCAGGGCTTGTCTGCGGTGTCGTCAAAGACGGGGGTTGAGGGCAAGTCTACGCGTTAATCAGGTTTGTGACAAGGATGGCGCACGAGCGCCGCTTACTGATCCCGCGCAGGTTGCAGCCATCTGACCCGATCCGCGAAGGACGGTTGCGGGGTTAATATAGGGAACCGGGCGTCGCGGACGCTCGTATCATGGGCGTCATGAACAGGCCGACTTACAGAAACTTGCGGTGGACGATTCTGTCCCTGGCATTCCTGGCCGGGGTGCTGTGGCTGTCATGGCCACGTGAGACACCCAGGGTCGCTGTCATGACGGACAGCGCGACCGACGTCGCAAGCGAAGACGGCGCGCCTTTGGGCGATACACCCTCCGTCGGCCCGCTGTCGAAGTCGAACACTAAGGAAGAAGCAAGTTCTGCAGAGGGCGACGTGCCAAGCGAAGATGCGCCCACGGAGACGGCTGAGGGCGAGACGGAAGATTCGAAGTACGGATACTTCACGGCCACGATTCAGGGTCGGGTCGTGGACTCAACGGGAGTGCCGATTGCAGGCGCGGTGCTGGAAGGGGTTGACTCCATCTTTGATCGCTTCCCCAGCATGCGGGAAATGGACGACGGCATCCCACGCCCGCCACCGGCTGACGAGGGCGCGCCCGAAGAATGGGGCACAACGGACGAAACCGGCTACTACCGGATCGAGCTGCGCCTTGAAGTGGACAAGGGCGTAACGGAGCTGGAGATTTCGCTGTTCGCGATACTGGCCAATTGGTCCGCCCGTTCAGAAGAAAGAGATTTCTCGCCCCTTCGCGCAGGCGAAACGGTCACCCAGGACTTCGTGGTCGACCTGCCCGGGGCGGTTACAGGGCGCATCGTCGACGATCGTGGAGCGCCACTTGAGGGCATAAAGTTCACCCTTCACGCGGTCATCGGGATTCGCCCGAGTTCAATCATACGCACCAGTGCTGATGGCCGATTCGAGGTCAAGCACATTGCCGCAGGGCTGTACCACGTAGTGCTGCTTTCTCGGGAGTGGCGCCTGGCATCGTCAGCCGTGATGTTGACGGTCAAGTCAGGCGAGACCTCACTTATCGACGACATTCAGGTCCAGCGCGTGACCATGATCCGCATTACCTTGACCTGCGACCAGGACCCGCCGCCCTGGGCCGGCGAGCGCGACAAACCCTTCATGGCGGTGGTCTGGCTGTTCACCAAGGATGAGCAGGAGTTGAGTCGTTCCGAGATCGTTGACTTCGAAGGTACGATCACGATGTACGACCTGCCCGCTGAGGGCGTCACGGATGTGCGGGTAGACGTTCCGGGATTCAGTGCCACAGGCTGGTTCGCGCTATTTCTGCGCGAGGGTGAAATGAACGAAGCCAGTTTTGCTTTGGTCGCTGAATAGCACCAGATACAACAAACAGGGGCCGGCGATTGCCGGCCCCTGCTTTGGCTTCATCCAATCCGCCTTCGCCAAGGGTTGCTGCGCAACGTCCGCTTGCCAGCGCGCAGTGCTGGCGCGCATGTGATTGCCTTCGGCAATCACATGCGCGCGATGATGGCGTCCCCGAATTCTTTGGTGCCCAGCTTGGTGGCGCCTTCGATCTGGCGTTCCAGGTCGTAGGTCACCTGCTTGTCCGTGATTGCTTTCTCGAGCCCCTTCAAAATCAGGTCCCGGGCTTCGTCCCAGCCCATGTACTCGAACATCATCACGCCGCTGTTGATCACCGCGCTTGGGTTGATCACGTTCTTGTCGGCGTACTTCGGTGCCGTGCCGTGCGTGGCTTCAAAGATCGCGGCGCTGTCGCCAATGTTTGCGCCCGGGGCTAGCCCGAGTCCGCCGACCTGTGCGGCTGCTGCGTCGCTGAGATAATCGCCGTTCAGGTTCATTGTGCAGAGCACGCTGTATTCGGCGGGGCGCAGCAGGATCTGCTGGAAGACGCTGTCGGCGATGCGGTCCTTGATTACCAGCTTGCCGGCCGGCGCTTTGCCGTCGTGCTTTTCCCAGACTTCGTCTTCCGTGACGACCTGGTCGCGGAATTCCGTGGTCGCCAACTCATAGCACCAGTCACGGAAGGCGCCTTCCGTGTACTTCATGATGTTGCCCTTGTGCACGATCGTCACGCTCGGCAGCTTCTGCTTGAGCGCGTATTTAACCGCGCGGCGCATGTGACGCTGGCTGCGGAACTTGCTGACCGGCTTGATGCCGACGCCGCTGGCCTCAAGGATTTTCTTGCCCTTGGTGGCGGGGTCGGCGCTGAGCATGTCGTTGAGGAAACCGATGACTTTCTTGGCTTCCGGGGTCTCCGCGCGCCACTCGACACCGGAGTAAACGTCTTCGGTGTTTTCGCGGAAGATCACCATGTTGACGTCTTCCGGCTTCTTCATAGGGCTGGGCACGCCGTCGAAATAGCGGACCGGACGCACGCATGAGTACAGGTCGTGAATCTGGCGCAAGGCCACATTGAGGCTGCGGATGCCGCCGCCGACCGGCGTGGTCAGCGGGCCCTTGATCGCAACGCCGAAATGCTTGATGGCTTCATTGGTGTCGTCGGGCAGCCAGGTGCCGTACTTGTCATTGGATTTTTCGCCGGCGTAAACTTCGAACCAGTGAATCTTGCGCTTACCGCCATAGGCTTTCTCGACGGCGGCGTCGAACACACGGACCGAAGCCTTCCATATATCGCGCCCGATGCCGTCGCCTTCAATGAAGGGGACAATGGGCTGATCAGGTACTACGGGTTCGCCGTCTTTGAAGGTAATGCGTTCACCCTCAGCAGGCGCCTTAAGGTCTTTAAATTTCGGAGCAGTAGTCATGCCGGTCCTCGCGTCTCAAGTTTGGCGGACGGGCATACTAGAGGCGAAGGTGTCGCGGTCAACGAGCGGTTTGCACCAGATCCAAACCCGGACAGGTGTCACAAAGCCCGCATGTTCACTGAACCTCGCGCCGTCCGAATGCCGATACCCACGCGGGGAAGCATGGGGCGACACCGCAAACGCACGCGCCGGGGCTTTGAGCTTCGGCTGAACGGTAAATCCGCGCAGGCTGCGGGCGTCGCATTTGGCGTGATCGCGCTGGTAGCGACCATTGGCTGCGTAATCTACTCCAGCGGTGCATCCGGCGCCGCCCCCGACGACCCGCCCGTGCGCTTCACGCCGGAGCCCCTGGACAAGCTCGACCGTGTCGAGGGCTGGGTTCCGTACTGGACCGACGAAGCACAAATCGCACGCGACGCCGCCGCGGCGGGCTTCACGGACCTGCTGTTTTTTCACGGCTCCGTGGACGATGGCGGCCGCGTCAAGCTTGAAGACGAGCCCGGGCTCGCGCGTGGATTGGCCGGCGCCGGCGATGCGCGCTGCTGGCTGACCGTCACCAACCATGGCGGATCACTGCGCGAAGCCCTGACCGGCGACGTTGACGCGCACATTGAAAGCCTGCTGTCGGCGTTTCAGCGCAGCGGCTGCCGGCACCTTGACCTCGACTACGAAAGCCTCGATTACGCCATGGCGGACGGACTGGTCGGGCTGTGCGAAAAACTCGCGCCGCGACTGCCGGAGGGCGCGATGCTGGGCTTGACCTTGCAGCCCGCGGACTCACACCTGCGCCCGGAACAACGCGGCCTCTACCTGCGCCTGCTGGAATCACCGCACGTCTACACCGTGCGCATGATGATGTACGACTATCACTGGAAGAACTCGCTGCCCGGCGCGCTCTACCCCATGCCCGCGTTCCGGCGACTGGTCAAGGAATGGGGCGAACACGCCCACAAGCTGACGCTGGCGCTGCCCCTTTACGGCTACGACTGGGCCCGCCCCGAGGACACCAGCATCCCGCGCGCCGACGTCGTGACCCTGCGCGACATGCCCGCACTGGCGAACAAGGCGGGCTTTGACGCCGTCTGGATGCGCGACGAAGGCGAGCTGGCCGCGCGCTACAACGACGGCGGGGTGCGCATGGCGGCCCTGCCTTCCCTGCGCGCGATCCAGGCCCGCGTCGAATACATGCTGGACTGGGGCGTTCCCGGGGTCAGCTTCTGGCACATTGCCTGCGCAAACCCGTCAGAGGTCCGCGCGAGCTGCGAGCGCGATGTGCCCCCCCGTGATGCCGTCAGTTACGACCAGGGGCGCAACTGGGGCGACTGGCTGGACCCATGGAAGCTGCGCGTCTGCAGGACCATCATAGCTGACGGCACGCAGACTCTCGACGCCATCGCCACTGAGCACGGCGTTTCGCGCTCCGTGATGTATCGCTTCAATGAGCACATTACGGGCACACAGATCCGCGGCGAAACCGTGTACATACCGTAGCCGGGCGCAAGCGCCGCCCGGTGTACCGGAGTGCGCCCGCTGCTATGCTGCCGCCGCCCTGATCGAAAGCAGCGATGGTTGAGAAACAGCTTGCGGAACTGCTTGCGCGGCGCATCCTCGTCATGGATGGCGCCATGGGCACCATGCTGCAGCGCTACATGCTGTCCGAAGAAGATTTCAGGGGCGAGCGCTTTGCCAATCACCCACAGAACCTTCAGGGCAACAGCGACATCCTGTGTCTGACCGCGCCCAATATCCTGCTGGATATTCACCGGCAGTACTTGCAGGCCGGCGCGGACATCATTGAAACCAACACCTTCACCGCCACGCCGGTCAGCCAGCGCGACTACGGCACGCAGGATCATGCCTACGAGATCTGCCGCGAGGGCGCGCGCCTGGCCAAACAGGCCGCGAGTGAATTCACTGACAAGCGCGGCCTGGGCCGCGACAAGCCACGTTTTGTCGCGGGCTCGATCGGCCCGACCAACGTGACGGCCAGCATTTCGCCCGACGTGAACGATCCCGGCTGGCGTAAGGTCACATTCGATGAGCTGGTCGAAAGCTATTACGAGAACGCGCGCGGGCTGATGGACGGCGGCGCGGACATACTCGCCGTGGAAACCGTCTTCGACACGCTGAACGCCAAGGCCGCCCTGTACGCGATTCGCAAGCTGTTCCGTGAGCGCGGCGAAGCCCTGCCCCTGCTCGTCAGCGGCACGATCACTGATGCAAGCGGGCGCACACTCAGCGGCCAGACAACCGAAGCGTTCTGGTACAGCGTCGAGCACGCGAAACCGCTGACGGTCGGGCTGAACTGCGCACTCGGCGCGGAGGACCTGCGCGAGTACATCGAAACGCTCAGCAACCTCGCCCCCTGCTACACCCACATCTACCCAAACGCCGGGCTGCCCAACGAGCTCGGCGGCTACGACGACGCGCCAGAATCCATGGCCGCTGTCCTGCGCGACTTTGCCGAGCGCGGCTACGTAAACATCGTTGGCGGCTGCTGTGGTACGACACCCGAGCATGTGGCCGCATTCGTCGAGGCCGTGAAAGACTGCGAACCGCGACAGTTGCCCGAGCCAGACACACGCCTGCACCTCAGCGGCATGGAGCCCTTCACCATCGGCCCCGGCAGCCTGTTCTGCAACGTCGGTGAGCGCACGAACGTCACCGGCAGCAAGAAGTTCGAACGCCTGATTACGTCCGGCGCGTACCAGGAAGCTCTCGAAGTCGCGCGCCAACAGGTCGAGAGCGGCGCCCAGGTTATCGACATCAACATGGACGAGGGGATGCTCGATTCCGTCGCCGCCATGAAGAAGTTCCTGAACCTGGCAGCAGCCGAGCCCGACATCGCGCGCGTGCCTTTCATGATTGATTCGTCGAAGTTCGCTGTCATCGAAGCGGGGCTGAAATGCGTGCAGGGCAAGTGCATCGTCAACAGCGTCAGTATGAAGGAAGGCGAGGCCGAATTCCTGCGCCAGGCGCGCGTCTGCCGCGACTACGGCGCGGCGATTGTGGTGATGGCGTTTGATGAGCAAGGCCAGGCCGACAGCAAGCAGCGCAAGGTCGAGATCTGCAAGCGCGCCTATCAGCTGCTGGTGGACGACGGCTTCCCACCGCAGGACATTATTTTCGACCCGAACATTTTCGCGGTCGCCACCGGCATTGAAGAACACAACGAGTACGCCGTCGCCTACATCGATGCGACGCGTGAAATCAAGGCGGCCTGCCCCGGCGTGCACATCAGCGGCGGCGTGAGCAATCTGAGTTTCAGCTTCCGCGGCAATGAGCTTGTGCGCGAAGCCATGCACAGCGCGTTTCTGTTTCACGCCATCAAGGCCGGCATGGACATGGGCATCGTGAACGCGGGCCAGCTTGCGGTGTACGAAGACATCCCGAAAGACCTGCTGGAGCGCATTGAAGATGTGCTGTTCAACCGCCGCGACGACGCCACCGAGCGCCTGGTTGAATTCGCCGAAGGGGTCAGGGGCAAAGGCAAGACCCGTGTCGAAGACCTTAGCTGGCGCGAGACAACCGTGCAGGCGCGCATTACGCACGGGCTGGTGCACGGCATTGATCGCTGGATCGTCGAAGACACCGAAGAAGCACGCCAGGAGTACGCACAGCCGATCGAAGTGATCGAAGGCCCGCTGATGGACGGCATGAACGTCGTCGGTGACCTGTTCGGAAGCGGCAAGATGTTCCTGCCGCAGGTCGTGAAGTCCGCGCGCGTGATGAAGAAGGCCGTCGCCCACCTGATCCCGTTCATTGAAGCAAGCAACCAGGGCAAGAAGGAAAGCAAGGGCAAGCTGGTCGTGGCCACGGTGAAGGGCGACGTTCACGACATCGGCAAGAACATTGTCGGTGTTGTGCTCGGCTGTAACGGCTACGACGTAGTTGACCTGGGCGTGATGGTCCCGGCCGACAAGATATTGAAAGCCGCGCGTGAAGAAGGCGCGGACATGATCGGGCTGAGCGGCCTGATCACGCCGAGCCTGGACGAGATGGTCCATGTCGCCAAGGAAATGCAGCGCCTGAAGATGAACATGCCTCTGCTGGTCGGCGGCGCGACGACGAGTCGCCTGCACACGGCCGTCAAGATCGCGCCCCAGTACGACGGCCCGATTGTCCACGTACTTGACGCGTCAAGAAGTGTCGGCGTGGTCGGGCAGGTGATGGGCAAGAACACGCGCGAGCAGTTCTTTGCCGAAACCAAAGAAGACCTCGCCCGGATCCGCCGCAAGCACCAGGGCGCCGCGGAGGCGCACGCCCTGCTGCCGATCAGTGAGGCGCGCCAGAACGCGGCGAAGCTGGACTTTGAGCCGGTTGAGCCGAAACAGCCGGGCGTGCATGTGTTCGACGATTACTCGATCAGCGAACTGACTGAATACATCGACTGGACGCCCTTCTTCCAGGCCTGGGAGTTGGCCGGGCGCTACCCGAACATTTTCGACGACAAACTTGTTGGCGAACACGCGCGGACCCTTTTCGCTGACGCGCAGCGCCTGCTGAAGCAGATCATCGACGGCGAGCTGATTCACGCGAAGGGTGTGATCGGCCTGTGGCCGGCGAGGCGAGTCGGCGACGACATCGAAGTCGACGGACGGGCGACCGTTCACACTTTGCGCCAGCAGATCAAGCGCGCGGGTGGCAAGCCGAACGTTGCGCTGGCGGATTACGTCGCACAGGACAGACCGGACTGGATCGGCGGCTTCTGCGTGACCGCAGGTATCGGCGTCGACGAGCTGGTTGCCAGGTACCAGGCCGACCACGACGACTACAACGCGATCATGGTCAAGGTGCTCGCGGATCGTCTGGCCGAGGCCTTCGCGGAGCGCATGCACCAGCGCGTCCGCACGGAGCTCTGGGGCTACGCGGGCGATGAAAAACTGTCGAACAAAGAGCTGATTGCCGAGAAGTATCAGGGCATCCGCCCGGCGCCCGGCTACCCGGCCTGCCCGGACCACACGGAGAAGGCGACTCTGTTCGAGCTGCTGGACGCGACGAAGAACACCGGCGTTGTGCTCACGGAACACTTCGCCATGCACCCGACGGCGGCCGTCAGCGGTTTGTACTTCAGCCACCCGGAGGCGAAATACTTCGGCGTCGGCAAACTCGGGCTCGACCAGGTCGAAGACTACGCCCGCCGCAAAGGCATGAGCGTCGAGCAGGCCGAACGCTGGCTCGCCCCGAACCTGGGCTATGAGCCGGCGGCGGTGCAACGCGCCTGAACTGGAGCCCCCACCGGAAGGTCGGGGCCTTTTGTTCCTGGATATGCGTCATCAACAAAGACAGGCCGGCAGCTTCCGCTGCCGGCTCTTGTTCTGGCCGGGTTGCGTGATCGCTCCCGAACCCCGAATGTTTGCCCGTGTTGCCTGCCTACACAGCAGGCCTCGAAACACGGGCCCACGCGCGGTCGACGCCTCGCCGCGCGTGGTGAAATCTAGACCATCCTGCGCCGACGGCGCGTAACGTACGCCAGCGCGATCAGCGCCAGCATCGGCAAGGCCAGCTGGCCTTCGCCGGCAACACAGCCACCATCCGCGCCGTTCGGGCTCTTGGCAAAGCTCGGCGGGATCACAGTCGTCGAGCCCTGCACGCTCAGTGTGAACGGGCTGTTCGGATCATTGCTGGCAATCGTGATGGTGAAGGACAGCACCCCCGAATCCACCGGTGTCACACTCACCGCGAACGGCGCGCTGCCGCTGGCCGCCAGACCGGCTGGCAGTTGCTGCGTGACGACGGCCGTGCAGTTGCTCGCCCCGCTGATGGCGACGCGCGGGTTGCCGGTGAAACTCAGCGGCGCAGTGCCGGTGTTGGTCGCGGTGTAGAAGAAGGTCATGGTCCCGCCGACCTGCACAATGCCGACGCTGTCCGTGCCCGCGACAAGGTTGCCGCTGCGGTCAACTGTCAGCGCGGGCACGGACAGCGTCGGCATTGTGCAGGTCGGCGGGACCATGACCTTCTTCTAC
>JAIOJA010000081.1 GCA_019912315.1 Planctomycetota bacterium
CGAGAGCATCCCGGACTTGCAGGAGAAACTGCTGGCGTATGTGGCCTGGACCAACGAAAATGCCAGGCCATACCGGTGGACCTACACCGGCCAGCCGCTCACCAAGTAGCTGCCGGAAGACTTGCCTGACGCTGTACTAGCGTTTAGCCAACCAGCCAGCGACCGTAGTTGCGCAGCGGCGCTTTCGTGCCCAACGTTCGACTCGCCTTTCGGTTGCCACTACACAGACCCGACACACCTGCGGTGGGCCATGAACAGTATCGGCACGCGAAACGTACAGTTTCCCCATTACCCGCCGGGGCGCTTCGAGTTCATGCCGACCGGGTATAAAACCGGGGCGCCAGAAAGAAGGCGCCCCGAATGTTGCAACAGTTCACAAGCCCGCGACCCGTGCGCCTACGCCGCTGATCCGGCCGGCTGCCTGATCTGGTCCGCGACAACCTTGCCGGCCTCGCGGAAGACGGTCGTAACTTCGTCCGTCAGTTCCTTCTTCACGCGAACAGCTTCCATTGTGCTCGCCTTGTTGGTGGTCAGATATTCGATGAAAGCCTGCTCGTACTTCCGCACGTCTTCGACCGGTACGTCGTCCAGCAGGCCATTTGTAGCGGCCCACAGAATCGCGACCTGGTTCTCGACCGGGTTGGGCTGGTACAGCCCCTGCTTGAGCACCTCAACCATGCGCGCACCACGGGCGAGCTGCGCCTGGGTGGCTTTGTCGAGGTCACTGCCGAACTGGGCAAACGCCTCAAGTTCACGGAACTGGGCGAGGTCAAGACGCAGGCGACCGGCCACCTTCTTCATGGCCTTGATCTGCGCGTTACCACCCACGCGCGACACCGAGATACCGACGTCGATAGCCGGGCGCACGTTCGCGTAGAAGAATTCCGGCGTCAGGTAGATCTGCCCGTCGGTAATGGAAATGACGTTCGTCGGAATATATGCCGACACGTCACCGGCCTGGGTTTCAATCACCGGCAGCGCGGTCATGCTGCCGCCGGTCTGCGGATGCATTCGCAACTCGTGGCCTTCGCCCGCGGCCTTGAGGGCCGCGGCTGATTCTTTTTCCTCGTGCGGCGTGCGGTTGCCGTAGCGTTTACCGTCAATGCCCTCGGTGGTGTCCCAGGGGGCGTCCTTCTTGACGACAATAAACTGCTCCTTCAGCTTGGCGGAGCGCTCCAGCAGGCGGCTGTGGCAGTAGAAGATATCGCCGGGGAAGGCTTCACGGCCCGGCGGGCGGCGCAGCAACAGCGACATCTGGCGGTATGCAACGGCCTGCTTGGACAAGTCGTCATAGATGCACAGGGTGTCGCGAATCTTCTGCGGCTTGTCGGTCGCGTACATGAAGTACTCGGCCAGTGCGGCGCCGGCGTACGGTGCGAGATACTGCAGCGGGGCCGGGTCCTGGGCGTTGGCGCTGACCACGATGGTGTAGTCCATCGCGTTGTGTTCTTCGAGTGTCGCGACCACCTGCCGCACCGTGGACGCCTTCTGGCCGATAGCTACGTACACGCAGATCACACCCTTGCCGCGCTGGTTGATGATGGTGTCGATGGTGACGGCGGTCTTGCCGACTTCGCGGTCGCCAATCACGAGCTCGCGCTGTCCGCGCCCGACGGGGATCATGCTGTCGATGGCCTTGATGCCGGTCTGCAGCGGGACTTTGACAGGCTGGCGCGCCTCGATGCCGGGCGCCTTGAACTCGATCAGTCGCTGGTCAGCGGCCTCGATCGGGCCCTTGCCGTCGATGGGCTTACCGAGCGGGTCAACGACTCGCCCGAGGAAACCTTCACCGCACGGGATGCTTAGAATCTTGCCCGTGCGTTTGACCTGCTGCCCTTCCTTGATGGTGACGAAATCACCCATGATCACGATGCCGACCGAGTCCTCTTCAAGGTTGAACGCGAGCCCGAAGGCGCCGTTTTCAAACTCGACCATCTCGTTGGCCTGCACGTTTTCGAGACCGTAAACGCGGCAGATACCGTCACCGACTTCGAGGACGGTGCCGACTTCTTCCATGCCGATTTCTTCGCCGAAGCTTTCGATCTGCTTCTTGATGACTGACGTGATTTCGTCTGAGCGCAATTCCATGTTTGTCTACCTTAGTCAATGACGCCGTCGTGGCGTGGTTACTACTGCTGAATTTCGTTGTAGGCCGCCTTGGCCGCCTTGTACTCCGCGTTGCTTTCCCAGTCGCCAGTCTGAAAGGTCTTCTTCCAGTCCGTGAACAAGCGCCCTACTTCGCGCGCCTTGTAGAAGTTGCCGGTGCTGTGCCCGTTGCGCTCGGTCAGGATTTTGTAGCGCATGGCGTTGTACAGGTGCGCGCCGCACTGGGCGAAGTTCCCCGGTGTCTTGTCGCTGGCCCAGGTATCCCAGGCTGAGAGTGCCGCCTTAGCCTCAGGCTCATATTCCTTGGAGAAGCTGGGGCCTGTGCGTTCCTTCTTTGTGCCGCCGGTGCCGCCGCCGCCGCTTTGTCCGTTGTGCGGTGCGAGCCCGTTGGCCCTGGGCGGAGCCTGGTAGTCACCATTGCCACAACCGCCCGTCAGTAGCAGACCCAGCACAAGAACCAATGCGGTTGCGTACTTCATGTCGTCCCCTACTTCTCCAGCGCAATCGCCAGGTGATTCAGGCGCGTGCGCAGGGTATTGTCCATGAGCTTGTCGCCGAGGCGCACGCGCGCACCGCCAAGCAAGTCCGGCTTGTCTTCATAGTGCATGATGACTTCCTTGCCCCCTGAAGCAGCCGACAACCGTTCTTTCAGGGCGTCTTTCTCGGCTTCGTTGAAGGGGCTGCCGGCCTCGACCCACGCGTGTACGCGGTTTTCGGCCTGGTCGCGGTACATACCGAAGGCTTCGACAATATTGTCGAACTGCGGCTCACGCCCTTTCTGGATCAGCACCTTGACGAAATTGAGCACTTCCTCGGTGACGTGGCCCTTCAGGGCGGCGTCCATGCCTTTGATCTTCGTGTCGCGGGGCACGCGCGGGCTTGTGAAGAAATCACGGAACGCTTTATCCTGCCAGGCGCCGTAAATGGTCTGCAAGCCCTGATGCGCCTCGCCGATCTTGCCCTTGTCACGGGCGGTCTCGTACAGCGCGACGGCGTACATGCGTGCTACGGGATCGGATGGGTTTGTAGCCAAGGTCGCTTCGCTCCCAGGTTTCAGGTTTCAGGGTTCAGGGTTCAGGGCAGTTCCCTGAAACCCGACACCTGTAACCCGGTCCCTGTACTAGTTGTTCATCGTTGCCGACGCCGCAATGGCCTCCTGGGCCAGGCGGCGGTGGTCGTCATCACCAAGGGATTTCTGTAACACGCGGCTGGATGCCAGCAGGGCGAGCTCAACCGCCTGGTCGCGCAACTCGGCTCTGGCCTTGTGTGCTAGCTGTTCAACTTCTTTTTCCGAGCGCGCGCGGGTATCCTGGGCTGCGGACTCAGCGTCGGCCTGGATCTTGGCCGCCGCCTGGCGCGCCGCCGCGACGGCATCGTCGGTGATCTTCTTGGCGTCGGCGTGGGCGTTGCGCATCATTTCTTCGTGCTTGCGCAGCAGCACCTCGGCCTCGCTGCGCACCTGGTCGGCCTTGTCCAACGCCTCCTTGATGCGGTCCTGGCGCGACTTCAGCTGTCCCAGCAGCTTCGGGAACACAGCCCCACCCAGAACCAGCAGCACGACACCGAAGGTCAGGTACTCCCAAAACATCAGGGATCCACTGAAGTGCAGCATTTCATGCTGGTCGGTAGGCGCATGGTGGTCGCCGACCTGGCCGGGAGCCGGGCCGTTTTCGGCCGCCATCAGGTTGGGTGCAAAGGTCAGGGCCGCAATCGCCAACGCGAGCAGCAGCGGGGTCTTTCCGATTCGGGCGAACAGCTTCATTGCCTGCGTCCTTGTTGTACGTGTTGGGCACGGCGGGCCCGTCTACCGGGCCCGCCGCACTCCAATTTACTAGTTCGCCGCCTTGGTCAGCGTTTCAGCGATGGTGTTGAGGCTGCCGCCGCCAAGCAGGATGGCCAGAAGGCACACCACCACCGCGAACAGTGCCACACCTTCAATGAACGCCGCCGTCAGAATCGTGATACCGCGGATCGCGCCCGCTGCCTCAGGCTGACGGGCAATGCCTTCCGCAGCCTGGCCGGCCAGACGGCCGATACCGATCCCGGCGCCGATCGCCGCCAGACCCGCGCCGATGCCCGCGGCACCGAACGCCCAACCAAATCCACCAATGTCCATAGTTCTTCTCCTGTGTCTCTTTCGGTTTTCACTCGACCTCTGCCCGTGGGAGGCGTCCCGGCGCGCTCCCCCCGTGCGTAACGACGCACGGGCACGCAGATCAATGTTCCGGTACGAGGTACTGCCCGATAAAAATCGCCGAGAGGTACGTGAAAATGTATGCCTGAAGAATCGCCACGAATATCTCAAGCCCGTAAATAGCGACCGTCATCAAAACCGTCGGAATGCCCGTGCCTATCCGCCAGACCTCATAGCCCGGCGGCACCAGCAGGTTCAGAAACAGCAGGCTCAGTACCAGGCAATGGCCGGCGGTCATGTTCGCGAAAAGACGAATGGCCAGCGCCACCGGCTTCATGAACAGACCCACAACCTCAATCACCAGCAGCAGCAGCCACACCGCCAGATCCATCGGCTTGGTGCTGAAATGCACCGGCACCAGGTTGAAGAACCACGCCTTCAGCCCTGCGCCCGCACCGCCTTCAACCTTGATGCTCATGTAAACACTGCCGATAACGTACGTCAGCAGCACCAGCAGAGCCATTGAGGCCGTGAACGTAATCTGCGAACTCGGGGTCGTGCTGCCGGGAATCAGACCCAGCAGGTTGACCGTCGCGAGGAAAAAGAACAGGCAGCAGAGGTAAGGCACGAATTTGTCCGCCAGCCAGTACTGCGACAACTCCTCGTGCGCGTGATCCGCCCCTTCGCCATGGCCATCCTTGTGATGAAAGTGCGGGTTCTGGATGCTCGGACGGACGACCTCGTCGCGCACGAAGGTGACGATGGGTTCAAGAAAGTTACGCAGCCCCTTCGGCACGCGGCTGTTGCGTGCGTATGTCGCGTAACCAAAACCGGCAATGCAGATGAACGCCGCCGCCCACATCATGAGCACGTGCTGGCTGAGGTGCAGAAAGCCCGGCATCGTGTCGTTCCACGACTTGATGAACTCATGCCCGTGGACATTCCAGAGGCTGACCCAGACGCTCATGCGGTCGTACAGGTGCTCGACCGGGTTGAAGTTGTCACCTGCTGCTAGAAACACGAGATTCTCCGCCTTACGCAGCCGTCAATTCAGTGCCCCGCATATTGCGCGCTGCTACCAGAATCTGCAGCGCAAGGTAAGTCATTACTGCCATCAAAAATGCAATCGCGAATCCGCCAGCATGTCCCCAGCCGGTCAGGGCCAGCAAAAAGAAACCGGTCGCCAGCACAACCAGGCGCAACATGAATCCGCCCAGCACGTGCCCGATCGCGTTCTTCTTCTCGCCGGATTTGATGCCCTTGAGCGTCGTGAACCAACTGAACACCATCAGACAGATCCCCGCCATGGCGCCCGAACCCGCGCCACGCATCATTGACACGTCAATACCCATCAGCGCGATCGCGGCACAACCCACCGCAAGCACGACAACGAGTCCGGCCAATACCATGTAGGGCAGAAAACTCACTCGCCTGAATCCTCACGACCTTCTTTGCCAGCCGTCTTGTTCCGGTCCTGCTCATCCATCCGCATGACTTCGCGAATGATGCTTGCCATCGCCCCTGCCGCCCCCAATACAAAACCGACCAGCGTCAGCCACGGCAGCGTGCCAAAATACGTGTCGCCCCAATACCCGATTCCAAGCGGCAACAGAAGTACCAGCACAAACTGCAAACCGACGGTCGTGTACTTCAGCCACGCGTTCGCAGCGGCATTCATTCTGCCGCGCGACTCGCCATCGCGTGTGCCGGGGTCATGCTCGCGCAGGGCCCTGGCCTGATCCGCCAGTTTTCGGTACTCGTCCTCGGTGGGCGAACCAGGCTGCCTGCGCGACTCGGGTGGCTCCTCGTTCGGCATGGCACCCCCAGTAACCCACAGTGGGCGCGGAAACATAGCAGCAGGGGCCACCCCGGTCAAAGGCAAAAAAAGACGTGTAAGCAACGTGATATTCAATGCTTATGACAATTGCACTGGCGAGGGAAGTTGCGTTGTGGTCGCTTACTCGCCCGATGACAGGGGCACCATCTCCTGGGTTTCCGGGCTGTCCGCGTACAACTGCCAGAAGTGACCGTAGCCGTACATGCTGATGTAGATCATCACCAGCGCCAGCGTACCCACAATGTACCAGGCCGGCTTCGCCAGGGGCTGGTTGGTGTGCTCGGCCAGCATCCTGGCCGGGAACCAGATTCCCAGCACCACGGCGATCAGCGTCGCCATGATCGTCACTATTACGCGCACCCATTGCACGTTGCCGAGGAAGGTCCAGATTTCGGAGAGAAACTCCACTGCATCACGCGCCGCGCTCGAAACCGGGGACGTTAAGCATCGCCGAGCGCGTCTCCGGGGTCAAGCGCTCTTCGAGGTTCTTGTACCTGTCAGGCCAGCCCGCTTTTCGGGCTTTGAAGCGTCGATGCACCCACATGTACTGGTCGGGGTACTGGCGCACGATGCGCTCCACCCAGTCGCGATAGTCGCGAATGATGTCCATGGGGTCCGTGTCGCGCGTGTAGTCGTGAAACGCCGGCTCCAGGTACTTGAACTGAAAACGGTCACCTACCCGCACGCAGGCGTGATAACACAGGCGCACGTCGCGCTTGACCACCAGGCGCGTCCAGTCGCTTTGCCAGGTGCAGGGCACACCGAAGAACGTCTCCACAGGCGCGAAGTCGCCGCCGTTCTGATCAACGATTGTGCCGCACTTGCGCTTCTGCTGGATCGCCCGCAGGTAAACCCTGCCCCCTTCGTCCGCGTGTACCACCTCGCTTCCCATCGCTTCTCGCGCGCGCGTCAGCCAGCGGTTCAGCAGTAGCGGCTTGGCGGCCTTCACAATCAGCATCAGGGGTTTGTGGTCATCGTCCTGGCCAATGTTGAAGCTGCATATGTCGAATTGCCCCAGGTGCAACGTCATGTTGAAGCCGGGCTCGTCGGCCTTGTACCAGTCAAAGAAGGGGTGGTCGTCCGGCGTGCCTTCAAAGTACGGGGAATTCCGCCCAGGCTGGAAGTAGCGGGGGATCAGCAGGTAATCAATGAACGAATAGACGTTGTGCCGGAAGGCCACGCGCGCAATGCGGTTGCGCTCGGGCTCTGTCAGCTCCGGCAGGCACAGGTCCAGATTCCGCAACGAATATTTGCGCAGCCTGGCAAGCAGCAACCACCCGAGACGCGCGATCCAGCGCCCCCAGAAGTACGCCCAGCGCCGGCCGAAGACCGTCAGCCAGAACGCCGTCCAGCGCATGCACAACTCGAGTGCGACACGTGTGGGCGCCCAGGTAAGGACGGTGCGGCGCAGGCCTGTTTTTTTCCTGTTGCTCATGCTCAACCGGCAAGAATCTCGGTGAGTTTGTCGCGCAGTGCTGTTTCGTTCAGAGTGACACGAAATGCAACCCGCAACTCGTACAACGGCACTTCGGCTTCCAGCCCGACATTGTGGCCGCGGAACTTGACGGCGTCCTTCTGCGTGCAGATGCCGGCTACGGCACCGGACTCGCGCGCCGTGCGCACAAAGGGGATCACTTGGCCCTGCATCAGCGCGTCGTCATACCGCTGGTGGTCATCCAGGCGCAAGGTCCCGAGCGGGCTGATCACCGCGCCGAGACTTTCCAGCGTGCGCTCGAAGCCACGCGGGTTGCCGATGCCGCAGAAGGGTGCGACGATTTTGTCCTTCAGCTCCGTCAGCGAAAACTCTTCGCCGTCGCTGATGCGGATGAGTTTAACTGCCTCGTGCGCGGAATGGGCAATGTCGCCGACGAAACCCTTGCACCGGATGGTGTCTTCAAGGTCGCGCAGGCGATCCTTGTGCGCTACATCGGCACGGGTGAAGATCGCGAACTTCGCGCGCCGCACGCTCGACAACGGCTCGCGCAGCAGCCCGCGCGGCAACATGCGCCCGAAGCCGAAAGGGTTCAGCGCGTCGAACAGCAGGATGTCCAGATCACGCGCCAGCCGCAGATGGGAAAAGCCGTCATCCAGCACAATGCAGTCGGCCCCTTCCGCGATCGCCCGCTTCGCGCCCGCCGTGCGGTTGGGGTCCTGGACGTGCGGTGTGTCGGGCAGCAGTTCACTCAGCACCTTCATTTCATCGTTGCCTGATTCGTCGGATCTATAACCGCGGCTGACGATAGCCGGCTTGCGCCCCAACTCGATCAGCGCGTGCACCACCCAGGCGACGGCGGGGGTCTTGCCCGTCCCGCCGGTCGTAAGATTGCCGACGCAGATGACAGGCACATCGACTTTACTGCCCGACTTCAACCCCGTGCGATACAGCAGCAACCGCGTCACCGCGCCAAGCGTGAAGAACCAGGATGCGAAACGCAGCACGCCGCGCTTGACGGCAGCCAGCGGCCCGCGTTTGTTTCCCGAAATCAGGTCAATGAAATCGCGCTGTTTCACAGGCACGAGTTAAGCGCGCGGCGCAGATTTAGGAAGAGGCAACCCGGCCCAACAATGCCGGCACCACGCGCCCTATTTCCCATACAGCTCGCGATAGGTCTTCTCGATCAGCTCGCGTTCGCTGCGGGTAATCCTGGTGCGCGGCACGGCCTTCTCACCGGGATGGTTCACGTCACGGGGCTTCGGTATTGACCCGTCAAGTTTTTCGCCGTTCGGATTGTACACCCAGCGCGAAGTTTCCTCGGTGCGGGTTTCGCCGTCACCCGGCTTCGGCTTCACTTTATCGATGTTGCTGTCGATGTCCTTGTCCTCAGGCTTCGGGGGCGGACGATCGTGCGGGTTGCTGGTGTCCCCCACCTCGTTGTTTTCGGGTTTCGGGCTCTTGTCGCGCGGTCTTGGTTGCGCGTCGTTCGGCTGCTCGCCCGCCCCTTCGCCGTCGCTGCTGCCGTCAGGACGCTTCTTTGCATCGCCCTCGTCGCCACCCCCACCGGTGCCGCCTTCCGCCTCGCCTTCACCGGCACCATCTCCCTTGCCGGCGCCTTCACTCGCCCCGGCTTCGGCGTCGCCGGGAGCGCCCTGCACGGGCGGCTCATCAACACCCGGCGTATCCGCCAGAGTCTCCACCGGCGGATTTTCCAAGCCATCCGGGCGCCAGAACACCAGCGGCATCAGCGCCAGCAGCAGCGCGATCGCCAGCCCGCCCCAGTGCTGCTTCGGCGCGGCCCGCTTCTCGCGCACCGGGTCCAGACCGGCCGCGACGCGCTCTTCCATACCTCTGCGAAACTGGCCCTCCGCCTCAATCCAGGTCGGCAGGGCATCATCCAGCCCAAGGGCGCGGTCAAGCAGCAGTGTCCAATCCGGCGCGCCGGAAGCCGCCGGCCGGGCGTAGATGCGTCGCGTAATCACCAATGCCGCACCAACACCAGCAACACCCAGCCCCGCAAGCAGCAGCAGCCAGCCCAAAGAGCGTTCGCCCGCCAAGGCCAGCACAATGCCAATCAAGGCCACAACACCAGCCGGCAGAACCGCCCAGCGCCCGCCTGCGTTCACCATTGCAGACAGCAGCCAGCGCGACCGCGCCCGCTTGAGCGCTGCTGAAATGTGCACGTGATTGTCCGACGGCTCAGGCATGATTTCTATGACGCCATTCCAGCCTGCAGGTTACAAAAAATGCGCGCCGCTGAACCGGGTTGCATGTGGTACGTTTGCATATACAGCCGATCCGGAGCTTTGTATGCGCACGCCACTGGGCCAGTTTGTTTTCGGGTTTGTGATCGCCTTTTCGCCGGCACCGCTGATCGGTTTCGGTACCTGGACGCTGGTACACGCGAAAGAAGCGGCTCCGGGGGCCGAAGTCGTGCACTCGCCAAGCTACGGCACGCCCCTCGATCACGACTGGAGCCGTGATTCGCGCGTTCCAATGCAGGAGCCAGGCGTAAACACCCCCGAAGATCAACGCCAGTACGGCGAAACACCACAAACCGCGCCGCAAAAGGGCGCGGAGACCGACTGCGCCAAGCGCAAACGCAAGGCAATCCCCAAACGCCCGAAACCAGAGCGCGAAATTCCGGACCTCTAAGGGGCGGCTTTCTGTCAGCCCCGGTACCAACTTTTCATAACCCGTGCCCCGAAGTACCATGGCGCGCCGCTCACACTTTTTCTTTTGCGAGAACGCCATGCGTTATCTGTTTGGTCTAATGTTGCTTTCCCTTGTCATTGCCGGTTGCTCCAAGACAGCCTCTTTGCGGGCCGGCACTTCCGGCGCGAGCGCATCTTCAAGCGCAACCGTACGTGATCCATACAGCGGAAGCAGTGCGACCGTGCGGGGCACGGACGACGGCGTTTCCACCAGTTCAAGCAAACCTAGCTGGACCCGCTATCGCGCGCCGGTGATTACGGAGAACATCGGCGGCGCAACCGTGCGCATCGACCCCATGACGGGTGACGTCACGGCAAACGACAGGCTCGGCCCGTTCCTCGTTACGGGCGACGACGGCGGCGTAAGCCTCAGCAAGAGCGCCAATCGGTGGGAGTTCTGCGATGCGTGCTACGTCAATGGCGTAAGCATGTACATCGACAGCAGCGGCGACGTGAACATCAGCGAGCCCAGTGTCACCACGCACAACGACTATGTGCGAGCAGGACTGCAGAAAGACCGCTTCGACGTCGCCTGGCGCGGCGTGGACTTCAACACAGCACTCGACAGTCTCGATGGAATCGCCAACGTACGCCTGGATGCGTCACTCAGCGAAGAGGGCTTTGAAGTCAGCGCGGTTCCCAAGCTGCAGATGACGTTGCTTGACGTCAGCGCAGACTATGCCGTCCACCGCCTGGCAACCCATGCGAACCTGGAAGTCTACGTCGAAGCCGAAGACAGGTACATCCTCGGCTCGAAGTAGAGGAGCGGCGACGGCCTACTCGCCGTCGCCTTCGTCGAGGTTTGAGGTGAACTGGAACAGGTCCGGACGGCGGTCACGGCGTTGTCTTACGCTGCCGCTGTTGATGGCTTCCTGCAGGCTTTCGAAGTCAAGGTCCGTCGTGATCACCGTTTCGATGTTCGGCATGGCCTCGGCCAGAATGCCGTCGCGGGCGAATTCAAAATCGCTGGGCGACAGCACTGCGCTTTGCGCATACTGGATGTCCATGTTCTCGACATCGGGCAGGTTGCCGACCGTGCCGGACATGACCACATAAACCTGGTTCTCGACCGCACGTGCCTGGCAGCAGTAGCGCACGCGCAGGTAGGCCTGCCGGTCGTCCGTGCAGAACGGAACAAAGATGACTTCCGCGCCGTTGTCGCTCAGGTAGCGCGCGGCCTCGGGGAACTCGCTGTCGTAGCAGACCAGAATGCCGACCCGCGCTTTCGGCGTGTCGAACACGCGCAATGTGTTGCCCCCCTCGATGCCCCATGAGCGGCGCTCGTTGGGCGTGATGTGAATCTTCGGCTGGCGGTGTTTCGTACCGTCCGGCAGGTACAGGGTGGCGACGTTTTCGATCTTCTCGCCGTACTGGATTGGATGGGTCCCGCCGATGATGCTGATCTGGAACTCATTGGCGAGCGCGACAAACAGATCATCAACCTTCTTCGTCAGGGTCGTGAGCTTTCGAATCGCGTGCAGGGGCGTCTTGGTTTTCAGGTACGACATCAGCTGAGCCGTCAACAATTCCGGGAACAACACGAAGTCGCTGTCATACGCCTTTGCCACATCCACGAAATAGCGGATCTGCGTGGCGAAGCCTTCAAAACTTTCGATCTTGCGCATCTGGTACTGCACGCTCGAAACCCGCACGGCGCGCGGCTTGCGCAGGCGCGCCCGGTACTTCGGATTGATCCATTCAAGGAACGTCCCGTTGTTCTGGCTTTGTGGATCGCGCAGGTAATTCGCCATCACTTTCTTCAGCGTGAACCCCTGCTTCAGCTGGAAGCTCAGCACGAGGTCGCGATACTCGCCGGCCTCGACTTTCCAGGCGTATTCTTCGGCGCTCATGCGCTCGGCGTACTCGTGATAGCTGAACAGCCGCCCGCCCAGCACGATGCGGCGCAAGTTGAACTGCTGGCAGATATCGCGCCTGTATTTATAGAGTAACCGGGCGCAGCCGCGCCCACGGTATTCGGGGTGTACGTTGACATCGGCGCCGTACAGCGTGTCGCCATAGGGGTCGTGGTTGTAAAACATGCCGCCGTCGGTGATGCCGGACCAGGTGTGGTCGCGGTACGGGTCACGCCCCAGGTGCACGACCAGGCTGCTGCACGACGCCACGATTTTTTTGCCGTCGCAGACAACGCCCTGGCCCTCGGGGAACGCGCGCAGGTGGGCTTCGAGATTACGGCGATTCCAGACCACGCCGTCTTCAACGAGTTCGGGATAGGCATCCTTATTGAGTTGCACGAGGGCGTCGAGGTCATTGAAGGTGGCCTGTCGCACGATGAGTTTTTCGCGCTTTGGTTTGGCAACGGCACTCTTTTTGTCGGCGCTTTTCTTGCTCGAGCTTTTCTTGTCGGCACTCTTCGATTTGCTGGTAGATGGCTTGGCTGGCACGGATACCCCTCGGGTAAATGAAGCGGACTACATAATGGGATGCGGATTCCAAGTTGCAACGCTGGCGGCGCCGGGACTATTTCACACCATGGGGTGTACATCCTGCACGAACTTGCACGGTTGGGTGACATGACCGTTGAGGCCATCAAGGTCGACGGCACGGTCGGCTACAGGTTCAGGCACAAAGAGTAAAACGAGCGCCCTGAGGCATGCGAAGTCGTCAAGCGCACCGCGTGCGTCTTGACCTCTTCGTGGCCTGCCCTTGGTCTTTTGGTCCCGTCCTTAAGATCACGCGAGCCAGTGCCAATGCCTGCCCGCTTCGGCAAACAAAACGGGCGTCCACCGCACCGGCGACGCCCGTTTTGTCCAGCGCTGCAAGTCCTATCGCCAGCCGTAAGCACCCAACTGGGACGGCGCGACCTTGTCTGTCGCGTGGTCCGAGGCAATCTTGATCGCGTAGCCAATCGGCGCGCGTGCGGTGTCGTCCTCACGAGCGTTGTACTGGGTGCGCCCCCAGCGCTCGCCGCCCATCACCATGTCAAACTTGTCGAAGCTGTTGGTTTTCGTGTTGTACTCACCTTCGCCCAGCACTTTGCCCTCCACGCCGCGCTCGCCGTCGACGATCTTCACGTCGCCGGTCATCTCGAACGTGACAACGCCCTTCTTCAGTTTCGTCACCTTGCACTTCAGGGTGGCGGTCTCGATGGCGCTGTCAGGGAAAGGGTTGGTCTGCCCGCGCACATTATCGCGGAAGTTGATCCGGTAGAAGCGGCGGGTCAATGCTTCCGGGAAGTCCCACTCGGTCTTTTTCTCGATGCGCCCCGGCATGATCTGCTCGACCTCTTCCTTGCGGAACCATGCGAAATCGAAGTTCCAGGCGTTGGTGCGCCAGTCGTTCTGGTCGAGTCCCTTGCGCTCAAGGTCGCGGGAGTAGACCTTCAGTACCAGACCGTCGGCGGGGTACTGGTTCTCGCTTCGGTTGATGTTCTTGAGGTCGTCCTTCGGGTCGTGATCCAGCAGGCGATCCTTCTTCTCGATCTCTTTCCACTTCTTCAGGGCGTCCTTCAACAACTGCTTGATGCGGTTCGGGTCGCGGTTGTTGATGTTGCCCAAAGGCATGCCGCTGGGCGTGCAGCAATAAGTGCCCTGGCGGGTGGTACGGTCGCCGGGGCTGCCGCCGTTCAGCGTTCCGCCTTCGTCGCAGAACTTGCGAAAGTGAACGCAGTCGGGCTCATCCAGATTGTGCAGGCGCCACACTTCGTCGGCGCAGGGCACGAACTCCTCGAGCAGCTTCTGAACTTCCTTGTCGGACCAGACAGACTGTCTGGCAATCACACCGTTGTTTCACGTACAGGCGAACGGGTGCCCGTTCATGGCGAACAGCATGATCGGCTTGTCTTCCTTCTGGGCGTCGATCACGCCGTCCCAGAACGTCGCCCGCCAGTTCACCTTCTGCCAGGCCTCTTCGTCTTCGTTCGGCAGAACATGCGCGCGAATCCGGTCGTAGGATTTGTCGGTCAACTCTTCCGCACTGAAGGTCGCCGTCAGAGGTATCAGCAACAGCAGCGCCAGCATTGTTCGCCTGATCATTTCTCTTCCTTAATGTTCCACTCAGGATCCACGCCAAGTTCAAACCAGTCTACTTCCACGCGCGAGTTTTCTTTGGTCCAGAGCACAATCTGGAACTTGCGCAGCCTCACCCCCGTCCAGATGCCCTTCTTCTTCCCGTCGTCCTGCAAAACGGAAAGGGGCACGCGCAGGATGGTCCACTCGCCGTTGGGGACCTTCTCATGATGCGACTGAAAATAACGCCAGTCGCTTTCCTCATCGCTGCCAAAGCCGATGCTGAGCCCGTCCGGCGAGCCCGTCACCCGCACGCGCAGGCGCACAAAGCCGCGCTCCCGTACGGCGACATCCTCGCGCAACTCGACTCCGAAGGCGGCTTCCCGCCCGCTGCCCGTCACGACGCCGTCTTTCAGATTGCCCTGATAGACGCGGTCGCGGGCATCGTCGTTCAACTCCTCGCGCATCAGCACAAAGGCGCTGTCCATGCCGGCAACCAGCGGGTTGTAGCGGGCCCGCGCGCCTTCAAATTTCTCACGCGACAGCCCTTTGTCCGACAAGGATGCCGACCAGCCGGCCTTGAGGACTACGTCCCCCACCGCGATCTCGCCGCCAAGGCACGTAACCTGAAGGCGCAACCCGGAACGCGCGGCCAGCACTTCGGCGTCGCGAAAAGCCAGCACGGCATCGTTGCGGCGAACCGTGAAGTCGCGCGCGCTGCCGTAGACATCGAAATAGACCTGCTCATCGGTGACTTCGACGTCGAGGGACTTCTCGTCGCCGCGAACGGTGACTTCGCCGTCGAAGTAGAAGCGCGCGCCGTCCGGCAACTCAATGGCTGCGGGCTTCTTCACCTTGAGTTGCATTCCGGACAGCACCGGGTTACCGGGCACCCAGTCCTGCCACTTGTCCTCGGCGCCAAGGCGGTACGTCAGCTTGCCCTTGTCCGCCACGTAGAGCACGCTGCCTAGCTTCACTGGCTGCGCGGGTGCGTCGGACCCGGTTGGCGGGCGCTCGGGCTCAGGCTTTGGCGGTGTCGGAGTCTTGACCGTGTCATCCGGCGTGTCAGGCACTGGCTCGGGGTCTGGGTCCTGTTCCGGTGTCTCTACCGTGTCATCCGGTACTCTGTCCGGGAGTGTCGGCCCGGAAGGCTCCGGTTTCACGGGCTCCGGGGCCCCCATGTCGTGGTCCGGGTCGTGGTCTGGCCGTTGGGGATCCGGCCGTGGCGGCGGGTTGTCGAGGCGCTTGATCGGCTCACGATCATCGGGCACATCCGGCGTGTTTGCGCGCTCCTGCTGGGACGGAACGACGTTGGGTTCCACGGCTGTCGGGGTTTGCCCGCTGGGAATTTCTCGATTCAACAGCCAGGCGCTTGCGCCAAGGGTCAGCGCCGCGACAACGGCAATCGCGGCCGCGACAGCCATCCACAGCGAGAGTGGTTTAGGCGCCAGCGGAAGCGACCGCTGCGGCGCAGGACGCCCTTCAGCCGCGCTATCCATGGCGCCAAGAATGTTGCGACTCAAGTCCGGGGGCGTGTGCCCGCCCAGACGTTCCCGCAACAGCAGGTGAATCAGTCGTTCTTTTCGGGCGCCCACTCGAGCTTCCTTTCCATGCACTCCCGCAACTTCGCAATCACGCGTTTCATCAGGGTGCGTACTCCTTCGGGCTTCATGCCAAGGGTTGCGGCGATGTCGGCGTATCGCAGATCCTGTCCGTACTGCATGTCGATGACCTGACGGGCCTTGCCCTGCACGCCTTGCAGGCATTCCTCAAGGGCGACGGTGCGCACGTCCCATCCGTCGTCATTCTCCACCAGCTGCACCCAGTCGGCGTCCACGTCCACAAGGTCCGTCTCGGCGGGTCGTCTTCCCCTGGCACGCAGCATCATAAGGAAGCGACTCTTCGCGACGGTTCTCAGATATGCCGCCGTCGCGGGCTCATTGATCTCGTCAAAATCAGCCTTCCAGGCGGCCAGGAAGGTCTCCTGCGTCAGGTCGTCGGCCTCAGGGGCGGAGCAGCCAATGAACCGCAAATAGCGCCATACGCCGCGCTGGTGTGCGTGGATGATGCGCTCAAATGTCGCCCTGCGATCGATTGAGGCCACCTGCATCAACCTACTGAATGCCGACCGGGCCAGGCACGGGCCAGAAATCCCGGAAATTACCCCAAAGCCTACGCGGAAGCCCGCAAACGCCAAGGCCCACGACCAGCCCTATGCCCGGAATGGGCTCTTGTTATGGTCCCCGCATGGACATTGACGAGCTATTGCAAACAGCCTTGATGAAACACCGCGATGGTGACGTGGGCGGCGCGGCGCGCATTTACGGGCAGATTCTGGAGATCGAGCCCCACCACCCCGCCGCCTCGCTGAACCTTGCCTCCATCGCGCTTGATCAGGGGCAGCTTGAGGAAGCGCGCAACATGCTGATCACCGTGCTGGCCCGCGACGAAGACAACGGCATTGCGCATCTGCTGTACAGTCGCGTCTGCTTCATGCTTGGAAAGCACGAAGAGGGATACCCGCACATCAGCGCGGCCTTTGAGCAATTGCCCGAAGAAGAAGGCGTGGCGGCGGAGTTCGTGTCAGCCATGCGGCGCCGGTACTTCACTTTCGAGCAGGACGAGTACTTTGAACTGTTTGAAGGCGCACAACAGAACGACATCGCCGAGGACAGACTCCAGCGCCTCGCGCACTTGACGTTCCTGCGCATCTCACGCCCGGACCTGATCCGCCTGGTCGTCGAGCCCGAGCTGCCGGTCGAAACGCCGGATGCGATCTCGCGCTGGTTGTCGCAGCTACCCGGAGAAGCCCAACCTGAGTTGGCATTACTGGCACGCAACTTCGGTCAGGCGGTGGAGCGAATGCGCGCGGACAGAAGGTATCAGCCACAGGCGGCGACGGTGATCCTGCGCGTGCTGCCCGACGAGCCCGGCGAAGACACGCGGCGGGTCGCGCAACTGGAGGACGTGGACAGTCTGACCGGCGCGACGCTGGAGATTGTACGTGGTGGCGAGCTGCACTTCGTGCCGTTCAGCGAGATTGCGAGTATTGAGTTCGCACAACCGGCCCCGGCCACCGGCGTGCTGCTGAACATGCGTGACGGCGAAATCGTCAGCGGGCTGATGCCGCTGTTTTATCTGTTCACAGAATTTTCCGAGGCCGACAAGGTCCGGCAGGGACGCAGCACACTGGTACGCCCCGTGCTGGGCGACATCACGTGCGGCGTCGGCATGAGGGCGTTGCGCCTGGACGGCGAACCCCTGCCCATCGTGCGGATCGAGAAGATAGAATTCGAAGCATGAAACTCGTTCAAGTCATCATTGCCCCTGAAAAGCTTGACGCCGTCAAAGACGCGCTGGCTGAGGCCGAGGTGTTTCGCTTCACGATCAGCGAAGTGCTGGGCACCGGTCACCAGCGCGGCGCGGCTGACGCCGGTGAGGGCAAACTGGACATCGAGATGTTCAAGAAGCTCAAGCTTGAAATCGCGGTCAACGACGATTTCGTGCAGCGGACGATTGAAGCCGTCATGACGGCTGCGGGTGATGAAGCTGTCGGGGTGGGCAAGCTGCTGGTACTGAAGCTTGATGACGTCATCCGCATCCGCACAGGCGAACGCGGCAGTGACGCGATCTAGCATACACATCCAAATTCACCAAAGTTCAGGACCATCTGCTCCGATTTCAGAGTGGCGCGTTGCCGCGCCCACGTCATTCATCCAGAGGAGCGCCATTCATGTTCAAGAAGCTGACCCGCATGTTCCGCAAGAAGACCAGCCACGAAGCGCCGTACGAGCTGCCGAGCGACAACCCCGAGTTGAACCCGATTCTCGTTGAAGATGACGACGAGATTCCGTCCGAGGAAGTCGTGATGCTCAACAGCCGCCTGTTGGCGCCGGTGAATCCGATGGATCCGGCCGGCATGTCCGTGCGCACCCGTGCCGTCGTGGAAATGAAGAACGGTTTGACCGACCTGGGCTCTCATATCCGAATGCTCGGCCAGCGCCTGCACGCCCAGAGCATGGGGCAGGCAAAACTGATCGAGGCACTGTCCAACCTGCCGGCCACCTTGAAAGACGTACTTCCCAACCCCGAGGAGCAGAACCGTGCGCTGGGTGCGTTGAAGCTTGCGCTCGATGAACAGACTGACGCCAACCGGACTTTCGTGGACGCGCTGAAGCCGCTGCCCCAGTTCGTGAGCAGCATGGCCAACCTGCCGGAGACAGCCAAAAAGCAGATGTGGGCTATCAACGAGCTGACAAAGCAGCTTGAAGAAGGAAACACACAGGCCAGAGAGCAAGGCGACCAGGTCAAGGTGATGGTCGAGACGCTGGCGCAGTCGAATGGCCAGAAGTCGGAAGAGCTTCAAAAGACGGTGGAAGAGCTGACGAGGTTCCAGAAGGCGCAACTCAAACAGGCGGCACTGGCCGTCAAAAGCAACGAGTTGGCGCGCCACAGCCAGCGTCGCCACCACACCGAGATCGCGCGCAACCAACAGAGCCGCCTGACCACTTTGCAACGGGACCAGTCGCGTTACTTCAACCGTCTTGAGGAGCATTTCAAACGCTCGGCCCGGAATCAGTACGCGCTGACGGGGGTCGCCGTGCTGCTGGCCGTCACTGCGCTGACCTTTGCGGCGTTGATCGCCACGGGGGTTGTCAGCCTGGGGGACAAGAACCCGCAGAATACCGCGGAAACACAGATAGAGCGCCCCACGGACAACGACGCGATTGTGTCGAAGTAGCCACCGATTGAAAACGCCCCCGCGATCTCGCGGGGGCGTTTGATTGTTCGGCGCGGATCAGTCATCACAGCCGCAGGAATCCCCGCAGCCTTCACCTGTGGCGGCCTTGACAGTCTCCTCGGGCGTGCGTTCCTTCTTTTCTCCGGGCAGGCTGTCGCCGCAGGTGCCGGTGCTGCAACCAACCTCTTCTTCGGCCACACAAGTCGCGCCTTCCGCCTTGGCCGCTTCGCGGGCAAGCGATTCGCACTCCTGTACGGTCATCAGTTTGTCAGCCTTCTTGCTGTAGTGGACCTTCATCTTCTTGGCCACCATGTGCAGCAGATTGGCCGCGACACCGACTTCCTCGTGGGGCAAGCTCACGAGTGCCTTGCTGAGCTCCGGGTTTTTGTCCACGTACTCGCGGAACTGTTCGACGGTGAAGCCGTAGCCGTCAAGCACGCGGGCAAACTCCTCGCGACAGCGCACCTTGGCCTCGTACAGTTTCATCTGGACGCGGCTCTTGATGTTCACCTCGCCGTCACCGCTGGTCTCGATCGGAATGAAGATGCATTCCGGGTAGTCGTTGACGACTTTGCTCTGCACGCCGTCGGACTGGGTGCTCGGCATGCAGCCGAAGGGCTTCACGCTGATCACCATGTGGGCCTTCTTCTCAAGCACACAGTAGATGTTCTTGCCCACTTCCATGTGCCCTTCGCCGCCGCGCAGGTCGATGTTGTAGTACTGCTGCGCCAGCTTGTGGATCTTCTTCTGGTCGGGCAGGGCGAAAGCCTTCATGCCCAGCAGCTTGCGGTATTTGTCGTATCTGCCGCGGAAATAGACCTTCAGCGCGCTGGTCAGGGCGTAGGTCTTCATCGCCTTGAGATGGCTGAACTTGTTGCCGTCCTTGTCGGGCACGCCCCAGGCATTCTTCAGGTCATGCTTGGCTGTGTAGAGCAGGTAGTCGATCCAGGTGCTGACGGGCTCAACCTGCACCTGTGCGCCCTCACTTTCAAGCCAGCTGCCCATGTGGTAGTTGCCGTCACCCTCGGTGGTCATTGCCCAGAATTCGCCGGTGATCTTCACGCGCGGCTTCACGCGGGTGAAGTCGCACGGGACAGCGTCGAACTTCTTGCGCAGCTCTTTCAAGACGGGCTCAAACTTTTCGCCCGCTTCCATGGCGTCGCCAAGGACCTGCTTGGCTTCGGCGATGACCCTGTTGGTTTCGCCCGCGTTCTTCTCGTAGGGACGAAGCTGGTAGCCGAGGTCGTTGATCAGGTCGCCGATCATGACCGCGGCGATAATCGCCATGAAAAAGTCCTTGTTGAAATCAATACCGCCCTCGTCACCTTCGCTGTCGCCAGCCGCCTGGCTGATGCCCTTGCTCTGTTCAAACAGCAGAACGCGGAAGCCTTCAAAGCCCGCGTCGCGCAAAGCTTTGCGGTACTCGGCCTCGTACATCCCGAAGCGACAGGGCCCGCAGGCACCAGCCGTCAGGAAAACGTACTTTTCCTTGATCTCGGGGATGCTCATGCCGTCGTTGTCGCGCAGGTTCTGCAGATACTTCACCAGGTTTCCAACGGTGTAGTAGGTCGGGTTGCACTGCCCGCGATTGCCGAACTCTTTGCCGAGGGTCAGTGCATCGTTGTCCGGCACTTCCAGCGGATCGACCTTGTAGCCGAGCCCCGCCACGGCGCGCTTGATCAGCAGGTCGTGGGCCATGGTCAGCCCGCCGAACAGGACGGTAGTGGTCTCGCGCGACTGGCGCAGGAACGTGTGCTCAACCGGTTTCTCGAAATGGTTGATATCCTCTTCTTCGAGTCCCAGCTCCGCGCGAATCTGTGCCTCGTAAGCTTTCAGTTCCGCTTCAGCGTTCGCTTCCAGCACGTCGTTCGGTGTCATGACGGACCTTTCCGTTCAGGTTTCAGGTTTCAGGTTTCAGTGTTCCCGGCCAGGTCGACTCAAACCCGCCATTGGAAACCTGGCGCCTGTTGTTCAGTCATCTTTCGGCGTCACGGCGACGCCGTTGATTCCAATCATTCCGGAGCCAAGTGTCAGCGTTACATCGCTCTCTCCGCGACGTAGCACCACCTGCACCGCTGTACCCTCAGCCACGTTCTGCTTCGCGTTGTTCACGTCGTTCAGGTTCTTCACACGCACGCCGTTGTAATGGGTCAGGATGTCCCCCACTTTGATGCCGGCCAGCGCCGCCTGGTAGTTCTCGATCACCTGGGTGATCAGCACGCCCGCGACCGGCACGTCCTTCTGGTTCAACGCGGACTTGGCCGCTTCCTGCACGCCCAGGTCCGGGTCGTTTGCGGCGGCGTCTTCAATGGCGGCCCAACCGGCGGGCGTATTCTTCTGCGCCAGCACCATGACGGCCGACTTGCGGGCGGCGGGGTTGTCGGTGTTGCTGGTGATGTAGTCGGCAAGGTAGCGGGCTGTGCTGGGATCCGGGATGTCGCGCAAAGCCTCGACGGCTGCCTGCGCCTCATATCCCTGGGCCTTGCCAAGAATGCCGCCAGCGAGTTCCGCGCGCTTGCTAGGGTCTTCGTTACTCCACCATGGCAGCCCGTAGATGCTGGCGATCCGGAAGTCGGATTCGACATCCGGATCGGTCAGTCCGTACTCGATCAGCCCGAAGCTGCTGACGAGGGATACGTACTCCTGGAACGTCATGCCAAGCTCGCCGGGACCCTGCCCCCACGGATCAAGCCCGAAATCCGCCGCCATCTGACGCCACACCTCGATCGACTTGTCATAGGCCTTGGGCCCGAGCTTCTGCAGGTCCCACAGGGCCTGCATGGCGGCTTTCTTATCTTTGCCGCTGAACGCCGTGCCAAACGTGGCTTCGAGCGCCGCCACGCGTTCGGCGATCTCTTCATCACTCAGGTGTTCAAGAATGCCGTTGTTCTCAAGCAAATCTTCCAGGCTGTCGATGCGCGCCTGCTTGAGGCGTTCACGCTCATCTGAATCGGCTTTCAGGCGGTCGTGCTTTTCCTTCCAGTCCCTGGCGTCAGCCTCGAAATCGCCCTTGGTCGTCGCCTTTGCATCAAGTTCCGCCGCCAGTTCTCTGCTGGTGTCTTCCCACTCCTGGCGCTTGTCCGCCTCGACGCCCAATGCCTGTTTGGCCGCATCGCGCTCAGCCATGGCGTCGTCGCGCTCACGCGCGATGGCGGCCAGACGCTCTTCCATCTCGGGGTTGTCGGCCGGGGGAGCGAACATGAGCATGCCCATGATCCCCGCAGCGAGGCCGAGGATGGTGCCGAGTACCGATGCTGTTGTTGCCTTGTCCATAGTTATTGAAAGGTTGGAGTTCAGGGGTCAGGGATACTTCCCTTCTAACCCGCGACTCTTTCCTTCTCCCGTCTTTTCTGACCTCTGTCCTCTAGCTTGAAACGCTTGCAAGGGCCGGGTCTGATTTGTCCTGGTCCTCCCGGTTCCTTTCCATGATCTCGCGCTTCTTGGCTTCCAGCTTTTCGGCAAGTTGGCGCTTCTTTTCCTTGATGTCCTGCATGTCTTCAATGTAGCGCTGCAGGAAGTAATCGATGGTCTCGGTGCGAATCTTGATCGCGCCGGTGGGCTTGTTCTCGTCGATGTCGTGGAAAGTGAAATAAGGCGTCAGGCTTTCCGTGACGATCTCTTCCACCGCACTGTAGATCGGCGCATCGTGCCCACACTTGAAGCTTGACAGGTCAAGACCGATCAGGTTCGGGTGGCGGGCGACGTACTTTGCTGCCCACAGCTTCTGGGCGCTGTTCGTGCTGTATGCGTTCTTCCAGACGTCCAGAACTGCCATGCCGTCCGGAACCTTGCCCGCGCGCACGTCAGCGGCAAACACTTCCTCGATGATGTCTTCGTCGATGGGCAGACTGTCGAGCGAGAAGACGGGGTAGCCCATCATCTGCAACTCCTCGACAATCTCGTGGTTCATGCCCGGATCATTGTGATACGGGCGGGCCAGCAGGACGACGCCGAGCTTGCCGTCGGCTTTCAGCTTGTTCATGACTTCGCGGGCGGGCTTGCGCAGGAAGTCCACTTTGTATGTTTCCAGCGCGTCGAAGGCAGCCTTGATTGCCGCCGCGTTTTCTTCCTTGCTGATGCCGAGCCTTTCACCGAAAAACTTGTGCATCTGCTTTTCGGCCAGAGCCGGGCGGTACATATCAACGACCGGATCCCAGTACTCAATGCCGTGTTCGGCGAAGATATCGCCTTCTTTGGTGAAGGCGGCCTTTACCACTTCAGGCGTCGCGGTGACCGTCGGGCACGAGCAGCTGTCCAGCATGTGTGTCAGGTCGGTCTGCAACGTGTTCGGAATCGGGAACAGAATGACATCCGGTCTGTTCTTCTTGTAGACCAGGTCATGCACGTGGGCCAGGCTGACCTTGGCCGGGAAGCACTGGTCGATGCTGCCACGACGCGAGCCCTTCTTGTACAGCTCCTCGTTCGTGAAGTCGGACCAGATGATGTGCTTGGCCGGCACGCCGATGGCTTCCAGGTACGTGCTCCAGAACGGGCCGGTGCTGTACATGTTCAGCGCCTTGGGCATGCCGAACTTGAGCTCTTTGATCTTGCTGCGTTTCTCAAGCTGCGCCTTCACGCGCGGCAGGCGGATCTTGGTGAACAGGCCCGGCTTGTCTTCCTTCATCACGACGTCGGGCTTGTAGCTGGCAAAGCACTTCCTGGCGGCGACATCGACGAAGTTGGGGAAGTTCTTCTTCTTCTCGTCCATGCGCCCCTTGATGTCACGCATCTTGGCGACATCTTCCACCGTGCCCTTTTCACAGGTCGCGATGATGAAGCGGCGTTCGTCGCCCGCGGGCGTCTTGGTATCAATAAAGGTGCGCAGGCACTTGTTCTTGCAGAAGTAGCAGCGAGTGCTCTCGTCGCGCTTGCTGCTGAAGCCGAGCCCGAGCAGCGCGCCCATACCGATAAAATGCGTGCGCCCGGTGCGCTGAGTTACGCGAATGGCTTCGATCGCGCAGCCGATGGCGCCGGATTCGCCGCAGAACTTGTGGACGATCACGTCGGCGTCGGGCACCTTGCTCTTGATGAAATCAACCTGCGCCTTTACAGCCGCCAGGTTGCGTTGCGTGCCGCCCTGCAACACAAACCTGCGCCCGAGTTTCGCCAGGTTCGGCTCCTGCACGACATACAGCCAGATGTTCTTCGGCAGCACGTGCGCGAGACCGGCCATGATCTGGTCGGCGCCCCAGCCGAGTTGCTGGAAATTGACGATGTCCGATTCCATGAACACAGCACAGCCGTAGCTGAATACCGGCAGGCTCTTCGCTTTGAAGGCGATGTCCGCGAAATTCTCAATCGGGTGTCCGAAGCGACTGGACGTGCTTTGCAGGAAATAGCCGTTGCCGGCGCTGCACTGTGTGTTCAGCTTGAAGTCGGACACTCGCCCGTTCTTCAGCATAATTACTTTGATGTCCTGGCCGCCAACGTCAACGATTACGTCCACGTCGTCGTAAAAGTGCAGGGCGGCCTGGGTGTGAGCGACCGTCTCAACCAGCGCGATGTCGGCGCCGATGGTGTCTTTCAGGATGTCTTTGGCGTAGCCGGTGGTGCCGACGCCCATGATCTTGAGCGTGGCTCCCTGCGCTTCGATGGAATCGCGCAGCCCAGCCATCACTTCCTTGGTGTCCTCAATCGGATTGCCTTTCGACAATTGATAGAAGGCGCCGATCAACTTTGCTTCCTTGTTCAGCAGCACGGCCTTGGTGCTGGTGCTGCCGCCGTCGATGCCGACCCAGCCTTCCACGACTTCGCCCGGCTTGAATTCAGGGAACTCGTGCCTGGGGATTGTGTAGGCTTGCCTGAATTCGTCGAGTTCTTCGGGCGACTTGCTGAGGCTCTTGGCCGCGCCGCCGGCTGCGCGCATGGTGTCGCGCCCGGTATTGACGAACTCGGACAGGGACTCAATGCCGCTGAAGCGCGCCACGTGGGCGTCTTCACCCTTGCCGTACAACACTGCACCGATGGCCGCGAAGTACTGTGCGTTGTCTGGCACTACCACCAGCTCTTCGGGCGTCGCGCCTTCGGGCAGGGGGAACTTGCGTTCTTCCCACACTTTCATGACATTGTGGCGCCAGGCATGCTGCATTGCCGGGATAAACGTGTTCGGCCCGCCGAGTAAGAGACACACAGGCCGTAGAGTGTTGCCCCGCGTGAGCACGCTTAAATTCTGCTGCACGATGGCTTCGAAAAGCGATGCCATCAGCTCGGACGGCGGCACACCCTGCTTCTGGAGCCCGTTGATGTCGGTCTCCGCAAACACGCCGCACTTGCCGGCAACCGGGTGCAGCTTCACGCCGTGGTAGTCGAGCGCCACGAGCTCCGGAATGCTGAGCTTGACCTTGGCGTTGATCTTGTCGATCACGGCGCCGGTGCCACCCGCGCACTTGTCGTTCATGCTCGGGATCTTGCGCTTGCCCCCGTTCGGGTCTTCCTTCCAAATGATGATCTTGGCGTCTTGTCCGCCGAGTTCAACGACGCTGCCGGCGGTCGGGTAGAAGACTTCCACCGCGAGTGACACGGCGTTTACTTCCTGCACAAACTTCGCGCCGACCAGTGGCGCAATGCTGGTGCCGCCGCTGCCGGTGATGAAGATGCGCATCTTTTCCTTGGGCAGCGTGGGAAACGCCGCGATGATCATCTTCAGGAACTCAAGCACCTTTTCAGGCTGCTTGGTTTCGTGGCGATGGTAGTCGGACCAGAGAATCTCGTCGTTCAACGGGTCCATGACGACGGCCTTGACCGTCGTGCTGCCCACGTCGAGACCGATCATCACTTCGTTCGGTACTCTGTCGCCCGGCTTTGGTGCTGTCTTGTCTGGCATCAGCTGGCCTTTCCGCTTGCCATGGCCGGAAGGTCGAATTCCGGCAACTTTTCCGGCTGGTCCTTAAGATCAGCCAGCGAGAGTTTTTCGAGGTACTGCGCAATGCCCGCGCCGAATCCTTTCAGTACGACCTGGAAGGCGCACTTGCCATCGAGGTCGCATTTGCAGCCGTCCTCGACGCAGCGGAACACGCATATATCGCGGTCGGCCGCCGCAAGAACACTGGCCACCGCAATCTCGCCCGGAGCACGGGCAAGTATGTAGCCGCCGGCCGGACCGGCCACGGAATCCACGATGTCCGCAGCCACGAGCTTGCGCATGATGTGGCTGCAAACGCTTTCGGGTATGTGCTGGGATTGGCTGATTTCGCGCAGACGTACACGTTCACCGCGCGTTGCCAGGTACAAAGCGGCGCGCAGACCATAGTCGGATTTGGAGGTGATGATCACAAGCAGTCCCCGCCCCAGAGATCGAAAGAAGTCAACGTTGACCAAATTCGTTTGGATCGGCGAAAAACGTATGCTGTGCGTATGTATCCCGCAAGCCCTTACTTTTGCGGGTTGGGGCGCACCGTGCGAAGGGAATAGCAGAGAAAGGGACTCGCTTAGTCCGCTTTGGCGGCGGTATTCCGAATTCCATAACGCCGGACTACGTTCGGTAAAGCCCGTAAGCAGATTGCACCGATTGCCATTGTGTTGACAGGGTGTGCGCATAACGGCATTATAAATAACGTCATTATGGAAACAGTCAAGACGAAAAAGTTTTGGCGGGGTATGTCAGTTATTGACCGATCCCCATTTGACTTGAGGTTCGTTGACTTAGTTGTTAGCAGTGGCGAAGTTGATTCGCGGACTATCAAAATTCCGCAATTGTGGGCGCTCGGCACAGTCGACTTTGTTGAGAAACCATGGAGAAAAGAATAGTGAAACCATACAAAACCGCACTTCTTGCCACGAACTGCATGACCACCAGCTTCAGGTTAGGCCCATTTGGCGGAACATTGTGCCTTTCTCGGTGAAGTAGCGACGCGTCTTTCCTCTTGTCTGCAATCCGAACTCGATGGCCCTCGCGAACAGCAGCGGGCGCTTCTCCGAGC
>JAIOJA010000082.1 GCA_019912315.1 Planctomycetota bacterium
GGCTGGCGACGTATGATGAGAGGACAAAGGAGATGAAGCAAACAGGCGGAAGCGCACGTGCATGCAGCAAGGGCAAGAAGTACAAACAACGAGTGTCACCCATGCGCCCGGTCTAAACTGTCACCCATCTGCCCGGTTCAACACAAAAAGTAGCCTGACCCCTTTTTAGTTCCGGGAACGCCAAACTA
The DNA here is from genome assembly GCA_019912315.1 of Planctomycetota bacterium. Lineage (GTDB taxonomy): Bacteria > Planctomycetota > UBA8742 > UBA2392 > UBA2392 > JACKID01. Next base: position 189 of record JAIOJA010000082.1, read on the forward strand.
ACTCGTATAAGGGACGCAGATGAATCGAACGAACAGGCTTCTTTTGGTGTATGGCTGCTTGGTCGTTGCACTAGCGGGGGCGGTAGCGCTGCTTTGGCTGGCGAAGGGTTGGAAGTACGCGCTAGTCTTTGGTGCCTGTCACGTGGCAATCATTATGGCAATCGTTGGCATCCGCGTACGACGGGCGCAAGCTTCACAGTTGACGAGTTCAAGGGAATGCAGCTCGCGGTAGCTGATCCGGCCAACGGTGAGATATACATGGGCACCGTGCAGAGCAACGGCGCAAGCACCATCGTCGTCGAAGACTCCAGCCAGGACATCATCGACGCCATCAAGGTCGATGACCTCTCCTTCGTGATCTACGACTTCATAGACACAGGCGTAGCCACCTCGGGCAGCTATCACACCGCAGGCAAGTGGACCCTTGCACCGAACAACTCAGGCGGCCCAACCGGCACGACTCTCTTCGTGGACAGCAACGGCTCCTTCTCAAGCTTCATGGTCGGCTGGCTGGTAAGCCCGACGGTGGAGGAGTTCGCCTACCTCGAAATCGTGGGTGTGGACGAGGGCGGCACCTGGATCAACGTCAAAGGCGACGCGGACGCGCTCGCAGCCAGCGGCGACCGCTACTGGCTCATTGCGCCTCCGGGCGTAGACGCCAGCACCGGCGGGCTACATACGGACCTAACCCTCACGGACTCCCGCTACCTGTACGGCGAGATGCGCTACATGCCACCCCAGGCCGGCTTTGACATATCCAGCACGATCTACGGAGCACAGCCTGGGGAAAACAAATCCGGCAGTTACTACAGTGGCGGGACATACGATCCGGGCACAGGAGTCCAGTTCCAGGATGATCCTAATGACATTCTCGACAGGAACTGCATGACCACCAGCTTCAGGTTAGGCCCATTTGGCGGAACATTGTGCCTTTCTCGGTGAAGTAGCGACGCGTCTTTCCTCTTGTCTGCAATCCGAACTCGATTGCCCTCGCGAACAGCAGCGGGCGCTTCTCCGAGC
>JAIOJA010000017.1 GCA_019912315.1 Planctomycetota bacterium
CGGTGGTGAGTCGTTGTCCTGGACCGTGACAAGGAACTGATAGGTACCTGTGGTCGTTGGCGTACCGGACAGAATCAGGTCGTTGCCGAGTGTGGACGCTATGACCCCTGGCGGCAAGCCCGTACCAACCGTCCACGAATAGCCCGGAACCCCATAGTCGGCTTGAATCGTCTGGTTGTACGTAAACCCGTCAATACCCTCGGCCAGTGGGCTTGGCGTGGTGATCGTAAGGCCCGTCGTGAAGGTAAAACGGATCCCGTAATCCCCGGAACTGGTGACGCCGCCCGTTGCACTGGCGTAGCTACCGCCATTCAGATAGGCGCGCAGCCGGGAGCCGGACGTCGCGATATTAAAACCGTTGCCGGTACGGCTGTCGTAGGACCAGTCCACGATCAGATTGCTGGTACCGTTGTAAAGAAACGGAGTCGTCAGCACGAAATGCCACCAGGAAAAACTCGTGCTAGTGCCTGGCGTAGTGGCTGGCGAGTAGTTCACCGGCCCCAACCCCGTCGCAAGCGTGCCAGTGTAGTTCGTGTTGAAATTCGCCGTAATCGTGGTGGGAGTCAGGTTTGTATGGGCAAGACGAAGGCGAAGGCCTCCATAGGTCGTCGCTGTCCCGACCGCACCGTGGACCCAAATTTCCGTGATGCTACCGCCGCCCGGCAAGTTGATCTCACTCGCCGCATAGCAGGTCTGGTAGCGGCCGTTCAATGCTGAATACTTGAACGGGTAGGTGTTGCTGGCCACCGTCGTATTGCCCAAGGTGACGATTACCTGGGCCGAAATTGTCGTAGCGCCAGCAGCGCAAACGAGTACCGCAACCAACAACCAGTTCCTCGGCATGATTCTCCCCACTGTGCCTGTGAGCGCAGACGTGCCAGCCGGCGCTCTCCTCCAAGATACGTACACGAACAGACCCACCCTGCCAGGTGTGTTCGCTGGATCGCCGCCCCCAAAAGGTACTTGTACGCAGGATTGAGTTAACCACCGACAAGAGGAACAAGCAACAATTGTTTTATCGAAAATATTACATGCAGATGGGCAGAGCAACGCCCTGCCCATCTGCTCTTGCGGCTACGCGCTCTGCTTGCGACGCGACCTGAACACCAGCACGGTCAGCAATGCCAGCAGTGCCAGGGGCAAAGCGGATGTGCCCCCTTCACTCGCACAACCGCCGCCACCGCCGCCGCCGCCTCCGCCGCCGCTGGTGAGAAGGTAGTTGAACGTGACAGGCAGGGTCTTGGGGCCCAGGTTGTTGACGTCAAGGGTGATGGGAAGCCCCACACCACCGCCCGCCGGCACGCGCAGTCCGGTGATCTGCGTGCCGCCCGGGTTCACCACCGCTGTGCCGGTGCAGACCACCCCGCCAATGCGAACGACAACCGGCGCGGCAAAGCCGGTGCCGGTAATGGTAATTGCCGCGCCTCCGGAACTTCCTCCGGTCAAGGGCGTAAAGCTTACAAACGAATAGGTAATCACGTGCAACGTGCCGCTGACCGGCGCCAGTGTCCCGATCAGAACCTGTCCGCCAACTGTTACCGATGCGACGTCCGCAGGCGCGGCGATACTCGCGCTGAACGACTCGGAGGGTGAGCCCCCCGCCGTGGCCGCAACGTCGATCTCGACCCACAGATTGGCCGTAGTGCCGTCGTTCACGGTGAGGTTCGTCGTGAACGGGCAGGTAACGGAGCCGGCCGGCGCCACGCCCGTGAACTGCAACGTGTCGCCGGCGTCACGAATGCCGTTGCCATCATCAAGAAGCACCGAAAGCCCGGTAGTGTTGTTCACCCAGTCGCCGTTTCCGCCAAGGGTCAGGGTGATACCTGAAATCGTGAAGTTGTCGTTCGAGGCTGTCAGGGCAATCTGCCCCAGCGTGTGGGTAAACGCCGTGGCGGTAGCCTCGATGAACCCGTCCGCCGGGTTGCCCGCGCCCGCGTTCACCGTCAGGGTTGCTATGTCGATCACAAGGGCGGAACTGACCAGCGTCGGGAGCCCGGTCACAGAGCCGCCAGTCGGCGAGGTCTCGGCCATTCCGGTCAAGGCCGCGCGGAAATTCTCGTTCGAACTCGCACTGCCTGACAGTTTCGCCACCAGAAAATAGCGCGCGCTGCCGTTCATGGCGATCGTGCCGCCCGGGGCGGTAAGCGTTGCCGTGTACGTCCCGTCGGGGGCGTTAAAGCTGGTGCCCGTCGCCGCTGTCGCAAGTGTATCGGTGGTCGGCCCGTCCCAGACGCCGTTGGTGTTGGTGTCGCGGTACAGGGCGAGGAAGCTGATATCCGCCTGCTCATCCGCGCTGCCGCTGGCTGTGAAGGTCAGCGAGGTGATCGTCCACGAGTCATTCTGGGCAGCAACGCTGACATCACATATCACGTGCCCGTCGCCATTCGGCCCCTGACTGTTGTTGTTTACCGTGGTGAATGCGGCCGGCCCGTTGAACGTTACGTCCAGCACCGCCGGGTTGATGTCGAGGGCCGGAAGCGCACCTATGGTCGGAATGCCCCCCGTGGTGCCGCCGCCGCCCGATGTCGCCGTCACAGCGGTGACTTCCACATGCACGGTTTCGGCGGCCGAGGCCGTGCCGGCGAGCTTCACAACCAGGAAGAATCGCCGCGAAGATGACGCCGGGATGGCGGTCGTTGCGAGGGCCGCGACGTAGTCTCCGTCCGGCCCGGTGAAGCTGGCGCCAGCCGCCGCTGTCGCAAGCGTGTCTGTGGTCGGACCATCCCAGGTGCCGTTGCCGTCATCCAGATACATGGCCACGAAGTTTATGTCCGTCTGGGCGTCCGCACTGCCGCTTTCACTGAACGTGATATTCGTGAGCGTCCAGGCCGCGGACCCTGCTGCGACGGAGAAATCGAGTACAACGAGCCCGTCGTTGTTGAGGCCTTGCTCATCGTTGTCAACGCTGGTGGTGGCCGACGGGCCATTGCGGGTGAACACCAGGTTTGTGGAAGTTGTGACGGAGCCGCTGATTGAGACGTTGGCGCCGCCTGGCGGAGTGACGTGCGTGATGGTGCCACTGACCGGGCCAGCAGTCGCGCCCGTCAGGCGTACGAAAATCGTCACGGTGAAATTGGGAACGGTCGTGATCGTTATGGTTGGCGTGTAATTCAGCCCGGACGTCTCGGTGATTTCGCAACCGGCCGGCGCGGTGATCTGTGTGCTGGCGACGAGGTTCGTGCCAACGAGCTGGTACGAGAACTCGCTGCCCGGCGTACCCAGTTGCGTAGTGCCCAGGTTCAAGGTGGTCGGTGTGGCCACGAGCGACGGCGTTCCCGTCACGCTGCCGGTGACGGTGATGTTTTCCGTGTCGCCAGTAGTCACGCACTGGATATCGCCCGTGACAGGCCCGACCGGCGCCGTAGACATGATGCGCGCGTAAATCGTGGTGGTGGCCCAATTGCCGGTGCTGGGAATGTTAACAACGGCCAGCCAGTTCACCTGGTTGATGGACAGTTCCACAGACGCGGGCGGGGTAATGCTGGTCGCTGAAGTTGTCGCTACGCCGCTGATGGTGAAGCTGGCGGCCGTGCCGGCCACACCCGTGGGCGTGCTGCCCAGGTTCAGGCTATTGGTGCTTACCACCAAGTCGGGCGGCGGCACCACCGTACCGGAAACGGCGACGTTAACGGTCGTCGCCCCCGTGCTTTGGTGGCTGATGTTGCCGGTGATCGGCCCGACCGGCGCTGTGTCCATGATGCGCGCCCAGATGGTCGTCGGCCCCCATTGGCCTGTCGAAAGGATCTGAACGCTGGGCCCGAAGCCGGATAACTGGCTGAGAGACACCTGCACGTTGGGAGGCGCGGTAACGGTGGTCAGGACCTGCATACCGCTGCCGGAAACGGTGTAGCTTACGGGTGTGCTGAAGAATCCTACCGGTGTGCTACCCAGCGCAAGGGTTGGGCTGGACGTCGTGATGGTGGGCGGCGTGACTGTACCGGTAATCGAAACGTTAAGGGTCGTCGCGCCTGTGCTGACGTGGCTGATGTTCCCGGTGACCGGACCGACCGGCGCTGTGTCCATGATGCGCGCCCAGATCGGGGTCGGCCCCCAGAAGCCGGTACCCGCGGGGATGCTCAAGGAGTTTGGGAATGCAATAAAGCCGCTGCCGGAGCTAAACGAAATCTCGACGTTCTGCGGGGGCGAAATGGAAGTCGCGGCAGACATTCCCGCGCCGGAAACCGTATAGCTTAAAGGTGTACTCGCCGTACCGAGGGGTGTACTGCCGAGATTGATGGATGCTGCCGACGTCGACAGTGTCGGCGGAATCACGGATCCGTTCACCGAAACATTGGCGCTGAACGAGCCCACGCTGATGTGTGTTATGTTGCCAGTGACGGTCGCGGGCGTCGGCGACGACGCGAGCCGCACATGCATCGTGTACGGCCCCCATGTTGTCAGATCGGGAATCGTGACCGCCGTGCCCCAGACCGTATCCGTTGAGAGCTTAATTTGAACGCCTGGGGGTGCGGCGATGTCTGTCTGGGCCGACGTCAGATAGCCGGACACCGTATAGGACATGGTGTTTCCGGGCGTGTTGAGCCCTGTTTGCCCGAGGTTGATCGAGCCTGGACTGACGAATATGGAGGGCCCGGTCGGAACAAACTCATCGCCGCCGATGTCGGGGGCCGCACCGTTCGGGCGGCTCTGCCCGTCGAAGTCCAACGCCAGGGTGCTGCCGACGGCGGCGTCGATGCAGGGCGAGCCGTTCTGAAGGTGCAGGTCGGGTGTCGTAGTCGAAGTATTGACGAGCATCGGGTTTGTATTCTGCCCGTTTACGTCGCGCCCGGACGTCTGCCATGCGGCGAAGCTGGCGTACTGAGCCGTGTTGTAGTGAAAGGTGCTGGAGGGGAAATAGTAGAAGTTGTAGTTGCATCCGGCAGCGGTGGCGTCCGTGCTGCCGTCCGTTCGCCAGCAGGGAATTCCCGCTTGGACGCTCACAAATACGTTGTAACGGCACACCGCCAGGTTGTACGTCGCACCACCCGTCAGGCCGATGCACCCGCCAACAGTTCCGGAGTTCCGAACCACCGTGTTGTGCTGGACCACACAGTTCGTGCTGGCGCGCCGAAACGCGATGGCGCCAAGGGCGTAAGAGGTGCCGAATCCTCCACCGCACTGGCAGTTGACGACGAAATTGTTTTCGATCGTGCAGTTGGTCAGTGGCCCGCTGTTTCCGTAGCCGAAGATTCCAACGCCGGGGCAGTTGTAGACATAACAGCGGCGCACGGTGAATCCGGTGACGGCGCTTCCAGCGTAACAGTGAATTCCGAAACTCGATCCGCCAGTAACGTGCAATCCCTCAAACGTCACATAGCTGACCTGATTGACGCAGATCGTGCCCGCGTTGCTGCCAAAAGAGCTGAGGGCGCCGCTGCCGCTGATAATCGGAGTTTCGCCGTTTGCCGCCCTGACTGTGATCGTGTTGATGGCCGACACGCCCGTACAGTTGCCCAGGGCGTAGTTGGCGTTCGAAATGTATGTACCGCCATCATCGTAAACTTCAAAGATGACGGGGCCGCTGATGCCCTGGGTCTCCAGCGCGTTGAACGCCAGCCCGATATCGGCGTAGTTGGCGCCGCCCGCGTTGTTGATGGTGTAAGTGCCCGACAACTGGGCCGAAACCGCGCAGGCGCCAAAGACAGCGACCGCAATGACAGACAGCAGCGATCTGTACATGGAACTTCCCCCACGAACCGCGCGGCTGTAACGCCCCACGAAAGGGCGTTCCTCATTTACAACCGCTAGTAAGAAATATGGCCGGAATTGTAGTTCCGACTCAGCAGTAGTATCCAGCAAAATCCGTCCGATTGCACACACTAGTTGTAAAGCTGCAACACCGTCAGTCGGGTGCGTTTGGCCGTGCAGGCCCGTCACCGCGCAAGTGACGTGGTCGCAAGCAGTTGTGTGCTATTCCGCGCCGGCGTCGTTGGCGGGGCGCAGTGTGCTGGGGGCCGGGCCGAACTCGCCATCCTGGGCGACGTAGTCGTATTCGCCGGTCAGGCCGTTCATGCGGACCTGCAACGCACCGGACTTGGCGACGGGCGTGGCGATGAACCAGCCTTGGGACAGTTTTCCGGTGTCACCGAACTTCAGGCTGTAAAATGCGTAGCCGATGTCGGCGTAATCGTCGCTTGGCTCAAGATCGCTCTCGCCGCCGCCGAAACCCTCCAGGTGCGTGACGCTCATGGGCGTTTCGCCGCGCGCGGCGTGGTACTTCACGACGGCGTCGCGAATACGGGCAAGGTTTACCTCCGCCACCTTGGCGCGGCGCTTGAGTCCGTCATCTCGGGAGCCGCCCGCCGACGCGTCGCCACCGCAGGCGGTCAGCAGCAGCGCCAACAGGCACAAGGCAGTGATCTTCATCCGTTCCTTCATATCCACAAGATTAGCTTGAAATCCGGGCGTCGCACCGGGCATTTAACGTATCGTCAGGCCCGTGGTTCAGGATGGCACTCAATGGCACTCGTAGATGCGACAGGTTTAACGCGCACGTATCACCTTGGCGGCGAGGTGGTGGCGGCCTTGCGCGGCATTGACCTGACCATCGAGCAGGGCGAATTCGTGGCGCTGCTTGGGCGCAGCGGCAGCGGCAAGAGTACGCTGCTGAACCTGCTGGGCGGGCTGGATCAGCCCACCGGCGGCAGCATTCGTGTGGGGGGTGTGGAGCTTGCGAAGATGTCCAAGCGAGAGCTCAGCCTGTACCGCCGCACGACTGTGGGCTTTATCTTTCAATCGTTCAACCTGGTGACATCGCAGCGCGCCTGGGAAAATGTCGCGTTGCCGCTGGTATTTCAGGGGCTAAGTCGTGTGGAGCGCCGCAAACGGGCCCAAGAACTGCTGGAGCGCGTGGGGCTTGAAAACCGCGCCAACCACGTGCCCAGCGAGTTGTCGGGCGGCGAGCAGCAACGGGTCGCCATTGCGCGGTCGCTCGTGAATGATCCCAAACTCCTGCTCTGCGACGAGCCCACCGGTAATCTTGACACGTCAACAAGCGCGCAGATCATGGATCTGCTGCTCGAGTCACACCGCGCCGGCACCACGCTGGTAATGGTCACGCACGACCCCGCACTGGCCGAAAAGCACGCCCAGCGCACTCTACGCATGGCGGACGGGCAGTTCCTGGTGGAAGCTTCGGCGCGGAGTTGAACCTGGCTTCAGTCGTCGCCCGGGGGCTCGGGCTCGTACTTGTGAACGACTTCGCCGAAGCTGTTCATGTAATCGTTGTACAAGCTCGGACGAAAGCCGCTCTGCTTGATAAGCCAGAGCGTGTGGATCACGTCGTCCGTGTCGCGGTCCATGCCGGCAAGACGCAGACGCGCCAGCAGTTTCAATATGTACAGCTCGTCATCCGGCACGGCCTGCTTGACGGTATCGCGCAGCAGGCGCTTCTGCGTGGGCAGGATGTCCGCCACGAGACGATCCCATTGCCAGGTGCGGCTGCTTGATTCCAGCCCGGTCATGACCGTCTGCACGAGGAACAGCTCTTCGAGATCCTGCGGGTTGGTGGGAAGCCATGCGAACTCGTGAGTGGCCGAGCGAACGTAGTAGTCGTACACGTAAGCCACCTCCTGCGGGTCGATTCGTATGGCGATGCGCAGGGCATCAATCGCGTCGGCAAAAGCCTCGCGGGCTTCATCCTGCCTGTTTTCCTTGGCCAGAGTGCGCGCGTAGTAAAAGCCGCACAGCCCGGCGCCCACCTGCAACTCGAAGTCGCGCGGGTTGACCGTGACTCCTTTCGCATACCACTCGACGCCGCGGGCGTAGTCGCCGCTGTTGAAGTACTTGTGTCCCAGCAGCAGCTCGACCCAGCCGTACTTGATTTTGGGCGCCGCATACTCGTGGATCCATTCAAGCTGTCTGGCCAGACTGTCTGTCTCGTAGACAGTCAGATATCGCTCAATCTCATTCGCGTTTGCGGGCTGCACCTTCAGCGCCTGCAACATGCCCTTGCGCGCAAACTCGAAGCGGTTGCAGTGCATCGCCGCGATCCAGCACATGCGCCCGCGAATATGGGTGTCGTTCGGGACGTGCTTCAGGGCTTCTCGCCCGGCCTTCACGGCCAGCAGCGGGTACTTCGCGGCCTCGGCGCCCGATTGCTCCTGGGCCAGGGCAAGGAACACCTCCATGGCGTAATGGGCGGCGCGCCCGCAGCGCGGGTCATGTCGGCGCAACTCCTCGTACTCGATCCAGGCGCCGGCGGCGTTGCCGGACTTGTAGGCCAGCGTCATGCGGGCAAACGCGAGCAGCGCCTTGTCGCTGGCCACAAGGCGCGGCACGGGCGCGTGTTCGATCTGCTCGCCGACCCCTTCACACAGGGCGCTTGCGACTTCTTCCAGGCGGCTCGCGACGCTTTCGGGTTCGGGGCTGCCGGGCTTGCCGAAGGTCCAGGCGGTCGGCGAATGCGCGCCTTTCTCGGCGCTGTAGCGGTACACCAGCCCCCGGGTTTCCTGCCCCGGCACGAAACTGACGACAAACAGCAGGTCTGCGCCGAACGTCTTGAGCCCTTCATCCAGGCGCGCCTGTTTGCGACCGACAAACTCACTGTCGCCGGCGCGGGGAACATCGGGGTGGCGCAGGCGTCCGTAAAAGCGCCGCACGCGATCAACGACGTTTTCGCTGCGAAGCTGGGGCAGGTACTGGATGCGCTGTTCCAGCATCAGCCCCAGACCCTCGGCGATGTGGCGATCGTCGCCCTTCAGGTCGTTCTCGGGCGCGTCCTCAATGCTGTCCAGGTTCGGGGCGTGAAGGACAACAACCTTGGTGGTGCGGGCCGGGATTTTGCCCTCGTGCAGCCCCTCGCCCGACAACTCCGCGAACAGGTCGTCGTCCGCTTCGGACTTCGCGGGCGGCGGATCCTGCGACCTGACGGAAAGCAGACCCGCACCGCTGACCCCGACCAGCAGGGTTGCGAAAAGAATGAGCGGCATGACGGTACGAAAAGCTCTTTTCATACCTTTAGAGTACGCAAATAGGGTTCCAATGGCGAGGCGCACCCCCGGATATGTGCAATCCGGGGGTGCGCCGCATTTCCGCGTTACCGCGCAACCACGCGCCGCAACCGCGACGCCACGCCGCACAGCGCCAGCACTCCCAGCAGCAGCGCCCAGGGCGACCCGCCCCCGCTCGCGGCGCAGCCGTTGTCGTCACCGCCGCTCCCTCCGCCGCCGCCATCCGCGACGCCCAGGTTCAGCGTCCGCACCGGCAGCCCCGGTGACTCGAATTCCAGCACGTAGCCGCCTTTCGCGTCCAGCAGCAGCGTGTCGAAGCGCGCCACGCCGCCCGTCGCCGTCACGGTGGTCACGCCCCACAGGTTGCCGGGCCCGGCGGACACACGGACGGAAACCTCGCGCGTGCTGTCCGCGCCGAACTGGACAAGCTGCCCCGCGGCGTCGCGCAACTCAACTGTCACACCGAAGAAAGCGTTCCGCGCGGCATCGCCGGGGTTGCCCGTAACGACGATTTCGTCGGCCGGCGCAATCACCTGTATGCCCGGAGTCGTAACGCTGACGCCGGGGTTGCCCGCCAGCGAAAACGTAATGGTGATGGTTTCCGGCAGGGTCGGCGTGGTGTACACCAGCCCGTCCACCACCAGATTGTCGCCCGGCCTTGACGTGATCGTGAAACCGCGCAACTGACCACCGCCGTTTACCGTCGCAACTACACCCACGCTGGAAAGCAGCGGAGTGCCGCCGCTGTTCAATGCCTGCAAGGACACCGCGAACGGCACGCCGTGGTTCACGCCGCCCGGGGCTTGCGTCACCGCCAGGGTGGCGACGGCGACGTTCACGGGCTCCGGGTCGAACAGAAAGAAACTGTGGTAGCTGCCATAGCCCGGGGTGTAGACGCTGAACGGCACACCCATCCGCACCGCACCACCGCCCGCCGGATGAAAATCGTCCGCGCCTGACGAAAACGCGATGCTGCCGCCCTGGGCGAAATGCAGGTAGCCGTCCGCCACGCCACCGAACCCCTGGATAAACCGGCGCGATTCCCCGGTGGCGAGGCTCATACGATAGACCGAGGAATGCTCGTAGGTGCTGTAATAAAGGAACGTGCCGCCGCCCTCGCGACGGGCCGAGAGCGCGCTGATGTTCCACTCCGCCGCCGCCGAGTCGATCAACACGCTTGCCTGGCTGGCCGCCACGGGCGTGCCTCCCACCGCCGCCGCCAAGTCCGTGCTCGCGAACTTCAGCAGAAGCGCGCCCGTGAAACTCCCGAACAGGGGCGGCACGGTGGTGTACAGGCCCCCCTCATGGTCGGCGGCGACGACGCCTGAGCCGTTGGTTGTGCCCACGTCGGCCAGTTCCGTCAGCGCGAGCGTGGTTTTGTCGACGATGTACAGCTTGGCGGCGCCACCAAAGCCCTGGCTCGCAGCCGCGACCAGTTGCCCGCGCAAGGGGGCGGGCACGGTCGCGAGGTCGGGCACGAACACCAGGCCGAAGACAAAGTCGCCATTCGTGCTGTAGTCCAGGGAAGTCACAAGGGTCGCGGCGTCCGCCCCCGTGCGGGTAAGTTTGTGCATCCGGCTGAAGTTGCCGCTGTAACTGACGTAAAAGTCGTTCGGCGCGTTCGGATCAATGGCCAGCGCGTCAAACGAGGCATAGGGCGCGGGCGCGATCGCGGCCGGGGCCGCAAACAGGGGCGTTCCCGCGAACAGACCGCCGCTGGTGTCAAAACGCCGGATGCCGCCGTTGTGGTCGGCGTAAAAGTCGGTGCCGGCCGGGTCCCAGGTGATGCCGCCGACACCGCCGGACTGCGGGTACTCGGCCAGGTTGTAGCCCTCGGGCTGGGCGAAAAAGGCCGCCAACGGCGCGGCGGTGGCCGCGAGAAGCAGCGCAAGCAAAGCACGATACATGATTGACTCCTGAGCCCACTTGGCGCTGGGGCGCGCATCCACCGCGGACCCTCGCCGCGGACGGACCATGGCCGCCGGGCAAAACGGGCGGTCATGCAGCGTCACGGCAGGTCTTCTGACTTCCGGGCCTCCTACTCCCGCGCCTTCTCGCCCTTCGTGAGTCTCAGGGCAATGGCGGTTGCGGTTTCGTTCCCGGTCACAGCGGCGGGGCCGTCCTGGATTCACACCAGGTTCCCGAACGGCTGGATTCGCTTCAGCCGTCCTTAATGTCGTGACAGACGCAGTATGTCCCGGACTGTGCGCAAGTCAAACAAAAGGGCGGCTACTCGGGCTTGCGGTAGTTCCCGGCAAACAGCTTGCGCAGGATGCGTTCCTGGGCGGTCCACATGGCGTCGCGCTGCACGGCGGTCCGGTCATCGTGCCCGGAGCAGTGCAGGCAGCCGTGAACGACATAGCGGGCGAGCTCCTGGGCAAAGGGCACGCCGTGATTTCGCGCCTGCCGGTCGGCGAAAGGTGCGCAGACGACAACCTCAAACATGCGCCCTTCCGGCGAATCGCCATGGTCGAAGCTAAGCACGTCCGTCACAAAGTCATGCTTGAGGGCGTCCCGGTTCAAGCGCCGCATCCGCCTGTCACCAACCACGGCGATGCTGACGGACGCGCCGCCGCCGCCTAGGGCCATGCGCGCGGCCTTTACCAGCACCTCGCGGTTGATGGTGAACCTGCGCACAAGTACGGAGACATCGACTGGAATCATTGCACACGATGGAATTCGGACAGCCACAGCGCGGGGCGCTTGTACTTCATTCCGCCCTTGCTTGCTACTTGGCACGGTGGCGCAGGGCACGAATCCCGTACAACGTCCCGAGCCCGAAGGCGAAGGCGGCCGCCAGCCCGATGATCGCGCTGCCAAGCAGCCAGGCGCCGAAGCTGTTCCAGGCGAACTGGCTGATCACCTGCCAGTTGGTCCAGCGCGGCAACCACAGTGGTTGTCCCAGCAGCAGCTTTCCCAGCCAAATGCTGGCAAAGGCGATGACGGCCGTCAGGGGGCCGAAACTCACGTTGGTCGCCGCGATGCAGGCAATTCGGTTGAGGTGCATACGCGTACCGGAGTACAGGGCGAGTATCCAGTGAAAGCCGATCCACGGGCTGCAACCCCAGAACGCGCCGATACCGACGGCCAGCCCGAGCTCGCCCGGCGTGTTCTTTTCGTGTACCAGATAGCGCATCAGCGCGCGAAACCGTTTGATCGGGCCGCCCTTGCCCAGTTCTTCCGGTATGTCCGCCGCCCTCTTCACACGATGCCAGACGGCCTTGAGGCTCTTGCCAAGGCTGCCCTGCCACAGTGGCTCAGCGCGGCGCACCAGGCGCTTGTGGGGCAGCGGTATCAGCAGGTGGCTGAAGTTCATGTAAAGGTACAGGCAGGTGAAGCGGACGTTGTCCCAGAGCGGGTCAAAATGCGTAACCCGCTCGCCTTTGGGCGCGTAGTACACCTTGACCGGCACGTTAAGGACGCCGCATCCGCCCCAGGCCAGGCGGATGATGATCTCGCACTCATAGGTGAATTTGCTGAACAGCGTCCGAACGCGATTCACATGGCGCAGGGGGTACACGCGAAAGCCACTCTGGGTGTCGCCCACGTCAACGCCCGTGGCTACTTTCAGCCAGTAGTTGCTGAACATGCGCCCGAAGCTCGAACTTTTCGGCACGTGCTCGCCGCTCATGTCGCGCGCGCCAATTACGACGGCGTCCGGGTTCTCCTTCGCGCTTTCGATCAGCTTGGGAATCTCATCCGGGTAGTGCTGCCCGTCCGAATCGATCGTCACGGCGTGGTGATAGCCAAGCTCATAGGCCTTCTTGAACCCCGTACGCAAAGCCACACCCTTGCCGCGATTGCGCTCGTGCCGTACGTAGACAATGGGCTCGTCTTTCAGCAGGTCCGGCGTGTCGTCCGTGCAGCCATCGTCTACGACGATGACGGTGTCAACTTCCAGAAGGGCGCCGCGCACAACGTCAAGAACGGTCTTGCCGTTGTTGTAGGTGGGAATGACTACACAGTAGCCGGAACCTGATTGCCTGGCCGGAAGATCCACGCTTGTCCTCGTGCCGGTTTCGGCCCAATTGCGAAGTCTCACGGGGATCGCCCGGAGTGTCAAGCTTGAGGGCGTCAGCCCCGTGGTGTATGAAACTCCCATGGACCCGCAGGCGTTCAAAACCCTGATCCCCCATCGTCCGCCGATGGTGCTGATAGACGAGGTCAGCGACTACGGTGCAGAGCGCATTCGCGCGAGGCGTACTGTGCGCGAGGGCGACCCGTTCGTCGATCACAACGGGCTGCATGACGCCGCCCTGCTGGAAGTAATCGCCCAGACCATCGCCGCCGGGGACGCCATGTACGCCCAATCCAACGACGGGCGTGTCATCAAGGGCTATCTGACCGGGCTTACAGGCGTGAAAATTCACGGACGGGCGGGGCTCGGCGACGTCATCGACGTAACGGCCGACTGCCTGAAACGCATGGATGGCATGGGGCTGTTTGAGGCTTCGGCCAGCACAGGCGAGCGCCTTCTGGCGACGGGGCGCTTCAAGTTGTTCGTGGAGATCAGGTACCCCGAGACACCCGCCTGACGGATTGTGCCCAACGGCAAGCGGTTCCATACTGCCGGTTGTGGAGTGCACTGCATCTGATTCCTGAGGAGACACCTATGCGCTACCTGTCGATACTGATGATCGTTCTGTTTGCCGGTGGGGGCTACGCCCAGGCCAGCCTGCCGGTTTCGGGCACTGTGGCCGACGACGAGCAGCACTTTCTGGTGCTGGACATTGACTTCGGAACCGCCACCTCGGCGGCGATTACCGTTTCCATTTCCGGGAACAGCGCCACAGAGGGGCTCAGCGCGTTCCTCGGCGACCTGGACGCCATGGCGGGCTCCGGTGTTGCCACGTCCACGGACCAGGCCAGCGACATCGGCACCGGTACGATCAATCTGTCGGTGACCAGCCCAAGCTACACGGGCACGCACCAGTTTGTGCTCGAAGTTCAGTCCGACACCGGGCTGGGTCCCGTCGCATACACGGGCACCGTCGCCTCGACCACGCTGGCACCAGGCGCCATCACGCTGGCAAGCACGAACTCGCACGTGGACAGCGCCGGCCTGGTTGCGGTTCGCCTGCGTCGCTCAGGTGCCAGACAAGTGACAGCCCGTTGACGTTTGCGGGAACGGGACGCAGTTCTGGAAAAACAATGAACTTTCAGGGGCCTTATTCGTATCATAAGTACGCGAGCGGGCGGACGTTCTTCTCCTGAGCGACCCAACTCGTATGCGGCCCGAAGGGACCCCACGCCTTTCGGGCCGCGACTATTTGCCTGAGCCATTTCCGGGCTCGACATACGCGCCTGACCGCACCAGAATCAGGGCAATGAACACCAGCGCCGACCTGCAGCTTACCGCTGACGGAATGCCCATCTTCGCCCACGACCTGTGCGAAGATGCGGCGCAGGCCACCGCGTACCTGCTGCTGGAAGAGGGCAAGAGCAATCTGCGCACCGTGCTGGTTACGGGCAGCCACGGGGCGGGCAAGACCACCCAACTGAAACTGATTGACCAGCACGTCCGCAAGGCCGGCGCCAGCGTGAGCTGGTTCAACGGCTGGGCCCACAAGGAAGACGCCGACCCGTTCGCCAGCATGTTGTTCGCCCTGTGGGACCAGGTGGACATTCGCGGCGACGCCCAGACACCCGGCAGCGAACAGGTGGATTCCATCGTGAGCGCCACCATGCGCCGCAAGGGTTATCCAAGCGCCACCGGGTTGCACACCCGGGAAAGCGTTGACTCGGGCGAACGCTCTCTGTTGATCGCCGCCGACTTGATCTCGCAGTTGATTGTACGCTCGCAGCCCCTCAATGAGCTGGCGCACGCGACCAAACTGTTGAGCGACGCGGCCGACTACAGTGAGGACCGGTTTCGACAGCAGAAGCTGCTGGAGCGCGCGCGCAGCTACCTGTTTCCGCGCAGGTTCAAGGAACAGATGGACGGCATCGTCCAGCACATCCGGCACCGCCAGGTTGACCCGCACCTGCCATGTTTTCTGTTCGTGGATGATCTCGACCGCTGCCCGCCGGCGCTGGGGCTCGCGCTGCTGGAGGCCGCGGGGCGCTTCTTCGCGGTGCCGGGACTGGTCGTCGTGGTCGCGCTGGATGAAGTGGTGGCGCGTGCCTGGGTGCAAAGCGCCTACGAAGGCAACGTGGATGGTCGCGCTTACGTGGACAAGCTGTTCGACCGGCGGATACTGGGCACCGAAGAACGCGCGCGGGTGATCTGGGCGCAGATTCTGGGCGTGGAATGGCGCATGGCCGAGTGGGAGGGGCTGGTCGGGCGCGCCCACCCCGAAATGGCGGACCGTGCGGTGATCAGCGCGACTCGCCTGTTGCGTATTCACAGTGGCAGCGACATTCGAAAAGTGCGGCGCACACTGAATGAAGTGCGCACGATCATCATTGAGGAAGGCGAATACGTTTCAAAAGTGACGCTGATGCCTGATGTCGCGCGCCTCGGCGTGTTGTGCGGGTATCTGGTGCGCGAACGCTTTCCGCGCGTGGTCGAGCGCATCTCCGACCTGCGCCTGCTGGAAGCGCGCGTGGAAGTCGTCGAAGAGTTGATGACCATCGCCTCGAACTGGGAGTTGCCGGATGAAGACGACGACGCGCTGACCTGGCTGCGCGAGTTTCTGGAACTCACACCCGAAGAAGAACGCGAGCTGGGCTACATCCTGGACATCCGCCACTTCCTGCCGACGGACATTCTGATCCAGACCGGCGCCAATCTGGTCCTCATCGGAATGGGCCTGCGCTAGATGCGTTGCGCGATACGCGCTCACGCGCTACACCCTGCACATGGCGAATTTTGAGCGCGCGATTGCGGATCTTCGGGATATTGGCTTTGGCCAGGACAAGCCTCGTGTGGCTTTGATTCTCGGGTCCGGCTTTGGGCTGATTGAGCGCGAAGTCGACGACCCGCTGGATACTCACTATCAGGATATCGACGGCTTCCCGCCGCCTGCGGGCACTTTGGGGCATGAGTGCCGCCTGTCGGAGGGTGTGCTCTGGGGCGTGCCGTCGCTGGTGTTTCGCGGGCGCTTTCATGCCTATGAAGGGCACGACGCCAGAGACCTTGGCATCTGTGTGCAGGTTGCCCATGCACTTGGTTGCGAAACCCTCGTCGTGACCAACGCAGCCGGGGGAATTCGTGATGATCTGCAACCCGGGTCGCTGATGGCGATCACCGACCATGTCAACTTTATGGGCATCAACCCGTTGGCAGGGTTCGAGCGCATGCCCGGCGCGAAAGCCTTCCCTGCCATGGGGCGCGCCTACGATGCGGAGCTCACGGAGCTGCTGGTCAAGGGCAGCGAGCAATCGGTGGCAATAGGCGTCTACGCGGGCGTGCTTGGGCCATGCTTTGAAACGCCCGCTGAAGTCGAAGCCCTGCGCCGCCTCGGTGCGGACGCGGTGGGCATGTCCACCGTGCCCGAAGTGATTGTCGCCCGTGCGCTGGGAATGCGCGTCTGCGGGCTGAGCCTGATCACAAACGTCGCCGGCGGGCACGAGGACAGCCACGAGGGCACCATCAAGGCCGGCAGCGACAACGCGCCTAAAGTTGCGGCGGTGCTGAAGGGGTTGTTTCAGTCGTTGGCGTAGACGGCTCGGCTGCCTTTTCGGGCTTTTGCGGCTTCCCCGCCAGCTCCACCACCACCGCTGTCCCGTAGGCCAGTACTTCCGTCACGCCGGCCGCCACGTCGTTGGCGTCGTAGCGCATCCCGATAATCGCGTTGCCGCCCGCTTCGTAGGCGTGCTGGCGCAGCAGCTCGAAGGCTTCCTGGCGGGCCTGCTCGCACAGCTCCGTGTACAGGCTGATGTTGCCGCCGAAGAAGGTCTGGATGCCTGCGGCAAAGTTGCCAATCGCGCTGCGCGAGCGCACAACGATCCCCCGCACAACTCCGCAGTGCTGGACGATGCGGTAGCCTTCGAGGTTTAGGGCTGTCGTGATGAATCGTGGGTCGATCATGATTTCCCGTTGCCGAAGAGGCCTAAACCCTTTAAACCGCGCCGATTATTCCCCAACGCTAACGGGTCACCTGTCGTTTTACGCCTAGACACATTCGCCGCAACACTCCTTGGAGTCCTGGTATGCGCAGATTGATTCTGCTTCTGGTATGCTTCGTGTTCGCCGCCACCGCCCTCAACGCCCAGCCGGCCCCCGACACGGGCGACGAAGACCCGCCCATGATGCAGCTTCGCGGCATTATGGAAGACATTCCGCTCGGCGAAATGATCCAGCTCACGGCCGAGTACCAGAAGATAAAGTTCCTTTACGACCCCAAGCGCGTGACCGGCAACGTAACCATCGTCGCCCCGCGCGAAGGCGTGCCCGTCCCGCCGACAGCCATGTTCAGCGTGCTGCAGACATTCCTGAAGCAGTTTCGCCTGATCCTCGCCCCCTTTGGCGAAGACACCGCCCAGTCCGTGCGATTCTATGAAATCATCCCCGCGGCCGAGGCCATCACGCAGTCGAAGGACGTCATCCTGCTGGACGACCTGGCGACCTGGACGGACACAACCGCCGACTTCGTGACGCTGGTGGTCAACCTGAAATACGCCGAAGCCAACGCCGTGCGCGGGGCGTTGCAGAATCTGACCACCCGCCAGGGCGGCGTGGTGAACCCGATCGCGGGCATCAACAGCCTGATCATCGCGGACTACAGCTACAATATCCGTCGCCTGGCCCAGATCATCAACCTGATGGACCAGCCGCCCCGCAGCCCGCGCCTTGAGGTCATCAACGTCGACAACATCGACGCCGAAGAACTCGCGACCGCGGTCAACAACCTGCTGACCCAGCGTACCCAGCTCATGCAGGCCATTCCGCGCCGCCCGGGCAGCCCTGAAGACGAAACCCTGGTGCGCATTGAAGTCGCGCCCTACGTCAACGCGATCATGGTGACGGGCTACGATTCCGGCATTGAGCTTGTCCGCGACCTCGTGGCCAAGCTCGACATCCCGATCCCCGGCGCGACCACCACCGGCAAAATTCACTACTACCAGTGCAAGAACGTGCAGGCCCTTGACCTGTCAACCGTGCTGAACGACGTTCTGGGCTCGGGACTGCCAAGCAACCAGCCCGGTGTGCCCGGCCAACCGGGTGTCGTCGGCGCCAACGACGCCAACGCCCCGGTGATCGTGCCCGACGAAGGCACCAACAGCCTGCTGGTCATCGCCACGCCCAACGATTTCAACGAAATCCAGAAGGTCATCGACAAATTGGATGTGCGCAGACCGCAGGTCATGATCGAGGCCGCCATTCTGGAAGTCACTGACGACGACGACTTCCAGTTCGGCGTTGAAGTCGCCACTGTGGACGGGTTCGCAAACGAATCATCCGAGCCGCGCGCCAGCTTTGGCACCAGCTTCGGCTTCAGCGAGATTGTGGACAGCAGCGGCGTGCCAATCGGTACCGGCGGCGGAGTACCCGCCGGTCGCAACCCGATTTTCGGCCAGGGCGGGCTGTTGACGCTGAACAAGGGCACGGCTTTCGACATCCCGCTGCTTGTGCGCTTTCTGAAAACGCAGGCGGACACCAACGTGCTGCAGCAACCCATGCTGATCACCAATGACAACGAGCAGGCGACCATCGAGATTCAGACCGAAATCCAGCTTGTGCAGTTCACGCAGGGCACGAACAGTGACGTAACCAGCGCCGGCGAGTTCGTCGAGGCCGGCATCACCATGAACGTTACGCCGCAGATCAGTCAGGACGGCTACATTACGCTTGAACTGGATCTCGACATCACCAACTTCACGGGCGAAAGCGCGACGCCGGGTGTGTCACCGCCCCGCCAGCGCCGTCGCGTCACCACGTTCGTGACCGTGCCGGATGCCAGCACGGTGGTCGTGGGCGGCTTGAAATCCAGCACCAGCAGCAAGACGGTCAGCAAGATTCCGCTGCTGGGCGACATCCCCCTGATCGGTGAGCTGTTCAAGAGCCAGCGCACCGTGGAGCGCCGCACGAACCTGTACATCTTCCTGCGCCCCAAGATTCTCAAGGACGCCAACTTCGACGACTACAAGGACCTGAGTCTCGAAAAGCTGCGCCAGGCCGAGCGCGACACCGCCAAGATGGAAACGCCCCAGAAAACGGATTTCTATAAATCCGCCTACGACGACTTCACCCGCAAGGACAACCCCCCGCCGGGCACCCCGGAGCGCCACTTCGACTACCAGGGCCTGAAGAAGAAGGACTAGTGGGGCGATTCAGGATTATGAATTCAGGATTCAGCGAACGAGGACCGGAAACGACCGGTTCTCGTTCGGTTAACGCTGACTGCATCCAGCATCCTGAATCCTGGCTAGATCCACTTCCGCACGCGGAACCACACAAGCATCGAAGCGACCAGCGACGCCATGAAGCCCCAGAAGATCCAGTACCCGTAGGGCATTGCCAGTTCGGGCATGTTGCCCGGCTGGCTGGTGTCGAAGTTCATGCCGTAGACACCGGCGAAGAAACTGAGCGGTATGAAGATCGTCGCGACAATCGTCAGCACCCGCATCACATCGTTCAGGCGATTGGCCTGGGTCGATGAGACCAGCTCGCGCAGGCTGACCGCGAAATCCTGTAGTGTCTGCGCCATGCCGGTCTGGCTGACACAGTGGTCGTGCGCGTCGCGAAGGAAAGGCTTCACGTCTTCCGGGATGTAGCCGGCCTCCAGGCGCAGCAGGCTGTTGACGGCGTCGCGGTGCATGTCGATGGCGCGGCGCACGTCCATGCACGCGTGCTTGAGCACATACAGCTCCGTCAGCACATCCAGCTCGCCGTCCAGAATCTTCCGTTCCAGCGCCTCAAGTTGATCCTCAAGGTCATCCAACAGGGGAAACACCTCGTCGGTAAGCACGTCCACCAGGGCGTAGCCGAGGTACCCGCCCCCCTTGCTGCGGATCAACCCGCGCCTGTTGCGGATGCGGTCGCGCACGGGCTCAAAGCAATCGTCCGTCGGGATTTCCTGAAAACTCAGCACAAAATCGTGCGCCACCACAATGCTGACCTGCTCGTTGTGAACCTCTTCGTCTTCCTCATCGATGTACGGCTGCTGCGTAATGAAAAGCAGGTAATCCGGATAGGCCTCCGTCTTGCTGCGCTGGGGCACGTTCACCGCGTCTGCCAGCACCAGGCGGTGCAAACCCAGGCGCTCGGCCAGACTCTGCAGCATCGCCAGATCGCGGAAGCCGGAAACGTCAATCCAGGTGACGGAACCCTTGTTCAGGTAGGGCTCGAGCTCGCCCAGGTCGGTGATCACGTGCTCTTCAGAATGGTCCGGGCCAAAGTCAAACAGGCGGATCACCGTCGGAAAGGCGTCTTCGTCTTCCACCAGTGTGCCGGGCACGGCGCCGACCGGCGGCCTGCGGTCGCTCTCGTCGCTGCCGCCGCCGTTGTCGGAGTCCCGATCCCGCGGATTCAGCTCTTCGCTCATACCGCCAGCATATTCAGACATGCCCGCCACGTCTGCCCATCACCGGGGGACGGGATGATTGTGGGCCCCGCACGCGCTATAACGCAGCCATGCCCGAGCTGTTGACCGAGTCCGAACGCCACGCGCTGTTCCCCGTCACGCGGGAATGGGCGTATCTGGACAACGCGCGGCGCGGCGCGATCAGTATGCCTGCCGCTGCCTTTGCCATGCACTATGTTGAGGGGCTGCGCGACGGCGGTGTCACCGCCTGGCCCGAGTGGCAGGAGGTCTGGGACTCGGGCAACGCCGGCTTCGCGCGCTACATTGGTGCGGACGTTGACGAGATCCAGTTTCTGGTCAACGCCACGGAATCATTCGCGCGCGTCACGCTCGGCATTGACTGGAAGCCCGGCGACCACGCCGTCGTCTGGGCGCGCGACTACCCCGGGCTCGTACGTCCGGTACTTGATCTCAAGCGCAAGGGCGTCGAGGTCAGCCTGGTGCCGGATCGCGCGGATCATTCGCGGCCAGTTCAGGATGCCCTGGACGCGATTACCGAAAAGACGCGTCTGGTCGCCGCAAGCTGGGTAGATTTTCGTACCGGCTGGAAAATTGACGCGAAGTCGCTGGCGGCTGCCTGCCGTGAACGCGGCGTGCTGAGCCACATTGACGCAGTGCAGGCCGTCGGGGCGATGTCGATTGACATGCACGATATTGGCTGCGACTTCGCAACGTTCGCGATTCGAAAGTACCTGTGCGGGCTGGACACGCTGGGAGTGCTGTATGTCCGGCGCGAGTCGTTACAGCATTTGCAGCCGCACACGCTTGGTCTGTTCAGCGTCGAGAACCCGTTCGATTTCGAGAAAATCGAACAGCCGCTGGCCGCGGGCAGCAAGCGTTTCGCCCTGGGCACTCCGTCCATGGTGCAGGTGTATTCCCTGAAGGCCGCGCTGGAACTGCACGCGAGGTTCGACGCGGACATGGTTTTCGCGCGCGTCAACGAAATCGCAGGCGAAACCATGAGACTGGCCCGGGAAGCCGGATACAAAGCTTTCGCGGACGACTGGGACGCAGCCCATTACAGCCAGATTGTTGTCCTGAAGCGCGAGGGCAAGCTGGCCGACGAGAAGCTGCAGGACCGCCTGCAAGCTGCAAAAGTGGCCGCTTCCGCCAGACAGGGAATCTTGCGCATCGCGCCGCACTGGTATAACAGTCGGGCTGACTTGCAGCGGTTGTTTGACGTACTGGCTTAAGGTCAAAGGTCCAAAGTCGAAGGTTTACTGCTTCGCCTTTCGTGTCCCGACCTCAAGCCTTTGACTCTGGACTTCAAACCTTCAACAGGTCCTACCATGCCCACCATCGAAGAACTGATCACTCGCGAACACGAACGCCAGACTAACTCGATCAACCTGATCGCCAGCGAAAACTTCGTCAGCGATTACGTGAAGCGCAACATGGGCACCGTCTTCACGAACAAGTACGCCGAGGGCTACCCCGGCAAGCGCTGGTACGGCGGCTGCGAATTCACCGACCAGATTGAGCAACACGCGATCGACCTCGCCAAAGAGCTGTTCCAGGCCGAGCACGCGAACGTGCAACCGCACTCCGGCACGCAGGCCAACCTCGCGGCGTATCTCGCGCTGATCAAGCCGGGCGACAAGGTGTTGGCATTCAAGCTCGAACACGGCGGACACCTCAGCCACGGCGCGCCCTTCAACGCCAGCGGCAAGTACTACAAGTTCGTCCACTACGGCGTGAATCAGGGCACCGGGCTGATCGACATGGACGAGTACACCCGCCTGCTGAAAGAGCACGCCGACATCAAACTCGTCGTCACGGGTGCCAGCTCATACCCGCGCGCGATTGACTTCACAAAAATGGCCGCCGTCGCCCGCGAACACGGCGCCAACTTCATGGCCGACGTGGCGCATATCTCGGGACTCGTCGCGGCCGGCGAACACCAGAGCCCTGTGCCGGTGGCCGACGTCGTCACCATGAGCACACACAAAACAATCCGCGGCCCGCGCGGCGGCATGATCGTGTGCAGCGGCAAGTGGGCAAACAAGATCGACCGCGGGGTCTTCCCGGGCAGCCAGGGCGGGCCGCTGGTGCACATGATAGCGGCCAAGGCCGCGATGCTCGAAGAAGCCAGCAAGCCCGATTTCAAGCAGTATGTAAAACAGGTGATCAAGAACGCCCAGGCCATGGCCAAAGCTTTCACGGATATAGACAGCAAGAAGTACCGCGTGCTCACGGGCGGCACGGACAATCACATGGTGATGGTGGACATCACCGGCACGGGCAAGAACGGTCTTGAGATCGAACGCCTGCTCGGCGAGCAGAGCATCTACGTGAACAAGAACTTCATCCCGTACGACCCGCTGCCGGTAACCGAAACCAGCGGCATCCGCGTAGGCAGCCCGCTGGTGACAACCCTCGGCGCCGTCGAGGCCGACATGCCCAAGATCGTCCAGCTGATCGACAAAGCTGTCAGCGGCGAAAACGTCAGCAAAGACGTCCACGCCTTCATGACCGGGCTGGCCGCGCGCTAGTCGGTACGCGCCTTGGCTGTGGCGGTTCGCAGGATCGTTTTACCCGGCTCGAAGTCGATCGGCACCTCGATGTCTTCGTAGCCTTCGATTGCGATTCTGATCTTGGCCACGCCAGGCATTACGTTCAGCAGCCAGGCCTCGCAGGTGTTCGCGCTTTCCGTTGGGTGAATCGTAAACAGGCGTTGCCCCGGCGCGATGATGTCGACCTCCATACCCGCGGCGTCCAGGTAGGTCGCCTTGGCCTTGCCCTTGATGACCCGCTCGTGGATGATTCCCTCCAGCGTCAACTTCAGCAGCGCGGCCGCGCTTGGCGCCACTGTGAGCTTGGTGGTTTCGCCCGCCTTGATCTCGACATCCTGCTGCTCAACGGGCTGCAACCCGTATGCGCTTACTACGATCCGGTACCGTCCGGCCGGCACTCCGCGTACGCCCGCGTTTTGCTGGCCCCACCCCCAGTTGTCGACGTTCTGGCGCAGGCTGCCGAAGGCGAACCACGGGTTGGCCGGCAGCACTTCTTCATCCATCTCGTTGAAGAACTGGACTTTCCAGCGCGAGTCGTCCTGCCTTCCGCCCGTGGCCGGGTTGCCCTCCACGCGCAGGTCAAGGGTGCCGAACTCTTTCGTGAGCGTGATCGACACCTCGTCGGTCTTCGATGAATCGACGTGGCGATTGGCGCAGGCGACAAGGTCACTTCGCATTCCCCACGCCAGTGCGACGACGAGGTATTCGCCCGGCTCAAGCCCGATGAATGCGACTTTCCTGCTGGCATCGGGGCGTCCTTCGCGCAGGCGGATCATCTGGTCCGGGTTCTCGAGCAGCGTCTTCGGAACCAGCTGGACCTGCACGTTCTGTAGCGGAGTATCCGCCGGCACCTCTACGCTGACCGTAAACGTCCGAATGTCGAACTCGATCTCGATCGTCTGCTCGGGTGGCGTGTCGACCTTGATTTCGCGCGTGAGCTGCACTCGCTCACCCGTGCCGGTAACGACGCTGGTTGTCACGATGTATTCGCCCGCGGGCACCTGCGGGTACAGCCAGCCGCCCTCTACCTGCTTGGGCTGGTAGTAGCGGCGACGGTGTGTCGCGGCAATTTTCGGGTTCAGCGCGGGCGCGTCGATGCTCACGCCTTCAGGCAGCTTGACTTTGAGTGTCACCCAGATCGAGTCGCTGTCGTTCAACTCGATCGTGACTTCGCTGCGCTGTCCGTAGCGCAACTCCGTGCCTTCGCCCTTGAATGAACGCAGGCGCTCCCGCCAGTTCCAGTCCTGCGGGTCCGGTTTGCCCAGGTACTCCATCTCGCGTTCGGTCAGCACGTAGTAGTGCCCGGGTGTCTTGAACTCGTGCACGTACTTGCCGTCGGCGTCGGTTGTCACCTCGCTGCTTTCGGTTTGGCGGTTCCAGTGATTCATCAACAGGTACAGCTTGACCTCGGCCGCCGGTTTGCCGTCGCGTGTCAGCGTTAGCGCCACGGTCGGCGGCTCCGGCATCAGCTCGATGGTCGTGGTCTCGCCGCGCTCGATGAGGACGTTGTCGCGCTTGAGGTATCCCAGTCCGCCGGCGGCCGCGATCACCAAGTAGGCGCCAGGGGCCAGCGCGTCGATGTACCGGTCTTCGCGCCAGCTCCGCTCCGCCGTGTAGACGCCACGCTGGTTTGGGTCGATCTGCAACTTCTGCCAGGCGTCGGGCTCCAGGGCGGTCAGGACTTTGTAGTACTCGGAGTCGCAGCGGACCGCGAACAGGTTGAAATCACGCATGATCTCCTCACCATCCAGGCGAACCGTGACGCTGAGCTTTCCTCCCTCAGGCAGCGTAACGGTCAGCGCTTCGGACGTCGGCAGTTCGATCTCCGCCTCTGCTTTTGCGTGCCCCTCCGCGTACACGGTGATCAGCCACGTGCCGCGGCGCAGACGGGGCAGCGTCGTGCGCTCGGCCGTGAGCTGTCCGTTGACGATGAACTCGTTCCGGTTGTTGGGCGGGCGCTCACCTTCGAGCATACGCGCGGTGACGGTGTATCTTTCGATACCCGTGTCGCCGTCGCTCAGGGCGATGATGTCGAGCGAAAGGTAGGGGTCCATCAGGATGTCGCCGAGGTCCACCTCTTCGCCGGCCTTGATGCTCACGTCACGGCGTGTTTCCCAGAACAGGTCACTCCGCATGTGCAGCGCGTAGTCGCCTTCGATGACGCCCGTCAGTTCGCCGACGCCGTCCGTGATCGGCACACCGCGCCAGGACTGGTTGTCCTGCAGCGTGCACGAGGCCACCACGGGCGAGTTGTCTTCACTGCTGAGCAGGCGCAGCTTGAGCGACCCGCCCGGCACGACCGTGAGAGGGCCCAGGTCGTTGTCACCGTCGCGCAACTGGATGTCCCGCCCGGCCTTGGACGTAGCCGAGAATGCCAGTTTGCCGCCCAGTGGCGTAAGCGAGTAGTTGCCGGACGGCAGCGTCTCGTCGCTCAGCATGAATGCGCCTTGGGCATCGGTTTTGAGCGTCCAGCTTCTGTTTTCCTGCACATACTCATACTGCGGGCCGCCCCGTCCGCCCCGTCCGCCCCGTCCGGGTATCACCCGCCTGGTCTGCACCGTGGTGGAAAGCTGCAGCTCGAGCTCCGTCACCGGCGTGCGATCATTCAGCCTGATCACGCTGCCACGAACGGTGATCACGGGGCGCAGTGTGTCGAATATCGAGCTGGACTCCTCGCCGGCCGTGACCTGGAGTCTGCCGACGTACGACCGAAAGCCCGGGTACTTCGCCACGACGTTGACGTAGCAGTACTCGACTTCGACCTGCTGCCTGTCGCTAATCAGCGTACGCGTGGGGCGCACGCCATCACCATTGAAGCTGAACTCGACCTTCAGTCGCAATGCGCCATTGGCGTCGGTTTTTCCCGTGCCGGAGGCGGTCAACTTCGCGAACTTGCCGTTGGTCTCTTCGACCGCGGCCAGGGACTCGGCATCGGGGTATCCCCACAGAAGGTCCGGCTCAACGCTGACCTCGATACCGGCGTGGTTGGATAGGCCCTGCAGCTTGATGTTGCAGAACACTTCTGACTCGTGCGCAAGCAGCGCGCCGGGCGCAGCCAGAATCATCAGCAAAAGAAAGTGGCGCATTGGGTCCCTTTGGTCCGGAATTGTGCTCCAGATAGTAAGGCACAATGGGCCACAGGTCTAATCAATACTGAGATCGCCCTGTCCTACAAGTCGTATGTCCTCCATGTTCCGACGATCATGTTGGCTGACTCGCCGTAGGCGTTCCTCGCGCTATGATCGCAATACTCATGGGCACCCCAGGAACAACCGAAATCGCGCGGCACCTGCGAGAGCTCGCCCGCGAGTACCCGGACGCGCTGGCCGGTGCCCAACTCACCGACGTGCCGCGCATCACCTTCCACTTGAAGCTGCTGCTGGGGCTGGTTCCCCCCGGCGGCCGCGTGGCTGACATCGGCGGCGGCATCGGTTTGTTCTCGCTGGGCGCAAGGGCGCTCGGTTGCGAAAGCGTGCTGGTGGATGACTTCCGCGACGCCGTGAATCTTCAGCACGGAATCGCAGCCCTTGAGCCCCACCGCAAGCACGGTGTCGAGATCGTCTCGCGCGATGTCATCGCCGACGGCGTTGAATTCGAGCCCGCCGGCTTCGACGCCATCACCAGCTTCGACAGCCTCGAGCACTGGCACCACTCGCCGAAGAAGCTGCTGCACCAGTTGATCGCCGCCCTCAAGCCCGGCGGGTGGCTGATCCTCGGCGCGCCCAACTGCGTCAACATGCGCAAACGCATCACCGTGCCATGGGGGCGCGGCAAGTGGTCCGGCATGGGCGAGTGGTACGAGCAACCCGTATTTCGCGGGCACGTGCGCGAGCCTGACGTGCGCGACCTGCGCTACATCGCCCGCGACTTGAAACTCAAGGCCACCCGCGTACTCGGGCGCAACTGGCAGGGGCGGGTCAGCCCCCGCGCCCTCGTGCGCGCCCTCACGGCGGTCTTCGACCTGCCACTGCGCATGAACCCGGGCTGGTGCGCTGACCTGTACCTGCTGGGACGCAAGTCGGGTGCATAACCACGCCGGGTTGTTGGCTATAGTGCTCCCATGAATGCGCCGACGGGCACCGTCACCATCGTCTTCACGGACATCGAGGATTCCACCGCCCTCTGGGAACGGCACGGGCGCGCTTTCGAATCCTGCCTGTCCCGCCATAACGAAATCCTGCGCGAACTCATCGCCGCCAACGCCGGCTACGAAGTCAAAACCGAAGGCGACGCGTTCATGGTCGCCTTCCAGCGCGCCGGCGACGCCATCACGTTCGCCCGGCAGGCCCAACTGAAACTCCATGACGAAACATGGCCCGACCCCATCGCCGTGCTTGTCCGCATGGGAATGCACACTGGCGAGCCCATCGCCCAACCCGACCCCGCCAGCGGACGCACCGACTACTTCGGCCCGGTCGTCAACCGCGCCGCGCGTGTCGGCGCCGCAGGCCATGGCGGGCAGATTCTGCTCAGTGAGGCAACCTGCAACGCCGCGCGCGATGCCTTCGGCGACGCGATCGTCACCGAACTCGGCGAGCACCTGCTTAAAGGAATGGAGCGCCCGGAAAAAATCTTCCAGTTGACGCCGCCACGCCTCGCCCATCGCTCGTTCGCCCCCCTGCAGACCATCAGCGCACTGCAGACCAACCTGCCGCCGCAAAGCACCAGCTTCATTGGGCGCCGCCGCGAAGTCGAAGAACTGCTGGCCATGCTCGCCCCCCGCAAGGGCGACTCCTCGGCCCAGACCAAACTGCTGCGCGCCCGGCCGCACCAGCACCCCGATCTGTCCGCCGGAGTCATCAGCCTGATCGGCCCCGGCGGCACCGGCAAGACGCGCCTGGCCCTGCGCGTCGGCACGGAGGCCCTTGATCGCTACGATGGCGGCGTCTGGTTCGCCGATCTCAGCGCCGCGCGCGGTGCGACCGACGCCGCAGCCGAGGTCGCCCACGCGCTCGGTGTCCGCCTCGCCGGCAACGACGACCCCGTTGAGGCCGTCGCCAACGTCCTGCAGTTCCGCAGGCCCATGCTGCTCGTGCTGGATAACTTCGAGCAACTGGCCGCGCACTCCGACGTGCTTGTCGGCGAGTGGCGCAGGCGCGCCCCCCACGTCACCTTCATGATCACAACCCGCGCCCTGCTGGGTTTGAAAGGCGAACAGGAATATGAGCTGCGCCCCATGTCCGCCCCCGAAGGTGACGACGTCACACCCGAGCAGCTGATGCGCTTCGAAAGCGTCGCCCTGTTCGTGCAGCGCGCCCAGGAGGCCGACAAACGCTTCCAGCTGGACGACCGGAACGCGGCCGACGTCGCGCGCATCTGCACCGACCTTGAGGGCATTCCACTGGCGGTTGAGCTGGCGGCCTCGCGCGTGAAGCTCATGAAGCCCGCCCAGATCGTCAAGCGCCTCGAAAAGAAGTTCGAGCTGCTGAAGTCCACCCGCCGCGACACCGGCATGCGCCAGCGCACCCTGTACGACGCCCTCGAATGGAGCTTCGACCTGCTCACCGACTGGGAGCGCAGCGCCTTCCTGCAATGCTGCGCCTTTCAGGGCGGCTTCCTGCTCGAAGCCGCGGAGAGCGTAACCGACCTTTCCGCATTTCCCGACGCGCCGGACGCCCTCGACGCCCTGCAAAGCCTCCGCGAGAAAAGCCTCCTGCGCACAGAGCAAGGCGAACTCGAAACCCGCTTCATGATGTACAAGCCTATCCACGACTTCGGGCTGAACCGCCTCGCACGCTTCGCCGAACGCGACGCGCTTTCGCGCCGCCACCTCGCGTTCTTCATTGATTACGCCGAACACTGGGCGGCCCGCTTGCACACCGAGGACGAAGTCGAAGCCCTCGACCGCCTCGACGACGAGCGCGCCAACCTGTACGAGGCGTTCAAGTACGCCCGCGACAACGACGCGACTGAAGCCGTCGCCCGCCTCGCGCTCGCAACAGCGGAACTGCTCCTGATGCGCGGCCCCGCAAGCCTGCGCGAGGAATTTGTCGACGCGGGCATCGCCGCGGCCGGTGACGATCCGGCCCTGCGCGTGCGCCTGCATGTCGCACAGGCGCGGGCCCGGCACGAGGTCAGCAACTACGCCCAGTCGCTCGAGTCCGCCGAGACCGCCGCCGCCCTCGCGGCAGACCAGGCGCCGGAAGTGCAGGCCACCGCGTACCGGCAGCTCAGCCACGGGCTGTGGATGATGTCCCGTTTCGACGACTCGTCCCGCGCCGCCGCGACCGCTTTCGAGAAGGCCGAGCAATCCGGCAGCCCACTGCTGCTCAGCCAGAGCTACGGCACGCTCGGCATCATGAGCGTCGGCGTCCATGATTACGACCAGGCGGTGAAACACCTGACACGGGCCATCGAGCTGGCGGACGAAATCGGCGACCTGTCCGGCAGCGCCAACCACTTGTCGAACCTGGGTCTGGTGCAGGGGCGCCTGCGCCTCCATCTGGAAGCTCTAAACACATATGCCCGTGCGAAAGAAATTTTTGACCGCCTGGGTAATCGCACCGGCTCCGCGCGCATGATCGCGAACGCCGGCGCCCAGCATCAGCTCCTGAAGCGCTTCGACAAAGCCCGCGCCGCCTACGAAGAGGGTATGCGCATCAACCGCGAAACGGGGCACAAGCACGGCGTGGCGACCTGCGCGGGCAATCTGGGAATGCTGCTGACGAGCCTCGGCAATACTGATGAAGCGCGCCCGTACCTCGAAGAAGCCTTGCGGTTGTCACTCGATATCGGCGCCCTGCCGCTGATCCAGGATCACTACGGCCAATGGGCCCGCTGGTACGAATCCCAAGGCGATATCGAAAACGCCCTCAAGTACTGGCAACTCAGCGTCGAGTACGATCGCAAGCTCAACGACCTGAACAAGCTGGCCGGAAACCTTTCCAATGTCGCGTTCCACCTCTTCTTCACGGGAAAGCACGAAGAGGCCTTCGCCGCTTTCAAAGAAGCACGCCGAATCTGCGGGCAGCACGGGAACGAACGCGACAAGCGCCGCGTCGAAGGCAGCGAGGCGCGCTGCCGGTACCAACTCGGCGACCTCGATCAAGCCGAGCAACTCTTGCGCAAGGCCCTCAGTCTGGTGACCGACGCAGGGCTGCGGGACCCCGGCGACCTGCTGATCTATAATTCCCTGCTGGCGGAGATACGCGAGCAAAAGGACGATCCGACAGGCGCCCGCGAGTTCGCGGCGCTGGCACTCCAGGCCGCCGAGGCAGCCGACGCCGACAGCAACACGCTCCACAATTCCGGCAAAGAAGCGCTGGCCGTCGCCAGGCGCATCGCAGCGCACGCGAGTTCATAGTTTCGAGTTGGGAGTTCAGGGTTCCGAGTCCGGGGGCAGGCATCGGGTTCCGCGATACCTGCCCCACGCCACGACGCGACGAGCGCCCATCACCTGCTGACGCGTCAATACGCGGACAAGTCGGGAGTTTGGAGGCCGGAGTCGGGAGTAACTGCGGGTCTTTAACTCCAAACCAACGGTCAACCGTCAACGGTCAACCGTCAACGGTCAACCGTCAACCGTCAACCGTCAACTACCCTCCGGGCGGTGCGCGGGTGCCGCCAAAACGCGTGGTTGGGTCCCACACTTCATCCGTCAGCCTTTCCTTCAAAATTTTCATGTTCAGGGCGCCGCGGTTGCGCCAGCAGATGCTCCAGTTCTCCGGCGTGTCCCACCAC
>JAIOJA010000083.1 GCA_019912315.1 Planctomycetota bacterium
CCAGAAGGGCCCATTGCGCGTCAGTAAGTTCCATGCCGACTGTATCGGCAAGCGTTAAGCGCCTACTTCAACGTTTTAGATACTGCTTCTAGACTCTTTGTCGGAAACTGATTACGAAGTGATTCAATATCAGCTTTCGACAAATTCTTGCACTTGAATACGTGGAGCGTTGCGACCGAGGTACGAGAGTAGATGTCCCGTACAAGGCGGTGATTCACTCCTTCTTGCTCAGAGAGCCCCAAGAGTTCCAGCAATGAGTCCCTTGCTAGTTCGAACAAAAACGTGGAGTTGAGGCCTGGAACATCGCCTAGGTAGAGCTTCTTGAGGCTGGTGGCACCGGCAACAAGTCGGATCCCGGCTGGGCTGATTCCACTCACATCATTCAAGTTCAATGATCGGAGGCTTACACTACGTTGAAGTAGGGCTAGCCCTTCATCGGTGATACCAGAAGATGCAATTTCCAGCCTAGTCAGGTTTGGCAGGTCAGAGACCGCTCCCGCCGCAACATCTCCAAAAGAGTTCGAGGCCAAGAGCGTCTCCAGCGACCACGAACTGTCAATCGCAGAATAGAAATGGGCACTTAGTTTGGTCCCGCGCACGTCGAGGAACTTCAGGCGTTGAAGCACCGGCAAACACCGCGTTAAATGATGGTCCTCAACGGGCCAACCGTACAAAGACAGTTCTTCAAGGTTAGGGAGACCGAGTAGCATGTCTTCAAGATCACTAAGGCCCGAGTGATCTAGACTTGGTCCAAACCCATGCATTGTCAGGCTTCGAAGCTGGCGCATCCGTCCAATCTCTCTAAGCCCTTCGCCCGTGATTAGGTTTTTCCTCCTCAAGTCGTCATCGTTCCGCAAGATCAATTCCGTAATGCCACGGGACTGACCGATCATACCTAGTACATCATCCGAAACCTGAAAGTTGCTGTAGGTCTCAAACCGGACCAGATCACGCATCGACAAGTACATCTTTATATTGTCGTGGAAGTCTGCTTTCGTGTGGAGCGGCGAAGTCATGAACTCAAATGCCCCCCCCGACAATGTGATTGCTTCGACACCGTTGAGGCCAACTAGTGCAGCGCCTGCCCCAGAAGAAAGTTCAACCGTGCCGGCTGTAATGTGTCTCACGTTTCCGACTTCGGCGATCAAATCTATCAACTCAGGAGTAAGGAGTGATGTCCGGATACTTATGACCTCGACTTCGTCCACGGCCTCGAGGCACCTTCTCACCCAATCGAGCGGTGTTTCTCGACTCAGCGACAACTTGGTCCGCCCTGGAATCATTCCACCGTAAGGCCTATCAACGGCTGCATTATTGTTGGAAGACTCGCGACACTCGGCTACTTCGCTGGCGGGTTTAGAGGAAGGTGAGGATGTAAACGCATCCCCACCTTCCTGATTCTCGACTCTTCGATCTTTCTTGTCGACTGGGGTCGGTTCGTCGTGTTCGTTCGCCCCTGGCCTAGCGTTAAGCTGAACATCTCGAACTACCACTTCTGAATCGCCACCTAACACCGCGACGGCTCCGATCCAAGCTGCTGCAAGGATCGCCATCGCGGGCAGGCCAAATCTCGTCATTTGTCGACGCGTATCCATGTATTGCATTCCTACTAGGGTGCCGGCACGACGTTGAACGTCCCCGCTGCTTCAACAATGCAGTCCCCGCAAACCATCCGAACAGTCATGTTAACTTCACGCGCTACCGGATTTCCGTCCGCGTCAGTTCCAACTGGAACCGTATTGGCCAGAAATCACACTTTGTGCCATTCCTTGTAACACCCCTTCTCTTTGGTCAGTTCCTGCGTATTGCCATTGTCGTCAACCCAGGTCCACTTAATGTAAATTGTGCAGGGGCAGATAGTTCCGTCCTGTCCGGGCTGCTCCCAGACCTCTTTTTCGTCGCCTGGTGCATCAGGACTTGGCGGAACCAGCCATTCTTCATCCTCGAACCACGGCTCCTCACTTGGAGTAGTTTCAGCACCCCATGGATTTTCAGGTGGAGTAACGGGCTCTACATCAGCATTGACGGGCTCACAGCGGGCGCGAACCCACAGCCTATCTTCGTCTTCAAAGGGTGCCCAACCGACCGGATCCTTTGCGTTTTCCCTATCCCATCCGCAGGTACCATATTTGACACCTTCCGCTACGACGGACGGAAACACGACGCCCAAGACGCATCGACAGCTGTCGCCTTGACCCTGTTTGAAGATGACTGGGCGCTGCGCGAATACTTCCTCGGCATCAAGTGCCAGTAGTCCGGCAACAATGACGACCGTACAGGTCGCCAATGCCAGCGGAATAGCTCTATGTTGTAGACTATCTTTCATGCTTCCTCCCAACGAGATTGGCGCTTTTCAGGGGGCGACAAATACTCTGCGACGACGGCATTCAAGCTATCCGTGCAGACACAAAGGCGCCAGTGTTTTATGTGCTTATCTCTTTACTGTTCATTATACTTGTAACATCAATGCGACAAGGTTGTGGCAGACAATCTTCCGACGGTCGCGTCGGATCCACTGACCACAACTGCCCACGAAACGTCTTCGTGTTTTCTGACATTCCCCCCTGTTTCTGAAACAAAACCTGCTACCAATACGTTTGACAGATGTGGCAGTCCAAGTTGTGACTGCCTGATACAACCTCCGACGGTTACCCGCGTCAGACTCGGCCGGCAGTCCATTCCAGCGAATGCCTTGAGACTTTGCCGCTAGTTCCCTTCGGGCACCGAGTGATGCCGCTTAACTATTGAACAAAGCGAAAGAGCCCGCCCTGATTGGGCGGGCTCTTTCGCTTGCTGGCTACTTCAGGTCGAAGCGGTCGAGGTTCATCACTTTGTTCCATGCTGCTGCGAAGTCTTTGGCGAACTTCTCTTTGCTGTCTTCGCAGGCGTAGACTTCGGCTAATGCTCGCAGCTCGGAGTGTGAGCCGAAGATCAGGTCTACTCTTGTTGCGGTCCACTTAGCTTTGCCCGTTTTGCGGTCGTGGGCTTCGTACAGGCCTTCGATGGCGGAGGGCTTCCACTCGTTGCCCATGTCGAGCAGGTTGACGAAGAAGTCGTTGGTCAGCTTGCCGACTTTGCTTGTGAACACGCCGTGCTTATTGCCGCTGTTGGCGCCGAGCACACGCAGCCCGCCGACCAGCACCGTCATTTCCGGCGGCGTCAGGGTCAGCAACTGCGCGCGATCCACCAGCATCACTTCAGGCTGCAGGCGCAGCTTGCCGCCCACGTAGTTGCGGAAGCCGTCGGCCTTGGGCTCCAGGTACTCGAAGCTCTCTGCGTCCGTCTGCTCTTCGCTTGCGTCGCCGCGCCCCGGGCTGAACGGGAGCTTTAGCTTGATCCCCGCGTCGGCCGCGGCCTTCTCGACCGCCGCGCAGCCGCCCAGCACGATCAGGTCAGCGAGTGACACCTTCTTCTTGTCGGTGTCGAATTCTTTCTTGATGGCCTCAAGCTTCTTCAGCACTTTCGCCAACTGCTCCGGCTGGTTGACCTCCCAGTCCTTCTGCGGCGCGAGGCGAATGCGCGCACCGTTCGCGCCGCCGCGGTGGTCCGAGCCACGGTACGTGGACGCCGACGCCCAGGCCGCCGACACGAGTTGCGGAACCGACAGCCCCGACTCAAGAATCTTCGCCTTCATCGCGGTGATGTCCTTCGCGCTGATCTTCTTGGGGCCGGCCGGCACCGGGTCCTGCCAGATCAGATCGTCCTTCGGCACGCGCGGTCCCAGGTAGCGCGAGCGTGGGCCCATGTCACGGTGGGTCAGCTTGAACCATGCACGCGCGAACGCGTCGGCGAACTCGTCCGGGTTCTCGTAGAAGCGGCGCGAGATCTTCTCGTACGCGGGGTCCACCTTCAACGACAGGTCAGTCGTCAGCATCGAGGGCGCAATGCGCTTGTCCTTGTCGAAGGCGTGCGGCACGCTGCCGGCACCCGCGTCGCCCTTGGGCTTCCACTGGTGCGCGCCGGCCGGGCTCTTGGTCAGCTCCCACTCGTAGCCGAACAGATTCCAGAAGAAGTTGTTGCTCCACCTCGTCGGCGTGGTGGTCCACGTGACTTCGAGCCCACTGGTAATCGCGTCGGCACCCTTGCCCGACTTGAACTTGTTCTTCCAGCCCAGCCCCTGCTGCTCGATGCCTGCGGCCTCAGGCTCCGCGCCGACGTTGTCGGCCGGGCCCGCGCCATGCGTCTTGCCGAAGCTGTGACCACCGGCGATCAGCGCCACCGTTTCTTCGTCGTTCATGGCCATGCGTTTGAAAGTATCGCGAATGTCGCGCGCGGCCGCCAGTGGGTCAGGCACGCCGTTCGGGCCTTCCGGGTTTACGTAAATCAAACCCATCTGCACGGCCGCGAGCGGGTTGTCGAGTTTGCGCTCGCCGCTGTAGCGCTGGTCATCGAGCCACGCGCCTTCCGGGCCCCAGAATACCGACTCGTCAGGCTCCCACACGTCTTCGCGTCCGCCACCAAAGCCGAAGGTTTTGAACCCCATCGACTCCAGCGCCACGTTGCCGGCGAGCACCAGCAGGTCCGCCCAGGAAATCTTGCACCCGTACTTCTTCTTTACCGGCCAGAGCAGGCGGCGGGCCTTGTCGAGGTTTGCGTTGTCGGGCCAGCTGTTCGTCGGCGCAAAACGCTGCTGCCCCTCACCCGCTCCGCCGCGGCCGTCGCCGATGCGGTAGGTGCCCGCGGCGTGCCAGGCCATGCGAACAAACAGGGGGCCGTAGTGCCCGAAGTCGGCCGGCCACCAGTTCTGCGAGTCAGTCATAACGGCCTTGATGTCCTTCACCAGCGCATCGAAGTCCAGGCTGTTGAATTCCTTCCTGTAGTTAAAGTCGTCGCCCATGGGGTCGGACTTGCTCGAGTTCTGGCGCAGAACACTCAGGTCCAACCTGTTCGGCCACCAGTCGCGGTTCGTCCTGGCGCCGTCGGACTTCATTGCATGTTCGGTCATCTTGAGTTCCTTTGATTGGATTTGGGTTTTCTCGTGTCCGTCTGATTCCGCCCGCACTCCGTGCAGAGCCCTCTGACCTCCACGTGGGCGTCGAGCACTTTCCCAAGCCCTTTCACGAAGCGGGTGACCTGCAGTCGGTTCAGTTCATTGCTTTCGAAGTCGCGGATCCGCCCGCAGCTCACGCAGACGAAGTGATGGTGCTGGTCGATGTTGGCGTCGAAGCGGGTGCCCCCGCCCAGCTGCCCGATCGTCTTGACCAGGCCCAGCTCATTGAGCATGGCCAGGGTTCGGTAAACGGTATCGAGCGACACAGTGGGCACACGCTCACGCACGGCTTCGAAAAGCGACTCCGCATTCGGGTGTTCCTCTGTTGCCGCGAGCTCCCGAAAAATCTCCAGGCGTTGGTGGGTAAGCTTGATGCCTGCCTCACGTACGGTCGCCTTGATGTGGGCAAGCCTTCGTTCAATGGGGCTCTGTTCGGTTCTGGCCATACGGCGTCTCGAGCGGCGTTCTAGTTGCGGACTGCTACGCAGGTAGGAAAGTACTCCTATTTAGAGTCAAGTCAATGCAAGGCGGCGAGAGGAATCGCCCGTGAGCCGACTCGGACGTAAGAACCAGCACGCGCACAGGGCCGGGCGACCTTCAACAGCCTGCTACACCCGCCTGTCAGTCGGTTTCGCGATCACGCTCCAACGTGCGACAAACAGCAACATGCCGATGCCGATCAGCGTCCCACCGACGGCGAAGGGGATTTCGGGGCCGAAGCGGTCGTAGATGTAGCCGCCAAGTATGGGGCCGATGATTCTGCCGAGTGTCGCGGCGCTTGCCGTGAAACCCATTGTCCCGCCCTGGTCTTCGGCGCGCGCGTGGCTGCTGATGATGGCGAGCACACTAGGGTTACAAAGGCCATTGAACGCGCCGATCAGGAACGAGAAGAACAGCAGCAGCACGAACTGGTTCACGCCGACAAACTCGTTGATTTGCACCTGATAGCCGAACAGGAACATGGCGACGGTCAACCCGGCCAGCCCGATCAACAGCACCTTCGGCGGGCCAAGCGACTTGCTGAGTCGCCCTATCAACCCGCCTTGCACAAACGCCAGCGTCAGCCCGATCACGACGAAGACCCAGGCGTTGTGGCTGGCGTCGAGTTCCAGATAGTCCGCGTTGAACTGGGTGAACATGGCCTCAAGGTTCGCGAAGCCTAGCGTGACGATCAGGTAAACCAGCAGCATCGGCCCGATCGCCGGGCGTCTCAAACCCTCGATCAGTTGCGCGATACGTCCCTTGCGCGAAACCATCCCGCGCAGCTCGGCTGACAGGGACTCATGCATACGGGCGATTGTAAGCACGAAGGCGACCGTACTCAGGCCTGTCGCGAACAGGCTCGGCACCATCAACTGCGCGCGGCGGAACTCCAGCAAGTCCGCGGTCGGGGAGTACCCCAGCCAACCCAGCACGGTTTCACTAACCAGGGCGCCGCCGATGGCTGGGCCGAAAACGAAGCCGAGCCCGAAGGCCATGCCGATCAAACCCATGCCCTTGCTGCGGCGCTCGGGCGGAAACACGTCAGCCATGTAGGCCTGTGCGGTGCTGATATTCGCGGCGCAAACACCAGCCAACATCCGCGAAATCAGTAACACCGTGAAGCTGGGCGCGAAGGCAAAGATCACCCAGGTGATCGCAAAGCCGCTTGTGCTGAGCATCAGAATCGGCTTGCGCCCGACACGGTCACTGAGCCGACCCCAGATCGGCGCAAAGATGAACTGCATCAGGCTGTAGCCGGTCAGGACAACGCCAACGAGAATCCCGCCCCGCGATCGCCCCAGCCCAATCGCGCTGGCGGCCGACTCCATCCAGCCCGGCACCTCAAAGATCTGCACGAAGTAGGGGAGGCTCGGCAATACAATGCCGAAGCCCAGCAGATCAATGAAAATGATCAGCCAGACCGTGAACACACCACGGCGCTGCGCAGGCGAAAGCTTGCCAGGCGCGTCAGTCATTGCGGAATGCTAGCGACCAGATGCTTGATTGCGATAGCTAGCGCGTGCGTCTGAAATGTATGCGAAAAGTGTGGCTGGTGATTAACACCATCCCGTTGTGCATGCCGGGGGTGTAGTCCGCTTGGTTGAATGTTTCGAGCAAACGGGTGTCCCAGGTGTTGTTGCCGGTGCCCTCGATCAACTCCACTCGCAGTGCATTTCCATCGGCACCGACCACGACTTTTACACTCACTGCGCCGTCGAAATTCTCGCGCACACTGCGCGGCCAAGCAGGCTTCAGGATGCGCGGCGGTGAGTCGGGATTCGGAAAGCCGTCGATTTCACCGGCACTGGGGCGTTTGGCGGCAACGCCCTCTGTGGTGATGTCTTCCTCTGAATCGGAAATCGGCGCGGTAGTCGGCTGTTCGACTGGCGGCTCCCGGCGCGGTTTCCAATTCGCTTTGATGACGGGCTGCCGCGTCTCGGGCAACTCTCTCTCCGTGAACTCCGGCAGTGGCTCGTAAACCGGCTTTGGTTCTGGTTCGGGCACAAACTCCTGGTCCGGCGCCGGAATTTTTCCTGGGAGTTCGAGGTCCGGTGCCGGCCATGCACGGTGAGGGGCAGGAGAGTTCTGCGGCTGCGGCTGACTTGAGGGCGCCTGAATATCCGCCGTTACGCTTATGGCCGCAAGCGGCTCAACGAGCTTGGGATCGGTCAATTGCTGCATCGCC
Source organism: Planctomycetota bacterium (assembly GCA_019912315.1). Classification (GTDB taxonomy): domain Bacteria; phylum Planctomycetota; class UBA8742; order UBA2392; family UBA2392; genus JACKID01. The sequence goes on from JAIOJA010000083.1 coordinate 7,659, forward strand.
ACGCCGATCAGGCAAGCGTGCAAGAGTAACGCGATTCCAAAGCTGCGAGGACTCATGTTTTACCAGCGAACTTCACCCGACAGCACAACGTTGGTTCCTGAGCCGAAGGTGCCGCTTCCCATCGGGTGATAACTCCGATTCCCCAGGTTCTGGATGTTCAAGTTGACGTGGAAGTGGCGACTGGGCGCCCATCCCGACCTCAACCCGAACAGCACATACCCCGGCGCATCGTGCGGTGTAAAGCGTACGTCACCCAGTGCTGAAGGCGCGTACTGGTCCTGCCTCCCGACGATCGTCACGTATGGCTCAATGAAAACCTGTCCCCACATGGCCGAGTATCTGACCGAAATTTCCGAGAACACCGGGGGGATGCGGTGCACGGGCACGTCGTTTTTCAGGTCATCGCCGCGGGTGTAGGTGAAGTTGCCTCGAACACCGAGCGCGTCGCCTTCAAAGAACAGGTGATCTGTGGGCAGCCCGATCCAGCCGAGCGCCTCGGACAGGTAAAAGCCAAGCTCGGCTTCGACGCCAAAGATGCGCGCTCGTCCTTCGTTGCGCAACTGGACCACGTCTTCCGCATTGAAGACCGTGTCAACGCTGATCATCAAGTCTTCGAAGTAGCTGAAGAAAAAGTTGACGCTGCCGCTGAGTTCGTAAGGCGCGGCCGAGTTCGAGTTGATGGTCGGTATGAGGACCTTGGTACCGATGTCGGCGCTGTACTGGATTTCGGGGTCCAGCCCCGGATTCGGAATCTGGTCGCCACGCCCGGTGCCCTTGCTGGCGGCGAGGTCGTCCATGTTCGGGGCGCGGAAGCCTTTGGCCAGGTTCAGCGTGATCGAGAACTCGTCAATCGGGCGTACCACCATGGCGACGGCGCCCGTAAGGTCCGAGTAGCTTTCGTTCAGCCCATCCAGCGTGTCGCCGTAAATATCAGTGTCCGCGATCGCGCGATAAAACGAATAGCGCAAGCCGTAGCGCAGCAGGATCATCTCATCGAGAAATTCCATCTCGTTCTGCGCGTACACACCGATGCTGGTGTAGCCGGACCAGTCAGGGAAGGTCAGTCGCCCGTCATGGTTGCTCTGGGCGCCCGTGTCCTTGTCGCGGTCAACGCTTCGAGTGTGAATCACGTCGTGGTAGGCCTCGGCCCCGACAGTCAGGCGCGAGTACCAGCCGAGGTTCAGCACGGCTTGTGTGTTCAAGCCGAAGGTGTGCACGTTGTAGTTGATATCGCGGATGGTACTGCTGCCCTGCTTGATGCGCTCCAGCGTCTCCTGCTGTTTGTGGTAGCTGAGGTCTACGAACAGCTGTTCAAGCACGTCTTCGGGCGACCAGGTCCAGCGCACGATGCCCATGTCGTCGATCTGGTAGACGAACCGGCGACGGTCCTCGTTGCCGCGTCCGGGCGTGCTAAGGTTTCCCGGGTTGGCGACAATCGGGCTGACTTTGTCCGTGCGCTCCAGGTCGTTCTGCTGGAAGTGGCTGTAAGTGCCGATGATCGTGTGCTGCCCGAAGGCTGCGCCGAAGGATCCGAACGTGCCCCATTCTTCGTAGGCCGTGAACGGCTGGCGCCCGATGCTGTTGCCGCCTACCTGCTCATCGATATCGGCGAATGTCGCGTTGATCAAGCCACCAAAGTTCATGGTGTTCACCTCGCCGAACAGGCCGGCCTGCTTGCGCAGGCTTGCACTTTCAAACCGCGCACGTGCACCGAAGCTGTAGTCGAACTCACCGAACTTCGGCTTCTTCAGGATGATGTTGATGACACCACCGAGCGCGTCACTGCCGTAGAGAACACTGCTCGGCCCTCTGATGATCTCGATACGCTCGATGGTGTAGGGGTCGATGCTGCTGAGGTACTGGTTCGGGCCGAACCGGAAGGTGCTGTTGTTGAAGCGGACTCCGTCAACGAGTGTCAGGACGGAGTTGCCGGTCATGCCGCGAATGAACGGCGAGCCTTGCCCGACTGCGGTGTTCTGCCCGTAGACGCCGGTTGTGCCAGCGACGATGTCCGGTGTCTGTCCGACCAGCCGCTCCTGGATGTCGCGCCGGTCCAGGACGTTGATGGCGTCGGCCACTTTCATGCGCGAGCCCTCGCTGCCGGAGGGCGTTACCACGGTGATATCGGTCGTGTCTTCTTTCGGCGGGGGAGGCGTGTCGGTCCCGTCCTGAGCAAGCAGGGAGGCGGGTGCCGCCACGAGCCCTGCGGCAAACAGCAGTTGCAGCAACTTCATGGATGTCCTTTCCGGGAGGGGGGTGACGGAAAGGAGTTTCTCGGGCAGGATCTTAATGACAATGAAACGCAGAATAAATACAGATTGCGGGAGAACATGCTGAGCAGGTGGAACCACGGCAGTTGTTGGGAGAACGAAAGCAGGTCCCGTACCAAGACGGGACCTGACAGACAAATCGCGCTTACTTCTTTCGGGGGCCGATTTCGCGGGTGTCGCCGCGGGCGATGGTGCGTCCCTTGCGGGTTGGCGACTTCTTGTAGAACTCGACAATGTGGCGGACTGCGTCGTCTACGTCGTCGGTGCGGTGGAAGAGGTTAAGATCTTCGGCGCTCAGGTGACGCCACTCCTCCATCATGGTCTTTTCCATCCAGTCAAATAGCCCCTGCCAGAACTTCATGCCGAACAGCACGCAGGGAATGCGGCGGATCTTCAGCGTCTGGACGAGCGTCAGCACCTCGAACATCTCGTCCATGGTGCCGAAGCCGCCGGGCATGAAGACGAAGCCGTCGGCGTACTTCACGAACATGACCTTGCGGATGAAGAAGTATTTAAAATCGATCAGCGTGTTGCAGTAGGGGTTGGCCTCCTGCTCCATGGGCAGGTCGATGGCCAGCCCGACGGACTCCCCGCCGCCTTCGGCTGCACCCTTGTTGCCGGCTTCCATGACGCCGGGGCCGCCGCCGGTGATGACGCCGTAGCCGGCCTCGGCCAGCTTTTTGGCGAGCAATGTAGTGGTCTTGTACAACTCGTCATCCGGGTGGGTGCGCGCGCTGCCGAAGATGCTGATGCAACGCCCGACCTTGCTGAGTGTGTCAAAACCCTCAACGAACTCGGCCATGACCCGGAACACCTGCCAGGTATCCCGAAGACCCTCAATCACCTCCGCTTTGCGCATGAAAAGACCTTATTCTGGAAGGCGGGTGGAACCCTCGGACGTTCTAGTAAGTGACGAGAGCCGCGAAGTTTACGCCGGATGTTGCGAAAACAAAGGGCCCGATAGTTTAAGAAGGATTGAACGTGGACGATATGTATAAGCACGCTCCTGTAGAGTCAGCGGAAACGTACCTCCGCTCAGAGGAGTCAATGAGCAAGCACGCACCGAAATCGACAGACGAATTCGACTACATCAGTTGGATCCGTTCCGAATTGCCGCCCGCGTCACCGAACCTCGAGGTCGGCCCCGGCGACGATTGCGCCATCATCCGCGTTGAGCGCGATCGTGAGGCGCTGAAGATCGACACCACCATCGAAGACAAGCACTTCATACTGGCCGACAAGGGTAAGAAGATTGCGCCGACGTTGGGGCCCGGCGCGACACCGGAAGAAGTCGGGCGCAAGGCCATTACGCGCTGCCTGTCTGATATGGCCGCCATGGGCGCCACACCCAGCGCAGCGCTGGTGTCGGTGACCCTGCCGACCGGCGCGTCCGTTGCGTTGCGGGAAAAGCTCTTCATCGGGATTGCCAAGACCTGCGCGACCTACGGGGTAACACTCGCCGGCGGCGACACGCAGGGCTGGGACGGCCCGCTCAGCATCACCGTGGCCATGACCGGCATGATGGACGGCGTGCGACCGGCCTTGCGCGCGGGCGCCGCGCCTGGCGATGTGGTAGCGATTACGGGCAGTCTTGGCGGTTCAATTCTTGGCAAGCACTTGCGTTTTGAGCCCCGCATTGCGGAAGGGCGCTTTCTCGCCGACAAGGGCGTCAGCGCCATGATCGATATTTCAGACGGTCTTAGTGGTGACCTGACACGCATCTGTGAGGAGTCCGGGATGCGGTTTGCGGTGGGCGCCGACCTGGCGGCCGAGGCTGTGCCCGTCAGCAAATCCGCGCGTCGCCTGGCCAAGCTCGAAGGCAAAGGTGCTTCCCGTGCGCTGCACCATGCGTTGCACGACGGTGAGGATTTTGAGCTGCTGTTCATTGTGAAGCCCAACCGCTGGAAAAAGATCGTGCAGGAGTGGCCCTTTGACGTGCCGATCCGTGCCCTCGGCATGATGCGTCCGCTGCGCAAGGGGGAGCCCCTGGTGCGCATCCTAAAAAAGGGTGAGCCCGAAGCGCTGGAAGTCATGTCATGGGTTCACAAGCTCTAGGTTTTCCACAGTTGCAAATTGAGTGCGTAGCGTTGTGCGATTTGCTCGCTTTCGGCTCTGTGGGCTGTTCTCCGGTTGAAGTAAATGGTTGGTTTCCCCGACGGCAAGTGGACCGGTGTGCTATAATCGCTCCTGACCGGTTTCACCCCTTGTGTCGCCGGCCAGTTCGGGGGAAGGAGGACGCCTATGTCTACCCTGGCACTGGAAAGCCCTGACGTTGAGTCCACGATCCAGATCGGACGTATCCTCGGCAAATGTCTACCGCGCGGCACCTTCGTTGCGTTGGAAGGCGTACTGGGCGCGGGCAAGACGCAGTTCGTCAAGGGCATCGCCTGCGGGCTTGATGAAGGCGGCTGGGCGGGGCTGCGCAGCCCGACTTTCACCCTGATGCTCAGCTACCACGGCGGGCGCGCGGTGCTTCATCACATTGACTTCTACCGCCTCAATGAGTCACCTGAGTTGCCTGGCGAAATCCTCGAGGCCATTCACTCCGACCGCGCCATCACGGTAGTTGAGTGGGCCGACATCTGGCCTGAGGTCTGGCCGAAAAACTACATCCGCGTGCGCTTCGAAGTGAACGACGACACCAGCAAGCGCCGCGTGACGATTGAGGACCCTCAGGGGCTGTGCCCGGAAGCGGTCAAAGAGTTGTCCGAGTACGCGGCCGAGCCCGCCGAAGCGTAAACCAACCTGTTACTGTGAAGATCGCCGCCCGCGGGTAAAACCTCGGTATGGAACGCCTGTTCTTTCTTTTGGCGAACAACGCGGGCGCGAACGCGAGCGTTGACACGTCAATAGATTCGCCGATGGAGTACTACTTCGGCGCGCTTGCATTGATCGCGCTGGTAATGACCTGGGCCTGGCTGTGGCTGAAGTCGCGCGAGACGCTGAAGCTGAAGGATGTCGAACCCGCGCCGGAGACTGAAGAATGAAGTACCTGCTGCTGATTCTGCTGGCTGGTCCACTGAACGCCTGCTGCATGGCGCCGCGTGATTACGCGGGCGACGTGGACCAAGCGAAGCAGAAAGTTGTTGTTGTTCACCGCGCTCCCTCCGACGGCGGACCTGGGTACCAGGAAATGCTGATTCAGGTGCAACCTTACTTTAAAGACGCCGACACGAATCCCGACTACCTCGCGTGGGTGATCACAGTGCCCAACACTCCCGCGCGCTACGACCTTGCGGAAGAAACCGCCTTGAAGGTCGGCCCGGAGCTGCACGAACGGTTGTACCAGCTTGCGCGGCAGCAGTGGGCGGATCGGACGCAATTTGAGTGGCCGGACTGGCTGCCCTCCAATTTAGAGGACCGTGTTGCCGGCAAGGCCGGCGGCGTTGAGGAAATGCCGGCCGTACACGTCGGCCCATACACGATCACTCCCGTGCGGGCGACCGGCGCGGAGGCTGTGACGAGCCTGAACGAGTATCTCGACCAACGCGGACTTCCGCAGGAGGACCCGGCGCACCTTCAGTACTTCATCGACAACGACTTCACGTTTCTGTGTGTGCATGTCACGCCGCCGACCGGGCAGGCGACGCTGGGGCGCTCGCTGCACCTGCCGCCGCTGGTGCTGGGGTTCGAGACGGCGAAACCCTACTATCCCGGCAAGTTCAGCAGTCGGCAGGGTAATTTCGCGCTGGACCTTACCATCATCAGCGACAGCACCCTGCAGGGTCCGTCCTATTCGGCTGCGTCTCGGCGTTTGCAGGCGGTTGAGCCGGGCTACGTCAGGCTTGTGAACCTCTACACATTGAAGGGCATACCGGGCGACCTCGCCGCTGCACTTGGCGACCGCGTGCTCGAGGGCGCGCCCTCGAAGTGGTACGTCAATCGCATCCAGAGCCCGGGCTTCAACGCGACCGAAGACGGCAAGCCCGCAATCTCAATCTGGGAAGACGACGTGTTCTTCACACTGGGGACTGTTGAAGACGAGATCCCGGGCTTCTGGTACTACGCCGACGACGACATTCCCTTCTACGAGAAGTGGATGCGCGAACACGCCATGGCCTTCATGGTGATCGCCGGGATTTTGTTGTTCAGTACCCTGTTCATCAAGACCCGCATTAACCGCCGCCGACTGCTGAAGGACAAAGCATGACGCGTGTGTTATATTTACACACATGGCCATGGACGCCCTGAACCAGATTGTCGGTAACTCTCCGCGGATGCGGGAGCTCAAGCAGAATTTGCTTCAGATCGCGCAGGCCGAGCACCCGGTACTGATCCTTGGTGAAAGCGGCGCGGGCAAAGAGGTAGTTGCCCGCGCCATTCACGCCCTGTCGTCCCGTCGTGAAGCGCCTTTTGTCGGACAAAGTTGTCTGGCAATTCCCGAGGCGCTGATCGAGTCCGAGTTGTTCGGCTATGAGCCGGGCGCATTTACGGATGCACGGGAAAGCCGTCCCGGACTGTTTGAGCAGGCCGAGGGGGGCACTCTGTTTCTGGATGAAATCGGGGACATCCCACTCAGTTTCCAGAAGCGTCTGTTGCGTGTGTTGCAGGAGCGCGAAGTGCGGCGCCTTGGGAGTACGGAGGCGATTCCGGTTGATGTGCGGATCGTGACGGCCACGAACGCGCCAATCGAGCAGTTGGTCAAGGAGGGTGGCTTTCGCAGCGACCTGTTGTATCGCCTGAACACGTTTGAGCTTCGTGTTCCGCCCTTGCGCCAGCGGATAGACGATATCCCGGCGCTCGTCGAGCATTTCCTGCGCAAGCACGGTGCGCGCTATGGAATCGAGCCCGAACGCCCGGGCGACGAAGTGATGCAGCAACTGAAGGATTACCCGTGGCCGGGCAATGTGCGCGAGCTGGAAAACTTCGTGGTGCGCTGGATCAGCCTTGGCGCGGAGGCGCTGATTGCACTGGACAAACGTGTTGCGCTCAGCTTTGAAGCACAGGACTCGAACCGGCGCTGGCTTAGCATGACGATGTCGGAGATCGAGGCCGAGGTGATCAAGATGGTCCTGCACGACTGCGCGGGCAACAAGACCCTCGCCGCCAAGCGCCTCGGCGTAGCCCGCAAGAGCCTCTACAACAAGATCGAGAGATACAAGCTGGAGCTGTAGGCGGTTCGCGGGGCGACTTAGACAGTAGAACGAGCTCGCCTTTTGACTTCCACGACAATCGGACGGCAAAGCCGTCCGATTGTCGTGGTGCTTGGGGGGGGACTTGAACCCCCACGTCCTTGCGGACACTGGCACCTGAAGCCAGCGCGTCTGCCAATTCCGCCACCCAAGCAGGGTTTTGTTCTTGAACGAATGCCTGATTCACTCAGGCAGGGCGGGAAAATACACCAACCGCAAAGCAAATCAACGGGCGGGTCGTGTTCATCGGGCCTGGGGGCCAGTCCGTCTCGCACGGACTCGCGCCTTGAACTTGTCAAGCGACATTCCGTCGTCGGGATTCGCTCTGGCCTCTGCCAGGCACCGATCAAACTCATCAAGGTTTGGGCTGAGTGACGGAAGCAGGCCGTCCTTTGCAAGCGACTCCCCGACCATCTCCTACAACTTCCAATGCCATAGTCTCGGCTTGTCGATGGCGGCTCTGTCGAGCCTGGTGCCCATTAGCTGACCTTCTCGGCCTCGGTTTCCGCTTTCTCGACCTTTTCGGCCTTCACTTCGCGCTTGTCTTCGATTTTCCTGGGCTCGTCGTCGGAGTCGACTTCGGTCTTGAGGTCTTTGACGCCTTTGCGGAATTCCGTGACGCTCTTGCCGAGACTGCGGGCGATGCTGGGCAGACGGCTGCCGAACAGCAGTACGCCGATGGCTACAATGCCCGCGATCTCCCACGGTCCGAAGTTGATAATTGCCAGTTCCATGGTTCCGTCCTGGGCCAAGATTGCTATTTAACGCGCCCATGGCCAAAAGGTTACGCACGACTCGCAATTCAGCGTACAATAGGCACCTTGGATGACAAGCAAGCGTGCCCCGGAAAGCCATATGCAAGGACAAACAGCCACCTTTACCTGCAACGCCTGCGGACATGTATTTGCCGGACAGTGGGATGTGATTTCAAAACAGCCCACTTGCCCCAAGTGCCGCACTTTCGGACAACTCGTCGACCAGAACGGCAACGCACCCGGCGCGCGCCAGAACGTCGTGCGTGTGCCGCACCCGGCCGCCGGCGGCGCTCGCGCGCCCTACGGCGCCCAGGGCGGACCGGTTGCCTTCGGCAATCACGAGGAAAAGGACTACGTCGAGGTTGCGGCCGACGTCAGCTACGGGCAGAAGCGTAACGCGAAGTCGATCATCAATGTTGTAATCATGCTTGGGCTTGGCATCGGCATTGTGATTACGCTGTGGGTGATCGTGACGTCCCTGAAAGGCAACCGTGTTGAGGAGGCCAGACAGGAGCGCGAAGTTGTTCTCGATCCCAAGGATTTCGAGCGCGCCATCGAGGAGGCCCAGAAAAAGTCCGTCGGCATACTGAACGGGCTGGACGGCGCTGAAGTACGCCCCAGCACGAACTTCGACGAGGTGGAGGACGAGATCGTCGCCAACGGCGGCACCCGTCCAAGCTGGAACGCGCCGCCCACACCCGGCGCGCCCTTTCGCTCGCACGGCTTTGTTGTCAGCGCACCGGACCCGCGCACCGGCATCGTCGTGAAGGGATTCGTGATGTTCCTGTACTACAAGACGGCGGAAGAGGTCGATGCCGCCAAGCATGAAATCGACAAGTATCTCGGCGAAAACACGCGGAATTACGGCGTGATTACCAACCCCGCGCAATGGTTCATTGCGTACATGGGCGTGAGCCACGGGGGTGCCGTGCGTGACAAGGTCCTGCTGGCACTGCGCTCGGGCTCGCCGGCGACTTACAAGCAGTTCACGGATCGTGTTGGGGCTACCTTGCGCGATGATCTCAAGGACTAGCGGGCTCGCTGGCACGGCATGCGCTGTCTTGCAACCGCTGGCTCGTCTTTCTTCAGGGGCCCCGGAGTACTGATTTGAAGCCTTTCGTCACGGTAATCGCCCTGTTTGCGGTGTTCTTTGTTACCGCCCGTTCGCAGCCAGTTACCGCGCAGGAGCCGGCCCTCGGCGTGGCGGAATACGTCGCCCGGGCACAGCGCCTCCGCGAGTTCGGTTTTCCGCTCAATGCGCGGGAGCAACTGGACAAAGGCAAACAGCTCGATCCCGTAAACCGTGAACTGCTGCTTGAGTACCTGCGCCTTTACAACAACTACCAAGACGCCACGACGAGAGAGATGCAGGGCTATGTGGGTGCATTGCGCACACTGTTTCCGAATGATTACGAGGTCTGTCTCGAGATTGCCTGGTGGCTGCATTACGTTGAGCCGTTGCAGGACCCGCCCCGCTTCAAGGACGAAACTGAACTCAAGCGCGTCTTGCAGCGCCTCGACGCCGAGATGATCGTCTACCGCGAGCTTGCGAAGTACATCCTGAAGCCCGAGGGCGAGTTGCCACAATCCGCCGAAGGGACGCCCGCGCTGCCGCTGGCCTTCCTCGCGCGCTGCGCCGGGGCGAAACCCGGTACCGCCGACGTGTATTTCTTCGCCGCCCGTGACCTGGAGCGTCGAGCACTGGATTTCGATCAGTGGGCCACAACCGCCGAAGAGCTCGGGCAGCCTTTCAGTCTAGCGGCCAACGAACTCTATGGGCTGCTTCTGCCCCTGTACCAGGAAGCGGCGAAGACCGACGCGTACAACGTCGGCGCAAAAGTCAACGTCGCGCAGACGCTTTATCGAATGGGACGCTATGAGGAATCCCACAAGGCCTGCGTGGCGGCCGAGATACAGGCGCCACAGAACATCACGATCGCGGAGACGCGCCTCGCGATCGCCGAAGAATTGCGGGATTACGGGCTGCTGACCGACGCCCTGACACGCCTGCACGCGATTTACGATGACATCAGCAGCGAGCTTGACCTGATGGTCGTCCAGCGCCTGGTACTGAATGACTGGGGCTTCGAGACTTGGCTGGCTTGGCGCGAGATCGCGGTCATCGAGCGACAGCGCTTCGCGGAGCGCGTGATGCTGGTCGAAAAACGCGCAGATGCGATCCGCACGCTGATCCTGGCCCGCCCGACATTTCTTGAGTTGTACTATCTGGACGCCCGTAACGCTCTCGAACTCGCCAGCCTGTCAGACAATGACCCGGACAAGCGTCGCCACCTATACACCGTGACCCTGTCGGCGCTCGACAAATGCGAACCGCTTGGCGAGACCTTTGCCGACTGGCACGGTTTGCGCGCCGCCGCCCTGTGGGAACTCGGCAGGTTTGACGACGCCGCACTGGCCTACGACCTCGTTGCAGGCCTTGATGCCGACGACACCGAGGCCGTCAAGCACGCCCGGGCCGCGCGGGAAATCGCGGCAGGCAAGTACACGGCGCGCGACTACGAAGCATATCGGCTGCAGCTCGAGTACGGCGACTTGAGGGGCAAGCGCGACGTGCTGAAGCTGGTCACGACGCGCTCGCCGAAGTTCTTTGAGGCGCAACTGCTGCTGGGCAAAGTTGGGTTCATGCTGGCGGATTTCCAGCTTGCGTACTCCGCTTATGGTGCCGGGCATAAACTGGCACCGGAAAATTTGGAGTGCCTCGATGGTGTCGCCCGGGCCGCCATGCGCACCGAACGCTACGGCGAGTCGTTGCAGTTCTTCGTGAAGCTGAACGAAGCGGAGCCCGACTTCCAGGGCGCGAAACGCTGGGAGGGTATTCTGCGCTGGGTGGTGGACGGTACCGATTCCCGCCGTACCGCGTTTCGCATGTGGCTTGAAGCCTCTGGCGCACAGCAGGAGGAAAAGACCCGCATCAACCTGCTGGAGCAGGCGGTGTTGCTTGAGCCCGCGTTTGCCGAGGCGCTGGTGGATCTCGCGGGCTTGCAGCGAGAGCGCAACAACAAGCTGGCAGCCAACTACGTGGAGCAGGCGATCAAGACCGCCCGCGACGACTACACGCGTGCCGCCGCGCACCGCGAACGTGGGCGACTGCGCCTGTCGCTGCGCGAGCACGCAGGCGCAGTCAACGATTTCGACAGCGCGTACGCGTACAACAAGGGCGACGGCACGGACCTGCTGCTCGGGGCGCTTTCTAATCACGCGCTGGGCAGGGAGTCCGAAGCGGCAAGCGGTATGAGAAAACTGTTCGCCGAAGTGCCGAATACGCCGTTGCTGCGCCCGCCCGTGCGCGATGCCGCGACGCTTGACCTTGTGCCGGTTGCGTCGGACGGTGTTCGCGATGTGCATCCGGCATACGACGTCGGTGATGTCGCGCGCTTTGGTGTGCGCATTGAAGTAAGCGGCGAGGGTGGGCAGCAATCCGGGCGAGACATTTCGCTCGAGTATGACCTGCGTATGGAAGTTCTCGACAAACCGCTTCACGGCGGCGTCTGGCGTGTGCGAGTCAGCGCCGAGAACGCGCCCAAGGAGTTCGCGGCCCTAAACAAGCTGGACATCGAGTTGAGCATCAGCCCCTGGTTCGGGTTGCTGAACGAGCCCGAGGTTGCCGGGCTGGGGGAGATCATCAACCCCGGTTTGCAGGCCCTGACAGAAGGACTGACTGTCGGCATCGGTGACGCTCCGATCCCGCCGCCCTATCTGTGGAAGACGGACCTGACCATGGGCCCGCCGCACTTTGGCGGTGACTCCATCGAAGGCGCCGCAATGGTGGAAGTGCTGGGTGAGAGCATGGTGGTACTGCGACGTGCGCTGGCCGGGAGGCAGTTGGGTCAGCACGAAGAACAGCACAACTTCAGCCGGGCGCTTGAGGCCCGCGTCAGCGTAGGCGGCAACAAGCGCGCGCTGCGGGAGGTCGAGTTCCAGATTCTCAAGAAGGAACTGACGCCCGCCAGGGACGACGTCGTCAAGTCGCGCCTTTACGTAAAACTGACGGCCCGATAGGGGGCGTTTACGCCATTGCCGGGCAAGCTAGATTCCGATCCATGTCGCTCGAAGATCTTTCCCGTTTTGTGGAAGCCCTGCGCCGTGCCGGCGAACTGATCGAATTCCATGAGCCTGTTAGCGTGGACCAGGAAATCGCCTGCGCCGCGGACCGTGTCAGCAAATTGCCCGGGGGCGGCAAAGCCCTGCTGTTTCATCGTCCTGTCTCCACCGACCGCGAGTACACCGCGCCGGTGTTGATCAACGCCCTGGGCAGCGAGAAGCGTCTTAGCATGGTGTGCGGTGTCAGCGACTTTCATGGGCTGACGAAACGCCTGTCGGAGTTGCTGACCACTTTGCAGACGCCGCGGCGATCGTTGATCGAGAAGCTGGAGATGCTGCCGACACTCAAAGAACTGGCCAGCTTTTTTCCCAAGTACGTAAAAAAGGCCCCCTGCCAGGAGGTCGTAAAAACCGGCGACGCGATCGACCTGGATGACATTCCGATTCTAAAGACCTGGCCTGAAGACGGCGGGCGCTTCGTGACTTTCCCGCTTGTCTTTACCGAGTCGCCAGATGACGGCAAGCGCAACTGCGGTATGTACCGCATCCAGCAGTTTGATTCGCGCACAACCGGCTTTCACGTTCACACGCACCACACGGCAGCGGAGCACATGCGCGAAGCGGTCGCGAAAGGTGAGAACCGCTTGCCCGCGGCGATCGCCATCGGCGGCGAACCGGCGATCACTTTCAGTGCCGTGGTGCCATTGCCGCCCGGTCTGGATGAGATGATCCTGGCCGGCTTCCTGCAGGGCAAACCGGTGAAGATGGTCCGCTGCAAGACTGTACCACTGCACGTGCCGGCCAGCGCCGACTACGTAATCGAGGGCTGGATCCATATTGACGAGTTGCGGCGCGAGGGGCCGTTTGGCGACCATACCGGCTTCTACAGCCTGGCCGACGACTACCCGGTTTTTCATGTCAGTGCCATCACGCAGCGCCGCAAGCCGGTTTACTTTGCAACAGTCGTGGGTCCGCCACCTCAGGAAGACGCGTGGATGGCACAGGCCATTGAGCGTTTGTTCCTGCCGCTGTTGCAGCAGACTATCCCGGAAGTTCTGGACTATCGCCTGCCGTTCTGCGGCGTGGCACACAACCTCATGCTGGTCAAGATCCGCAAGGCCTACCCGGGCCAGGCGCGCAAGGTTGCGCACGCCGTGTGGGGGCTGGGCCAGGCGATGTTTACCAAGACAATCGTAGTGATCGACCAGCACGGCCCGGATGTCCACGACGAAGCCGCTGTTGCAAAGCACGTACTCTCGCACCTCAATGCGCAGCATAGTTTTGAGTTCGTGCTGGGCCCGACGGAGACGCTGGACCACGCGACACGCGCGCTGCACTTCGGCAGCAAGGTGTGTGTTGACGCGACAAGACCCATGCCCGGCGACCCCGGTGCGGTGGGGGAGGGCAGTGGCATCACCGGTATTCGGACCGACGCACGCGAATCCGGGCGCGCTGGTCGTTTCCGCGCGCCAGAGAAACCGACTGCCGTGCCTGCCATCGAGATCCGCGACGGGCTGGGAATCAAGGCACGCTGGAGCGCCGGCGAACACGTCTGCGTCTTTGAGCTCGAGAGGCTGCGTGGGCACCAGGCGCGGGAGATCGCACAGGTCCTGTTTGAAGAAGCAGGCGACGCCCCGCTGCCGCTGATCGTGTTTCTGCCGGAGGGGTTGATAAAGCCAGGTGACGTCAGCGCGTTGGCATGGGCGGCCCTGGCCAACATCGACCCGGAGCGTGACATCATGTTTGACGAAGCACCGGCACAGTTGGACGGCAGATGGACTCTTCGCCGCCACCCTGCGCACATCGCCATAGACGCGACGCGCAAAGACGCCAGCGACGGCTTTACGCGGGACTGGCCGGAAATGCAGTTGCACGGTGAGGCGACGCTGGCGCGAGTGAAAGAACTGCTGGCGGGCAAGGGCATTGAGATGCCAGAGTAGGGGTTTGTAGTTGGTTGTTTGTAGAAACAGCCACGGCTTTGACTACCAACCACAAACTACCAACTGTCAATGGCGCCCGGAGTTCCGGGCGCCATTGACTTGTCGACAGAACGCTTTTACCGCTTTTTGGTAACGCCCGTTGTTTCGTACTCGATGCCTTCGCGGACGTACTTGATGGTGACTTCCGTGCCGCCTTCTGTGGCGATCAGGATGTCATGCACGTCGGCAAAGAAGGCGATGTGCCGCCCGTTGATGTGGGTCAGGATGTCGCCCACCTGAAGCCCGGCCTCGCTGACGGAGCCGTTTTCCTTGACGTTCGTGAGGACATAGCCGCCGACCTTGCGGTCCTTGTTGTACTCACCGCTGAAGCCAAGGGTCGACTTCATCTTGGGAAGCTGGAACAGGTTCATGCCGCCAAGGATACCCCCGCCATCGTTACGTGATTCGTCGTCGGGGCGAGGCACGGTGCCGAACTGGCCGGATTCCGTGGGGACGTTGTTGCGGGCATGAATTGTGATGCTCTTGCTGTCGCGTAGTACAGTGAACGCGAAACTGGAATTGCGAGGCTTGGTGCCGATGATGCCGAAGTAGCGGTAGCCATTGTAGACGTTGTAGCTGTCCATTTTCGTGATTACGTCGCCGGCCTTGAAGCCCGCGTCCGCAGCTTCACTCTCGTCCGCGACACCACGCACGACAGCGCCATTCTGGCTTGACATGTCAAGCGTCAGCCCGCCGACCATGCCGTGCCGCACCACCATGGCGCCGCCCTCCTGCGCTTTCAGGGTGTCCAGGAAGTTCTTGATCTGGTTGCTGGGGATCGCAAAGCCCGCGCCAGTGTTGTAGCGCTTGCCGTGCGACGCGATGTTGCGTCCATTGATGCCGATGATTTCGCCGTCAATGTTGAAGCTGGGGCCGCCCGAGTTGCCGGGGTTGATGGCCGTATCAATCTGGATCGTGTCGTTGTAGCCGCCCTGGAAGCGGTGAACGGCCGTGATTGTACCCCATGTTACCGTCGGCTCGCTGCCCTGCCCGGAGAGCAGAAACGGGTTGCCGATGGAGAGGCAAAGGTCGCCGATCTGAAGGGCGTCACTGTCGCCCAGCTTGGCGAAGGGGACCGTTTCTCCTTCGTCCAGACGCATCTTCCCGAGCACGATGTCGCCGCGCGGGTCGGCGCCGATGGCATCAGCTGTGTAGCGCTTGCTGTTGCCGGCCAGCTTGACCACGGTTTCAGCAGGTGCCGCAGCCTCGTTCCATACGTGGTGGTTTGTAAGGAAGTAGCCGTCGTCGCTGATGCAGACGCCGCTGCCGCCGCCAATCAGTACGAAGGCGGGGTAGACCTGTTTGACCAGGGCGGTTACTTCAGTTTCCGCCTTCTTGACGGTTGCGTTCACCTTGGGCGCCGGCTCGGCGATTGCGACGCCGCCGAGCATCAGCGAGAGGGCGATTGCGGGTATCAGTTTGTTCATTTCGTTCTCCGGTGTATCCGGTTCATGTTCAGTTCGAAGTTACGGACGAGCGCCCAGGATGATCTCGAGGTCGCGTTCTTCTTCGCCCCTCTGAATCTTCACCTTCAGCGTGTCGCCAACCTTGTGCTCGTTGATGATCTTCAGCAGGTCGTCCAGCTCGTTCATGTCCGTACCGTTGACCTGAAGAATGACGTCGCCGATGCGCAGCCCGGCCTTCTCCGCGCCCGTGCCGGCAACCACGTTGCCGACTTCCAGCCCCGGCTTGTCAGGCCACTTCTTTGTCGCGCCAACGCCCATGAAAGGCGACGGCGGACGGGGGATGAACGCGCCGTCCTTCATGGCGTCGTAGGCTTCGCGGACATCCTGGATGTACGCCGCGTAGCTGACACCGCTGGCCTGCCCGAAGGTCTGGTGGTTGTGGTAGGTCACCATGCCGACGAGGGTGCCGTCGTTGTCCACGACAGGAGCGCCGAGAGTGCTGTTGCCGATGCGGGCATCAAGCTGGAAGGCGCGGCCGCCTTCGCGCTCAAGGGCGCTGACAACGCCGTCATTGACGAGCGCGCCCAGCGGGTTCTGTCCGCGCCCGACCACGAGCACGCCCTGACCGCGATTCAGCGAAATCTTTGTGGCCGGCAGGGGGTAAACCCGAAGCTCGGGGCAGGTTTCGTTGATCACGCAGTCCAGCTCAAGCAGTGCGAGGTCGATCTGCTGGTGACGCCCGACGACGCGCGCCGGCCAGCGTTCGCCGTTCGGCAGTGTCGCGGTGATGGCTTCCACGGCGTCGCTTGGGCCGTCTTCACTGAAATCGCCCAGTACGCGATCACTGATCAGGATGTGATTCGGCCCGACAACCAGCCCCGAAAACGGGCCGATGTCGTAGCGGAAGAACGGGTCGGACATGTCCGGCCCGCCCATGCCCGGAATACCTGGAAAGGCCGGCGCGGTGCCTCCGACGTCTTCGCGGTCGAAGTCGATCTCGATGGACACTGTGTGCGCCGCGACATGCTTGGCGAGTGCGACGCGGTGGGACTCAAGTTCTTTGTGCGCCTTCATGACCGGCACACTGACGTGGCGAACGGTGGCGGTCTTTTTCTCGCCGTCCTGAGCCAGGCCGGCGGCGAAGCCGAGGCTGAGCAGCAGCGCGAGTGCGATGGTAAGCTTCTTCATTAGAAGTCCTCCGGCTTCTCACCGACAATCAGGTCGATGGTTTTTTCCGTGCCGTCTTCAGGGTTGCGCAGAGTCAACTGGATGTGCGTTCCGACCGGTACGCCGTAGCTGACGGGTACCTTTACCGTGCGGGCGCCTCCGAACATGCCGCCGCCAACGCGACGATCACGCGTAATGTAGCCGACGCCCAGCATTTCCTTGAGGCGGTCCCACTTCGGAATACGGTAGTTGTCCACTCGCACCAACTGCCAGCCGAGTTCCATGCCCGCTTTGGCGGCCGGGCCGTCTGCATCGAGTTTGCTGATATAGATGCTCGCGTCGCCCTTCGGCGTCTTGGCCGCGAAGCCAAGGTCGCCCTGAGCGAGTTCTTCCTCGGAGATGCCCTTCTTGAGTTGCGGCAATACCGCACGAATCTGGTTGCTGGGCACCGCGCAGCCGAGGTGACGACCGGCCATGTAGTGGGCCGAGGTCATGCCGATGACCTCACCGTCAAGATTGATGATGGGTCCCCCGTGGTCGCCGTCATGTACGGCCACGTCAATTTCCAGCACGTTGCCCTTGTAGGGGTCGCCGCCGGTGTTGTCGTCGTCGGGGTTCATGACGTCGATGGGCTCGAACCGGTAAAAGCCCGAAACCGTGCCGTAGCTGACGGCGATCTGGCGGTCGAGCAGCAGGCTGTCCAGCGTGTTGCCAAGCCCGAACACGCTGGTTCCCATGGCGGCCTTGTCAGAATCACCGAGGCGCAGCGAGGGCAGGTCTGGGTGCCCGGCATCCATCTTGATCAGCAGCAGCAGGTTGCGGCGATCAGTCCCGACGACTTTGCCCGAAAACTCGGTGCCGTCGTGGGCCATCATCCATACGGCGGCGCCCTTCTTGAGGTAGCGGTCCTCATCGTTTGTAGTCAGCGGGCCGGACTCAATGCAGGTGACGACGTAATCGCCGTCCACCACAAATCCCGAGGCGGCCATGGCGTTGCCAGCCGCCATACCGGTGGTCTGGTCGCCGCCGATGTTCGGTCCGTTTTCACCGGCCGCGATAGCAACCACGGCGGCGGACAAGGCCTTTGAAAAATTGCGGCGTTCCGTTTGCAGGGATTTCAAGGTTTCAAACTTGCCCTCGGCATCGGCCTGCGGTGCAGCCAGCGCGAATACGCCGACCAGGCCGGCCAGGGCCACTGCGAGCAGCGTAAAATGCACGCGGCGCGTCTTCAGAGTAGGCACACCCATCCAGAGTCCTTTCGTGTCAAGGTTCGCCCAGGCGGACGAGCCGATAAGCACTGTTGCGGTGCAAGACACCGCGTATGTACCCGTTTCTACGGAGTAACGGTGGTCAACCAAACGCCAAAATCCTCACGAAATAATCGGCTGCCTGGTTTCGGTGGTGACTTCAGGCGACCGCCCAGGCGTGATGGGAGTCGCCAAGGGGCCAACCGTCTGGAAACACGAGCATTTGAGGTGCGCCGGGCAGCCATGGTGACGACCGCACGGCGAAAACTAGACTGCATACGCGAATGGCGCGTACCGGGCGTACCCGGCGCCAATTGAAGGGATAGATGCGGCGCTGGGTGTTCAACCTTGGGTATCTGTGGCTGGGCTGTCTGATCTGGCCCTGGTTCCTCTATAAGGTAATGACCACGGGCAAGTATCGGGCCGGGCTGACGCAGCGTCTTGGCGGCATTCCTGCTCGCGCTTCTGATAAGCCTTCCATCTGGATTCATGCGGTAAGTGTCGGTGAGTTGTTGCAGATTCGCCCGCTGTTGATGTCCCTGAAAGAACAGCATCCCGACCACGACCTGGTGATTACCTACACCACCAGGACAGCCGCAGAGATTGCGCACCGCGATCTTGGCGAATTCTACCATTGCTACTCGCCGATCGACCTGAGCTGGGTGGTCGCCAAGTTCTTCCGTCGGCTGAACCCGGCGCTGCTGATTCTGGTTGAACTGGAGCTGTGGCCCAACTGGCTGATGCACGCAAAACGAGCTGGAGTGCCAACAGTGCTGGCAAACGGGCGGATCAGCGAGAAGAGCTTTCGTAACTACAAGCGTTTTAAATGGCTGCTGCAGCCGGCCTACGACGCGATCAAAGTCTGGGCTATGCAGGACGAAACGTACGCCGAGCGTGCGATGACGCTCGCCGGGGTTGGGGCTTTGGGCTCAGGGCTTAGGGAACTGCCAACAACCCTAAGCCCCAAGCCCCAAGCCCTAAGCCCTGAGGTTGCCGTCTACGGCAACCTCAAAAACGACTCGTTAAAGGGTGAGCCCGACACTGAGAAGACGGCCTTGTTCCGCAAACTCTTCAACACTGAGTGCCAGCAGGTGCTGGTGTGCGGCAGCACACACCCTGGTGAGCACGAGATCATCGTCGACATGTTGCCGCGCCTGGGCTGCCGCTGCGTGCTGGTGCCGCGACATCCGGAGCGCTACGAGAGTGTCCGTGACTTGTTGACCAAGGCCGGCATTGACTGGGTCAACCGCAGCGAACTCACGCCCGAAAACGTCGCGCCGAAAGACAGCGTTGTCATCCTCGACACCGTCGGCGAGCTGTCGCACGTGTACGCCGTGGCCGACGTCGTGTTCATCGGCGGGTCGCTGATTCCCCACGGCGGACAGAACATGGCTGAGCCCGTCGCACTGGGCAAAGCCACACTGTTCGGGCCGCACACGCACAACTTCAAGGCCACCGTGCGCGAGTTGAAGGAAATCAAGGGCGCCATTGAAGTCCAGACCGGCGCCGCGCTGGAACGCGAGATCAAGTCGCTGCTAAGTGATGAAGCGCGACGGGAGGCCATCGGCAAACCCGGACAGGCCAGGTTGCTGGCATCACGCGGGGCATTAAAACGCTATGTCGAACTGATCGGGAGTTTGTTACATGAATGAACGTTCGGTGAAACTGCCCTCTCCACGCCCTGAGCCGACTGCTGCTGATTTGGTGACCCAGCGAGAGTATCTGGTGCATCGCGCCGGCAGGTTCCGTCTTTATGTGCTTGGCTGCATGATCGCTGGCGTTGTGGTTTCGGCGGTCTTCTCGGTCGTGTTCCGGCTGCAAGAGGGCACTATCTCGATCTGGTTCCTGCCCATCTTCTTGATTTCAGTCCTGGGCGGGGTCGGACTTCTGAAGGTCAAGTGGAACGCCGAGCTAGCAATTGAGGCGATAGACATCGGCATTCGCAAGCTGGAGCGCAACTCAAGAGCATGAGCGAACTGTCTCCAAAACAGTGGGCCGAGCTGAACGAGAAGCTTGAGAAAGAACTCGCGGCTACAGAAGCTCTGGCTGGCGCCTCTGCGAAGACAGCTACCAAGCTGATTCTCGCGGCGACCTTCCTTTTCCTGCTTGCCGGTGCCCTGGTGTTCGTCTTTCTCGACGAAACCTTCGCCCTGCTGATCGCCATGCCACCGGCGCTGCTGTTTCTCGTTTGCGTGATGTACATCCTGCGCCATCACAAGGTCGCCGACCTCGCACGTCAGGATGCCGACCGCATCCGCCGCGACATTCGCCAGTGGAAGAAAAAGCGCCCGGCGGAATCCTGAATGCCCGGCGCGTACTCACAATCATTCACAATTGCGTCCGGCCACGACCGGCGTAGTTTTGGCCACTCATGATCAGGTACGCCGCTACCATATTCGTCAGCGCCTTTCTGCTGTTTCAGGTGCAGCCGTTGATCGCGCGTTACATCCTGCCGTGGTTCGGTGGCACGGCGGCCGTCTGGTCCGTAACCCTGTTGTTCTTTCAAGCTGCTCTGCTTGGCGGCTACGCCTACGCGCACTTCAGCATCTCGCGCCTCAAGCCGCGCATGCAGATGATTGTGCACGTGGTCCTGTTCGGCGCGTGTTTGTTCGCGCAGCCTGCCGCGCCATCGCCGGACACCGTCGATCGCGCCCGCGGAAGACGCCCGGCACCCTGTTCTCATGTGGGTCGCCTTCGCCGCCGTCGGCACCACGTTGCTGCTCGCCTACACGAACCAGGTGTGCCTAGATGTCGCGAGCGTGCCGTTCCTGTGGGTGACTCCGCTGAGTCTTTACCTGTCGCACCTCAAGCCGGGCGGCGTGATCTGCGTGCATATTTCCAACCGGCACCTGAACCTGCGCCCGGTGGTCATCGTGAACGCTAAGCACATTTCACTGTCCCGGCTTGGCTGGTTTTCCGGCACGCATTTTCGCACCGCGACGACGCTGGCTGAGTGGGTGATCATGACGACCAGCGGTGAGGTTCGAGAGAGCTTCGAAAAGTACCTGCGCGACTATGCCGCGGAAATTCAGGACGCGGACGTGCTGCACGAATTCCAGCCGATATTCGGCGAAGTCGTGCAGCTGGCGGCGACAGACGCGGACTTCCGCCCCTGGACCGACGACTATTCGAATCATTTCGAAATCATTCGCGACTGAGTGTGACTTCGCCGCCGTTGCGGAAGCCCGTGTGCATCACGGCAAGGGCTTCGTCCTTGGCCGGGAAGTCGTCCCGGAAGTGCACGCCGCGACTTTCTTTGCGGGCCAGCGCCGCCTTTGTCATGGCAATGGCTACTTCAAGCATGTTTTCGAGCTGCCACTCGGTGGGGAAGCGACGTTCCTGCTCATTGGCCATGCGCGACCAGCTTTCCAGTTGCCGCAGGAAACTGCTCATGCCGCGTTCACTTCGCTCCACGCCCATGTAGCGCCACATGCCGCCTTTGACTGCGGCTGTCATGTCCGGCACGTCGATGCGGCGCGTGCTCCGTATGGGGCGCTCGAAGGAGATGCGCGGCGGTTTGCCGTCGGACTCGCCGTGCGCCGCGGCCAGCTTTCCGGCGCGCTCGCCACACACGAGCCCTTCAAGCAGGCTGTTGCTGGCGAGGCGATTCGCGCCGTGCAACCCGGTGCTGGAGACTTCACCAACTGCCAGCAGTCCCTCGATGCTGGTGGTGCCATCCAGCGAGGCGCGGATCCCGCCTATCATGTAGTGCGGCCCGGGACGGATCGGCACCCACGATGTTGACGGGTCAATATCCGCGTCGTCGCAGCTTTGCATGAACGTGGGAAATTTGGCGCGCAGTTCTGGCTGGTCGAGGTGCGTTACATCCAGGAACGCGGCGGAATCCCCGGTGCGCTGCATCTCCTGGTTGATGGCGCGACTCACGACATCGCGCGGGGCGAGTTCTGCCAGCTCGTGCCGGTCAACCATGAAGCGCTCGCCCAGCGAATTCCGCAGATAGGCACCGTGCCCGCGCAGGGCTTCCGTGATCAGGCGGCGCTCCAGCCCGGCGACGTACAGGAGCGTCGGGTGGAACTGCACCATCTCCATGTCACGCATTTCCGCGCCGGCGCGGATGCACATGGCGTGTCCGTCGCCTGTGGCTACGGGTGGGTTGCTGGATTCGCGATAGAGTTGCCCGATGCCCCCGCTGGCCAGGATCACCGTACGCGCCCACACAACATGGGGCTCGTTGTGGCGCATCATGATCGCCCCGACGCACTTGCCGTCCTGGGTCAGCATGTCCAGTACGAACGTGTTCTTGTAGGCCCGCAGCCCGGGCGTGTTCAGGCATGTCGTCAAAAGTGAGCGGCTGACTTCCTCACCGGTCGCGTCGCCTCCCGCGTGAACGATGCGATGCCCGGAGTGTCCGCCCTCGCGCCCGAGGTCAAGCTGCCCGTTCGAGCGGTCAAACTTCGCGCCGCAGCTTTGCAGGAAATCGATGGCAGCGGGGCCACCCTCAATAATCGTTCGCACCACCGTTTCTTCGCACAGCCCGTCACTGGCCGTCAATGTGTCCTGCACATGCGATTCGAAAGAATCGTCCGAGGTCATGACGGCCGCGATGCCGCCCTTGGCCCAGCTTGTGTTGGATTCCTCAAGCTGTGCCTTGTTGACCATCAGCGTCGCAGCCCCGCCGCGCGCGGCTGCAATCGCCGCGGTCAGACCGGCCACACCGGTGCCGATCACCAGCACGTCCACCGTTTCGTGCGCAACGTGTTTGGTATCAAAGCTGACGAGGTATCGATCCATTACAATTCCGCAGCGCCATAGAAAGGTTGCAGGGCCCCGGGGATTGCGATGCTTCCGTCAGCGCGCTGGTTGTTCTCGATGATCGCAATCATGGTGCGCGGGCAGGCCAGCCCGCTGCCGTTGAGGGTGTGCGCCAGGCGCGTGTTCTTGTCCTTGTCGCGAACTCGAATTTTGGCGCGGCGGGCCTGAAAGTCGGTGAAGTTGCTGCAACTGCTGACCTCAAGCCATTTGCCGACGCCGGGTGCCCAGGCCTCAAGGTCGTAGCAGCGCGCCGCGCCAAAGCCCATGTCGCCGGTGCAAAGTTCCAGGCGACGGTACGGGATGTTGAGTTTCTCAAGCACAGTCTCGGCGCAGCGGGTGAGCGTTTCGTGTTCTTCGTCGCTGCGCTCGGGTGTTGTTACGACCATCAGCTCAACCTTGCTGAACTGGTGTACGCGCAGTATGCCACGCGTGTCTTTGCCCGCGGCGCCGGCCTCGCGGCGGAAGCAGGGGGTATAGGCGCAGTAACGGATCGGGGCATCTTCGTCGGCGATGATCTCACCAGCGTGCACGCTGGTCAGCGGCACTTCGGCCGTGGGTATCAGATACAGGTCGTCCCGTTCGTCGGCGCGGTACAGGTCGTCGTAGAATTTCGGCAACTGGCTGCTGTTACGCAGCGTCTCGCCGCGCACCATGAATGGCGTCCAGCATTCTGTGTAGCCGTGCTCGGCGGTGTGCAGATCAAGGAAGAAGTTGATCATCGCGCGCTCAAGCTTCGCCAGTTTCCCGCGCAAAAACGGAAAGCCGCTGCCACTGATGCGCCCGCCGATCTCGAGCTCCAGCCCCTTGTCGCCAACCAGGTCCCAGTGCGCCTTGGGCTCGAAGTCGAACTCCGTGGGCTTGCCCCATTCTTTGACGACGACGTTGTCTGCTTCGGTTCTCCCGACGGGGGTTTTCGCGCCCGGCAGGTTGGGAAGGTGCAGCAGGTGGGCTTCAATCTGGTTGAGGATGGCGGCGGCCTCGCCCTCAATCTTGTCTTTTGTTTCGCCAAGTTCGCGCAGCTTTACTTGCGCGGTTTCCGGGTCGGGGGGTGTTTCGCCCAATAGCTCGACCAGCTCAATGGGCGCGGGCATTTCGGGGTTCTTCTTGCGGCCGCCCATCCAGGTCCCGAAGGCCTTGTTGGCTTTGTTCAGCGCGGCCTGGCGTTGTTCGGCGTCATGCTTCTTGGCGCGCCAGTTCTCATCGAGTTTCAGGACTTCGTCAATCGGCCCGGTGTCTACGTTGCGCGTGGCAAGGCGCTGCTTCACGCCGTCTGCGTCGTCGCGGATTAGTTTTACGTCAATCATGCATCACCAAAGGAAGAACGCCGGCCAGTTGCAGAGGATTACCCGCTAGCACGGCATTGCGCAACAACGGGCTAAATCGCCCGCGCTATAAGCTGCCCGCGGCTGAAGCTGGCGTAGAGGGGCACTTCGCTTTTGAGCATGCCTTCAAAGACATTGTCGCCGTTGGGCAGCCCCCAGATTGCGAGGTCGGCGGCGTCTTTGATCGTGCCCATGGCCTCGCGCCCGTTGATGGTTGCGGCCTTGAACAATTCGACTATGTCTGCGTCGGGATGCTGCGCCGCCAGTCGCAACTCGCTGAGCATGTCGAGTCCGCTGTTGCTGGCGAGACTGTCCGTACCAAGCACCAGGTTCACGCCGGCCTCGTGCATCTTCGCCAGCGGCCAGGGCTCGTGGCCAAACCATGCGTGGCTGCGCGGGCACCAGCAGACGGACGGCCTGGTTGCAGCAAGCAGTTCAAGGTCGCCGTCCTGCGCGTAGTTGCAATGCACGAGCACAAGGCTCGGGTTCTCCGCGCCGAGCCACGGGCCGAGCCAGTCGCCGAGCAGCAGTGCGATCGGCGAGGTCCCAAAACCCCCAAAACCGGAAAGGTCCACACCAAGTGTTGTAAGCAAATCATACAGCGGCCCCGTACCCCGGCTTACGAACTCCACTTCTTCGAGCGATTCGGCCACGTGGGTCGTACACAGGCGCCTCTCGCCAAAGGCGCGCCCGAAGGCGTGCTGGTACAACTCCATCCCGGTGCTGTAGGGCGCGTGGGGTGAGAACCCGTAGTCAACGCCCTCCGGCTTTGTGGGCGCGCTCGCGTCACCTGCATCTTCGCCGAGGCGATTGCGGTCAAGCTCAAAGCGCGAGCGCACGATTTCGTCGGCACGCTGCATCGCCTTCTCGGACCCCGAGCCGGGGCTCCCACCGCCAAGCACCTCCAGGGCCGCGATGCCGCGCAGCCCGTGCTTGCTCATGAACTTGGCGGAATCACCGCCGACACTGATGTCGATCACGCCAGTAGTGCCGCTCGCGACCAGCATCTGGCAGGCGTCATCAATGCCGCCCTCGATCATCGCCTGGGGCATAGCGCGCCCGGCAATCACGGCCGGCGCCCACTCGGGAAAGGTCAAGCCGCGCGGAACTTGATTGTGCAGGTGCGAAAGGTCGAGGTGACAATGGGCGTTCACAAAGCCGGGCATGCAGACCGCGTTGTCGAAATCCAGCGTCTGCTTCGCCAGTCCATCCAGCCCGCCACTGACCTCGCCGCCCACAATCACGTCCGCCACGTGAGCACCCGAAATCAGCACAATCACATCGCGCTGGACTTCAAATGTCACGGGGTCAACGTAGTGGCTGACACGAATGGCGTAGTCCATGCGGCAGGTTTACCGAACCAACGACCGCCAGTGCAAGCGCGCGATACCATCGGCCCGCGAGTGTCGGGAAAACGGGGAGTACCGATGAAGCGATCATATCTCCCAAGTCTCGAACTCACCCCACAGCACGTCAAACTCCTTCATCGGCCCATCCAGGCACAGAAGACAGCATGGGTCTGTCTCGAACTCGCCCAAGGTTGTCAGTGGTCCACCACACCGCAGACACTCGCCAGGCGGTCGCTCCGATTCGACAGCCAGATTGGTTGCCTCTAGGACTTTCGCCTCCAGGGAGTCCAACGCCGCGAACACCCTTCGGGACTTCTTCCTGCCGAAATGAGCCTCGCTCATTTCCTTCAGTTCAGCCAGCGCCGAAACGGCCGCTTTCTCAGCCGTCTTGCGAGGCTCTCCCGTGGCGCGAGTCGACACTTTGAATGCTTCCAGCACGTCATTCAGGAGACGGGACGCTCTGAAGATACGTTGTGACCTCGGATGGTTCGGGTCTCGGAGCACTCAGTCTTTCGTCTGCAGCGGTTGAAGTTCATTCTGCATACGTTTCGCAATCAACGGACCACCAGCTTACACGTCGCGTTCGATGCGGGCGGCCACGTGGGGCCGCCCCTACTCGATCCCGCGGTCTTTGCGGATCTTGTCGTGGCGACCGGATTCTTTGGGTAGCTGGAGAATGTGCCCGAGCTTGTCGCGCTTGGTGCGCATGTAGAAGTTGCTTTCTTCGCCCGGCGGCACTTCCAGGGGCACGCGGTCGGTGATTTCGAGTCCGTAGGCGTTGATTGCGTCGTGTTTCACGGGGTTATTCGTGAGCAGCTTCATCTTCTTGATGCCCAGATCCATCAGGATCTGGCAACCCGTTCCGTACTCGCGCTTGTCTGGCTTGTGCCCAAGCTTTTCGTTGGCCTCGACCGTGTCGTAGCCCTGGTCCTGCAACGCGTAGGCCTTGATCTTTTCGGTCAGCCCGATGCCCCGCCCTTCCTGGCGCAGGTATATGACGACCCCGCGTTCGGCCTGCTGGACCTGATGCATGGCCGCGTGAAGCTGCAGGCCGCAGTCGCAACGCTGGCTGTTGAAGACATCGCCTGTCAGGCACTCGCTGTGGACGCGCACGAGCACGGACTCGTTCACATAGTCCATGTCCGCGGCGCGCAGATCGGCGGGAATCACGTTCTTGCACAGGGCGACATGGTCCTTGTTGTCGGCGATACTGTGGTAGACATGGACGTCGAAATAGCCCCACTCGGTCGGCATGCGCGCGCCGGAAATGCGCCGCACGATGCGCTCATGTTTCAGGCGGTACTGAACCAGGTCGGCGACGCTGCAGATTTTCAGCCCGTGCTTTTTGGCGAAGACTTCCAGGTCCGGCATACGGGCCATGGTGCCGTCTTCCTTCATGATCTCGCACAACACCGAAGCGGGCTTCAGACCGGCCAGCCTGCAAAGGTCGACGCTGCCTTCGGTCTGTCCATTGCGCACCAGTACTCCGCCGTCACGGGCTCGCAGCGGAAATATGTGTCCCGGGCGAACGAGGTCACGCGCCTTGGCGTCGTCGGCCACTGCGGCCTGGATGGTGCGGGCCCGGTCGTGGGCGCTAATACCTGTCGTAACGCCTTCGCGAGCCTCAATGCTGACCGTGAAGGCTGTCCCGTAGGGGGATTCGTTCCGCGCCGTCATGGGCGGCAACTCAAGCCTGTCGGCCGCCTCGTTCGTAAGGCACAGGCAAATCAGCCCGCACCCCTCACGCGCCATGAAGGTGACGCCTTCCGGCGTGATTTTCTCCGCGGCGAAGATGATGTCGCCTTCGTTTTCGCGGTCTTCGTCGTCGACCAGGATAACTGGCTTGCCCTGGCGCAGGTCCTCAAGTGCTTCTGTGATCGGTGTCAGCATGCCGGAATCATCGGGGATCAGTCCGGATTGATCAATGGGGTGCCACAGTCATTCACGGCATTGACAGGGCATACAAATCGG
The DNA here is from genome assembly GCA_019912315.1 of Planctomycetota bacterium. GTDB lineage: Bacteria > Planctomycetota > UBA8742 > UBA2392 > UBA2392 > JACKID01. The sequence continues at coordinate 35,092 of JAIOJA010000083.1, forward strand.
ACGAAAGTGTCTTCTTCGCACTGACAGCAGAAGTGGTTAGGCGCGGGCGCAGTTGCCTGTGGTCAACATTCTTGCGTCGGGGCGCGAATTGAGCGATAAGCCGCTGCACGCCCCCAAGGCTGAATCGCTGTTTCACCGGTCAGGTAGCGTTATGCCCGCAGCCAAAGTCATCATGTTCACCGATGGTGTGTCGGAATCAAACCGGCTTGCCAAGGAAGCGCTCGAGAGCCAGCACCTTTCCTGGAACGAGCGTGATATGGCGTCCGACGCTAACGCCAACGCGTTCATTCGCAAACTTTGCGGCGCGGCCGTTTCACCGGTGCTGTATGTGAATGATGAGTGGCTGCCGGACCCCACGCAGGAAGAGTTGCTGGAAGCCACCGGGGTGCGTTTCGATATTGAAAGTCTGGAGTCGCGCGGGCAGACCATTTTCGACGTCGTTGTCGTCGGGCTGGGTCCGGCCGGGCTTGCCGCTTGCCATGGTTGCCGTCTTGGCGGGTTGAGTGTCCTGGGGCTGGATGAGCGCGAACCGGGCGGACACCTGTTGCCGCTCACTGACGTGGACGAATACCTGGGTGTCGGTTTCGACGAGGCCGTACCCGGCGCGGACATAGCCGCCAATTTCGCGGAGCACGCGCGTCACGTCGGTGCGACGCTGATGCAGGGCAAGGTCAACAGCATTCGTATCCAGGGGGCGTTCAAGCGCGTTCACAGCACGGTCGGCAATTTCTGGGCGCGGGCAGTTGTGATTGCCACGGGCGCGGCGCAGCGCGAACTCAAGATCGAGGGCGTCGAGAAATTCCTGAACCGTGGGATTCGTTACGGTGCACAGGTTGACGCGCAGATTTATTCAGATCGCCGCGTGGCGGTGATTGGCGGTGGCGACGAAGCCATGCACGCGGCCATATTCCTTGGGCGCTACGCGAAGTTCGTGACCGTGCTCTGCCCCGACAGCGAGCCGTCAGCGGAGCCGCTGCTGGTGGAGCGCGCGCTGGTTAACAAGGTGCGGATTATTCCGGGCTCGAAGGTTGTCGCCGTGAAGGGCGACGACGCGCTGGACTACCTGTTCTTCGTTGAGACAGGCATTCCGGAGGAGCAGGGACTGCCTTTGGATGCGATGGTTGTCGCGCTGGGCCCGGCGCCGAAAACGCCGATCCCGGGGCTTGAGCGCCTGCCGCAGGATGAGGGGTACTTCGCCCACGGCGAAGGTGGTAAGACCATGTTTGGCGGCATCTACGTCGCGGGGGACTGCACGAACATCGACACGCGCACACTCATGAGCGTTGTGGCAAGCGGCAGCCTTTGTGCCAAACGCCTTTGGCAGTGGCTGGCAAGCCACCCCCTGCCAAAGCTGTAGCCCAACCCTTTCCGGCGCGCAGTCATGGCGCTAACTTCTCGCCTCATGGCCAAACAATCGAACACTCTCATTTTGGACGGCAAGTCGCTGACGCTGGCGCAGGTGGATCGCTTCCTGTACGGCGAGTTCGGCCGCATTGACGTGTCAGGGGCTGCGCGGGCAAAGGTTCGCACCGCACGCAAGTTTGTCGAAAAACTTCTGAAGCAGGATCAAGCCGTGTATGGCGTCAACACCGGCTTCGGCAAGCTGGCCAACGTTCGCATCCCGGATAAGCATCTGGGCGAGCTGCAAACGAATCTGATACGCAGCCACTGCTGCGGCGTGGGCGAGCCCTTGCCTGAGGCAACCGTTCGTCTCGCGATTCTGCTGCGCATTAACAGTCTCATCCAGGGAAACTCGGGCGTGCGCGAAGAAGTCGTTGATGCGTTTCTCGGGATGCTGAACAGCGATGTTGTGCCGTTCGTGCCCAGCAAGGGCAGCGTCGGTGCGTCAGGCGACCTGGCGCCGCTGGCGCATATCGCGCTGACGCTGATGGGCGAAGGCAAAGCCTACTCGAAGGGCAGGCTGATCACCGCCCGCGCCGCCTTGAAGAAAGCCGGCTTAAAGCCCATCGAGTTGCAGGCCAAGGAAGGGCTCGCGCTGATCAACGGCACCCAGATCATCCAGGCGATCGGGTTGGTGACTGTGTGCGGTATGCGGCGCTGGATCAAGCTGTGCGATGCGACGGCCGCCTTGTCACTGGAGGCTCTGCGCGGCAGCGACTCGCCGTTTGACGCACGCGTGGCAGAGATTCGCCCGCACCCGGGGCACGCGCTGGTGTCGCGCAACATGCTGAAGATGCTGAAAGGAAGCCAGATTCGCGAGAGTCATCGTGAGGACGACCCACGTGTGCAGGATGCCTACAGCCTGCGCTGCGTGCCGCAGGTACACGGGGCCGCACGTGACGGCTTTGATTTTGTGCAGACAATTTTCGAACGCGAACTGAACGCGGTGACCGACAACCCGCTGCTGTTCCCCGCCGACGGCGACGTGATCAGCGCCGGCAACTTTCATGGACAGCCGCTAAGCCAGGCGCTGGATTTTCTGGCGATATTGATGAGCGAGCTGGGTGCAATCAGTGAACGCCGCACGGAACAGATGGTCAACCCGGACTTGAGCAACCTGCCGCCGTTCCTTGTCAAGGGCAGCGGGCTGAACAGCGGGCTGATGATCGCGCAGGTGGTTGCCGCGGCGCTTGCCAGCGAAAACAAGATATTCAGCCACCCGGCCAGCGTGGACAGTATTCCGACCAGCGCGAACAAAGAGGACCACGTCAGCATGGGCGTGACGGCCGCGCTGAAGGCGCGCACCGTGTATGAGAATCTGCAACACTTGATCAGCATTGAGTTGCTGGCAGGCAGGCTTGCACTGGACTACCACAAGCCGCTGAAGGGCGGAACGAATGTTGAAGCCATCGCGGACGTGCTACGCAAGCACGTCAAGGCGCTCAAGCGCGACCGCGTGCTGCACGAAGACTTCGCAGTCATCCGAGGTCTGGTCAACGAAGGTGCACTGGACGAAGTGCTCACCACATTGGACTAGCGTGGCATGGTGTCCGTACCCATCCGAACACCCGCCGCACGCCCGCAAAAGTGCATGGCTGAGGACAGCTAGCTAGAAACTTCGGCGAGGCGGATGACTTCGGTGATCTGGTCCGTAGGTACCGCTACCTGCGGGATGCGGGGCCAGTGGCCCCATTGAGCGGCGGTCTTGATGTAGTCCTCGTTGCTTTTGCCGTCCTGACCCTCTTCGTGTTTGTCGGCGTCGTTCAAAAAAATCGCGTGCGGCGTCTGCGTGTCGCAGCGACCGATGTACACGGCCGGCGTGTTCGTCTTTACCACAACCGTGATGCCGTGCAGCGCGCCCTTATCGGAGTGAAACGTTCCCATCAGCTTGCTTTCTCCTTGGGCTCGTCAGGCGCCGGGTTTGCGGAAACCAGCTCTTTCGTGAACTCGCCCGACTTGTCCTTCCAGGGCTTCTTGACCAGCAGCTCCATGCGCGTGATGTCGGCCTTTGGAATGAAGACTTTCTTGATCACGGGCCAGTGGCCCATGCTGATCGCCGCATCCAGCTTCTCGACATTCTTGTCCCAGGCGCCGTGAAAGTGGTCGAGATCGACCATGATCAGGTTGGCGTCCTGAAAGCGCGAACAGCGACCAACGAACGTCTGGTCGAGTTTGGTTTCCACGACGCAGGTTTTGCCGTGGAATTCCTTCAGGCGTTTTTGCGGGTCCTGGGTCATAGTCGAAGGCAAGCAGGGCCCCGGGGCGCGGCACATTCGCAACCCCGAGGCCCGCTGCGCTAACTCAGCTTCGCGTAGGCGCCCTGCAGGTGCTCAGCGACTGATTCCGGGTGTCCGCCTTCAAACACGTGACGCGGCACGTATGCAACCGGCTCACCCTTGTTGAACATGAAGACGCTCGGACTGCTCGGCGGCGCCTGGGGCACAAGGCTGCGAAGGTAGTTCACCGCGTCAACGTCGTTGCCGGCGAACACCGTGCCGACCGCGGCCGGCTTCTTGTCGCCTTGCAGACTGAGTAAAATGCCCGGGCGTGCAGCGCCGGCGGCACAACCGCAAACGCTGTTCAGCACGACCATCGCGGACTTGTCCTTGTTGCGCTCAAGGAAATTCTTCACGTCCTGCTCGGTGCGAAGTTCCTCCACGCCATTGTCACTCAGTTCCGCCCGCATCGGGGCGATCATCTCTTCTGGATAGGGCATATGTTTCTCCGGTACTCCATTCTACTAAGCAATCGCGGATTGGGCCGCTGCCGCATGAATCGCAATCTGTTGCGCGACGCGGTGGCTGACCTCTCGCAGGGCTTTCGAGGCGGGGTCCTCCGGGTCGCTCTTCAATATGGGCGTGCCGCTGTCTCCGGCGGCGACTACCTTTTCGGTCAGCGGGATTTCTCCGAACAGCGTCACACCGTACTTGTCGGCCGCGTGTTTGCCCGCGCCTTTGCCGAAGATGGGCGTGCTTTCGCCGCAGTGTCCGCAGATGAATCCGCTCATGTTTTCAATCACGCCAAGCAGTTGCACGTTGACTGTACCGAACATGCCGATGGCGCGCTTCACATCGGCCAAAGCGACGTCCTGCGGCGTCGTGACCACGACGGCCACACCCTGTGGAACCATTCGGCTCAGCGATAACTGCACGTCGCCGGTGCCGGGGGGCATGTCCACCACGAGATAGTCCAGCTCTTCCCAGTCAACCTGGCCGAGAAACTGCCGCAGGGCGGAATCCAGCATAGGCCCACGCCAGATTACCGGTTGGCCTTCCTCCAACAGGAAGCCCATGGACATGATCTTCAGGCCGAACTTCTCGTGCGGAATAATGCGCTTGTCGTCCGTTGCCGTTGGCTGGGAGTGTATACCAAACATGGTTGGCATGCTGGGCCCGTAAATGTCCGCGTCGAGCAGACCCACCGCCGCGCCGGACTCGGACAGTGCCAAGGCCAGGTTTGCGGCCACGGTACTCTTGCCCACGCCGCCCTTGCCGGATGCCACAAACACCACGTTGCGGACGCCGGGGATCAGATCGCTGGCGGTCTGCATGCGTGTTGTATCGGCGCTGAAGTTGACCTTCACGTCTTTTGCGCCCAGGTTCTTGACCAGCGCGGCCTTTACTTCGCCGCCGATCTGGTCCTTTAGCGGGCAAGCGGGTGTCGTCAGTTGAACCGTGAGCTCAACATTGTCGCCCTCGGACTTGACGTCCCTGATCATGCCCAGCTCAACCAGATCCTGTTTCAGGTCCGGGTCCTGGACGCCCTTCAGGGCCGCTTTGATGTCGTCTTCGTTCCAAGTCATCTCACCAGAGAGTAGATTGCGGACCGGCGTTGTCCACTATAGGGCAGGCAGAGCCCCGGCGGAAACGCCAGGGGCACCCGCGGAGTTGGCGCGTGAATGACAATACGCTTTTCGTCCCTGAAACCTGAAACCTGGCCCCCCAAAAATGCCGATAAATCGCGGGGTGCCGTGTGTTTGAAGCCAAGCTCAATTACATAACGGCCGGCATGGCGCTGGTCTTCCTGCTGCTGGCGGGGCGGTTCGCCTTCATGCAGGTGGTGAACCACGAGTACTACGAAAACCTCGCCCAGGACATGCGCACGAGCATTACGCTCCTTCAGCCCCAGCGCGCCGATATTGTTCTTCGCGACGGCACTGTAGTCGCCCACACCGAGAGCGTCTGGGACGTTTACCTTGACTATGAAAAATTCGCCGACCCGCGCACCATGTTGCAACGCGCCCACGCGTCACCAGCGCGCTACGACCCTGAGCAAGTGACGGCCTTCGTCAACGAAAGCCTTACCCCCGTGCATGATGCCGAGCTGGCCGGGCCGAGCTCTCGCCGCCGGTTCTTCTATTACTGGCAATTGCGCAATCATCCGGTCGCGAAACACGACCTTGAGGTCTGCGCCCAGCGCCTGTGTCTTGTCACGGGCATGAGCCGCGGAGAGCTTGAAGTCAAGCTGCAGCAGCTACAGATGGAAGTCGACTCCCTGATGCACGGGCTTGGCGACCTGCAATGGGCCGATGCTCGCGATGTCAGCGTCGCGTGGCTGCGCGCCCGCCCCGCCCTGCGCGATCCGGAGTACTGGGAGCGCATCCGTCGCTTTCCGAAAAGCCTCCATTTCGCGCCGGTCCTGGAGGCGCGTCTGCAGTGGCTGCGGCGCGAAGCGACCTATCTTGAAGAACTTGTCGAAGCCGCGGATGAAGACCGGAAACAGTTGCGTGACCTGTGCTACCGCGCCATGCAGGGATTTCGCGACAAGGCCGAAAAAATCGACCTCGACGTGGAAGCTGGTGACTTGACGTTGTCGCAGGCTCAGGACGTGCTCATCGAAGAACACGACGCCTGGCTGCGCATGGCGGTCGTGTGTGAAGAAGTGGTGCGGGGCGACGCGGATGCCCTGGAACGCAGGCTTCAACAACTCATCAGCGATGGCGGGCAGATCGAGCAGTCGCAGGACCGGTTCGACAACCTGAAGAACAACGTCATTGAGCGTTTTGTGGGCGACTGGACGGAACGCTGGCAGCACTATCAGTTCGATGAATCGCCCCTGCTGCTGATCCGGGACGCGCCGCGCGACATGGTGGAGCTGCTGAAAGTAAACGCGGATCTGCTTCCCGGCGTCGTCTGCGAGCGTCGCGCTTCGCGTAAATACAGCTATTCCCGGGAACTCGCCCACGTAATCGGCGGCGTCGGCCTGCCTGACCCGGCCGTGCTGGAACGGGTGCTGACACGTCCGACATTCGGCGAAGGTCTGGATGATTTCATTGCCGACTGGTTTGGCGGCGACCGTGGCAGCTTTGTCAAGCGCTTCGATGGCGTCGTCGCGCACCAGATGGTCGGGACCGGGGGCGTGGAGCGCACCTATGACGAACGACTGACAGGGCTGTACGGCGCCCGTGCGTCTATTCGTGACGCGTCGGGGCGCATCCGCAGCATCGAGTACGAGAAGGCGCCAATCCACCAGAACCCGCTGACGCTGACACTCGACATTGAACTGCAACGCGACATCCAGCAGAACGTCAAGAAGTGGGAGCCATTGCTTGCCAGTATCGCCGAGGCCAAGGCCGCCAGGCACGGCTCATCGGATCCAGATAGATGGTCGCGCAACAAGTGGACCATGCGTGGCGCAGCGGTTGTGCTCGACGTAGAGACCGGCGCCGTGCTTGCCATGGTAAGTTTCCCGGATTATGACCCCGACCGCCTGATCGGGCGAAGCCCGGCCGACCGTACGTATCAGCGCCAGTTCAAACTGGAGCAGGAAGTAGAAGAGCGGAAAGGCTTCCCTGAGTGGAACAAGAAGTCGCGCATGTTCAATCGGGCAACCCAGGGGCGATACGCGCCGGGCAGCACGTTCAAGGTGATGACGTCGATCGCGTTGCTGGAAACGGCAACGGTCACCAACGCCAACACGTTCGACGAGTTCAGTGAGAAGATCTACCTGGGCGAGCAGTACCTCGGCCGCACAGGGCATCCGGCCAACGCCACGGTCAACCTTACCCAGGCTCTTGAACTCAGTTGCAACGGCTACTTCTACCGCTGGGCGCAAGCCTTCGCGGAAACACCGCAGGAAAGCTGGGACGAACTGCGCATGTACACCGAGGAGTTCGGCATCGGCATGCCGCTGGGTGGGGATATCTGGGGCGCCAAGCGGGGTGCGCTGCCGGAATCGGACGACGTGTGGGCCCAGAACCTCGCCATGCTGGCGATCGGACAGGGGGCCATGACCGCCACACCGCTGGAGATCGCGCGCCTGTATGCCTGCATTGCCAACCGTGGCGACCTGGTCGTGCCGCACCTGACCGAAGAAGCCGTGATCTGGCCGCGCCAGGTTGACGTGAGCGACGAAACCTGGGACCTCGTGCATGAGGGTATGCGCCGGGTAGTGACCGGCAGTCGGGGCACGGCCAACGACTACGACGTGCTGAAGCGGATCCGGTGCGCCGGCAAGACCGGCACCGCAGAGAACGGCATAGGTGTACCTGATCACGCCTGGTTCGCTGGCTTCGCGCCGTACGACAACCCCAAGGTTGCGTTCGTAATCCTGGCCGCCAACAGCGACCTGTACGGCGCCGAAACAGCCCCCGTAATCGCCGAGTGCATAGAGCGCTACCTCAAGCGCGAAGGCGTGCTCGAAGAGTAGCCTGCCACGCGAAGCGCAACGGCATAAGGTCAACACGCAAACCACACCACGCAAACACCACACCAAGTTCTGCGCAAATCCAAAAGCGCCCCAAGGGCGCTCTAGATTCGACGGTCGTACCGGGTTCGTAGAGAAGCGCTTGTTCTCGCGCCTCGACTGATCCTTCCTGTGCCGCTATCTTCCCGCCATGCGATCACTGGTTACTGGTGCAACAGGCTTCATTGGCTCGCACGTTGCCGAGATTCTGAAATCTCGCGGGCACACCGTGCGTCTGCTTGTCCGCAATGAAAAACGACTGTTTCCTGAGCTGCGCGAGGGCTACGACATATTCCGCGGCGACGTCACCCAGAGCGCCGATGAGCTGCGCAAGGCCGTCGAAGGCGTGGACTACATCTTCCACGTCGCCGGCTTGATCAAGGGGCGCACGCAGCGCGACTTCAACCGCGTCAACGCCTACGGCACGCAGAAGCTATTGCAGGCCGTCGAAGCCAGCAACAACGAAGCCATGCGCTTCGTGCTGGTCAGCAGCCTGGCCGCAATCGGGCCCAGTGAAGACAGCCGCCATGTTGTCGACGAATCCACCATTCCCCACCCGGTTACGTTCTACGGGCGCAGCAAGCTGCTGGGCGAAAAACTGGCCATGCAGTTCAACGGGCGCGTGCCGGTCACCATCGTGCGCCCGCCGGCGGTCTACGGCCCGCGTGACACAGGGATTCTCGAGTTCTTCAAGTGGATGTCGAAGGGCTATAGTCTTCAGTTTGGCGCGCAGGAAAAGTGTTTCAGCATGATCCACGGGCGCGACCTCGCGCGTGGAATCATCGAAAGCGCCATGCACGAGAACACCATCGGCGAGGCGTTCTTCCTGACCGACCCCGAGCCCTACAACATGTGCTGGACCATGCAGCTTCTGCGCGACACCCTGAAGCCGAGTAAAGACAAAGTGATGAATCCGCCTGTGTGGCTGGCCAAGGGCTTCGCCCGCATGAACGACGTCATCCAGTTCATCACGCGCCGGGCAATGATTCCCAACAGCGACAAAATGCGCGAGCTGCTGCCGCCCTACTGGGTCTGCAGCGGTGCCAAGGCCAAAGAAGTGTTCGGCTTCGAGCCCGAAATCGGAATCGAAGACGGGCTGAAGGAATCCGCCGACTGGTACATCAAGAACGGCTGGATCAGCGTGAAATAGCCCGGCGTGCGGCGCACGCCTCCTAACCAGGCAGAGAAAGCCCCGCCCGTACCTACTCCAGAACACCCCACTTCTCAGTTGCCGTGTCGTACTCCCAGACGTTGCCGGTTTCGAACTCGACGACCCACGGGAAGATCTTGATGGTTCCGGCCGCGACCTTCTCCTGCACGCAGGGGAAGGTCTTCAGGTTTTCGACCTGCAGCAGCACGTTTTCGGCGATTGTCTTGCGCAGCTTCCGGGTATCGTCCGAATCGGGAAACTTCTGCTCCGCACGGGTGCGGGCGTTCTGCGCGTGGTCCAGCCACTTCCGGACGCTTGGCATGTTGGCCATCTGCTCCGGCTTCAGTACCGCCGTGATAGCGCCGCAGTGCGAGTGTCCGGCGATAATTACATTTTCGATTGGCAGGACCCTGATCGCGTACTCGATACTGGCCGTGACACCGCTGTGCTCGACGCTGTCCCACGGCGGCACGATGTTGCCGGCGTTGCGGATCACAAAGAACTCGCCTGGGTCGGCGCCGGTCCACTCGGTCACTCTAACGCGCGAGTCGCTGCAGGCGATTACCAGCGTGTGGGGCTTCTGGCCTTCTTTGGCAAGCCGTTCGAGTAGCTCTTTCTGTTGCGGGAATACGTCGCGCCGGTAGTCGTGGATGCCCTTCTTGAGTCGGTCCATAGCAGTTCCCGTAGGATTGTGGCTCAGGGCTTTCGGCACAAGGAGTCGTTGTGGCCCCCAAGCCCGTTGCCCTTTCCGTTTATGCACGAACCTGCCACTCCCGCGCAAGAAATCTCGCCAAATCGTCACAGAGTCCCTTGCGTGTACCGTAGATGTGGTAGATTTCTCGCGCCTGGCAGGGCCGTGTCTCTGCCACCACGAAGTAGTGACGGAGACCATGTCCCGCACGCTCGAACTAGAGATTCTCCCGCAACCGGATGACCAGACCTGTGGCGTCACGTGCCTGCACGCTGTGTACGGCTACTACGGTCTGCAACTTCCGTTGAATCAGTTGATCAACGAAGTTGAACATCTCGATAGCGGCGGCACGTTGTGCGTACTGCTAGGATGCGACGCGCTGAAACGCGGCTTCGACGCGACCCTCTACACCTACAACCTGAACGTGTTCGATCCGACCTGGTTTGGTCGTCCCAATGTGAACATTCAGGAACGCCTGCTGCGCCAGGCGACTTTCAAAGATGACCCGCGGCTCACAACCGCCACCCGCGGCTACGTTGAGTTTCTGGACCTTGGAGGTCGCATCAAATACGAAGACCTGAACCCGAACCTGCTGCGGCGTTTCCTGAAAAAGGGCAAGCCGATCCTTACCGGGCTTAGCGCGACCTATCTATACGACACCGCGCGAGAGTTCGGGCCGAACGACGATTATGATGACATCCGCGGTGCACCCTCAGGGCACTTCGTTGTCGTTGTCGGCTACAAGCCGCAAGGGCGTCACGTTGAGGTTGCCGACCCTTGGCTCCAGAACCCGATTACCGGTGACGACCAGCGTTACAGCGTCGGCATGGACCGACTGCTGGCCGCCATTCTTCTAGGCATCGTTACTTTCGATGCCAACCTGCTCGTCATCGAGCCCAAGAAAGAGAACGCTTGAGTACGCTCATCGTCGTGAACAATCCGGCCAAGTGGCCCCTGCATATCCCGGACGTTGAAGTCGTCGCGGCCAAAACCTACCTGACGGACCCGCGCTACAGCGAGCGCAAAGGCGCCAAAGTTTTCAACCTGTGCCGCTACTACACATACCAGTCCATGGGCTACTACGTGTCCCTACTGGCCGAGGCGCGTCGCCAGCGCCCGATGCCGGACATCAACACCATCACGAACCTGCGCAACCTGAGTATGCCGCGCGCGGACGAGCAGGATTTGGGTGAGGAAACCCAACGGGCACTGAAGCCCTTGAAGGGCGACAAGTTCGCGCTCAGTGTCTACTTCGGCAGCAACATGGCGGAACGGTACACGCGACTTGCGCGCATGCTGTTCAACCTTTTCCCGGCGCCGTTTCTTCGGGCACAGTTTGAGCGTGAAGACGGTTATTGGGAGTTGAAGAGCCTCGGGACTATTCCCTATTCGGAAGTGCCGGAGACACACAAACCCTTCGTCCAATCTTCCGCGACTGAGTACCTGTCACGCAACCGCCGCGGACCGAGCAAACGCCAGCGCCCGAAGTACGACATGGCGGTGCTGTACGACCCCGATGCAGAGCACTCCCCGAGTAACGAGCGCGCCATTAAACGATTCGCCGACGCGGCCTGGGACCTGGGCATGAACAGCGAGGTGATCAGCAAGAATGATTACGGTCGCCTGGCGGAATTCGACGCGCTGTTCATTCGCGAAACCACGGCCGTCAACCACCACACCTACCGATTCGCGCGACGTGCGCAGAACCTGGGGCTGGTGGTGATGGACGACCCGCTCAGTATCCTGCGTTGCACGAACAAGGTGTACTTGGCCGAGTTGCTGGATCACGCGGGCATTTCGGCACCGCGTACGGTGATCGTCCACGAAGACAATCTGGACGACGTGATTGTGCAGCTTGGATTGCCGTGCGTTCTGAAGCGTCCGGACGGCGCCTTCAGTCAGGGCGTGATGAAAGCCAAAGACGTCGGTGAGTTGCGCGACGCGATTGAAGACATGCTTGAGGAATCCGACCTCGTGCTCGCCCAGGAATGGATGCCGACCGAGTACGACTGGCGTGTCGGCGTGCTTGACGGCAAGCCGCTCTATGCCTGCCGCTACCACATGGCGGCTAAACACTGGCAAATCGCAAAACACGGCGACGGTGAGTCAAGCTTCGGCAAGGTGGACACGCTGTTGGTTGAAGACGCACCGCCGAAGGTCATCGATACGGCGGTGAAGGCCACGAAGCTGATTGGCACCGGGCTCTACGGCGTTGACTTGAAAGAAGTCGACGGCAAGGCGCACATCATTGAAGTGAACGACAACCCAAACCTCGATGCGGGCTACGAGGACGCGATCCTCAAGGACGAGTTGTGGCGCACCATCGCCAACTCGTTCCTGCAACGCATCGAGAAACTCCGCAACGGAACGTCATGACTCTGCACCTGTTTGAAGGCTTCGGCATTGAGCTCGAATACATGATCGTGGATCGCAAGACGCTTGCCGTCCGCCCGATCACCGACGAGCTGATGAAATCCATCACCGGCGACTACACCGCAGACTATGAAAACGGCGCGGCCGCCTGGTCCAATGAGCTGGTGCTGCACGTCGTGGAGTTTAAGACCAACGGGCCGGCCCCATCGCTGGAGCCGCTGCCGGAGCTGTTCCAGGACCAGGTGATTGACGCCAACCAGCGACTCGCCCAGTGGGACGCCTGCCTGCTGCCGACCGGCATGCACCCCTTCTTTGACCCGATGACGGAAACGAAGATCTGGCCGCACGAATACAACGCGGTCTACGAGACCTACAATCGCATCTTCGACTGCCGAGGGCACGGCTGGTCGAACCTGCAGAGCACCCACATCAACCTGCCCTTCGCCAACGACGAAGAATTCGGCAAGCTGCACGCGGCCATTCGGTACATTCTGCCGATCCTGCCGGGACTCGCGGCGAGCTCGCCGGTGGCCAACGGGAAGCTCGCCCCCGCACTGGACTATCGGCTGGTCGAGTATGCCCAGAACAGCGCACGGATTCCGATCGCGACGGGCAAAGTGATACCGGAGAACTGGTACACGAAAGACGACTACTACCGCGAAATCTTGCAGCGCATCTGGGCCGAGACTGCGCCGTTCGACCCGGACGGAAATTTAGAGGGCGAGTACGCGAACGCACGCGGCGCGATCGCGCGTTTCGACCGCATGGCGATCGAGATTCGTGTACTTGATATTCAGGAATGTCCCGAGGCCGACATCGCCATCGCCGCCATCATCAGTGCTGTACTGCGCGCGCTGATCGAAGAACGCTGGATGCCGATGGATGAGTTGAAGCTCGCGGATGTTGACCCGCTATCCGCACTGTTCAAGAAAGCCTGCGTCGAGGGCGAGCACACGCCAATCAGTGATGCCGGCTATCTGCGCGCCTTCGGAGTAGAAACGCCGTGCAATGTCGGCGAGCTTTGGGATCACCTGATTGAGCAAGTCATGCCCGCGGGTGGCAAGTCCCGTAAACGCTGGCGCAGAGCACTCGGGCATATTCGCAGGCAGGGCACACTGGCAACCCGGATCCGCGCGGGCGCAGGTGACAACCCCGATCGCGCCCGCTTGACCGCCATCTACCATGAGCTTGCCCGCTGCCTCAGCGAGGGAGAGCTGTTTGACCCGGCCTCGATTTAGCGATTTGCTGGTAACCTGCGAGCACGCAACGAATCACGTGCCGCCGGAGTATGCGTCAAAATTTCGCGGCAAACGGGAAGTGCTGAAGACTCACCGTGCGTGGGACCCGGGTGCGGCAGTTCTTGCCAGGGCGCTTGCGCGGGAGTTTCACGTGGGCGCACAGCATGGGCGGTTCACGCGCCTGTTGATTGATCTGAATCGGCGCGAGAGTTCAAGCGCCGCGTTTTCCGAGTTTACTCCGGAAGGCGCGCGGGACGCGCTGCTGGACTACCACCGGCGCTGGCGGCGCGGGCTGTTTACGAACCTCGCGCATACCACGGGACCCATTCTTCACGTATCGTGTCATAGCTTTACGCCGGTGTGGAACGGTGAGGAACGCCGCGTGGACATCGGGCTCCTGTTCGATCCTGGACGCTCCCTGGAATCTGATACGGCGAAGGCCTGGCAGGAAGACCTGCAGGTGGCTTTGCCGGGCGTACGCATCCGGCGCAACAACCCGTATCGCGGCGTCAACGACGGCGTCACAAGCTGGCTGCGAAAATACTTCGACGCGCGCCGGTACGCGGGGATTGAGATCGAACTGAACCAGAGGTTCGCCGCCGCGCCGCCCCGAGTATGGTCCGGCATACGCCGGGCGCTGCTGGACGCGGTAGGCGCGTCGATGATGAATACGCCCTGACGAATGCGGTGTTGAGCCGTTAACAACGGGTAGCCAATGGAGAGACGATGCGTTTCAGATTCGCCGCACTGTTTTGCCTGCTGCCCGTCGTCACGGCGGTTTCCGCACAACTGGCGGAGAAGCCTCCGTTCGAGTTCAAGGTAAGCGGCGATACCGTTGACACCTTCAAGATGGAACTGGTCAAGCACTATGTGCCGGATCAGTCTTTGCCTTCGGCCGCCGTGCTGACGTACTCCGCGTACACCGACAACCGCGAATCCGCCGCCGGGATGATGAAAACCGTGGGGGAGAAGTGGGAAGCGGCGGTCATGAAGTCGCTTGATGACTATGAAAGCAGGCTTCTCACGGTGGATGCTGTGAAGGCGCTGGATGGCTCCCGACAGAAGCCGGAACCGCCGACGATCATCCGCACCTACCAACCCACCGAAGTTGCCGCCACGAAGCAGCAAGATGACAGCACGATGGTGGAGACCCTGCAGGTCATGCTTGAGAAGCGCAAGGAGTTCGGCAGCAACAAGTGGATTGAGGGCAAGCGCGAGGTCAAACGCCGCTTTTACTGTGTTCCCGGCGACGGCAAGTGGCGCATCAACAAGATCGAGCAGGAAGTCAAAGACGAGGAAAACAAGGGCGCCAAAACCTGGCAGGAGGACTCCGGGATGCTCGTCTTCATGCTGTATGCCAGTGAATTGAAAAAGCAGCGCAAGGAAATCCCGGCCATCAAACAGGGCACGCCGCGCGAGGCCGCGACGTCGCTGTTCGACTCATTGCTGCCGCGTCGGGACGCGATGGACGAAGGCGTGCACTCGACGGGGCTGGATGCGTGGATCGGTGTGCTGCAACCCTTGTTTACGGAGAGTCACGTCAATCGCCAGAAACAGATGGTCGAAGAATGGCTGAAACAGCAGCCGGTGCCGGTAGAGCGCGAGATCGATACGATCACGGAAGCGGACGGAATTACGACGGTGAAGTTCAAGCCGGTCGATGAGTGGTCCGGCGCGATTGAGTTGCAGGTCGAGAAAGTGGGCGAGGTTTACAAAATCCATGCCGCCGGCGTGTATGAGCAGGGGCTGGACGGCAAGGGCGGCATCGCCTGGAAACTTAAGCCCGAGCCCGACCTGTACGCCCTCAAATGGCGATAATTTCTCTGAATTTGCCGTCACGTTAATCTGTCACAGGTCGTAATGTTGTCGGGACCAAATTTCCGAGGAGTCTTCCTATGATTCGCAGAACACTGGGCATTTCCGCAGGGCTGCTGCTGATTGTCGCCACGACCATCAGCGGGCAGGAGACCGAGACCAAGAAATCACTGCCATTCGAATTCAAGGTCAGCGGCGACACCGTCGAGACCTTCAAGTCCGAGTTCAAACTCAATGCCAAGCTGGACCAGAGCACACCCGAAGGACTGATCAACAGCTATGCGCTTCTCACAGACAACCGCAGCGACGTCTCCAAGGCCTTGGAGGACTCCTTCAAACCGGTTCAGGAAATTGTACGCAAGGCCGAGCAGCCGATTCGCGCCAAGCTGTTCAGCGAGGAAATGAACAAGAAAGTCAGCGAGGCCGAGAAGCCTGACGAAGACAGCAAGGGCGACAGCGACTACCGCAGCGAGCCGACCGAGGTCACGAACGTGACCGACGGCGATAACGGCGCCAGGCTGGTCGAGACGGTGCAGAAAACTTCTTACATGACGGAGGCCTGGGATCCGGAAACGGGCGAACCGACGGGCAAGATGGAAAAGCACGAGGACGAGAACAAGTTCCGCTACACCTGCATCAAGGGTGAGGACGGCAGTTGGCGCATCGAGCGCGTGGAGAGCTGGCAGCAGGACTGGGACAACTGGAACGGCATGGATGACGAACCCGCGTACAAGTGGACCGAATCCGCCACGATGGTTCACTGGATGCTGAAGCGGGAGTCACCGGCCAAGCCCGAGGAGTTGAAGCAGGACACGCCGGAAAACGCGGCGTTGTCGTTGTTCAATCACCTGCTGCGCCAGCGCGAGACCTGGAGCGACACAATGCAGCAGCGTGCTTTGCGTGGCTGGATCGACGCGATCATGCCGATGTTCACGGAAAAGGGGCTGAAGGGTCCGGAAGAGAAGAAGGAAGAGGGCGAAGAAGAAATGGAAGGGTTCGACAAAAGCCCGAAGCGCGAAGTCGAGTTCGTCAGCGATGACGCCGATGGCGTGAAGCGCGTCAAGTTCAAGCAGACCAGCGAGTGGTTCGGCTCGGTTGAAGTCTACGTCAAGAAGGACGGCGAAACCTGGAAGATCATCAAGGCCGGCTACTACGAAACGGACTTCGACATGGATTCGGGAGGCATGAAAGAAACCGAGTTCGTCGAGGAGAACAACCTGGACATGCTCAGCTGGCGATAGCATCCAGCCGATGAAGGAAAGCGGGCTTCCAGCCCAATATCCAGGCAAACCCAAACGTCCGGCCAACGCCGGGCGTTTGTTGTTTGGCCCAAATCAATCCCGCCAGCGGTGCAGCTGTTTGCCGTCCTTGGCGGCCAGGACCTCTATGAACCAGCCGCTGGCTCCCTGGCTTACTACCACGAGTTTGTCGTCGCGAAACTCAACGTAGACGTGGTGAAGGTAGGCGCTGTGAGGGACGCCCAGGTGCTGGCAGCCGTGGCTCCAGGCCTGTTTGCCGGTCTTCATGTCGAAGCGTTTCATGAGTGTGCCGCTGTCCGCGATGGGCATCCAGCTGTGCAGGTACAATGCCTCGCCATCAATCGTCAGGCGGCAATCGCCCAGGTCGTACGCGCTGTCGCCCTCGTTGGCGAACTCCCAGACCGGCTTGCCGTCGCGGTGCAGCAGGGCGATGCGCTTTGTACTTGCGATCAGCCAATCCTCGCCGACAGGCAGGGCGTGATGGACGATCTCCTTGAGCTTGAGCGTGACCTTGCCCCTGGCATCGATAAACCAGCTCCAGGGATCGTTGGTGACTTCGTCGCTGACGGCGAGCGCGTGGTCGCCGACGGCGGAAATGCTACCGATCTCGAGCTGGTGGGGGACTTCGACACTCCAGGCCTCGGCGCCGTCTTCGACGCTGCGTGCGAGAATCCGGCGTTTGTCTTTCTCCCTGAGGTTGGAGCACTCACCCGCCAGCAGGAGTTTGCCGAACAGACACAGGCGGTCCGACTCGCCGTCGGAATCCCAGCGTAGTTCACCGGTTTCCGCCTCGAAGCACGACACCCCGGCGACGTGGGCGGCAAAGATGCTGTCGTCGTTACGCAGCAGGGCCGGCCCGCGATAGATGTTGAAGCGGGTCGGCAGGCTGCGCGACCATTTGGCGTCGCCGTCATCGGAGTAGCAAGTGACGCGGCTGTCTTTGCCGAGGGCGAAGGTGTGAACCTTGCGGGCCTTTCCGGTGGCGGCGTCCACATGCAGGGCCCAGCCCTCTTCACGAAAGTTCCTGAGTCGGAATTGACCCGGTTTGCCGCCGACGGGAGCGGCGTAGCCGAACCCCTTTGAGTCGTCAATTTCGCCCAGCATCGCGCCCGTAAACGGGTTGATGCGCATGTTCTCAACGACAACCGGGCGCACCTCCGGCGCTTCCTCGGCAACGCACGGAAGCGTCGCGACCAGTATCAGGCAGGTAAGCAGAAGTAATCGCATGTCATTAATTAACGTCTCGAACCACACCCCGGCCCGCAAGAAACCGTCCACAGGACGGGTGATCCGGTAAAGGGGTCTGGCTCCGCGCAGTTGCGGTGCCTGACCCCTTTACCGCAGGGAGTGACTCAAACAGGGGGTCGCGAGCTCCCCGCGGAAAAGGGGACAGGCACCTCCGCTTCGCTCCGGAGCCAGTCCCCTTTTCCGCGCCGCATGTCGATCGTGCGCGTGACAATCGCGAAGGTGTTTAGAAGCAAACCGGGGGCTTACGCCCCCGGCTACCATAGGCTGCCCCTGCGGGGCGCGGATTGGCTTGCCTGATGCAGGGCTATGCGCAGTTCAGCCGCAGCGCGGCTGTGGATCCTTAGCCCACGGCTTTAGCCGTGGGGTTATGTGCCAAGAAACAGTATGCGCCCCGTAGGGGCGCAGGAACGGTTCCCGCGGCCCTACGGGGCGCAGTTCTTGTGGGTGCCGCAACCCCCCGGCTGAAGCCGGGGGCTAGAGTACCACGGCCCCTCCGGGGCCGGTGTGGGCGAAACGCTGGGGGATTTGGCGTTGCAGATTGACCGAGGCGCGGATGCGCCGACACAATGAGCACATGATCGAGTGGCAACGTGCATCCAAGCCATCAACGCCGGCCGAGGCGGATTCGTGCGCATTGAACATTAGGACGCTGCCTGTGCCGGCTGCTCTTCTCAAGGAAGTCTGGAAGAAGGTTGCTGCGGACGTAGAGACTCTGTGCATCTCGCGAAAGGCGGCAGCGTTCGAATTGCAGGCCGGCATCTGGATGCTTGGCGGGCGAGTCATATTCGATGGCAGTATTCCGAGGGGGCCGGGTAGGCCCAGCAGGCAGGTGTACAACTTTGTCGTAGACATTCCGCCCCTCGACGCAGCGAGCCATGCGTTGCCGGATCCCGATATCGAACCTGTTTTTCTGGCGGCCTACAATCGGCTGATGGATTCGGTGCAAGGCGTCGTGATTGAGTCGTTTGAGGCTGCCAACGTGCAGGCAACCTTCCTGCGCCTAAAGGCGTTCATTACCATCCACGACTGCGCAGACATGCCACCGTTGTATGAACTGCTGTGATAGTCTCTGTTCATCGGGTGCCGTTTGTGTCGGCGCGGCCGCGCCTTTCATCCTTGTCGCAAACAAACCCCCACCGAACGCGTGCCGCGTTCGGTGGGGGCTAACGTTGTTTCGGCGCTCCGCGCCGTACTTCGATCATTCGTGTCTGATGGCCCGAACGCAGAAGCCCCCGCCTTTCGGCGGGGGCTTTGTGGGTCTTGCTTGTTGCTGCCGACTACTTGTCCGTAATCGTGCACTTCCATTCTTCGCTGTTGGCTCGCACTTCGGCCACGTACATGCTTCCGCCCTGGGTTGGCAGCGCGCTGAACGTGCCGGGGATCTCGCACCTTAGCTGGTACTTCAGGCGTGCCGTCCCCTGCGGCATGTAGCTTACGAAGAAGGCTACACGGTCGTCTCTCAGCTCGACGTTCTGGCAGAGGCCGCCTGCGTAGCCCTGGCCGGAGCGCAGTGCCACCGGCTCGCAGCCGGCCGGCTTGAAGTCCTCGAAGGCCAGATACTCGTAGTCGTTGTCGGCCTTCAGATTCAGCTCAACTTCGATCTTGTCGCCGCTGACCAGCTTCGCACCGTCCTCAAGCGGCTCGCGGTCGAAGGTCACGCGTTTTTCCTTGTGCGTCCCTTCGCCGGTTTCATTCGGCACGTCCACCTCGACGACCTTCTCGACCAGCTTGTAGTACTTCCTGTCGATATGAATCTCGTTGCCGCTGGCCGCGAGGTGGTCCTCCTTGCTGAAGTAGCTGAGGAAGCTGCTGAAGTAGACCTTGCCTTCACCTTCGCGGGTAATCTCAAAGGTGTGCTTGCCCGGCGTCAGCGTCTGGCTGTTGAGGCGCAGGTTCGTCTGCAAAGCGAAGATGTTCTCCGGTGTGACTTCCCAGCGGTGAATCTCCTTGCCGTCCATCTTCACGTTTACGGTGTAGCTGCGCGACAGCTCACCCGTGGCGCGGGCGTAGGCCATCAGCGCACTGACTGCGTGGCTGGTGTCCTTGGTGCTGTTCCAGCGTGAGCCCTTACGGTTCTGGGCCAACCAGCGCACGTGCTTTTCAAGGTACGCGTTTTTCGGGTCGACCATCACGAAGGCCTGCATGACAAACGCGTTGGTTTCGATCTTGTCGTTGTACCACCACCAGTATTCCTTGCCGCCGTCCCACCACACGGTGCCATTTTCGAGGTCTTCCTTGCGGTAGTCCTCGATGTTGCTGATCAGAATCCGCGCGCGCTCTTTGTCGTTGGCCAGGTACTCGGCCATGCAGACCATGGCGCGGGACTGGTGGGTCAGGTCGTCGCGACGGTTGTAGATCAGATCCAGCAGCTCTTTGTCGGGCTGTCCGGCGTAGCTCATGACGTAGGCGATGTAGGCGACGCGGTGCAGGTTCTTCTCTGTGCGGGCCAGACGACTGATGAATGAAATGCCGCGATCGAGCATCGAGTAATCAAACTTCACACCCGCGTCCTTGGCGGTCTGCAAGCCATAGCAGACGTAGGCGCTCATGTAGGTGTCGCTCTGGCCGGCCTGCCACCAGCCCCAGCCGCCGTCGCTGTGCTGCATGATGGCGATGCGCTGGAGCCCAAAGTCGATGATGCTGTTCATGGTGTTCGTGTTGAATACCGGGTTGCGCTTGTACCAGTAGGCGGCTTGGGGGTTCACGCCGGAGTAGTCCAGTTTGGCTCGGCGCGCGCCGATTTCCTCGAGGCTGACGTTCGCGTCCTTCAGTGTCTTCTGGACGATCACCGCAGGCAGGAAGCGCGACATGGTTTGCTCGACGCAGCCGTAGGGGTACTCAAGCAGGTACGGCAGGGCGTCCATGGCGAGTGCCGCTACTGACGGGCTGAGTTGCAGATCGAGGTTGGTCTGTTCGGGGTCGAGCTTGTCGGGCAGGTTTACTTCGAAGGTCTGCGACTTCTCGCCGTCCTTGATGACGGACGTTGTCGCCTGGTACATCTCCGCGCCGCGTACCTTGCACGGGTAGGTCTTTTCCGTTGCATCGCTTTCAATCGCGCTGAGTGCCAGCATACGAATCTTGAACTGACCGGCGCTGGTCATGCGCACGCGCCAGTCGACGCGGACTTCGCCGTTCGCGGGCACGGTGATGTCCTGCACGTCCTGGGTTTCCGGGAACAGTTCATAGTCGCAATAGCCCGCTCTTTCGGATTCGCCGGCGCCCTCGGTCGGGTTCAGCATGACCATGGCCTTTACGGCCAGGTCGGTGTCGTAGCGGTTCATGATGATGCCGCTGAGCGTTACGACGTCACCTTCAACAAAGAAGCGCGGCGCCTGATCGCGCAGGATCAGTTGCTTCTTTGTCTTCACGGCGTGGAATGCTTCTCCGACCTTGGCGACGCTGGTAATGCCGTGGGCCGTGATGCGCCAGTCGGTCAGGTTGTCGGGGAACTCGACGTTGATGGTTGCCTTGCCGTCTTTGCCCGTAATTACGCTATGGCTGTAGAAGACGGTGTCCTTGAAGTTGCTGCGGACACGCGGTGAGGCCGCGCCGGCGTCTTCCGCGACTTCTTCAAGGGACTTATCGAGCAACTCCTTTTCTTCTTCCGCTTCGCCGAGCGCGTTGTTGGACTCCGCTTTCTTGGCATCAGCGGCGGGCTCGCCGGGCGCCATGTCGTCGGCGTTCTTGCCGCCGGCAGCACCGCCCCAGCCGCCATCTTCACCGCCTTCGCCGTCCATCTGGCGACCACCCTTGCGGGCGGAGCGCTCGCGCAGACCGCCGAGGGAGTCCTTGGCCTTGTCGCTCGGGTCTTCCTGCTGCTCGCGCTTTTCGACGGTGCTGCGGTCGTTGTCGAACCCGCGGGCGAAGCGGTCCGCCTTGCCTGTCTTGGTCCTGGCCAGCTCGTCCTGGAAGTTGAAGGCGTTGCGCTCCCACTGAATCCAGTCGTGGACGCCGTAGCCAAGCGGTGCGCCAAACCAGCGAAGCGTCTCATACTTCTGGCGGTCCCACTGCGCCGGGCTTACACCGGTGTTGTAGCTGTTGACGAAGTTGAGCCGATAGCTGCGCCGGTCCCCGTAGAAGTGCTTGATGATGTTCGGCGTGCGATCCGGCATGATGTACGTAATCGACCGGTCGTAAATGCTGAGCGCGAACTCGGCCTGCACGGGGTTTCCGTCCTTGTCCTTGGCGATGACGCTGACGGTGCCCTTTTCGCCCGGCAGGTACCATTCCTTGTCGCTGGTGATCTGCACGTCGAGGAACTGGTCCACGGGCGGCACGAACAGCTCGCAGGTCTGTGTGTGCAGCTCACCGCGCCGGACCGTCAGCACATTGATATGAAAGTTGGGCAGGTGTTCACGCCCGACCGTAAGCTCGAGTTCGAGCTGCCCGCCGGTCTTCTGCATGTCCACGAAACTCTGCGTGATGACTTCGTTGCCGCCCATCACGCTGATCAGCATCCAGGCGTCGTTGAAATCGCTCGCCAGCAGTACGCGGGCGGTTTCACCCTGCGTGTACACCTTCTGCTGCGGGATCAGGCTGATCGTTCCAAACCGGAAACTGCCCGGGATCCACTGATCGGCCTTTACGATCACGCGGGTCTGGCCCACGATCTCGCTGTCCCATTCGTCTTTGGTGCGATACACGAGCTCAAAGGTTCCGGCCTCGGAGAATGGCTCGTTCCACCATGCCAGCCCGCGCTCGTCGGTGTTCAGCTCGTGGGTGCCCAGCAGAGTCTTGAGCTCGTCGATTTTCGTCATGCCTTCTTCATCGACGCCCTTCACGAACGTCACTTTGTAGATTTCGAGCTTGCCCGCGGTCTGCACCGGCTTGTCGTCGGCGGTCACGGTGCGGACTTCAACGTCGAGCTTGTCGCCCGGCCTGTAGAAGCCGAGCTTGTTGTCAACGAATGCGAAGAACGCGCGGCGCAGTGCCTTTACGCTGCCGCTGCCCGTGATCGTGCGTCGTGAGCTGTCGGTGACTTCCGCTTCAACGCGATAGTTGTGGTCGAACTTGCCCCACTCCTCCAGTGCCTTCTGCGTGCTCCACTCGATGATCAGCTCGCCCTGCTCGTTCAGCTTGCCCTTGTTGTCAAGGATCAGTTCGCTGCTGCTGTTTCGGTAGAACTGCTGGTCCGGGGTGCCGTAGTACAGCGGAGTCTGCCAGTTATACAGCCAGTCAAAGCGGCGCGGGAAGTAGACGGAGTGGAAGTAAAAGTCGCGGTAGACCTTGTAGGTCACGTCCGCACCCGCGGCCGGGCCGCCGAAGTAGTATTCGCCCTTGATGGTGGCTGTAAGGGCCTGGCCCAGCTTCACCGGCTTGTCCGGCGGTGTGACCATGACTTCGAACTCGGGCTTCTTGTATTCCTCGACCTGGAAGGTGCCGCTGCCGATCCAGTTGCCGTTGCCGGCGCGAACGTAGTAGTACCAGGCGCCCAACGCCGCGTCCTTGGCCAGTGGCAGGTCGAATTCGAGCGCGCCGAACTCCGTGGCGCGGATGTTCTTCGCCAGCTTTTCCTCGCCCCGGGTGTTGTAGAGCTCAATGCGGAAGCTGCCGCCATTGACGTTCTTCCATTCGCCGCCGTCGCGCTGGCGCAGGATAACCTTGCCGTGGACTTCGTCGCCGGGGCGATACACGGGGCGATCGGTCATCGGGTACATGCGTGTGTCGTAGGTGCTGTAATCGTTCCAGCCGCGGCGCTGCCACCACGGGAAGCCGTCCTGCACCCAGGCGTAGCGCCCGTTGTTTTCGGCGTACAGCAGATAGCCGTTCCAGTTGCCGTTGCCGACGGTCGGCACGCGCACGCGTCCCTGGGCGTCGGACTTGTAGCGCGAGACATCGATGTGCCAGACGGTTTTGTTGCCGTCCCAACTGGTGAACCAGCGCTTGTAGATGAAGCTGGTGTCAGCCAGCGGGGCGCCGCTCTCACTGTCCAGCATCAACACCAGGTTTTCATCCGGGTTGTAGGTCTGGATCACGACTTGGGCGTCGGTAACGACCGCGAGGCTGCGGTGCATGATGCCCGCTTCTCCCGTGTCGACCTCGAGCAGGTATGAGCCGGCGGGCAGAGTCTGCGGCAACTCGAACGTCAGTCGCGTGTAGTTGTGGTTGCCATCGTCGCCAGTGGTGTAGGTCTGGGTGAACACTTCTTCACCGATGTACTTGTCGACAATCTTGCTGATGACGCCGTCATTGATGTGGTGGAAGCCCGAGGTGTGCGCCTGCAGGAAGTCGTTGTCCTTCATCATGCCGCTGACGTCGAACGTAAGCGCACGCACGTCGAACTGCTTCGCATTGCGGCTCTCAACCCATAGCCCGATATGCTCGCCCTTCTTGAACAGGCTGCGGCTGGTGCCTGGGCTTTCACGGAAGTTCCAGCTTGCGTTGTTTGGCCACTTGCGGACCTTCTTTTCATCCTCAATGTTCACGTCACGGGCGATGGTCTGAACGGACAGGCGCTGGGCCAGCAGTTGCTGGAGGTTGTACTTCGCGCTGCTGGTTTCGGTGCTGTCCTTGAACGCTTCGTCAGCGATCAGAACCTTGTACGCGCCCACGGCGTCGGTATGGCGCCCGACCTGCTGGTAGCAGTATCCGATGAAGTACTGTGCGTCATCGGCGTAGCTGGTGTGGTGGTAGTCCTTGTACACCTTTTCAAGTGACGGGATCGGTGAGTATTCGCCGGCCAGTGGGTCGAAGTCCTGCATGTCCGGGTGGTAGAGCATGTTCTGGGTGTACCAGTCGTCGATCTGGGCCATCGACACCATGAACGAGCCCTTACGGTAAGTAGCCAGCGCTGCCATGTTGTCGGCGCGTGCGGGGGCTTCATCCAGCCTGGCCTTCACGTCGGCGGGATAGGCCCGCTTCTGGATAAGCAGCTTCTGTGCCGTCTGTTTGAGTTCATCGGCGAGTTTTACCAGCGCGTCGTGGCGCTTGATGATCTCGTCGCGGTCCTTGAACTCGTACACGTAATAGTAGTAGGTCTGCTTCTGCTCATTGCTGTCGAAGTAGTCGATGGTCTTCTGCTGCTGGCCCTGCTGGTACTGCCAGGTGTGCAGCGCCGCCGCCGAGTCGAGCCCGGCGTTGTAGGCCTCCTCGATCATCTCAATCGCATCGGCGTCTTCACCAAGTTTCTTGAGCGACTCACGGGCGGCGGGCTCCAGCAACTCGAAAGAAGCTGCCAGGCGGTCCTTGGCTCGTTTGATGTCTTCGTGCTCGGTGTGGTGGTAGGTGGAGTCGGTGATCCAGCGCCCCCAGCTCTTTTCGCCCTTGCTGTTCTCGTAGTAGTAGTGCGGGCGTGTAACGTAGAAGTGCCCCAGGCGGTAACTCGCGCGGCCCTTCTCAATGTCGGTCAGCTTGTCGCTGTCCGCGAGGGTGGTCAGCTCGATCTCGGCCTTGTCGTAGTTGCCGAGTTGCGCCTGTGAGTGCCCCATGCGCAGCTTGACGCGGAACCACTGGTCTGATTCCGGGTTGTCCTTGAGGTACTGCTCGTAGGCCTCGTAGGCCTTGCGGTAGCTCTTCTCCGCAAACTGGCGGTCGCCTTCGGCCAGCATGTCCGGTTTATCATCGGCCCAGGTCATCCCTACAAACAGCCCGGTAAGCGCAATGGCCAGCGCCCCGCCGAAACTGAGGAGGGTGGTTTTCTTCGTCAGCAGCTTGAACATGGAATCTCCCGTCAATTCAAATACGTCGGAATCGGTTTCCGTTGCAGTATGGTACGCAACTTCCGCGACAAGGGTTCCAGGCGATTCGCGAAACCTGCGTGGAAGATGTAAGTTGGCCAGCGACTGTTAGTTGCGTAACGGTTGCGGTGTCAGTGCGCCCGCCTTGCCTTTGCGGCGTCACAAACCAGAATCCACGAATACTGGAAGGATTCGGCATGGGCTACAAGTTGATCTCCGTTGAGCGCGCCGACCGCGTCGTCACCGTCACGTTGACCCGCCAGGAGGTGAAGAACGCCATCAACAAGGCGATGGTGGCGGAGTTGCATGACGCTTTCGACAAACTTCGCGAAGACGCGGAGGTCGGCTGCGTCATTCTTACCGGCGCCGGCGATGACTTCGCGGCCGGCGCCGACATTGGCGAGCTTCGCGAACGCAAGGCGCTGGAATCTCTGGCCGCCATCAACAACGCCCTGTTCAACAAGATCGAAAACAACCCCGCACCGGTGATCGCGGCCATTAAGGGCTACGCGCTCGGCGGCGGCTGTGAGCTTAGCCTGGCCTGCGACATTCGCATCGGCGGCAAGTCCGCCAAGATGGGACAGCCGGAAGTCAATTTGGGCATCATCCCCGCGGCTGGCGGCACGCAGCGCCTGCCGCGCATTGTGGGGCTGGGACGGGCCAAAGAGCTTGTACTGACAGGCTGGATCATCGACGCAGACGAGTGCCACCGGATCGGCCTGCTCAACCGCGTGGTGGAAGACGCCGCGCTGCTTGAAGAAGCCAACAAGCTGGCACAGACCATCTGCAAGAAAGGCCCGCTCGCGGTTCGAGTCGCCAAGCAGGCCCTGAATCAGAGCAGCCGCACCGGCCTGGAAACCGGGCTGGTCTTCGAATCCGTCGCCCAGGCCATGCTGTTCGAAAGCGAAGACAAGCATCAGCGCATGACCGCATTCCTGAACAAGAGCCCCGGCCGAAAGGCCGGGGAGTCGCCGTAGGCGGCAACGAACCACAGAAATCGGGCGACATCATGATCACCAAAATCGCAGTCATCGGCGCCGGCACCATGGGCCACGGCATCGCGCAGGTCGCGGGCATGTCGGGCTACACGGTCAGCCTGTACGACATCAAGCAGGAGTTCGTGGACCGCGGGCTCGACAGCATCCGCAAGAACCTCGCCAAAGGCGTCGAGAAAGGCAAGGTCGCGCCTGAGGTGATGGACACCAGCCTCAACCGCATCAAGGGCACGACCGACCTCGCCGCGGCCGCGCACCAGGCGCAACTGGTGATCGAGGCGATTCCCGAGAAGCTTGAGTTGAAGGCCGAGCTGTTCGGCAAGCTGGAAGAACTCTGCGAAGAAGACTGCATCTTCGGTAGCAACACCAGCAGCCTCAGCATTGCAAAGATCGCGGCCGCCACCAAGCGCCCGGATCGCGTGATCGGCACGCACTTTTTCAACCCGGTCCACATCATGAAGCTGCTGGAGATCGTCGTCGCGGAGTCCACCAGCGCCGCGACTCTGGCTGCCGTGAAAGAAGTGGGTGAAAAGCTGGGCAAGGACTGCATTGTCGTGAAGGACTTTCCCGGCTTCGCCACCAGCCGCCTCGGCGTGTGTTTAGGGCTCGAAGCGATCCGCATGGTCGAGCAAGGCGTCGCAAGCCCCGAAGACATCGACAAGGCCATGACCCTGGGCTACGCCCACCCCATGGGCCCGCTGAGGCTTACCGACCTGGTGGGGCTGGATGTGCGACTCAACATCGCCGACTACCTGCACGAAGAACTGAACAGCGAAGTTTTCAAAGCCCCCAAGCTAATGCGCCAGATGGTCGAGGACGGCAAGCTTGGCAAAAAGTCCGGGCAGGGCTTCTACAGTTGGGAGTAACTCAAACCCAGCCGCCGCAGCAATGCGGGGGCTTCTACGTTCGGCAACGGCATCGACGGCTGGTACAGTACGGACATGCGAACACTCATCATCGTTTCACTTGCTGCGCTGGTCCTCTCTGCCTGCTCGTCGACACCCAAAATCGAAGACCCACCGTCGCCGTTGGCTGCTGTCGAGCAGTTCTACGCCGCGCCGGTGATCTATGACTTTGAAGTTCCCGAAGACTGGGAAATCCCGGGCGACGAATGGGCCGAGAAGACGGCCGACTTCACCGAGGCCTGGGTCAAGCGCCTGGAGGTCACGCGCCGCGCACCCATTGAACGACTCCAGGGCGACCTGCCGCCAGGCGGCGCGGCCATCCGGCTGATCGTGCGCGAAGTGGACCTCGGCTTCCACGCCGGGCTGATCCGCAAGCCGGCCATCTGCTGGGGCGAGGTCATCATCACGGACGCGGCAGGCGGAATTCTGAAAGCCTGGGACGTGGAGTTCCGCACGCCCGGCGACGCGGGGCACCAGTGGTGGACCTACGGCGGGCGCCTCGAATCCGCCCACGACGCCTTTGCCGTCGAAGTCATCAGTTGGATCCAGCGCGAGCGGAATTGACGCCGCCGACATTCGTCACTAGCCTGTCGGTCCCTGAGCCCGACCCCTCCCGGCGACTACCATGAAAACCACGTTTGCGTTGTGCCTGTTCATACTGGCATCCGGCCTATACGCGGAAGCCAGTTTCGAAACCCTCGAGAAGGCCCAGAAAGCCGCCGACAAAAGCGGCAAGGGCATCTTCCTGATCAGCTACGCGATTGTGCCGGGCGACCGCACCAACGCGCAGATCCAGTTCACGGCCGCTATCAATGAAGATGAGGCCATTGCCGCCAACGCTGACACGTTCGAGCTTGCTGTCGTCAACTGCTTCAGCCTGGCGCACAAGGACAACCAGTGCGTGAATCCGGCCCTCGCCGAGAGCTACGGCTGGCCCTGCACCGTCAGCGTCTACGCGCCCGGTGCGACCAAACACCTGTGGCGCAAGGAAATGAGCCACGACAGCACCAGCGGTCGCAAAGAGCACAGCAAAGAAGAGATTGCCGACGCCATGAACGAGGCAGCGGAAAAGTACGCCGCGTTCCAGGCGCCGATCGACAAGCTGAACGAAAGGCTCGAAGCCGACAAGGACCTCAAGAACGACGTACAGATGCAAGTCGACCTCGCGGACGCCTGGGCCAAGGGTTTTGTCGCAGCCAAGGCGCGTGAGCATTATGACGAAGCGATCAAGCTGACGAAGAAGAACGACAAGGCCGACCCGAATATCGAATCGCTGTCATGGCAGGCCTGCGAAGCGGAGTACGCCTGCGAGGCATGGTCCCTGGCACAGGACTCGTTCATTGATTTTTCCAAGGACTTCAAAGACAGCGACAAAGCCTGGCAGGCCAGGATCATGGCCGCGAAGGCGCAAGCCAAAGGCGGCGACGAAAAGGGCGCCGTGAGCGCGCTGGAGAAGATCGTCAAGGACAAGAAGGCCACCGCCGCACACGACGCCGCGCGCGCAGCCATTGAGGAACTCACGGGCAAGAAAGCTGCGGACTAAAACCGTCTGTCGACGGTCTGACTGGCAAGACAATTCAGGGGGACAATCATGAACGGTACCGGAAACAGCGCCCGCAAGGGCGCGGTGGTCGCGAGCTTGCTGAGCGCACTGTTGCTGGTCGGTTGCGGCGGCGGGCTTACGGTTGTCACGCCGGAGATTGACGACGCCAGGGCGCTTGCCGGCACATCCTCCTTCTATATTGAACCCGTCGCGTACGACTTCCAGCGCGACCCGGACTGGGAGCTTTCGGATGGCGAGTGGAAGGTTCGCACAGACGACTGGTCGAACCAGTTTGCCAATGACTGCTCTGCTGCTGACAAGGCAGTCTATACAGGCACAGCCGCGCCCCAGGGCGGCGCGCGCGTAGAACTGCTGATCACGGCGATGAACCTGGGCACCTATGCGTTTTTCTACAAGGCGCCGGGATGGATCCAGGGGATTCTCACGATCAAGGACGGCAGCGGCAAGGTGATCTTCCGTGGCGCAGTAGACAGCCCCGGAACGACCCAGGGTTCGGATCGCTACTCACTGGAAGGGCGCATCAAG
Organism: Planctomycetota bacterium; assembly: GCA_019912315.1. Lineage (GTDB taxonomy): Bacteria > Planctomycetota > UBA8742 > UBA2392 > UBA2392 > JACKID01. The sequence continues at coordinate 64,616 of JAIOJA010000083.1, forward strand.
GTTGCGCATTCCCGCGTGGCGCGTGACGTGCGCTGGCTGATCAATCGCACGATTGACTAGCCGAAGTAGGCCGGCGCGTTGCCCGCTTTCCACTTGATGTTGCAGCCTGCTGAGGGGCGCTGCTTCTCGTCTACGGGCTTGCCCGCAAGCACGGCGTCGATGGCCGCGCGCAGGTCTTTGCCCGTGACCTGGATGTCGCTGTTCGGGCGCGAGTCATCGAGTTGCCCGCGATAGACCAGTTTGTGGTCTTTGTCGAACAGGAAGAAATCCGGCGTGCAGGCCGCGTGGTACGCCTTCGCGACGGCCTGTGATTCGTCATAGAGGTAGGGGAAGCTGTAGCCGCGCTGTGCGGCTTCTTCTTTCATCTTCTCGGGCGAGTCGTCCGGGTGGGTGCTGACGTCGTTGGCGCTGATCGCAACGATGGCGAGCTTGTCGCGATAGTCATTGCCCAGGCGCGCGAGCTCGCCGGCTACGTGAATCACGAAAGGGCAGTGGTTGCATATGAACATGACCAGCAATGGGTGCCCGGCGTAGGTCCTACGAGAAACCGTGTCGCCACTGATGTCCGGCAGGCTGAAGTCCGGCGCAGACGTGCCCAGGGGCAGCATGTTTGAGGGCGTTACGGCCACGGTTCTCTCCTGGTTAGTTCCCGATCAACCCTACGTCGCGCCGGACCAAAGTTCTACACCCGCCTCACGGTCCAGATTTGCTCGCCGCCGTGGTGGTAGGCTTGGCCTTTAAAACCACCCTCGAGCTTCTCGACTTCGAGCCCGCACAACTCGAACATGTGCTCCATCTCGTAGCGCCCGAACCAGCGCAGGCGGAACTTCCGTGAGCGGCGCCACTGAGAGCGCCCGCCCTTGTCAAAGCACTCGTACACCCAGTCTTCCTCGAACCACTGTTCTTCAGGGCAGGAAGTCCGCGTGGCGAAGGCGACGACACGCTCGCCGCCCTTCAACTCCACTTCGCCGACCTTGCGAGAGGCAGTGGCGTTCGGCGCAAGGCTCGACGCAAGAATCTTCAGGTTCGGGTCGAACAGGTTGATTACCAGGCTGCCTTGACGGGTCAAGTGATCGCGGCAGCACTCCAGGCAGGCGCGCTGGTCTCTCACGTCAATCAGGTGCTGGAAGGCCCGGAAGGGGATCACGATCAGGGGGAAGGTTTTACCCAGGTCGAATGCGCGCATGTCACCCTGGAACAGCTCCACGCGCTGGCGGACTTCGGGCTTTTCTGCGCTCAGGTGCTCATCGGCCGCCGCCAGCATTTTATCGCGCAACTCAATGCCTGTGACTTTCGCGCCCGCGCGGGCCATCGGTATGGTCACGCGGCCCGTACCCGTCGCCAGTTCCAGCACACGCTTGGCCTGCTTTGCGAGCTTGCTGAAATAGGCCACGTCGCCGGGCACGCCCGTGCTGAGCATGTCATAGAGTTCCGGCGAATCGTAGATATCTTCCGGTTCGGTCATCACAAAGGCACGCGGGCGCCTACTCGTTCTCTTCGGCGTCCACAGAATCGCTCGGCAAGTCGCGGACGTTGGCGACGCTTTCGGCCGAGCAGGTCTTCTCTTCGCCGCTCTCGAGTTTCAGTGTAATGCCATCGGCTGGATGCACACGCACAACTTTGCCACGCAGTTCCTGACCGCCCTGCTGCAGGCTGACGTGCTTGCCGCCCATATGGACGAATTCAGACCAGGCCTCGGCCAGCCGGTCCCACTTCTTCTTGCGGATCTGTGTGTAGATGCGGTCAAGGTAGAACAGCAGCGGGCGCAGCACGCGCACGCGGTTCATGCCCCGGGCGCCGGGGCGCTCAAGGCGCAGGCTGGTAGCCGTGTCGCGTAGACTTTCAGGGAAGTCGGCGCGCACCTGGTTCACGTTCATGCCGATACCAAGCACAAACACGTTGGGTTGATTGCTGCGGGCTTCAACCAGAATGCCGCAGACCTTTCGGCCACGGATCATCACGTCGTTGGGCCATTTGATTTCGGCGGGCAGGTGAATGAACTGCTGCAGCATGTTGGCGATTGCGAGCGCCGCGCCGGCCGTTAGGAAGGTAACCTTGTCAGGCGGCACATTGCATTTCAGCACGACGCTCAGCCACAGCCCGGCGCCGGGCGTGGAGTGCCACTCGCGCCCCATGCGTCCGCGCCCGCGGGTCTGGGATTCGGCGATGACGACCGTGCCGTCGCGCAACTCCTGTTCGGATTCAATGAGCTCCCAGGCGGTTTCGTTGGTGCTGGTGACCTGATCGAAGATCTTGAGTTTGCGCCCGACGTTTTTTGTGTTCAGGTCGTCCCGGATCTCGTGTTTCAGGAACTTGTCAGGGATGTCGATCAGCTTGACCCCGAGGTAGGGATGAAACTCGATGGAGTAGCCCTGCTCTATTGCCGCTTCCACGTCGGTAAACACCTGGTCGCGCTCAAGCTTGAGCTTTTCTTCAATCACCGGAACCGGCGTGAATTGCGACTGCTGCTTCAGATAGGCGATCAGTTCAAGGTTCATGGGCGGGCAGGATAAAGCGGCGCGAGTCCAGTGGCTAGTGGCTGCGCTTTGCTGGCAGGCCAGGGGTGTGCTATGCTGTGGTCATGCCACAGACCATCGGCATTGATGCCATTCGCAAACTCAGCAACGCTGAGCCTCTTGCACTGATCGACAGCATCTGGGAGTCGCTGTACGAGGAAGATGCCAACATCCCCATCTCCAAAGCCGCAATGGCGGAGATGGAGAGGCGAGCCAAGGAACTCCGCGAGAACCCAGAAAGCGGATTGTCGCATGACGAAGTCATCAAGTGGCTTCGGAGCAAACAGTGGCGCTAGCAGCGCGCTACCACTCCAGATTCAGGGATGACGTCACCGGCTACGCGGTATGGTTCGAGAAGTAGCGGCCCGGCTTGGGTGACGAATTCGCCAACGCTGTAGAGCAGGCCATTGTGAAGTTACAAGCGCGGCCGCTCAGTCACCGCGTGATCTGGAAGCATTACAGACGCGTTTTGATTCGCAGATTTCGCGTTGTCATCCCGTTCGAAGTCCATGGTGAAAACGTCTTTGTTCTTGGGGTCGTTCACGGTACACGGGATCTGCCAAGCTGGATGGAACAGCGGAGGAAAGTGTAGTTTTGACCAATTTTGACGTAATCGTGGTTGGTGGGGGACATGCGGGCATTGAGGCTGCTTTGGCTTCGGTGCGTGTGGGCGCAAACACTTGCATGATCACGTTTACCCGCGACGGCATTGGGCGCATGTCCTGCAACCCGGCAATTGGCGGCGTCGCCAAGGGGCAGATTGTGCGCGAGATCGATGCCCTCGGCGGCGCGATGGGGCGGCTCATCGACGCGGCCGGCATCCAATTCCGCATGTTGAACACCAGCAAGGGCGCCGCGGTGATCTCGCCGCGCGCACAGGCCGACAAGAATGCCTACCAGCGCGCCGCGCAGGAGATGTGTGAGGGCACGGCCGGGCTGACGGTCGTTGAGGGCGAAGCGGTTGGGTTGACTCTGTCCCGAGTCCCGAGTCCCGAGCCCCGTGCCGACTTCAAGGACACGGCACACGGGACGCGCGGCACGGGACAGGCGGTCAAGGGCGTTGTTCTGGCCGACGGGCGTGAGCTGCGTGCTTCACGAGTTGTCCTGACTACCGGCACGTTTCTGGGCGGGCTGCTGCATTACGGCGAGGACAAGATTGAGGGCGGGCGCGCCGGCGAGAAGGCAACGCACGGGCTGGCGGTGCAGCTCCGCGAACTGGGTTTCCGCACGGGGCGCTTGAAGACAGGCACACCGCCGCGTCTTGACGGGTCAACGATTGACTGGTCAGCGGTTGAAGAGCAGAAGGGCGACGACCCGCCGGTGCCGTTCTCGTTCATGACGCGCGAGATCACGCACCCGCAAGTCAGCTGCTTCATTACTCATACAAACGAAAACACGCACCGCGTGATCGAGGAAAACCTCAAGCGCAGCCCCCTCTACAGTGGCCAGATCGTGGGCATCGGGCCGCGCTACTGCCCGTCCATTGAAGACAAGATCAAGCGCTTCCCCGACAAGCTGAGCCATCACGTGTTCCTTGAGCCCGAGGGGCGGGACACAAACGAGGTGTATCCCAACGGCATTTCGACATCCATGCCGCGCGACGTTCAGGATGTGGTCGTACGCACGATTCCGGGGCTTGAGAACGCGAAGATCCTGAAGTACGGCTACGCGGTCGAGTACGATTTCATTCCGCCGACCCAGGTCTACAGCACCCTGGAAACCAAGCTCGTGGGCGGGCTTTATCTGGCCGGGCAGATCAACGGCACGACCGGCTATGAAGAGGCCGGCGCGCAGGGGCTGATGGCCGGTCTGAACGCCGCCTTGACCAGTCAAGAACGTGAGCCGATCGTGCTGCGGCGCGACCAGGGCTACATCGGCGTGCTTGTCGATGACTTGACCACCAGGGGCACGGACGAGCCGTACCGCATGTTCACCAGTCTGGCCGAATATCGCCTGCGCCTGCGCACGGACAACGCGGATCGGCGCCTGACGCCCCTGGGCATCGAGATCGGCTGCGTCGAGCCCGATCGCAAGGCCCGCTTCGAGGCCAAGCTGGCTGACTACACCCGCGGCGAGGCGCTGCTGAAACAGACCCGAGACGGCGAAAAGTCCGTCTTTGACCACATGCGCACGCCGGACTACCCGTGGGACCGCGCATTGGAGCTCGTGCCGGGGTTGCGTGATCTTGACCCGGAAGCCACTGCCACGCTGCAGATCGACGCCCGATACGCCGGCTACATGGATCGTGAAGACGCCGAGGTCGCCCGCCTGCGCGAACTCGAGTCCGTTACGCTTCCTGCCGCATTGCGGTACGCCGCGATCGACCCGTTGCGAAAAGAGGCGCGTGAAAAGCTCGCGGCGGTCGCCCCGCGGACGCTGGGCCAGGCCGCGCGCATACCCGGCATCGGCCCGGGCGACCTGACGGTGCTGCGGGTGTGGCTGAAGGCTGGCCGGACGGCGCAACGGAATAACGGGTAAGTGTCGATGGACGAGACCGGGCTTTATACCTGTGATTCCTGCGGCGAGAAGATCGAGGTGTCGCTTGATCCCAGTGCCGGGGCGCAACAGCGGTATGTGGAAGACTGCCCCGTCTGCTGCGTGCCAAACGTGCTGTCCATCAACTGGGATGCCGATGGCGGCGTGGTTGTGTATGCCCACCGGGAGTGACTTGCCGGAAAAGTCGTGCCCGATAGACAGGTGCGGGGCGCGACAGATGTGACTATACTTCCTCTGCGCCCATAACCAGGTGATGTACCGTCATGAACAATATGCACGAGTTGCCACTCGAAGATTTTTTGCATGCGCTGCCCGTTGTCACGCTGTATTCGGCCAATGATGAGCATTACACGCTCAAGCTGGTGAATGCCGAGGCCGCCCGAATGCTGGGCTACGACGTGCAGGGCTTTCTGAACAATCAGCAGTACACGGCCGCGTCGGTGGTGCATCCCGATGATCTGGATTTTCTTGAACGGATGGACGAGGAGTTGGCCAAGAGCGGCGGCAAGCTGGTCGCCCGGTATCGGCTGATCGACGCCAAGGGGCGCGAAGTGCCGGTCATGGATGTTTCCCGCGCGCACATGCGGGACGGCAAGTGCATCGGGTTCTTTTCCGTGCTGACCGATCTTCGCGCGATTCCTGCGCTGCAAGGCCCGACCGGGCGCCTGGACGGGGTGTAGGTTGAAAGTGGTGGTTGTGTACGCGTCGGGCGGCGGCAACACCCGTGAAACAGCCGAGTGCGCCGCGGAAGGCGTGCTGGAAGCCGACGCGGAAGTGGACATCTACAACGCATATTTACTTGACGCGTCAATACTGCTTGAAGCGGACGCCGTCCTGGTTGGCGAGCCGACCCACGGCGACGGCGAACATCACGGCGACTTCATTCCCTTTGACCGCTCTATGGCGGCGCACCTGGTCCCGGGACGCCGCCTTGCCGGCGTGCCCGCCGCGGGCTTCGTGGGCTGCGATCGCGCTTACCGCAAGTTCGGCGGCGCCATCGAGCTGATTGAGAACCGTCTGGTCGAATGCGGGGCGCGCATCATGCAGCCGGGTCTGAAAATCGAGCTCAGGCATACCGCCCAAAGCAGGCTGTTCACGCGTGAGTGGGGCCGCGATTTCGTCAGGCGCGCCCGCGGCGAGTTGCCGCCCGTGGAGTATCGCCCCGCCATGACGCGAGAACAGGTAGATGCAGTAATGGGGATCACGCCAGAAGAGAGGGCGCGTCGCGAGACGCGGGGGCTGGCGCGATAGCGGGTGCACTGTTGGCGAAGATTGACGCGTCGATTTAACGACGAGTCGGGAGACGGGTTCCGCGATAACTGCCCCACGCCACGACGCGACGAGCACCCATCACCTGTTGACACGTCAATACGTGACCGTCAACGGTCAACGGTCAACGGTCAACCGTCAACTACCAACTACCCTCCGGGCGGTGCGCGGGTGCCGCCAAAGCGCGTGGTTGGGTCCCACACTTCATCCGTCAGCCTTTCCTTCAGAATTTTCATGTTCAGGGCGCCGCGGTTGCGCCAGCAGATGCTCCAGTTCTCCGGCGTGTCCCACCACTTGATCCGGTCCTTCACCTCGCCCTTGATCTCAACCGGCGGGGTTTCATCCAGCAGCCGGCGGTAGGTGTCCGC
>JAIOJA010000018.1 GCA_019912315.1 Planctomycetota bacterium
CATCCATGCCCAAGGGCTCAGTCAGCCTCGACGCGCGTCCCCTCTCCTTTCGAACCCCGCTGGTGTCCTTGCCGTCAGTCCGGCCTTGAATGCGTTTCAGCTGTGCCGCGTCGGCCTGCGCCCGTGCACGACGCTCGTCGCTGCCAGGGCCGCCTACGATATGGGCTGCGAGTCGTCTTTGTTCCGCGCTACGGTCAAAAGCGCCGGCGTCTTTGGCTGCCTTAACTCTATCGGTCTGCCTCTTGAGTTCTTGGCGATCGTCGGCGGCATGTTGATCCTGCGTGCGGGTGTCGTCGCCGCGGGGTTTCTCGGCTGGGTTGGTTGGCTTGGTCATACTTTCTCCTTGCGCTGTTTCGCGAGCGGCATCGCTTGGCGGGGGCCGGATGCGCCGGGTTCGGCATGATTGCCATCGACCGGCGCATCCGGAGTTTGCTCGCTACTTCTGCTTTTGCTGCTGACCCTGCGGCTGCTTGTCTGCCTGCGGCTGAAGCTGGAAACCCGCACCGGTGCAGGCGCTCTTGACCGCGTCGAAGCTCGGCGCGGTGCCGGAGCACTCAAGCGAAAACTCCTTACGCTCAGGCGAGAGCTTGCTGCTCGTGACGCCGCTCAACTTGTTGAGCGCTGAAGAAAGCTTCTCCTGTTCCTTTTTCGGGGTGTTGGATTCCAGGTTTGTGAGCTTGTAGATGGACATAGGACTTCTCCTGCCGGCTGTTAGAGGGACAGCGATCCCCAGACCGGCATCGAGGGGCCGCGTTCGCCGGGCCGAATGGAAGTGGCCCGTCGTTGATTCACTTCGGTCAAAGTTGATGCGTTGACGGAAAACGCCGACGCCGTGCGCGTGATTTGCTACTGAGGCTTCGGGCGTGAAAGAATTCGAACAACCTCGATTGCAACGGCAGCCACAATCAGGACCAGCAGCAGGTGAATGAGTCCGCCGAAGGTAGCCTGGGCGATAAGCCCCACAATCCAGAACACAAGCAGGATGGCGGCAATCGTCCATAGAACTGCAGACAGGCTATTCATGGCTGTACTCCTTCTTCGCCGTTTGGCGGCGTGTCTCTCGAATCGAATTTCGCATCATCTCCAGCGCGGCGCGGGCCCGAAGCCCGCCGTCCAGCACGGGCTCACCAGGCATCACCGGCTCAAAATACAGGTCGGGCTCGCTGTAGTAGCTCAGGGCGAACACAACTGACCTCAGGACTTCGCTTCGTGTGTAGTGCGTCGGGGCAATTGCCTTGCGCAACTGGTCGAGGCCGTGAACCGAGTTATCGATCTGGCTGGTGCTGGCGCTCATGATCCGACCTCCAACTGTTGACTGCTTCTTGTGGAGCTTGTCTAGGCTCGGCCGCGAAGTTTGACTATTAGATAGATTGAACGGGATCGTTCGTAATTCTCGATAGATGATCAAAGCGGCCTGCATGGCGGCTTCCCGGCCCACTTCCTGGTCGCTGAAGCCTGATCAGCGGCCGGATTCCTTCGCAAGCGTATGGTCGATTTTGCGCGTGGCGTGCTCGAGGGCGAGGTCCATCGCGGAGAGAACGTCGCGGTCGGCCGCTTCTACCTTGAGCTTCTTGTTCAGCTCGATCTCGATCACGCACTTGTGTTCCGGCGCGTTGCCGTTGATCTCTCCGTTCGTGAACTTCACGCTGACCTGCTTGATGCGATCTCCGAAGCGTCCCAGCGCAACACCGACCCGCTGCTCGATGCGTTCCTTGACTTCATCGGTGAGGGTGAGACGACGATGGGTGATTGTGATTTTCATGAGACTCCTGCCGAAATGCATGGCTGACCCGTCTCGTTGCACGACGTGTCTCGCCAAGACTGTACCCGCAGGACGCATGATTCGACGATAAGGAACATTAGACGCATGATGTTGATAATACCGTTGTATGCTTCTTTGTATGGAATGGCTGAACTACCACCACTTCATGTACTTCTGGGTTGTCGCCAAGGAAGGCTCGATCGTTAAGGCCAGCGAGAAGCTGCTGCTCGCCCATCCGACAATCAGCGGCCAGATTCATCGCCTTGAGGAATCGCTCGGAGTCAAGCTATTCGCAAAACGGGGGCGAAGGCTAGTGCTGACCGAGGCCGGTCAAACGGCGTACCGCTACGCCGACGAAATCTTCTCACTGGGCAACGAGTTCGTGGATGCCATCCAGGGCCGAGGCAGCAACCGCGAACTGCGGCTGGTGGTGGGAGTCGCCGATGTCCTTCCACCTTCACTGGTACGCCGCTTCCTGGAGCCTGCATTTGAGCTGGACCACGGCATCCAGATCGTGTGCCGCTCGGACAAGTCGCTCGATGAGTTCCTGGCCGAGCTCGCCCTCTACCGCGTCGACGTTGTGATCGCCGACCGCCCGGCAAGCCCCACGTTAGCCGTGCGGGTGTTCAGCCACCTGCTCGGTGAGTGCGACACCACGTTCTTCGCGACGCCGGCGCTGGCGAAGAGTCTGCGGCGGAAGTTCCCCGGCTCGCTTGACGGCGCGCCATTTCTGCTGCCCGGCTCACCCTCAGCTGTACGCCGTTCACTGGAAGACTGGTTTGACAATACCGGCATTAGGCCGTTGCTAATCGCAGCATGCGATGACAGCGCCCTTACGAAGGACTTCGGAAGCCACGGCAAGGGCGTATTTGTGGCGCCGTCGGTAATCGAGCCGGAAGTCAAGCGCCAGTACAATGTCGCCGTAGTCGGTCGCACTGCAGACGTGCGGCAGCAATTCTACGCAATATCGGTTGAAAGAAAGATCAAGCACCCGGCCGTCAAGGCCATCACCGAAGCCGCCCGCGACGAAATCTTTGCCAAGCAGTAAACGCGTTCCGGATGGTCCGCAAGAAATTCCTTGAAGCAAGATCATCTGCCAGGTCGGCGCGCAGACGAAACCGCTGGCGCCGGAAGCCCCTGAATCGGGCCGTCGAATTCCTACCGGCCCCGGCGGACGTCCCGCAATCCTGTCTGCATGGCGGATCTCCGCACATGCCGTAATTTCCGACGGATCGCGCTCAAACTTCCTAATTATCCCATCAGAGGCGTGGCGCTATAGCTGTTGCAGCGAAACAACAAGGCTACAGCCATGAGCAACGGCGCTGACAGGGCAAATGTCGCCAAACGACAACTTTCAACCTACACCGCACGAAGCACAGGGGGGAGTATGGACGCCAAAATCGATAGGGCCAAGGAAATCGCACAGGGCATCGAGGCCGGCACAGTCTGGGTTGACGCCGAACTGGCCAACGAGATGGCCACGGTGATCAGGAGCCTGACCACAGCCCTTCAAGACCAGCGCAACTGCATGAAGGGCGTTGAGTTCGCGCTCAGCTACTACAGCGAGCCCGACCTCTACGTCGAGCTTGCCGCGCCCGCCCAGGTGATTCTGGACGGTGGCCTTCGGGCCAGAACAGCGCTCGGCATGCTTAAGGCCGCAAGCCACCAACGCCGAGCAAACAGCCACACATACGGAGAACTGTCATGAATGGACTTTCTGCAATCCTCTGGACCGTCGCGTTGATCTTCCTGGTGCTTTGGATCCTCGGCTTCGCCTTCGACGCCACCATGGGCGGCTTGGTACACGTACTTCTCATCCTGTTCGTGATCGCGATCGGGATTGAGATCTTCCGGATGCTCACTCGCTCGCGGCGCACCTAAAAGGAGACGCACATGAAAGCTCTCACCCTGATTGGAGTCCTTTTGTTCGTCGTCGGCCTTACCGGCGTCATCTGGGGCCTCGTTGTCATGTACGAAGACCACGACGCTATCGACATCGGCGACGACATTCACATCGTTGTCGACGACGGAGACTTTCCGCCGATCGGCATCGCAGGGGCGATCACCGCCGGTATCGGCGTGCTCATGATCGGCGTCGGCTCGATCGGCGGCAGGAAGTCAAAGTAGGACCGCACGCCGCCAGGACACACTGCCATTCTGCATCGCTTGCGGGTGATGCTTCCCCTGTAAGAGAGAAGTATCCAAATGAGCATTCTCAAGACATGCGCCTTCGCCATAACGACGCTGGTGCTGGTTACAGCCATTGCCGGATGCAAGAACGACGACAGTAAGAACGGCAGCAGCAAGTCAGGCGGTGTCAAGCCGACCGTGCTGTCCACCTTCCCGGCTTCCGACGCGGTCAACGTTGCCATTAACACCAACATCATCGCTCGCTTCAGCGAAGCGATGGACGACGCGACCCTGACCCCGGCCAACTTCACCGTGCAGGGCCCCGGCACGACGTCCGTGGTCGGGACCGTCAGCTATGACGCCCTGAATCATTCGGCCGATTTCCTGCCGACTTCGAGCCTGCCTGCCTCGACCCTGTTCACGGCAACACTGTCCACTGCGGTCAAGGACGCCAACGGCGACTCCCTCGCAAGCGTCTATTCCTGGAGCTTCACCACCGGCACTACGTCAGACAGCTCGGCGCCAGTCGTGACAGCCGTGAATCCGGCCGATCTCTCCACCAGCGTGTCGATCAACCAGAATGTCACCGCGACGTTCAGTGAGCAGATGGACTCGGCGACACTGAATTCAGTTTCGTTCACTTTGATGGACGGGGCGGCCTCCATCCCGGGAGAAGTTCTCTGCCCGGGCACCACGGCAACCTTCAACCCCACCGGCAACCTGCCGGCCGGCGTCACCATCACCGCGCGGATCACCACGGCGGCGAAAGACCTCGCGAACAATCCGTTGTTCGCTGACTATGTCTGGAGTTTCCAGACCGGCACCACCGTGTCCAACGGACCGGCAGCCGTGAACCTGGGGACCGCCGCCAATTACACCATCCTCGCGAAGTCTACCGTTACTACCACGGGCGCAACGGCAGTCACTGGCGATGTCGGCCTGAGCCCGGCCGCCGCTTCGTTCTTCACGGGGTTCGGCGAAACCCTGGACGCTTCAGGTGAGTTCTCAACTTCCAGCTCCGTACCAGGTGGTCGCATGTACGCGGCAACCTACGCGCCGCCGACTCCGTCAATCATGACAACGGCCGTGCTGGACATGCAGACCGCCTACGACGACGCGAATGGACGACTGCTGCCCGACGAGCTGAACCTGGGCGCCGGCAACATCCAGGGCATGAACCTGGCCCCCGGCCTCTACAAGTGGGACACCGGCGTCAGCATTCCCTCAAGCGTGACACTCACAGGTGGGGCGAACGACGTCTGGATATTCCAGATCGCGCAGGACCTAACGGTCGGCAACGGCGCGATCGTCACCCTCGCCGGCGCGCTTCCAAAGAACATCTTCTGGCAAGTTGCGGGCCAGGTGACGCTGGGAACTACGTCCGACTTCAAGGGCGTGATTCTGTGCAAGACCCAGATCGTAATGGAAACCAACTCGGTAATGCTTGGACGGGCGTTGGCGCAAACTGCGGTAACACTCGACGCCACAGCAATCACCGAGCCATAGACAGATTGATCAAGCTGCGCGGAAGGCAGTGCGTTAGTGCTGCCGTATCATCTACCGGGCAGGGATACATGGACACAGGAGCTACAATGTCAAACGAACACAAGGATTCCGGCAAGAAGCCGCAGGACGTCAAGGCCTCAACGGGCAACCCCAAGGACGGGGCCAAGAACAACCCGCAGGCCTCCTCGAAGGAGTACAAGAAGTCGGGCGCAAGCTCAGCTGCACCGGGCCCAAAAAACCCGCCCAGGAGCGCGACGCCCGGCAAGGGCTCCGACCAACGCAAGTCATAGCAGCGTAGAAGAAGCAGTCACCGGGACCCCCAAACGGGGGTCCCGTGACGACTCACGACCCCTGTCCCTACCGGAAACTCCGTCAGCCCTATTTCTAGGCGTTCCTGAGCCACGGCCTGTCTGGCCAGGATTGTAGCAAAACACCGTCTTCCCACCGCCAACGGTGATGGTTGTCTCGCGCCCCGCAACCGGATGGGGGAACGAGCTTGCGTCTTCACCCTGCATGTTAGCAGCGCACCGCCAAACGAGTAAGCTTTCGGTGTTGGTAGCGGGGTACGCAGGAAGTCGATTCGAACCACCGACCGCGATCAAGCGCGCAAGTCATCTTGAGGCCTGAAGTTAGAAGCGCCCGGCCGAGATTGGCCGGGCGCTGTACTTTGGTAGCGGGGGCCCGATCCGCACTTGAGTACAGAGTCGCGCTGAGATGGACATCTGGCATGCGGGTATCCGCGTGAAAGCCTGTACTAAAGGGCTTTCCGGGCGACAAAGAAGCCAAGTGATCACTCACTACTCGCCCGCATTGCTGTCGAAAACTACCAAGACGGCATTTTCGGTAATGACAACAGGTGGAGATGACGCAGCGCGCCACGATCTCTCGCTGCGCCATCCCACAACTTCCGACAGCCGCCTTGGAGGGTATTGCCCCATGCGCCGCTATCGGACGGGTTTGCACAGACAATCCGCTTACTTCTGCCCCGCGAACTTTGCGGCAATGGCCTTGGCTTCTGTCAGGCTGGTCGCGACTCGGTTCGTCGGCCCCAAAGGCCGGCCGGAGTGAAAGTCGCGCAGGACGCTTGCGTACCTGTCCCGAAACAACTGAGAAGCTCCTTCGGGAACGTCATCCATGCCCAAGGGCTCAGTCAGCCTCGACGCGCGTCCCCTCTCCTTTCGAACCCCGCTGGTGTCCTTGCCGTCAGTCCGGCCTTGAATGCGTTTCAGCTGTGCCGCGTCGGCCTGCGCCCGTGCACGACGCTCGTCGC